>NZ_JBIAUC010000026.1:0-102368 GCF_042892355.1 Streptomyces sp. NPDC001796 | reverse complement strand
GTCCTGGACGACTCCCTGCGCGAGAAGATCCACGACGCGATCCGCACCGGCGCCTCACCCCGCCACGTCCCCGACGAGATCCTCGCCGTGCCGGCCATCCCGCACACGAAGACCGGCAAGAAGCTCGAGGTCCCGGTCAAGCGCCTCCTCCAGGGCGCCCCCGCCGACCAGGTCCTCAACCCCTCCGCGGTCGACAACCCCGACCTGATCGCCTACTTCGCCGGCCTGGGCGCCGAACGCCGCCGGGCCCGCCGCCCGCACACCCCCGAAGGCGCCTCGTGAACCTCTCCGCCTCGCTGACCTGTCTCATCGCGTTGATCTTCGCCCTGCTGGGCGCGGCCAAGATTCTGGCCCTGGGTCCGATGCCCGAGCTGGCCGCCCACGCCGGCTTCACCACTGCGGCCTACCGGGTCATCGGCGGGCTGGAGCTGGCGGGCGCCATCGGCGTGGCCCTCGGCCCGGTCGTACCGCTGTGCGGCGGCCTGGCCGGTATCGGGCTGCTGATGCTGCTCGCCGGTGCCGTGACCACGCACGTACGCAAGGGCGACGGGCTGACCAAACTCCTCCCCGCGGTGACATGCTCTGCTTTGGTCGCCTGGTATCTCGTACTCCTCGCCGGCCTCTGACCCGTTCCGGGGGACTGTCGGCCTCCACTCGTCCTGTTAGCGAGCCCACGGCGGGGCTGGCAGACTGAACCTGTGGTTCCGCTGATGGTCGCGGCGGATCAGATCGCGTCCTCATCGCTTACCGGCGCCAGTGTGGTATCAGTCTGCGCACTGCTCTTCACCGTCGCGTCGTTCTGGTGGCTCAACGCCCGACAGGGACGTCTGCAGGCGTGGGAACCTCATTCCTTCGCGGCGATCGTCCACGGTTCCACGGCACGCCTAAGACTGCCGCTCGTCCTGCACAACACCGGTCCCAAACCGATCGTCGTGCAGGACCTCATCCTGACCTTCCCTCATGAGCCCGCCTCTCATCTGCCGCTCCTGTGGGTGTCCTCCACGTCCCGGCTCCAACCGGGGCCGGACGAGGAGACGAAGCTGCCCGCCGGATTCGTCGTGCCCGGCAGAGAAGCGCAACAACTCTTCCTCGAGTTCGAGGCACCGTTTTCCGGATTCCTCCCGGAGGCCCGTGACTACAAGGCCCAGCTCCAGGTTCGGGTCGGCCACCGCAAGGGTTGGCGCCCCCTGCTGACGTTCAGCTTGAGGGCCGCCAACATCATCGATCCAGATCGCTACACCGTCTACAACAACGCACCGGTCGAGCTGACGAAGGAAGATCAGAGGAGAGCGGACGCCGCGCTTCTCGAGCTGCTGGAAGAGCACGGGAACGGCTCCCCTCCGGGCGGCAGGAGACAGGGAGAGCCTCCGAATGACGAAGGTGACGCCGACACGAGCCGCTGACATCGCCGTCCGCCCTCTGACGTGAGCAGCGGTGGCACCGGCCCCGCCGGGCCACCACAGCCACCGCACCGATCACTCGCGCCAGTCGACGCAACCGGCCGCCGCGAGGTCCAGCACAATGTCCGTGATCATGTCCGTCTGGCCGCCGACCATCCTGCGCCGGCCGGCTTCGATAAGGATCGCTCGGGTGTCCAGGCCGTGACGGCGCGCCGCGGCAACGGCGTGCCGGAGGAAACCGGAGTACACGCCCGGCAGGGCAGACGGTCCCGTTCCTGGACCAGTACTGGCCCGACGCCAGGGTCCAGCAGGACCATCTGACCGGGGTCCAGGACCTGTTCTCCGGCAGCTCCACCCCCGGGAAGGTCCTCGCCAAGATGGACCAGGACTACGCCCATGGCTCCAACTGGTGCCTGGACGCCTCCAGGTCAGCCCTCCCCCGGCGCCCCGAGTCCGGTCAGGGCGCCGACCGGGTCCGGGTCGGGGGTGCCCCGGGGCCACCAGTCGTCGCGGCCCGGTTCCGACTCGTACGCGTACCACAGGCCGTCCTGGCCGAGACGGAGCTGGACATGGCCGTCGGGGTGGGTGAGGCGGTTGCGCCACGGGCGGAAGGCGGGCAGGTCCGCGGCCAGGAGAAGGGGGCGGGCGCGGTCGAAGCGGCCGGCCGGCGGGTCCCAGGGCTCCTCCAGTACGGCGAGGGCTTCCCTCCCGCCCTGCCGCCAGGCGGCGACCGCCCGCGCCAGGTCGGCCGGTGTCCGCTCGGTGGCGGCGGCCAGCGACGCGTACAGCGCCCGGCTTCCGGCGGTGAGGCCCGAGCCGGGGCGGGCGGCGGCGAGCCGTACCGCGTCCTGCCACAGCGTCAGTTCTCCCACCGGGTCCTGCCCGGTGGCCAGCAGGGCGTGCGCGCGGGCGGCGGCGTCCGTGGCGAGCTGGTCCAGCGCGAACGAGTCGGGGCCGCCGGGGGCGTCCGGGTAGACCGGTGGCTGCTCGGGGTGGGCGGGCGGGGGCAGGGGTGCCGGCAGCGGCGGCCGGGTGCGGCGAGCCAGGGCGTCCCGGGCGCGTATGCCTGGGGTGGGGGCGGGCCTGCGGTCCCGGTCGGCACGGGCCGCGCGGGCCGCGTTGCGCCGTGACAGGGCGTCGAGCAGGTCGCGCTCGCCACGGCCGCGCAGCAGGAGCAGGACGAAGGGGTCGCGGTCGAGCAGGTGGGCGGTCTGGTAACAGACGGCGGCCGCGTGCTTGCACGGGTGGCCGAAGTCGGGGCAGCTGCAGTGGGGTTCGAGGTCGCCGGCGCCGGGGAGCAGGCGGACCCCGCACTCGGCGAGGGACTGCGGCATCTGCTTGTCCAGCAGCGCGGCGATGTGCGCGGGCCGGTCCGCGGCGGCGTCCAGGAAGAGATCCCACTCCTCGTCGGAGAACGTCCTGAGCCGCACCTGCACGCGGTACGGCCGGGGCCGGCTGCCTTGCACGTACGCCAGCACGAGTCCCGGGGTGACGGTGATGGCGTCCACGTTTCCCCGCCCCGCATACGCCCTCCCCCGCGCCAGCCGCGCCGCGTCGAGGGCTCCTTCCTCCAGCGCGGACACCCAGGCGTTGCCCCACCACGTCTCGGCGAACCGGTCGCGGTCACGTACCGGACGGGCGGGCAGCGCCGCGAAGGTACGCCGCAGCTCGCCGTCACGGCCGGGGGCGGCCATGGACCGTGGGTAGCGGGGCGTTGCCGGGGGCGCGTCGGACGGCGTGCCGCGGGGCCCCGCGGACGGTTCGGGTGTGCCCTGCCGCGGCCGGGTGGACGGGCTCGCTGTCTCGTACGGGGAGGGCGGCGAGGGTGTGCCGCGCCGCTCGCCGGGCTCGCGCGCGGCGGACGCGCTCCCGCTCCGCGGTGCCGCTGACGCCGGCAGTTCGAAGGCCCCGGCGAGGAGCGCCCGTACGTCCCGGGCCTGGCGGCCGCCCGCCGGAGGACGAGTGCTGCGGCGGCCCCGAGCGCCCGTCGGCCTCGGTGCGGCGACAGCTCCCCGGAGGGCGGGGGTCTCCTCGGTGCCGGACGGCTCGGCGGCGCCCTCCTGGGAGCGGGCCGGCCCCGGGCTGCCGGACCGGCGCCGTACCTCGGCCGCCGTGGTGGCGCGGCTCTCCGTGCGTTCCCGTTCCGCTTGCTTCCGTGCCGTCCGCAACGCCTCGCGTGCGATGTCGCCGGGCCGCGTGGCGGGCGCGGTCCTTCGCGCGGCGGCCGGGGGTGCTGTGGCCGGTGGCGCGGTGGCCTCCGGCGATTCCGCCGGTTCCCCCTCCTTCGGCCACTCCTCCGGCTCGTCCGCCCGCCGGGTGCTCCGGCGCTCCGCGTTCGCCCGCCGCAGCGCCGCGCGCGCCGCATCGCCCGGCCGGGGGGTCGTCGGCTTCGCCTCCGACTCGGGGAGGGCGACATCCGCTCCCCCGGCAGGAGGCTGGGCCTCGGCGCGAGGCTCGGCCGCGGCAGAAGGCTCCGCACCGACGGGAGGCTCGGCCCCTGCGGGAGGTTCCACGCCTTCCGCCTCGCCGTGGATCCGCTCGCGCTGCTGTGCCGCGCGCAGCGCACGGCGGGCCGCGTCGGCGGGGCGCGTCGCGTGGTCGTCCCTCGGTTCCCCGCCCACCCGAGGGCGTTCCTGCCCCGCCCCGTTCATGCCGTCCTCCTCAGCGACACCAGGTCCGCCAGCTCGCGGTCCGTCAGTTCCGTGAGGGCCGACTCGCCCGAGCCCAGGACGGCGTCCGCCAGCGCGCGCTTGGCCTCGAGCATCTCCGCGATGCGGTCCTCCACCGTGCCCTCCGTGATCAGACGGTGGACCTGGACCGGCTGGGTCTGACCGATGCGGTAGGCGCGGTCCGTGGCCTGTTCCTCGACCGCCGGGTTCCACCAGCGGTCGAAGTGGACGACATGGCCCGCGCGGGTGAGGTTCAGGCCGGTGCCCGCCGCCTTGAGGGAGAGCACCAGGACCGGGGTCGCGCCGCTCTGGAAGCGGTCCACCATCCGCTCCCGGTCGGGCACCGGCGTGCCTCCGTGGAGCAGGTCGACGGGCACCGCGCGGGAGGCCAGGTGCGTGGTGATCAGGCGGGCCATGCCCACGTACTGCGTGAAGACCAGCGCCGAGCCGTCCTCGGACAGCAGGGTGTCCACCAGCTCGTCCAGCAGGGCGAGTTTGCCGGACCGCGCGGTGAGACCTCCGGTGGTCCTGGCGCCCTCCTTCAGATAGAGGGCCGGGTGGTCGCAGATCTGTTTGAGGGCGCTGAGGAGCTTGAGGACCAGGCCCCGCCGTGCGATGCCCTCGGCGGTCTCGATCGCCAGCATCGACTCCCGTACGACCGCCTCATAGAGCGCGGCCTGCTCGCGGGTGAGCGGGACGGGGTGGTCCGTCTCGGTCTTCGGCGGGAGCTCGGGCACGATGCCGGGGTCGGACTTCTTGCGCCGCAGCAGGAAGGGGCGGACCAGGCGGGCCAGCCGCTCCACCGCCTGGGGGTCCTCACCGGTCTCCACCGCCCGCGCGTGCCGGGCGCGGAAGGACTTCAGGGGGCCGAGCAGCCCGGGGGTCGTCCAGTCCAGCAGGGCCCACAGTTCGGAGAGGTTGTTCTCCACCGGTGTGCCGGTGAGCGCGACGCGGGCCGGGGACGGGATGGTGCGCAGTGCCTTGGCGGTCGCGGAGTAGGGGTTCTTGACGTGCTGTGCCTCGTCGGCGACGACCAGGCCCCAGGTCTGTTCGGCCAGCCGGGGTGCCGCCGTGCGCATCGTGCCGTAGGTGGTCAGGACGAATCCGCCGTCCACGTCGTCCAAGGTGCGCTCCGGGCCGTGGAAGCGGCGGACCGGGACTCCGGGCGCGAACCTGGTGATCTCCCGCTGCCAGTTGCCGAGCAGGGACGCGGGGCAGACCACCAGCGTGGGCTCGCGGCGCGCCCGGCGCAGATGCAGGGCGATGACGGTGACCGTCTTGCCGAGCCCCATGTCGTCGGCGAGGCAGCCGCCGAGGCCGAGGGAGGTCATGAGGTCCAGCCAGGCCAGGCCGCGCAGCTGGTAGTCCCGCAGCCGGGCGGCGAGGCCCGGGGGCGGATCCACCGGGCCGATGCCGGCCGTCAGCCGGTCCCGCAGGTCGGCCAGCGCACCGACCGGCACCGCTTCCACCGTCTCGCCGTCGACGTCCGCGGTCCCGGTGAGGGCGACGGCGAGCGCGTCCACCGGATCGAGCAGGCCCAACTCCCGCTTGCGGGCCTTGCGGACGAGCGCCGGGTCGACCAGCACCCACCGGTCGCGCAGCCGGACGACCGGGCGGTGGGCCTCCGCGAGGGCGTCCATCTCGGCCTCGCTGAGCGGATCGCCGCCGAGCGCCAACTGCCAGCGGAACCTCAGCAGTTCCTCGCTGTCCATGAAGCCCGTGCCGTCGGTCGCCGAGCCGGGCGCCGGCCGTACGACCGCCGTCGCGGTCAGGTCGTGTGCCAGGTCCCGGGGCCAGTGGACAGCGACGCCGGCCGCGCCGAGACGGGTGGCGGCGATGCCCAGCAGGTCGCTCAACTCGTCCTCGGACAGCGCCAGGACGCTGGGCACCTCCTGTTCGGCGAGCCGTTCCAGCGGGGGCCAGACCCGGGCCGCGCGGCGGACCGCGAGGGCCGCGTCCACGCGTGCGCGGGGGCCGAAGGCCGCGTCCGCCTCACCGGCCCACAGCGCGGCGGCGTCCACGACCAGCGTCGGGTCGGCGAGGCTGTGCACCTGCACGACCGCCGCACCGGCGCGGCCCGCTCCCTCGCCGCCGTCGAACAGGTCGTACGCCGACAGGTCCAGGCGCAGCGAGATCCGCACGCCGGCGTCCATGCCCGCGGCGACCTCGGCGGCCCACTCGTGCGCCTCGGGGAGCCGCTGCGGCTCCTCGGCCGCGAACGGCCTGCCCGCCGTGTGGGCGGCGGCCGGGGTGCGCGGCAGGGTGTCCGCGACCGCGTCCAGGAAGGACCTGACCAGGGCCTCGGGCTCGGGCAGCAGCAGGGGGCCCTTGCCGGGGAGCGGTACGGCATGGCCTTCGTACGGCAGGGCGGCGGCGATGGCCCTGAGGTGGGTGATGTCGTCCGGCTCCAGGGGTCCCGCCCGCCACGCGTCGTATCCGTCCGCGGTGAGCCCGGGCAGCAGCCGGCCGCGCGCGACGAGCCGCAGGGCGTGCAGGGCGGCCGCGCCCCAGCAGGCGGTCGCGGGATGGGCGGCGGGGGCGCGGCGGGCTCGCGCGAGCAACGGCAGGGCCTCGGTGAGGGGCAGGGTCACGGCGGGCACGGTGCTTCTGCGCGCTCCGGATCCGTGCGGCCGGACGACCGTCAGGTCCTCGGTGCCGTCCGACGGCAGCGGGCCGCCGTCCGGGTCCCAGAAGGCCACCCGGCTCCGGCGGGGCAGCGGCGCGGGCAGGAAGACCGCGGCCAGGCTCTCCCATGCGGGCGCCCGTCCGGGCGCGGCCGCCTCGGCCACCTGCTCCGCCATACGTCCGGTCACCTCCCGCCGCTCGTTCGTGTCAGTCGTCTCCGACTCTACGGGCGGGGTCTGACAATCGGCTCCGGCCGCCGGCCGGGCCCTGCCGGGGCGGGCCCGTCGGGGACCATCGGTCCTGGTTCACCGGCCGGGCGATCATCCGTCAGGGGATCACCCGTCAGGGGATGGTCCGCGACACCACGTACACCGTCGGGTGCTGCGGCAGGGACGTGTTCACGACGACGTCCAATGTGGGGGCCGGGTTCTTCTGCGCATGGGTCAGGCCGTGCCAGGGGCCCTGCCCGTTGAAGGACCAGTTGACGACGTGCTGGTCGCGCGTGCTGATGGCGATGTCGTTCGCCTTCAGCGAGGACCGGGTGGCCTTGAGGGTCGACAGGAACCGGTTCAGTCCGTCGTCGCTGGTGGTGAACTGCACGTACAGCCGGCTGGTCTTCCAGTTGTTCGTCTCGTACGACGCGATCTTCGTCGCGTCCGGCGGGATCCACACCTGGTACAGGTGGCGCTGCAGCCACGAGGGACGGCCGGGGACGAGGCCGGTAGCCGCGTACTTCGCCTCCTTGTCCTTGCCGCTGTTGCGGGACTGGTTGGCGGAGATGATCAGGTACCCGGCGGGCACGCCGATGAGCAGCACGATGATCAGGAGGGTCAGCGCCCGGCGGCGGATCGTGCGCCGACGGTCCTCCGGCGGGCGCGGCGGCTCACCCGGGCGTGACGACTGGCGCGGCAGTGAGGCGGCGGCCGTCACAGCAGTCCCTTGGTGGTGCGGCGTGACTCCGCGTACCGCTCGTAGCGCTCGTACCGCTCCACCCGGCGCCGGTTGGCGCGCCGGAAGCGGCGGGCCACCAGCCGGGCGAGGTCGGCGGCGCCGACCATGCCGGCCTCGGGGCCGAGCTGGGCGCGGGCGATACGCGCCTCGGGGCGGTAGCCGCGGCCGGTGAGGTGGCGCTTGAAGGCGTCCCGGGCCGGGCCGATCAGCAGGTCGTCGGCCGCGCTGACGCCGCCGCCGATCACGAAGCAGGACGGGTCCAGGGCGGCCGCCAGGTTCGCGATGCCGACGCCGAGCCACTGGCCGATGTCCTGGAGCAGCTCGACGCACATGGCGTCGCCCTCACGCGCCAGCTCGGTGATCATCGGGCCGGTGATGTCGGAGATGTTGCCCTTGACGTGCTCGATGATCCCGTACGCCACCGGGGAGTCGGCGGCGGCCAGCTCCCTGGCCTCGCGGACCAGGGCGTTGCCGGAGCTGTACTGCTCCCAGCAGCCGCGGTTGCCGCACGGGCAGCGGTGACCGCCGGGCACGACCTGCATATGGCCGAACTCGCCCGCGACCCCGTACTTGCCGCGCTTGACCTGGCCGTCCTCCAGGATGGCGCCGCCGATGCCGGTGCCGAGAGTGATCATGACGAGGTGGTCCTCGCCGCGGCCGGCGCCGAAGCGCCACTCGGCCCAGGCGGCGGCGTTGGCGTCGTTGTCGACCAGGACCGGAACGGCGAGCCGCTCGGCGAGACGGTCGCGCAGGGGCTCGTTTCGCCAGGACAGGTGCGGGGCGAACAGCACTCGGTTGCGGTCCGCGTCCACCCAGCCGGCCGCGCCGATGCCGACGGCGTGCACGTCGTGCCGGTCGGAGAGGTCCAGGACGAGCTCGACGATGGTGTCCTCGACGACCTTGGGGCTCTTGGACTTGTCGGGCGTCTCGGTGCGGAGCTTCTCCAGGATGTTGCCGTCGGCGTCGACGACGCCGGCCATCACCTTCGTGCCGCCGATGTCGATGCCGACCGTGGGGACGCGCGGCGCCGACAGGTGGGAACGGCGCTCGCGCGTGCCGACGGTCCGCAGGACGGTGGCCCGGGCGGAGCCGCGGTGGGTGAAGTCGCGGTAGGTGCTCACCGGCCCGATTCTGCCGCACGCGCGCGTCGGCCCGCACTGTGGGCTCCTTCGCCGCACTGGGCTCTTGGACCGAGCCCTGCGGGGGCGCCCGCTACGGGGCGCGTTCCAGCTCGTGGCGCAGATCGTCCAGCTCCTCACCGCCCGCCATCTGGCGTGTCAGCTCCTCCAGGGTGATCTCCTCACGGACGTGATGGGCGATCATCGTGCCGCGCTTGAGGAGGACGAACCGGTCGCCCACCAGGTACGCGTGGTGGGGGTTGTGGGTGATGAAAACAACACCCAGGCCCGCGTCTCGTGCGGCAGCCACGTATTTGAGGACCACACCTGACTGTTTGACGCCGAGTGCCGCCGTCGGCTCGTCCAGGACCAGGACCTTCGCGCCGAAGTACACCGCGCGGGCGATCGCCACGCACTGGCGTTCGCCGCCCGAGAGGGTCCCGATGGGCTGGTCGACGTCGCGCAGGTCGATCCCCATGCGCAGCAGTTCCTCGCGTGTCGTGCGGCGCATGAAGTCGACGTCCAGGCGCTTGAAGGGTCCCCTGCCCCTGCGGGGCTCGGAGCCGAGGAAGAAGTTCCGCCACACCGGCATCAGTCCCACGACGGCCAGGTCCTGGTGGACCGTGGCGATACCGCGGTCGAGGGCCTCGCGCGGGGAGGACAGGCGGGTCTCCTCGCCGTCGATGCGCAGCAGGCCGTCGTCGTGCCGGTGCAGCCCCGCGATGATCTTGATCAGGGTGGACTTGCCCGCGCCGTTGTCTCCGAGGACGCAGGTGATCTCGCCCTGGTGGACCTCGAGACCGACGCCTTCGAGGGCGCGGACGTTGCCGTAGTGCTTGCCGACGCCGGACAGCTCCACGAGTGCCGTGCGCGCCTGGGTCCGCGTCACTTGGTGGCCTCCGCACGCTTGCGGACCCAGGCGTTGAGCAGGGTCGCGAGGAGCAGCATCGCTCCGAGGAAGAACTTGAACCAGTCGGGGTTCCACTCGGCGAAGACAATGCCCTTGCTGGTCATGCCGAAGATGAACGCGCCGACCGCCGAACCGGCCGCGGACCCGTGGCCGCCGGTGATCAGGCAGCCGCCGATGACGGCGGCGATGATGTAGATCAGCTCGTTGCCGACGCCCTCCCCGGACTGCACGACGTCGTACGAGAACAGCAGGTGCTGCCCGGAGATCCAGGCGCCGAGCGCCACGCCCATGTACAGGCCGGTCTTGGTCCTGGCGACCGGGACGCCGACCGCGCGGGCCGCTTCCTTGTTGCCTCCGACCGCGAAGACCCAGTTGCCGGCGCGGGTGCGCAGCAGGATCCAGGAGGCGAGGGCGACCAGGGCGAGCCACCACAGGATGGTGATCTTGAAGCCGACGCCGCCGAGGGTGAGCGTGGCGGCGAACACGGCCCGCGCCGAGCTGAAGCCGTCCATGTCGGAGATCGACTTGGTGGAGACCGTGCCGCTGATCAGCTTGGTGAAGCCGAGGTTCATGCCGGTGAGCATCAGGAACGTACCGAGCGTGACGATGAAGCTCGGCAGCCTCGTACGGCTGAGCATGATGCCGTTGAAGGCGCCGACCGCCAGGGTGACCAGCAGCGACACCCCGACGCCGACCCAGACGTTCGCGGTCATCTGGTAGCTGAACATCGACGAGACGAGCGCGGAGAACGTCACCAGGACGCCCGCGGACAGGTCGAACTCGCCGCCGATCATGAGCAGCGCGACCGGGACGGCCATGATGCCGATCGTGGAGGCCGCGTACAGGACCGTGCTGAGGCTGGAGGCGCGCAGGAAGCTGTCGGCGGCGATCGAGAAGAAGAGGAAGACGGCGAGTGCGCCGACCACCGAGCCCAGCTCGGGCCGGCCGAGGAGCCTCTTCAGCGGTGAGGTCTTCAGGAGCCGTTCGTCGCGGGGCCGGCCGGGGCGCGGTTCCGCGTCGCGTTCCGGCGCGGAGGCCGGTGCGGAGGCGGTCATCGGGTCCCCCGCTTCGTGTACCGCTCGAGGGCGGCGGCCTGGTCCCGGGTGACGATCTGCGGTCCGGTCAGGACCGGCTTGCCGCCGCCGAGGACGTTCGCGTTGTACTTGTGGAGCCAGAGCTGGTCGACCGCCTCGTAGCCCTGGAGGTAGGGCTGCTGGTCGACGGCGAAGCCGAGGGTTCCGTCCTTCAGTTCTCCGGCCACCTTGGCGTTGAGGTCGAAGGTGTCGATCTCCGCCCGGCTGCCGGCGTCGGCCTTGGCCTTCACCGCGGTGTCGGCGTAGGGGGCGCCGAGGGTGACGACGGCGTCGACGGACGGGTCCGCCTGGAGCCGGGCGCCGACGGCGGACTGCACGTCGGGCATGTCGGTGCCGTTGACGTAGAGGTTCTCGACCGTGCCGTGGAAGGTCTTCCTGACGCCCGCGCAGCGCTGTTCGTGGCCGACGTTGCCCTGCTCGTGCAGCACACACAGGACCTTCTTCCTGCCGCGCCTGTCGAGCTCGTCGCCGACGGCCTCGCCCGCGACGGTCTCGTCCTGGCCGATGTGGGCGAGCGCGCCGAAGGCCTCGGACTGAGCGGACCCGGAGTTCACGGTGACCACCGGGATGCCGGCCTTCTCCGCCCGGGCGACGGCGGCCTTCAGCGCGTCGGGCTTGGCCAGCGTGACGATGATGCCGTCCACCTTCTGGTCGACGGCCGCGTCCACGAGCTGCGCCTGTTGCTGCGCCTCGGCGCTGTGCGAGTACAGGAAGTGGATGTTGTCCTTGACGGCGGCCTGCTTGGCGCCGCTCTGCACGATGTCCCAGAAGGTGTCGCCATCACCCGAGTGAGTGATCATCGCGAAGGTCCAGCGGGGAGTGTCCACCGCTGCCCTGCCCTGGACCGCGGCCTCGCGGGCGTCCTCGGCGCGCTTGCCGCCGTGGCTGCTGCACCCCGCTAGCGAGAGGCCGAGCGCTCCTGCGAGCGCGATGGTTGCCCAGGTTCTGGTCCGTGCCACGTGGCCGTGCCCTTCTTGCAAGATTCCTGCAGTTGCTTGGAATGACCAAGTATCGCCGACCGCTGATCGACGCCGCAGGTCAGGGCCTGGTAGGGGTGGGGACAAGGCCCGGGAGAAGGGTGGAGCACGGATATGGGGCGGGCACACGCGCGGGGGTGGGGCACCGCGTGCCCCGGCGGTTCAGGAGCGTACGAGCAGCTGGAATTCGAACGAGTAGCGCGAGGCGCGGTAGGTGTGGGTGCCGAACTCCACGGCGCGACCAGTGTCGTCGAACGTGGTGCGCTGCATGGTGAGCAGCGGGGC
Source organism: Streptomyces sp. NPDC001796 (assembly GCF_042892355.1). Taxonomy (NCBI): domain Bacteria; kingdom Bacillati; phylum Actinomycetota; class Actinomycetes; order Kitasatosporales; family Streptomycetaceae; genus Streptomyces; species Streptomyces sp. NPDC001796. The sequence continues at coordinate 90,339 of NZ_JBIAUC010000026.1, read as the reverse complement.
GCCCTCGGGCTCGCCGAGTCGTTCGCCCTCGAGGCGGCCTGCTGCGCGGGCCCCGATGGACTGCCGGGCGCTGTGCAGGGTGATGCCGGCGGCGCGCATCAGCCGGTAGAGGCCGGTGGCCTCCAGCTGGTCGCTGTCGAGGTCGAGCAGGCCGGTCGGCAGGTAGTTGCACAGATACGCCATCGGCTCGCCGTGCGCGAGGCGCAGCCGTTCGACCTGGCGCACCTCCATGCCCTCGGGGACGCCGAGCGCGGCGGCGACCTCGGCGGAGGCGGGCGCGAAGGTGTTGACGAGGACCCGGGTCGCGGGGCGCTGCCCGGCCGCCTCCAGGTCGTCGTAGAGGCTGCTCAGCTCCAGGCCGCGCTTGACCTGGCTGTGCACGACCTGGGTGCCGACGCCGCGGCGGCGCACTAGCAGGCCCTTGTCGACCAGGGACTGGATGGCCTGCCGGACGGTGGGCCGGGACAGGCCGAGCCGCCCGGCCAGTTCGATCTCGTTCCCCAGCAGGCTGCCCGGCGTCAGCTCGCCGTGCTCGATCGCAGCCTCCAGCTGCTGGGCCAGCTGGAAGTAGAGCGGCACCGGACTGCTCCGGTCGACGCTGAGCTGGAGCGGGACGGTGGGGTCCACATCTGGTTTCGGCACGGGGCGAGCGTAGCTCCGGCGCTTGTTGACGGGAAGTTGTGTAGTCCGGTTGTCCGGACAAAGCATTGACATAGTGGGGGGTACGCCCCCACTTTGGTCCCATGCGCATCGGACTGATCGGAGCGGGGCGTATAGGGACATATCACGCGGCTTCCCTCAGTCGTCACCATGAGGTGGGCTCGCTCATCATCACGGACGTCGACACCGCACGGGCCCGTCAGCTCGCGGACCGGCTGGGCGCGACGGCGGCGCCCGGCGTGGACGAGATCTTCACCTGGGGGGTGGACGCGGTGGTCATCACCGCGGCGACCGCGGCGCACGCCGAACTGATCGGCCGGGCGGCGCGCTCCGGGCTCCCCGTGTTCTGCGAGAAGCCGATCGCGGTGGACCTGCCGGGCACGCTGGCCGCGCTCGCCGAGGTCGACGCCGCCGGGACGGTGCTGCAGATGGGTTTCCAGCGGCGGTTCGACGCGGGCTACGCGGCGGCGCGGGAGGCCGTGAGCTCGGGCCGGCTCGGGCGGCTGCACACGGTCCGCGCGCTGACGGCCGACCAGGCGCCGCCGCCGGCCGCGTATCTGCCGGTCTCCGGCGGCATCTTCCGGGACTGCCTCATCCACGACTTCGACATCCTGCGCTGGGTGACCGGCCGGGAGGTGGCCGAGGTGTACGCGACCGGGTCCGACGCGGGCGGGGCGATGTACCGGGAGGCGAACGACGTCGACACGGCGGCGGTCGTGCTCACACTGCAGGACGGCATACTCGCCACGGCCACGGCGACACGTACGAACGGTGCCGGCTACGACGTGCGCATGGAGCTGGCGGGCGAGCTGGACACGATCGCCGTGGGGCTGGACGACCGTACGCCGATCGCGTCCACGGAGCTCGCCGGTCCGCCGGCCGCGGACAAGCCGTGGACGGGGTTCCTGGAGCGGTTCGCGTCCGCGTACGAGGCCGAGGTCGCGGCGTTCGTCGAGGTGGTGCGCGGCGAGCGCGCCAACCCCTGCGACGGCGGAGAGGCACTGCAGGCCCTGCGCGTCGCGGAGGCGTGCGCGCTGTCCCGCAGGGAGCGCCGACCGGTGCGTCTCGGGGAGATCCCGGGTGGCCGGGACTGACCGACGGCCGGGTCGGGTCCCGTCCGCGTGCGGTGGCGCGCCGGGTGCCGGGCCTGGCGCCGGCGGCGTGCGCCTTCGGCTGACGGCTGACGACTGACGGCTGCGGCTGACGACGGGCGACGGGCGACGGGCGAGGGCCGGTCGCCGACCGCGACGCGCGCACCGTGTCGACCGCAGGTCGGGTGCCAGGGCCCGCTCCCGGCCCCTCTGCCCTGTACTGATCCCCATCGGGCATCACAGCCGACCGAACAGGTCTTGGACGCCTGCCTCGGGTCCGGCGCACGCTGAACGCGACGCACTGGACCGGACGAAAGGCAACGCGATCGCGATGAAGGTTTTCCTCACCGGTGGTTCCGGTTATCTGGGCAAGGCGACGATCACCGCGCTGATCCGGCAGGGACACGCCGTCGAGGCACTGGCCCGCAGCGAACGCTCCGCGGAGGCGGTCCGCGCACTGGGCGCCGTCCCGGTGATCGGCGGGCTGGACGACCTCTACGTGCTCAACGCCGCCGCGGCTCGGGCACAGGCCGTCGTCCACCTGGCCCAGGCGGACAGCGGCGAGGCCGATCTGGCCGCCGCCGACGCCATGCAGGACGGCATCGGTACGGGGACGTACGTGCACACGGGTGGCACCTGGGTCTACGGCGACACCCACGGGGTGGCAGACGAAACCGCTCCCTGGAACCCGCCCGCCCTGGTCGCCTGGCGGCGACCCGTCGAGGAGGCCGTCCTCCAGCGGGCGGCGCGCGGCGGACGGCCCGTGGTCGTCCGGCCCGGGCTGCTCTACGGCGGAGAGAACCGGCTGATCGACATGTTCTTCACCGCGCCCGGCAAGCAGGCGGGCGCCATTCCCTACATCGGCGACGGCACCAACCACTGGGCGCTGATCCACGTCGACGACATCGCGGAGCTCTACGTCGCCGCCCTGAAGGCGAAGGCCGGTTCCGTCTACGTCGGCGTGGGCGGAGTGAATCCCACGGCCAAGGATGTGGCGCTGGCCATCAGCCGGTCGGCCGGAATCGACGGGAAGACGGAGTCGATCTCCCTGGCGCAGGCGCGGAAGCAGATGGGCCCCATCGCGGACGCCTTCGCCCTCGACCAGCAGCTGACCCCGTCCCGCGCTCGCACGGAGCTGGGGTGGACGCCCCACCACACCGACCCGCTGGCGGTCCTCGCCCGCGGCTGACATCCCGCGGTCGATGCTCGGCGCCGGATGGGCATGCACCCTCTCTCGGCGGCGCGGCCGGCACGGTCGGAGGTAGATTCATCTGAAACGGACACGGGCGGTGCGGAGCGGTGGACGTCGACCTGCGGAAGCTCAGGTACTTCGTGGCGGTGGCCGAGGAACTCCACTTCGGCCGCGCCGCCGAACGCCTGCACATCGCCCAGCCGGTTCTGTCCCGGCAGATCCGCGCCCTCGAGGAGGAGCTGCGCGCTGAGCTGTTCGTCCGTGACCGCCGCGGCACGATGCTCACCCCGGCGGGCGAGCAGTTGCGGGAGGAGGTACCTCCGCTCCTCGCCGCGTCCGAGGCACTGATCCGGCGGGTCACCTCCGCGGCCAGGGGCACGCCCACCTTCACGATCGGCTTCATGCCCGGCATCACTGTGACGTCCGCGGTGCGCGCCCTGACCTCGCGCCGCCCGGGGCTCAACGTGCGGCTGCTGCGCACGAGCTGGGTCGACCAGGTGGAGGTGCTGCACGACGGCCGGGCGGACGTGAGCATCGTCCGGCTGCCGATCGACCGACAAGGTCTCCAGGTGGTGCCGTTGTTCCAGGAGCCCCGGGTCGTCGTCCTGCCTCTGGACCACCCCCTGGCCGGCAAGCAGTCGGTGGCCATCGCGGACCTGGCCGCCGATCACCTGCTGCAGGACCCGGACGCGGTGCCGGAGTGGCGCGACGTCGCCCTCGAGATGCGCGAGCGGGACCGGCCCGCAGTGCCCGAGATCCATCAGGTCGAGGAGAAGCTGGAGCTCGTGGCCTCCGGAGCCGGAGTCTGTGTGATCCCGCTGTCCACGGCCGGCTTTTACACGCGCCCGGACGTCGTTCCCGTACCGGTCGAGGACATCGGCCCCAATCACGTGTGCCTGGCGTGGATGGCCACCCGGCGTTCCCCGCTCATCCGCGAGTTCGCCGAGGCGGCTTCGGACATCGCGCCTCCCCGGTCCGACGCGATGCCGCGGTGACCGGGACGCGGTCACGCCGTCACCCGGCGATCTCCTCCCGGAGCCTGCACGCCGGGCACCGTGCGCCCTGGGGCCCCGCTTGCCCCTGCGGCCCCTTGTCCCTTCGGCCCCGCTTGTCCCTGCGGACGTCTTCTGGTCGAGCTCCCCGGAGAGCCGGGGCCCGGCTGAGTGCGGACCGGACCCCGGCTCCTGGTGACCGCTCGGTCAGCAGCCGAAGTCGATCAGGTCGAACGTCGCGTAGTGGTCCGAGGTGTAGTAGTCCTCCTGGTACTCCTCGCCCGTGACGATGCGGCGGGCGCCACGCGTGGAGGAGCCGGGGGTGATGACGGTGTACTCGTGGTAGTAGCCGTAGGACTGGCCGGGGAGTACGCCTTCGCGGTTGGAGAAGACGGTGCCGTCCTGCGAGTACGGGAAGGGGCCGCCCTGGTCGATCAGGTCGAGGGTGTCGTGGGCCTGGGACGGCAGGTCGCTGTAGCAGATGCTGCCGACCGAGGTGGCGGCGGCGTCCGCCGTGGTGGCGGAGACGGTGCCGCCCATGAGGAGGGCGGACAGGAGCGCGGCTGCGGCGCCGATGCGGGTGGCGCGTGTGGGGGTTCTCATGGCGGCATGATGACGCGCGTAGATAGTGGCATGTCAATGACAATCAACGAGATTTCCACGTCAAGTGCCATCTGTTTTCGGCGAGTTAACCTGCCGCCCGCCGTCCGGGCCGACCCGCCGCCCCGGACTCCCGGGGCGGCGGGCGGTTGCGGACCCGACGGTCGGCCGCCCGCCGGAAGGTCGGTTGCCGGGCTCACCCCGCGTGGGTCGAGAACAGTCCGCCGGTCGGCCCCTGCTTGTCGCCTCCCTGCGCCTTCTTCAGGGCGTTGGCGAGGCTCTCGATGGTCAGGGACTGCAGGATGACGCGGCCGTTGCCCTCCAGGGTCGCCAGGGACAGGCCCTCGCCACCGAAGACCATGTTCATGATCCCCTGGCGGTTGAGGCCGCCAACGCGCTGGACGCCGTACTGGATGCCCTCCTCGAAGGCGACGACGCACCCGGTGTCGACCTCGATGCGGCCGCCGAAGTCGGTGGGGTTGAGGTCGATGAAGTTGCCCGCGCCCGCGATGATCACGGTGCCGTGCCCGGTGAACTTCTCCAGGACGAAGCCCTCGCCGCCGCTCATGCCGGTGCGGCCGCCGGCGAAGGCGATGCCGAAGTCGACGGTCGACTCGGCGGCCACGAAGGCGTCCTTCTCCGCGAACCACGCGCGCGAGCCGTCCAGTTCGAGCGCCCGCATCTCGCCGGGCAGCACGCCCGCGAAGCCGACGGTGCCCTCGCCGCCCTGCGCGGTGAAGTACTGGAACGCCAGCGACTCGCCCGCGAGCGCGCGCTGGCCGACCTGCATGGCGGTGCCCATGGCCTGGCGCAGGAGGCCGCCCATGCCGCCGCCGGCTCCGCCCTGGGGCCGGTCGCCGCCGTTCGACGGGCCGGACAGGCGGGTCTCCATGGTGACGTTCGTGGTCTTGAAGAGGAACTTGCCCGCCTCGCAGTACACGGTCTGGCCCGGGTGCAGGTTGACGACCGCCATCTGCATGGCGTTGCCGACGATTTCTTGCTGAAGAGTCACGCGAGGAGAACGCGACGGGCGGGGCGAAGAGTTCCGGCCGCTCGAGGACGTTCCCGTTCGCCGCCGGCCTGCCGACGCTCCGGCCGGGGTCGTACAGGTGCACGCGGCGTGAGGCGCGGGCGCGCACCGGTGCCGTCCGCCCGGCTGCGTCCCGGGCGCCGTGACAGCCCCAGCCGTGGCCGGTGCCCCACGCGCGCGTGGCGTGTGTCAGCCGCCCAGCTCCTGGTGGCGCGCCGCCAGCCGGTTCGCCCCGTCCTGTGTCAGGGAGCCGTGCAGGCGCAGGCGGGCGATGCCGCCGTCCGGGTGGATGTCCACGCGCGCGTGGGTGCCGATCGCCGGGGCCGGGAGGGCGAAGCGGTGGTTGGTGTCCGGCTGGAGGCGGGTGCGTGGGAGGATCTCGCGCCACTCGCCGTCCTCACCGTCCTTGACCGAGACCGACGCCCAGCCCGCCGCGTTGCCCTTCAGGTAGGCAGTGTCGATCTCGATCGCCCGGATCTGCGCCTGCGCCGCCAGCCGGTAGCGGATCCAGTCGTGACCCCGGTCGCGACGGCGCCGCGTCTCCCAGCCGTCGTCCATCTTGCGGGAGCGGCCCGGCCGGATGGTGTTGGTGGCGGGTGAGTAGAAGAGGTCGGAGGCGTCCTCCACCTGCCCCCCGTTCTCCAGGGCCACCACGTCGAAGGTGCCGAGCACCTCCAGCCACGCCGGGTCCGGCACCACCTCGCCGTGCACGCGCAGGCGTGCGATGCCCCCGTCGGGGTGCTGGTTGAGCCTGAGGTGGGTGAAGCGCTGCTCCACGTCCACCACGAAGCCGTTGGCCGCGTGACCGCCCACGGGGGTGCGTGGCACCAGCGTCGTCCACTTCACGTCGTCCCCGAGCAGTTCCTCCGGCGACGGGGAGCCGGCGACCGACGTGCCCTCGACGGACACCGCCTGCGGGTAGTTGCCCCGGAAGTGGGCCGTGTCGACGACGACGCCCCGTACGACGCCGGGTGCGCCGAGGCGTACCAGCGCCCAGTCGTGGTCGTCCTGTGCGGGCCACGGGTGCCCGGCCGAGGCGCCCCGGCGGCGGCGCGTCTCCCAGCCGTCCATGACCTTGCCCTTGTGCCCGAAGTGCTCGGGGTCGAACTCGGCGCGTCCGGGGACCAGGAGGTTCTCGCGCTCGGCGAAGAACTCGTCGTTGGCGGCGATGACCCCGGCCCCGAGCCGGCGGTCGGCGAGGTCGGCGTACCGGCTGAAGGGGAAGTCGGCGGTGCGGTAGTCCGCGTAGGGGTCCCCGCCCCGGTAGGGGTTCGCGTCGCCCGTGAAACTCGGAATCGCCGTCACGGTGATCAGTTCTTCCTTTCGGGGTCGGCCGCTGCGGGCCGCGGGAGTGGATGCGGGCGGTTCAGTCGGTCCTGCCGAGCAGTCGCCCCTTCGGCCCGGTGAACTCGCCGTTCGCCATGATGCGTTCGCCGCGCAGCCAGGTGGACCTGACGACGCCGTGCAGGGTCCTGCCCGCGTACGCGGTGACCCGGTTGCGGTGCTGGAGGGCCGCCGGGTCCACGGTGAACGTCTCCTCGGGGGCCAGCACGGCGAAGTCCGCGTCGTGGCCCGCCGCGATGGCGCCCTTGCGGCCCTGGAGCCCCACCAGCCGGGCCGTGCGCTCGGACATCCAGCGGACCACGTCCTGCAGGCCGCGCCCCCGCCTGCGCGCCTCGGTCCACACCGCGGCCAGACTCAGTTGCAGGCCCGAGATGCCGCCCCAGGCGGTGGCGAAGTCGTCGGTCTTCAGGTCGGCGGTCGACGGGGAGTGGTCGGTGACGACGCAGTCGATCACGCCGTCCGCCAGCGCCTGCCACAGCAGGTCCTGGTTGGCGGCCTCGCGGATGGGCGGGCAGCACTTGAACTCGCTGGCCCCGTCGGGGACTTCCTCGGCCGTCAGGGTGAGGTAGTGCGGGCAGGTCTCCACCGTGATCCGTACGCCCTCCGCCTTGGCGGCGGCGAGCAGGGGCAGCGCGTCGCTGGAGGAGAGGTGCAGTACGTGCACGCGCGCGTTGAACCGTTTCGCCTGGTCGATGAGGTGCGCGATGGCCGTGTCCTCCGCGTGCCGGGGCCGGGAGGCGAGGAAGTCAGCGTACCGGGGACCGCCCTGCTGCGGGGCGGCGGCGAGGTGGCGCGGGTCCTCCGCGTGCACGATCAGCAGTCCGTCGAAACCGGCGATCTCGGCCAGGGAGCGGGCCAGTTGCTCCTGGTCGAGATGCGGGAACTCGTCCACGCCCGACGGTGACAGGAACGCCTTGAAGCCGAAGACGCCCGCGTCGTGCAGCGGCCTGAGGTCCTTGAGGTTGTCGGGCAGCGCGCCACCCCAGAAGCCGACGTCGATGTGGGCCTTGCCGGCCGCGACCTCCTGCTTGGTGCGGAGGTGGGCGACCGTCGTGGTCGGCGGCACCGAGTTGAGCGGCATGTCGATCAACGTGGTGATGCCGCCGGCCGCCGCCGCGCGGGTGGCGGTCCAGAAGCCCTCCCACTCGGTCCGGCCCGGGTCGTTGACGTGCACGTGTGTGTCGACGAGGCCGGGCAGCAGGACGTCGTCGCCCAGGTCCTCCAGCCGGGCCCCGGCCGGTGCGGCGGCGTCGTACGGCAGGACGGCCGTGATCGTGCCCCCGGCGACCGCGACCGACGCGGCGCGCGTGCCCTCGGGGGTGATCACGCGCGTGGAGCGCAGCACCAGTTCAGCGTCGGACACCCGGGCCCCTCTCTGCCGCCGTCCCGCTTCCGGTCGGCTTCCGGATGACGGGATTTACATCCGCGTAACGGAATTCAACGTTCTGTTGAAGGAGTCTTCCCTCCCGCACCCTCGCCGTCAAGGGCACAATTCCTCCTGACACCCTCGCTGTACCGGCTACGGCGAACCCTGGACGTTTCCGTGTAGCGGAATTAGACTTCCAGATCGCAGAACGCAGCCGAAAGGAACGCGCCGTGCCGCCGTCGACGTCCAGCGCCAGCGACGCCCCCGCCAAGTCCGCCGCGAGCGGTGGTGTCCAGTCCCTCGAGCGCGCCTTCGACCTGCTGGAGCGGATGGCGGACGCGGGCGGCGAGGTCGGGCTGAGCGAGCTGTCCGGCAGCAGCGGCCTGCCGCTGCCCACGATCCACCGCCTGATGCGCACCCTGGTGGCCTGCGGGTACGTGCGCCAGCAGCCCAACCGCCGTTATGCGCTCGGCCCCCGGCTGATCCGGCTCGGCGAGTCGGCGTCCCGGCTGCTGGGCACCTGGGCCCGGCCGCATCTGGCGCGTCTGGTGGAGGAGACCGGCGAGACGGCGAACATGGCGCTGCTCGACGGGGACGAGATCGTGTACGTGGCGCAGGTGCCCTCCAAGCACTCGATGCGGATGTTCACCGAGGTGGGCCGGAGGGTGCTGCCGCACTCCACCGGCGTGGGCAAGGCCCTGCTGGCGAGCACGCCGGACGACGAGGTGCGCGCCCTGCTCGCCCGTACGGGCATGCCGGCCGCGACCGAGAAGACGATCACCACCCCGGACGCGTTCCTGGCCGCGCTGGAGGAGGTGCGCCGACTCGGGTACGCGGTCGACGACAACGAGCAGGAGATAGGGGTCCGCTGCCTCGCGGTGTCGGTGCCCGACTCCCCCACGGCCGCCGCGATCTCCATCTCGGGCCCGGCCGGCCGCGTCACCGAGGCGGCGACGGAACGGATCGTGCCGGTGCTCCAGCAGGTGGCGGCGGAACTGTCCCGGACTCTGGCGGCCTCGGGCGGCCCGGCCGCCTGAGGCGACCTGGCATCACCCACATCTCGGCCGGCCCGTCCCTCAGACACTCCCTCTCCACTAGGCCCTGTCAGGCCCTGTCGCCGAACTCCCGCGTGCCGCGCGGCGGCTCCCCGAACAGTTCGACCGCCTTGCGGACCTCCGTCAAGCCCCTGGTCAGCGCGCTGACCGAGCCGATCGCTCCCGCGATCAGCAGCAGGGAGCGGCGCAGGCGGGGGATCTCGGGAACGCCGCCCGTGGCCATCGCGGCGAGTGCGGCCAGTTCGTCCTCGGCTATCAGCCGGTCGGGAAACTCGGCCGGATGTGCGGCGAGTTCACGGCGCAGTCTCGACACGGCGGTACGCAGTTCCGCCACTCTCGGATCCTCTTCGCTGCCGGTCACTGGCCTCTGTCCCAAGCTCCGCACCACAGCCATCCCCCTCGAAACGCCGTTGTGCTCGTGCGTCCCCCGGTGTCCCGGGCGTGGTCGGGCGCCGGGGACGCGGGCCAGTAAACGCCACCGGGCGCGCCGGACGCCACCGTGCGGACGGAAATTCAGCCCCGGGAAACCGTGCGGTGGGCACCGGGTCAGGTAAGCAGGACGTATGACAGGAAACGAAGGGCGGATCGCCGGGCTGCTACTAGCGGCAGGCGGGGGGCGGCGCCTCGGCGGGCAGCCCAAGGCGCTGCTCGAACACCGCGGGCGCCCGCTGGTGGAGCACGCGGCGGGGGTGCTGCGCGCGGCCGGATGCGGCCGCGTCCACGTGGTGCTGGGAGCGGCGGCCACCGCCGTACGGGAGCGCGCCGATCTCACCGGCTGCGTATCGGTGGACAACCCGGACTGGGAAGAGGGTATGGGCTCCTCGCTGCGGGCCGGGCTCGCATCGCTCGCCGGGACGGGGGCGCGGGCGGCCCTGGTCCTGCTCGTCGACCAGCCCGGCATCGGGCCGGAGGCGGTGGCTCGGGTGCTCCGCGCGTTCCGGGACGAGGAGTCGCTGGCCTCGGCCGCGTACGAGGGGGTACGCGGGCATCCGGTCCTGCTCGGCTCGGCCCATTGGGCCGGTGTCGCCCGGACCGCGGCCGGCGACCGTGGGGCACGCGCCTATCTGAAGACGCACGACGACGCCATGACGCGCGTCGAGTGCGGGGACGTGGCACAGGCGTACGACATCGACACGGCGGCGGACCTGGCCCACCTTGAGTGAGCGGAGTGGCACCGAGCGCCACCTTGCCTCGACGCGGAGAATCTCGACATCAACAAACCATTGAACTTCCACTATGAGGAAACTAGTATCCACTGATCAGAAGCGCTCGACCGCTCCCCAGGCGCCGCCGGCCGCGTACGGGGCCCCTGGCACGCGGTGCCGCGACGCCCTCATGCCAGCTCGCCGAAGGAAGTGACAGCCTCATGTCCGCACCAGCGCCGTCCCCGGCGGTCATCGTCGACGCCGCACCCCTGCCCCGGCAGGAGGAGGTCCTCACCGACGCGGCGCTCGCCTTCGTGGCCGAGCTGCACCGGCGGTTCACGCCGCGCCGCGACGAGTTGCTGGCCCGTCGCGCCGAGCGCCGGGCCGAGATCGCCCGCACCTCCACGCTGGACTTCCTGCCGGAGACCGCAGCGATCCGCGCGGACGACACCTGGAGGGTGGCGCCCGCCCCCGAGGCGCTCGACGACCGCCGGGTCGAGATCACCGGCCCCACCGACCGCAAGATGACCGTCAACGCCCTCAACTCGGGCGCGAGGGTGTGGCTCGCGGACTTCGAGGACGCCTCCGCGCCCACCTGGGAGAACGTGGTCCTCGGCCAGCTCAACCTGATCGACGCCTACACCCGCGAAATCGACTTCACCGACCCGGCGACCGGCAAGTCGTACGCCCTGCGCCCGAACGAGGAGCTGGCGACGGTCGTCATGCGCCCACGCGGCTGGCACCTGAACGAGCGTCACCTCCAGGTCGACGGACAGCCGGTACCGGGCGCCTTCGTCGACTTCGGCCTGTACTTCTTCCACAACGCCCAGCGGCTGCTCGACCTCGGCAAGGGCCCGTACTTCTACCTCCCGAAGACCGAGTCGCACCTGGAGGCCCGCCTCTGGAACGACGTCTTCGTCTTCGCCCAGGACCACGTCGGCATCCCGCAGGGCACCATCCGCGCCACGGTCCTGATCGAGACGATCACGGCGGCGTACGAGATGGAGGAGATCCTCTACGAACTCCGCGACCACGCCTCCGGGTTGAACGCGGGCCGCTGGGACTACCTGTTCTCCATCGTGAAGAACTTCCGTGACGGCGGAGCGAAGTTCGTCCTGCCGGACCGCAACGCGGTCACGATGACGGCCCCGTTCATGCGCGCCTACACCGAACTCCTCGTCCGCACCTGCCACAAGCGCGGCGCGCACGCCATCGGCGGCATGGCCGCGTTCATTCCCTCCCGCAGGGACCCCGAGGTCAACAAGGTCGCCTTCGAGAAGGTCCGCGCCGACAAGGACCGCGAGGCGAACGACGGCTTCGACGGCTCCTGGGTCGCCCACCCCGACCTGGTCCCGATCGCGATGGAGTCCTTCGACAAGGTCCTCGGCGACAAGCCGAACCAGAAGGACCGGCTGCGCGAGGACGTCGACGTCAAGGCGGCCGATCTCATCGCCGTCGACTCCCTCGACGCCAAGCCGACGTACGCGGGCCTGGTCAACGCCGTCCAGGTCGGCATCCGTTACATCGAGGCGTGGCTGCGCGGCCTCGGCGCGGTCGCCATCTTCAACCTGATGGAGGACGCGGCCACCGCGGAGATCTCCCGCTCCCAGATCTGGCAGTGGATCAACGCGGGTGTCGTCCTCGACAACGGCGAGCGGGTCACCGCCGAGCTCGCCCGGGAGGTCGCCGCGGAGGAACTCCGGAACATCGAGGCGGAGCTCGGCGAGGAGGCCTTCACGGCCGGCAAGTGGCAGCAGGCCCACGACCTGCTGCTGAAGGTCGCGCTGGACGAGGACTACGCGGACTTCCTGACGCTTCCGGCCTACGAGCAGCTCGAGGGCTGAGGTCTCACTTCTCCGAGTGGCCCAGGGGCTTTCCCGGGGCCACTCGGTTGCGTACGAGCTGCTTCACGGCCGTCGGCTCCGGGAACCCCTGCTCCCGCCGGTCCCACACCACCTCGTCGTTCACGCGGACGACGAACACACCGCCGGTACCGGGCTTGAGCGACAGCTCGGTCAGCTCCGCCTCGAAGGTGGTCAGCAGTTCCTGCGCCAGCCAGGCCGCCCGGGGCAGCCAGCGGCACCGGGTGCAGTACTCGATCTGGACACGGTGGGTCATTTCAGGTGCACCGACCAATCCTGTTCCGCGGCTGGTTTGCCGTGCAGGTCCGGGACCCGCTTGAGCCAGCCCGGCCGGCCTTGCTGTGTCCGCGCCGCGCGCTGGGCCTCCTCGGCGGCGCGCTGCTCCTGGGTGGGGAAGTCGGTGGGCAGCCATGCCTCGGACGCCTTGACGCGGGCAGTGAGGTAGTCCACGTAGGCGTCACGGACGTCGCCGGGCGTCGCGAAGCCCGGCTCGTCCGCCAGCCAGGCGTCCGGTACCTCCTCGGTGACCTCCCGCAGCAGCTCCTCGGTCACGAGCGGCGCCAGGACGTCCTCCGCGCCCCGCATGTCCGGGCCGAAGTGGCCGAGGGCGTGATGGCGGAAGTCGTAGGCCTTCTCGGGTGCCGAGGCGTCCCAGCGGTGGTGGAAGACGAGAGCGGCACCGTGGTCGATCAGCCACAGCCGCGGGGGCGCGACGCCGAGGGTGGGCCAGACCATGAGGTTGGAGCTGTGCACCGTGCGGTCCACGTTCACGGTCAGCGCGTCGAGCCAGATGATCCTGCCGGCCTCCACCGGGTCGACGGGGAAGACCTGGGCGACCTCGGGCGTGAAGTCCCGGGCGCCCGGCAGGTAGTCCATGCCGAGGTTGAGGCCGGGGCTGGCGTTCAGCAGGTCGCGCACCTCCTGGTGCGGCTCGTGCGCGCCGATCGCGGGGTCGAAGTGGGCGAGGACCAGCTCGGGGACGCGCAGCCCGAGCCGGCGCGCCAGCTCCCCCACGATGACCTCGGCCACCAGGGCCTTCGTGCCCTGTGCGGAGCCGGTGAACTTCACGACGTACGTCCCCAGGTCGTCGGCCTCGACGACTCCGGGGACGGAGCCGCCGGAGTGCAGGGGCTCGATGTAGCAGGTAGCGGCGACCTCTCTCAGCATTTTCGAAGGCTCCACCGCTGATTATCTTTGCATTTCACGGCCACCTCCAAGGCGCTGTAATCCGAGGAAACGTCCACGATCAGCCCTGGGGAGAATCTGGGGAGTGTCGGCTGGCATGCTCGTCTCCCTGTCTCCCCAGCAGTGCATCGATGGCGGTCCGACCCTTGCTTCCGGCCTCCGGCATGAAGTGAGCATAGTAACCGAGCGTGACAGCTGGGGTGGAATGCCCGAGCCATCGCGCCAGCGTCACCACGGACTCCCCCGCCTCCACCATGATCGAGGCGTAGGTGTGCCGCAGCACGTGGAAGCCGTCCTTCGGCGCTGCCTCCCACTGCCACTTCTTCGCCCCCTTGCAGTGTGGCGGAATGATGCCAGCCTTGGCCGGCGCCGGTTTCCAGGTGTAGGTGTTCCACGTGTTCACCGCTATGGCATTGCCGAACCGCGTGGTGAGCAGGAGTGGGAACTTCCTCCGCCGCCCGTCCGCCTCCGGCTTCCCCCACGGAAGCACCACCTCCACCGGCGGGAACGCCTCGACATGACGCTTCAGCTCTTCGGCCACCGAGGCGGGCATGTCGACGGTGCGTGTCTTCGCTCCCTTCGGCAGACGCACATAGCCCGCCCGAGGGACAAAAGGTCATACCGGACAGGGAGATCACGTGTCCGCCTGGTAGGAGATCAGATGTCCGCCCGGAGGGAGGTCGGCGTGTCCGTTGACATCACGGACGGTTGGCGGTCGTACTCCGGTTCTCAGGGGCAGTCCTGGCCTTGCTCGACCGTGTCTTGGCGGTCGGCGCCGTCCCTGACAAGGATCGGCAGCAGGGAGGGCCTCGGCGGGGTGGCGCAGGTTCTTGCCCGGATCCACCGTGGGATCACGGTTCGTGACCAAGGTCGCCGATGAACTCTGTCAGCAGGGTGGCGAACTGCTGCGGTGCCTCTTGGTGCGGAGCGTGGCCGACGCCTTGGATCACTTGAACCTCGCCGCGCCACAGCGCAGGAATGTCCAGCTTGCGCAAGTAGTCGAGGCTGACCAGCTGCTCGTCGGCGCCCTGCAAGATCGCCAGCGGCCGGCGGAGTTCTGTGACGATCGTGATCTCGTCCGCGAACCGGGCCGCCGAAGCGCTGGACTGCAGCCCTGCGCGTGCCGCGCCGTCGGTGGCCAGGATGTCGGACACGAACTCGCCGGTGTCGAGCGGCGAGCCAGGCGCGATGAAGCTCTCAGCGGCCAGCATGGCTTCGGATTCGCTGACGTGCGCGGCGAAGAGGGCGCCTATCGCCGGGTTCGGCAGAAATGCCTCCGCCATCTGCGCAGGTGACGCGACCGGCGGCGCGCCGAAGACGACGAAGCCGCGTGCGTCCGACAGCATGGGCGCGGCCTCCATCGCGATCTGCCCGCCCATGCTCCAGCCGACGACGACCGCGTCGGGGACACCGAGCTCCTGCGCGAAGGCGGTGAGCACGGCCGCGTATCCCGGCAGCGAGTAGTCGGCATCGTCCCTGGCCGGCGCGGACTGCCCGTGACCGGGCAGATCCAGCGCAAGGCAGCGAAACCGCCGGCCGAAATCACCGTCCATCACCGGAAGCCAGGTCCTGGCGGATGACGAGTTGCCGTGAACGAAGATGACTGTGTGACTGTGGTCTTGGCTGCCCTGGTCGGCAGGGCTCTCCAGGTAAGAGATCTGCTGCCCGTCGATCTTCGTGCTCAGCTGTTTCACTCGACACCTCTCGGTTCCGCCAGCCGGTCCCCCCGGCCGCCGCCCAAAGCCTGGCTCGCTGATTCCAACCGAGTTGCCCCTCCCACAGAGCCGCGCTCGGTTCTTTTGCACCATCGGCGCACTGTCAAAGACTGAACGACACGCCTGTGAGCGTCTCCGAAACATCCCAGAGTCGCCGGGCGAGCTCCGTGTCCTGCGCGGTCTCGGACCGGCCGATCAGTTCGGCTCCGCCGCGCATGTGCATCCAGTGTTCCGGTCCGGTGAAGCTGTCGCCAGGGAGGTCGCCGGTGGCGGCGTACAGTACCGGCAAGGCGCCATGTTCCGGGTCCTGCGCGAGCAGGCGGAGCATCAGCCTGGTGACAAACCCGGTCGACCGGTCGTAGATGTTCGTCGCGACGAAGCCTGGGTGCGCCGCGACCGCCAGCACGCTCGACCCGGCGGCCTTCAGCCGACGTTGCAGTTCGGACGAGAACAGCACGTTCGCCAGCTTCGATGTGGCGTAGGCGCGGGACTGTTTGTAAGGGGTGTGCTCCCAATGGAGGTCGTCGAAGTTGATCCGCCCCATTCGCTCCGCTTGTGACGCCAATGACACCACTCGTCCGGTGACGTGGGGCAGGAGCAGGTTCGTCAAGGCGAAGGGACCGAGATGATTGGTACCGAACACCCGCTCGAATCCATCGGCAGTCCTTTCCAGCTCGGGGATTGAGACGCCTGCGTTATTGATCAGTAGATGGATCGGGTCCCGCCAGTCGGCGGCGAAACGGCGTATCGATGCCAGGTCGGCCAGGTCCAGTTGCCGCACCTCTGTGTCACCGGGCGTCGCTTCGGCGGCGCGCCTGCCCTTCGCCGTGTCGCGCACTGCGAACACGACGCGTGCGCCGTACCCGGCGAGCGTCTTGGCGGTGGCGAGACCGATCCCGCTGTTCGCGCCCGTCACGATGACCGTCTTGCCGATCAGGTTGGGGTTCATGACGACGAGACTAGGCACTGTCTAGTAAATAGTCAACGTCTAGTTTCCTGTAGGGTGAAGGGGTGAACCCTAGGCCCTTCCACCACGGGAACCTGCGAGCCGCCCTGCTGGACCAGGCGGAGCGAACCTTGCGTGAGGACGGTATCGACGCGCTGTCGTTGCGCGAGCTGGCACGGCAGGTCGGCGTCAGCCACGGCGCACCCCGGAGCCACTTCATCGACCGGCAGGCACTGCTGGACGCCCTCGCCGAGCGAGGCTTCAACCGCCTCGCCGACGAAATAGGAGCAGCGATCAGTTCCGACGCCGTGGACTACAAGCAACGATTCCGCGCTGCCGCAGCCGCATACGTGCACTTCGCGGTCACCGACACCGCGCTCCTGGACCTCATGTTCACCGCGAAGAACGGCAACGCCCCTGAAGGGCTGCGCGTCGCCTCAGAACGACTTTTCGCGACCTTCCGCAACCTGATCGACCGCAGTATCAAGGCCGGAGAACTCAAACCTCAGGACCCGCACCGACTACAACTGCTCCTCGCCGCCGTCATGCAGGGGATCGCGGTCCTCGTCAGCACCCGCCGAATCTCCACGGAGGACGGTACCTCCCTCATCGACGACGCGATCTCTCTCCTGGTCCGCGAACAGGACGGGTGAAGAGACAACGAGGCTGCGCCGCCCGTGGTCGAGAGCTTCCACTTGCTGAGGACCGAAGAGGGCGGCCCCGCCCCGCACGGCGAAGCCGCGGGGTCCACTCCCGTCCGACAGACCGGCCGGGCAAGCCACGACCTGAGCCGCGAGATCCACGGCGGGCTCCAGGTCGTGAAGAACTGGAACTCGGCGAACACTGTCCTGCACTACGGCAAGGACGGCACGCTGACCGGCCCGGACAAGGAGCACGCCGAGCCCTTGATGCTCGCCCTGCACCTGCTCCGGTCCAGCCTCGTTCACATCGACACCCTGCTGCTGCAGCAGGTCCTCGCCGAACCGGAGTGGGCCAAAAAAGCTGTCCGATGAGGACCGGCGTGGGCTGACCGCGTTGTTCTGGTCCAACATCAATCCGTACGGCACCTTCCGGCTCGACATGGACAAGCGCCTCGAACTCCCCATGCCCGCCACGGTTCCCGGCCCACGGCGGGCAGCCGATGACGTTGCCCGCCGGCACCGGTAGGTCACCCAAAGCGACCCCGGTCCGGACCGGACTGAGCGACGATGATGCGATGACGATCAGGCGTGTGGTGGCGGGACGGCTGGGCAGCCGGCCCTGATGGCCATCGGCATATATGAGCGCCCAGCGGCGCTCAGCGGCGGGCCAGCGGATTCGGCAGCGGCAGATAGCGCGCGTCCGCGCCGTCCGCGCCCGTCCAGCGCAGCAGGAGGTTGGTCTTGCCGGGCAGGGTGGGCGAGGCGAGCAGGGCGGGGATCTCGGGGACGGGGTGGCGGGACAGCTCGGCGCGGGCGGCGGGCCAGGGGTTCCAGCCGGGGTGGCGTTCGGACAGCAGGGCGGCCACCTCGACGAGGTTGTTGACGACCAGGCAGTACACCAGCCGCTCCCAGCCCTTCTCGCGTGACACGTCCGCCAGGAGCTTCACGCCCTCCGCGTCCCGGAACAGGGCCTGCACGGGAAGTCCCGTGCCGTCCACCGCGACCAGCGTGTTCTGCAGGTGCGCCTCGAGGACGACACCGTGCCGTTCGAACGCCTCGAGGGCCGGGGGCACGACCTGGCGCAGATACGCCGTCCACCAGGCGGCGGGGTCGGTGAGCGCGTCGAGCGGGCTGCCGTCGAACCCCTCGACCAGGGCGGCGGCGAGCAGCGGGGTGGCGCCGGGCAGCAGGTGCGGGCGCAGCCCGTCGCGGACCAGGACCGCCAGTTCCTCGAAGGCGAAGGCGGCCGTGCGCCAGCCCCGGTCGCTCAGCCAGACCGCCGGACCCCGGTGCGCCGCGAACGCGGAGGCCGCCGCCGCGTCGGTGCGGCGCAGCCTGAGCAGGTCGTGGCGCCACAGCCGGCGGATGTCGTTGGTGATCCGCACGTCCAGGCTGAACTTGACGAAGAGGTCGTCCTCGGGGGCGTACACCGTGCGGATGGCGGCCGTGGGCCACACGGGCCGAGCGGTCTCGCCGAGCCGGATCAGGCGCCCGTCCTCGAACGCCTCCGCGATGTCCGGGCGGGCGCCGACCAGGGCGAGCTGCCAGGGATGGGCCGGCAGCAGCCGGTAGCCGCGCGGGGCGGGGCCGAGCGCGTCCAGTGCCGAGGTGTCGCCCTCCTCGACGATCGTGTCCTCACGTACACCCAAAAGGGTGAGCGGGAAGCGGCCGTACGCCTCGGGCGCGTACGGCAGCCAGCTCACGACGGGTCCGCCGCCGCGGGCCTTCGGGGCCGGGTGGTGGGGGTGCCCGGTGATCAGGGACTGTTCGGAGCGCACGTACGGGTCGTCCGGGGCCGTCAGACGGGCGCGTGCGGCCAGGATCGCGGCCACCGCGTCCCGGCTGTCGAGCATCTCGCCGGGCAGTTCCGGGTTGGACAGGCCGGTGGCGCGGCGCAGCTCGTCCGCGGTGAGTTTGACCAGCTCGGCGTGGGTGAGCGGGTGCCAGGAGCCGCCCGTGTACAGCTCGGGGTCGCGGGGGCGGCGTGTGCCGCGCACGCGCAGCAGCCGGCCGCCGGCCCGCAGGCGGTGGACGCCCAGCTCGCCGGCGGGCTCGGCCGCCTCCCTGAGCAGGCAGTTCAGCAGCGGCGCCGCCGCGTGGGCGTCGGCGCGCGCGGGGACGTCGTCCCTGGGGTGCATGGGGTCCACGCGATCCATTCGTTCCGTACGGTGCACTGGCGATCAGTATGTCTGTCGTGGACCCGTGCCACGACGCATCGCCCCGTCCCCGAGGAGCTCCGACCGTGCCCCCTTCCTCTCCCGCCGAGGTTTCCGCCGAGGCCGCGCTCGCCGCCGAGCTGGACGCCGTGCGGCCCGATCTGTCGGCCTCCTACGCGGCGGCGCTCCCCGGCGCCCGGGCCGCCGTCCTCACACGTCTGTGGCGGGCGCTGGCCCATGAGCCGCTGCCGTGGATCGCGCGCCGGGAGCGGTCGGCCGACGGGCTCACCCTTCGCCTGGGCGACGGGCGGCGGCTGCACGGCCCACCCGCGGACCCGTACGCAACTGCCGCGTACGTCACCGAGGTGCTGCTCGACGGGCGGGCCCACGACCACGCGGCGGCGCTGATCACGGCACTCGGTGTGCCGCACGGGGACGCCTTCGCCGCCGAACTCGGCCACAGCACCGCCTCGCTGGCGCTGTCGAGGGCCGGCCAGCCGCGTCAGGCGCCCGTACCGGTGACGAGCTGGGAGTGGGAGCAGCGGGTGGTCGACGGGCACCCCTACCACCCCAACTGCCGTTCGCGCCCCGGCTTCTCGGTGGCCGAGCAGCTGGCGTACGGGCCCGAGCACCGGCCGCTGGTGCGACTGGGGCTCGTCCCCGTGGGCGACGCCCTCGTACGGGGTGAGTGGCCCGCGTGGCTGCGGGACGGCGAGCGGGCGGTGATCCCGGTCCACCCCTGGCAGACGGCGCATGTGCTCGGTGTGGCGGCCGAGGAAGGTCCGGCCGCTCGTCCGCTGATGTCCCTGCGGACCCTCGCGCTGCCCGACGGCGGTCCGCATGTGAAGACCGCGGTCAGCGCGCGGCTGACGTCCTCCGTGCGGGACATCTCGGTCTCCTCGATCGAGACGGCCCTCGCGGTGTCCGGCTTCCTGGAGTCGATGGCCGCGCGCACGGACGGTCTGCTGCACGTCACCCGCACCCTGGGCGCGGCCGGCGCCCACTCCCCCGATCTCGCCGCCGTGCTGCGGGAGCCGCCGGAGGCGTACGCGGACACGGCGGTCGGCGAGCGGGTCGTCCCGGTGGCCGCCCTGCCGCTCACCGGGCTGCCCTCCTCCCCCGCCTGGCTCGCCGGGTTCACACGGCTCGCCCTCACCGTCGGCCTGCGGATGCTCGACCTGGGGGTGGCCCTGGAGGCGCACGGACAGAACCTCCTGGTGGTGCTGTCGCCCACGGGTGAGCCGGTGCGGCTGGTCTACCGGGACCTGGCCGACATCCGGGTGAGCCCGGCCCGGCTGGCCCGGCACGGCGTCAAGGCCCCCGAGGTGGCCGACCGGATCGTCACGGACGACGAGACGACGCTGCGCCGCAAGCTGTTCGGCTCGCTCGTGGCGGGCGCGCTGGCCTCCACGGCGGGTTCGGCGTCCGCGCTGCGGGGGGCGCTGGAGGCCGTCGTACGGGATCTGCCGGACACCCCCGATCTGCCGGACACCCCCGATCTGGCGGTTCTGCGCGAAGAGCCGCTGCCCACCAAGGCCTTGACGCTGATGCGGCTGTCCCCCGAGCGGTCCGGGGATCTGTGGACACGGCTCCCGAACCCGCTGTCCACGCAGTCCGATCCGCTCGGTCCTTGATCGTTTTGAAGCGCGACCCCATTGATCAATAAGATCCGCCGATGATCACAAGACAACGGCTGGCGGCGGGAGTCTGCGCCCTGCTCGCCGCCCTGGCGGCCGGGATCGCGGTTCCGGCCGATGCCGTCGCCGACGAGACGACAGCCCAGGACGCGCCCAAGGTCGATCTCGTCCTCGACGTCAGCGGTTCGATGCGGGCGCGGGACATCGACGGCGGTTCGCGGATGGCCGCGGCGAAGCAGGCCTTCAACGAGGTTCTGGACGCGACGCCGGAGGAGGTGCAGCTCGGCATCCGGACGCTGGGCGCCAACTACCCGGGCAACGACCGCAAGACGGGCTGCAAGGACACCGCGCAGCTCTACCCGGTCGGCCCGCTGAACCGGACCGAGGCCAAGACCGCCGTGGCGACGCTGCAGCCCACCGGCTGGACCCCGATCGGCCCCGCCCTGCTGAAGGCGGCGGACGACCTGGACGGCGGCAACGGCTCCAAGCGCATCGTCCTCATCAGCGACGGCGAGGACACCTGCGCCCCGCTGGACCCGTGCGAGGTGGCCCGGGAGATCGCCGCCAAGGGCATCGGGCTGACCATCGACACCCTGGGGCTCGTGCCGGACGCCAAGCTGAACAAGCAGCTCAGCTGTATCGCGGAGGCGACCGGCGGGACGTACACGTCGGTGCAGCACAAGGAGCAGCTGTCCGACAAGGTGAACCAGCTGGTGGACCGCACGGCGGACCGTACGGTCACCCCGGTCGCCGTGGACGGCACCGACCAGTGTGCGACGGCGCCCTCGCTGAAGTCCGGCCTCTACACCGACCGTGAGGAGTTCGGGCAGCACCGCTTCTACCGTGTGGACGTCAAGCCGGGCCAGGAACTGCGCGCCTCCGTCAGCGTGTCCGACGACCGGCAGGTCGACCCCGACTACGGCGTGACGCTGCGGGCCGTCACGGTGCACGGGCGGGAGATCGTGCGCGGCGAGGCCACCGGCTCGGGCCGCACGGACGCGCTGTCGACGGGTCTGCGTTATCCGAAGGCCGAGAGCGACGACGAGGACGCGCCCGCCGAGACGGTGTGCCTCCAGGTGGCCAACTCCTTCTCCCCGGCGGCCGGTGTGAAGACCACGCCCGGGCTGCCGCTGGAGCTGACGGTCGACGTGGTCGACGGACCCGGCACGGCGAGCGACGTGGCCGCCTTCGGTCTGGGGCGCGGCTGGTGGCTGCTCGGCGCCCTCGTCCTGACCGGCTTCCTGGCGGGTCTGCTGTGGGGCTGGCTGTCGCGCTGGCGGATCGCCGTCTGGAGGACCAACTGATGCGTATCGCACGAGTGCTGACCGTGGCGGCCCTGCTGCTGGGCGCCGCCGCCTCCCCGGCCCTGGCCGACTCCTCGCCCTCGGCGAGCCCGTCCGGCGGCAGCGCCGCGCCCACCTCGGCCGGCACGTCGTTCCGTACGGCCACGGAGATCCAGCAGGGGCAGCAGGCCACGGCGAGCGCCTCCACGGGCGACTACCTGTACTGGCAGTTCCCGGCGGAGGAGCGGCAGCGGCCCACCGTGCGGGCGACCGTCAAGCTGCCGTCTTCGCCGCGGAGTTCGGCGCAGACCTGGCAGCTGGACGTGTACGACGGGCTGCGGCGCCGCCAGGCGTGCCAGTACGGGGCGCAGACCCGGACCGCCGCCCGGGACGCGTCGTCTGTGAGCCTGTCCTGCACGCTGCGCACGGTGCGTGCCTGGGCGGAGCCGTGGGCCAACGACCCGCTGCCGGGCACCTACTACATACGGCTCACCGTCGTGGGGGTCGGCACCGCCGACCTCGGGCAGCCGGCGAACGCCGAGGTCCGGGTGGATTCCAAGGACGTCGGCGGCTCGGCGGCGGTGGACGGTTCGCTGGCGGAGCCGCTGGTGCCGGGGATAGCGACGAGGTCCGAGAAGTCGGACACGGACACGGCCGCACTTTCGAAGCTGAGGCCCGACACCTCCGGCTGGTGGTCCGACCGCTGGGTGTGGACCGGGGTCGGCGGCATCCTCGCAGCGCTCGCCGGCATCGGCGGCTACGCGCTGACCCGCGGCTCGGGCCGCCCGTCCCGAGTCCCGCCGGGCGCCTGAGAACCGGCCCCGTCACCGGCCGCCGTCAAGGCGAAGGCCCGCCGCGCAATCCCTCAGCGCGGCGGGCCCCAGTCCTGTCAGCCCCGCCGCGCCACCGTCAGTCCCCGCGCAGCGCCTTGGCGAGGGTGCCGTCCCCCGACACCTCCGCGCGCCCCTCACCGACCGCCTGGTGGAGCGTCAAGCAGCCCTGGCTCAGGAGGGTGCACGTCTCCGCGTCGAGGACCAGCCGGGCATCGGGCTCCTCCGGGGCGGCCCCTTCGCCGTAGACCGGGCCGTCCTCGGCCCCGAGCCGCAGGTGGAACTCACCCTCCTCCAGCCGGACTTCGATCAGCCCCTCCCCCACGCTCTCGTTCTCCAGCGTGCGCAGCAGCGGCAGCGCGTACCAGTGGGCGCGCACCGCGTCCGTCGGCCGGCGCTCCCCCAGCGCGGGGCCGCCCCAGGTACCCAGCGCCTGGAGCACGGGCAGCAACCCCCGTCCGCGAGGCGTCAGTTCGTACACGTAGGCGGCTCCGGGCGGTGGCAGCCGGCGCCGCGTGGTCAGCCCGTCGCGCTCCATGTCCCTCAGTCGGGAGGCCAGCACGTCCGTGCTCACGCCCGGCAGGTCCGCGTGCAGATCGGTGTAGCGGCGGGGACCGGCGAGCAGCTCGCGGACGATCAGGAGGGTCCAGCGGTCGCCGACGACGTCGAGCGCGCGGGCCGTGGAGCAGTACTGGTCGTAGCTTCGGCGAGGTGACATGCGACGCAGTCTAGACGTGTTGTTGGACTTTCCAAGCTGCCACTTGGTAAAACCAAGCAACACAAGTCACCGGAGGGGAAGCGGCCATGGAGTTCCGGCAGTCGAGCAAGCTCAGCGAGGTCTGTTACGAGATCCGCGGCCCCGTGATCGAGCACGCCAACGCGCTGGAGGAGGCGGGCCACAGCGTCCTGCGGCTGAACACCGGCAACCCCGCGCTGTTCGGTTTCGAGGCGCCGGAGGAGATCCTCCAGGACATGATCCGGATGCTGCCGCAGGCGCACGGCTACACGGACTCGCGCGGCATCCTCTCCGCGCGCCGCGCGGTGGCGCAGCGCTACCAGGAGCGGGGCCTGGAGGTCGGTGTCGACGACGTCTTCCTCGGCAACGGCGTCTCCGAGCTGGTCTCGATGGCCGTACAGGCGCTGGTGGAGGACGGCGACGAAATCCTCATCCCCGCCCCCGACTTCCCGCTCTGGACGGCCGTGACCACGCTGGCGGGCGGCAAGGCGGTCCACTACCTGTGCGACGAGCAGTCCGACTGGTACCCGGACCTGGACGACATGGCGTCGAAGATCACGGACCGCACCAAGGCCGTGGTCATCATCAACCCCAACAACCCGACCGGCGCTGTCTACCCCAAGGAGATCCTGCAGGGCATCCTCGACCTGGCCCGCCGCCACGGCCTGATGGTCTTCGCGGACGAGATCTACGACCAGATCCTCTACGACGACGCGGTCCACCACTCGACCGCCGCGCTCGCCCCCGACCTGGTGGTCCTCACCTTCTGCGGCCTGTCGAAGACGTACCGCGTGGCGGGCTTCCGCTCCGGCTGGCTGGTCGTGACGGGGCCCAAGCAGCACGCGAAGGACTACCTGGAGGGCCTGACGATGCTGGCCTCCATGCGCCTGTGCGCCAACGCGCCCGCCCAGTACGCCATCCAGGCCGCGCTCGGCGGCCGCCAGTCCATCGACGAGCTGACCACCCCGGGCGGCCGCCTGCACGAACAGCGGAACCGCGCCTGGGAGAAGCTCAACGAGATCCCCGGCGTCACGTGCGTGAAGCCCAAGGGCGCGCTGTACGCGTTCCCGCGCCTCGACCCCAAGGTGCACCGGATCCACGACGACGAGAAGTTCGTCCTGGACCTGCTGCTGCGCGAGAAGATCCAGGTGGTCCAGGGCACGGGCTTCAACTGGCCGGCCCCGGACCACTTCCGCATCCTGACCCTGCCGCACGCCGACGTCCTGGACACGGCGATCAGCAGGATCGGACGGTTCCTCAGCGGCTACCGGCAGTAGCGCGACCGGCCGTCCGGGCAGGGGGCTCCGGCTCTCGGGCCGGACGATCGTCAGCCACGGAGGGTGACCTGCCTTGGGCCGTTGAACGGGGCGAGGGAGGTCACCGTCTGCGGCGTCCGCAGCCCGTCCTCCTCCGCGAACAGCGCCCGCACCGCGGTGAAGGACCCGTCCTCGGCCGTCACCCGTGCGGCTCCGTCGTACAGCTCGCGGATGGCGGCCGTCATCCCTGCCGAAATTCCCCGGTGAATGTCCATGGACGGGAACAGCCCACGCCCCGCGTCCAGTTCCTCACCGGACGCGGGGCATCGGTCCCTGTCCCTCGGCGTCTCAGCTGCCTCAGCTGCCCAGGGCCTGACGCAGGGCCGTGGTGGCCTGCGCGACCGCCGACTTGGCGGCCTGCGTGTTCGCGAGGCCGTTGAGCATCACGAAGTCGTGGATCATCCGCGGGTAGTGGGTGGCGGTGACGGGGACGCCGGCGGCGCTGAGCTTGGCGGCGTACTGGCGGCCCTCGTCGGCCAGTACGTCGCTGTCGGTGATGACCAGCGCCTTGGGCAGGCCGCGCAGCTCGGTGGTGGTGGCGCGCAGCGGGGAGGCGGTGGACCGGCTGCGGACCGAGGTGTCCGGTGCGTACTGGTCCCAGAACCACTTCATGCCCGCGGCGGTCAGCCAGCACCCGGTGGCGAAGCGCCGGTAGGACTCGGTGGTGAAGTCGGCGTTGGTGACCGGGTAGAACAGCACCTGCTGGGCCAGCTTGGGACCGCCGCGCTGCTTGGCCATCAGGGTGACGGCGGCGGTCATGTTTCCGCCGACGCTGTCGCCGGCCACGGCTAGCCGGGAGCCGTCGACGTTGATGTCGTTGCCGTGCTGGGCGACCCACTGGGTGGCGGCGTAGGCCTGCTCGTCGGCTACGGAGTACCTGGCCTCCGGTGACCGGGTGTAGTCGACGAAGATCACCGCGGCCTTGGCACCGTTGGCGATCTGCCGTACCAGCCGGTCGTGGGTGGAGAAGTCACCGAGGACCCAGCCACCGCCGTGGAAGTACATGACGGCCGGCAGCCTGCCGGTCATGCCGTGCGGCCGCACGATGTGCAGGGAGACGGAACCGGTGGGGCCGCCGGTGATGGTCCGGGTGGTGATGTCGGCGGGCAGCTTGGACACCGGGTAGGCGGCCTGGAGCTTCAGGAGCGACTGGCGGGCGGCGGTGGGCGTCTGGTTCTGGATCGGCGGGCCGTCCGCCGCGGCCAGCTTGTCGAGAAACGCCTGGGCGCCGGGTTCGAGGGTCACTCGCGGGTCGCCGCAGGGCGCCTTGGGGGTGGCGGCGGCGGCCGGGGCGGCCAGGGCCGGGACGACCGCGAGAGCTGCGGTGGTGAGCAGCGCCGTGAGACCGGACAGGGGCTTCAACGGGGACCGGGAGCGTCGGATGGCGCTCATGGGCGTCCTCCTTCCGAGGGTCACTTCGTCAGCGAGCCTTCCTGCGCTCCTGGCCGTTCGGCCCGCCGGGATGGGCCGATGGTGTGGCGCCGTACGGCCGCCCGGGTGACCGGCGGGCTGGTGCGGTTTGCGGGCCCCGGCCGTTGTCGGGTGAGGGCGGCCGACGCGGTCGGTCGTGCGGGCGCCGCCCGCAGGTGTCACCGTACGAGGGACGGAAAGGGGACGGCGATGGGTGACCTCCTGCTCGTGCGGCACGGCGAGACCGAGTGGTCCCTGTCCGGCCGGCACACCGGGCGGACCGATGTCCCGCTGACCGAGCGCGGCCGGGAGCAGGCGCGCCGACTGGCTCCGCTGATCGCGCGGCATCACGTGGCCGCCGCGTTCGTCAGCCCGATGCGGCGCGCCCGGGAGACGGCACGGCTGGCCGGGATCGGCGGGGCGCGGGTCGACGCGGACCTCTCGGAGTGGGACTACGGCGGGTACGAGGGCGTCACGACCGTCGAGATCCACCGGACGCGGCCGGAGTGGTTCCTGTTCACGGACGGTGTCGCGCCCGGGCCGCCCGAGCATCCCGGGGAGAGCCCGGAGGAGGTCGGGACGCGGGCGGAGCGAGTGCTCGCCAGGATCGACGCGGCGCTCGCGGAGTCGGAGGGCAGTGTGGTCGTCGTCTCGCACGGGCACTTCCTGCGGGTGCTGGCCGCGCGGCGGCTCGGGCTGTCGGCCTCGGCGGGGGCGTTGTTCCAGCTCTCGACGGGGACGGTGAGCCGGCTGAGCACGGAGCACGGCCGTCATGTCGTGGCCGGCTGGAATGTCCGACCCGACGCGTACTGTTCCCATGGGTCCCTCTCGGCGGGGGAGGCGGGGCCGTCCGAGGGGCACTGAGACTCTGAGGGGAGGGGATGTGATCCGACCGCCGACCGCCGCGCAGCGGCGCCTGATCGAGGCCGCCGATCCCGTGACCGGGCGGCTGCGGGGGACGGATGCTCAGCTGGCGGCGCTGGTGAAGCGGGGGCTGGCCTTCCGGCACCCGCGTCCGCCGCACGACCACTTCCTGACCCCGGCGGGGCATCGCATACGGGAGACGCCCGCCGAGGAACCGGCGCCGGGCGCCCCGGCCGTGGCGGACTCGGGCGTGTTCGCGGCGCGGGTCGGCGGCGAGGAGACCGCGGATGCGGGGCCCGCCCGGATGCGCGAGGTGCACAGCGCCTGGCAGGGGCTGCTGGAGCTGCGCCGGATGACCAATCCGGGTGGCGCCACCGACCGCCCGTGCGGCTGGGAGCGGCAGCATCTGGTGCGGGCCGCCGCGCTCGCCCTGGAGGCGGCCGGGCACCGGCCCGCGACCGGCGGCCGGGGCAGCGGCTACCGGGTGCGCGCGACCCCGCAGCCGGAGGCGGTCGCGGTGCACGAGCCGGACCTCGCGGCACTGCGCGCCTGCGCGGCCACGCTGGAGCGGGCGGGCTGGCAGGTGAGCGAGCACACCGAGCCGCGGACGCGGGAACGGTACGTGCTGGCGTCGCCGAGACGCGTGTGACGGACGCCGGACCGCGCCGTCGCCGTAGGACTGCGCGCTGCGGCAGCCGAGACCGATGAGCGCTGTGCGAGTGCTCTCCGGGTGGAAGTCGCCGCGCCTGCGCAGCGGTTCGAGCGAGTGCTTGACGCGCGCGACGGCCGTGAGCCCTTGGCAGCGGCTGCGGCCGTGCACGGCAGGCGTCATGAGTTGTTCCACTCACCGTCCCGCGCCCGGGCGGGAGTTGACGATCGCGCGCCGACCGCTGCCGTACATTCGTACATCTGTATGTCGTCCGATGCCGTCACCTGCGTCGCTGTGGAGGAACACCGTGGCCGAGCACGTCACCGAACCGTTCTCCGTCCGCGTCACCGTCCGGGGCTATGAGACCG
The DNA here is from genome assembly GCF_042892355.1 of Streptomyces sp. NPDC001796. Taxonomy (NCBI): domain Bacteria; kingdom Bacillati; phylum Actinomycetota; class Actinomycetes; order Kitasatosporales; family Streptomycetaceae; genus Streptomyces; species Streptomyces sp. NPDC001796. The sequence goes on along the minus strand of NZ_JBIAUC010000026.1, from coordinate 62,266 downwards.
ACGCCCTGGGGCACCTCAACCAGAGCGTCTACCTGCAGTACGCGGAACACGCCCGGTGGTGCGTGCTCCAGGAGGCCGGGGTGGGCCAGTCCGAGTTGCTGTCCAAGGGGGTCGGTCCCGTCGTCCTGGAGACGACCATCCGCTATCAGCGGGAACTGCGCGCGGGCGAGGAGGTGGACGTGACGTGCGCCTTCGAGTGGGGCGAGGGCAAGACGTTCCGGGTGGTGCAGACGATCCGGAAGGCGGACGGCACGGTCTCCGCCGACATCGCCTCGGTCGGCGGTCTGCTGGACCTCAGGGAGCGCAGGCTGGTGGCCGACCCGCAGAGCTGCTTCCGGGCGCTGGCGGGCAGGCCGGAGTTGTTCGGGCTGTGAGCACCGGGTCCTGGCCGAACAGGGATGCGAGGCGTCCGGCGACCTGGGATGCTGCGGGCCCATGGCCGCACGACGCATCAAGCCCAGTCTCTGCATCTCCGTCGACATCGAGGCGGACGGCCCCATCCCGGGCCCGTACTCGATGCTGAGCCTCGGCGCGGCGGTCGCCGGCGTGCAGGACGCGGACGGGTTCACGGCCTCCGACCCGGAGCGGGACACGTTCTACCGGGAGCTGCGGCCGATCAGTGAGGAGTTCGTGCCCGAGGCGCTGGCGGTGAGCGGCCTCGACCGGGACAGGCTGACGACGGAGGGGGCCGAACCGGCCGTCGCGCTCGCCGAGTTCTGCGACTGGGTGCGACGGGTGAGCGCGGGCGCGCAGCCGGTGATGTGCGGGTATCCGGCGTCGTACGACTGGACGTTCCTGTACTGGTACCTGATCCGCTTCACCGGCGGGAGTCCCTTCGGGCACTCGGGCTGCCTCGACATGAAGACGCTGTACGCGGCGAAGGCCGGGCTGCCGCTGCGGGCGGTGGCGAAGGGCACGATGCCTCGGCACCTGCTGTCGAAGCGCCGCCACACGCACCATGCCCTGGACGACGCCATCGAGCAGGCCGAACTGCTCGCCAACCTCATGAGGTGGCCCGGCCCCGCATAGGCGCCCGACATGCCGTCCCCGGGGCGCGCACGTCCCTGCGCGCCCCGGGGACGGTCGCCGTGGACCCCGTTCGGGTCCGCGGCCACCGGCCGGGAGCCGTCCCTCCCGGCCGGAGTCCTCGACGGCCGGTCAGCCCTGTTCGGCGATCCGCGCCAGGCGCCGGGCCTCGTCCCGCGTGGAGCGGGCGACGGCGTCCTCGTCGACGGTCAGCAGCCTGCCGTCCTCCACGATCTGACGGCCGTTCACGAACGAGGCGGTGACCGGTGCCGCCGCCCCGAAGACCAGCGCCGTCACCGGATCGGCGATCGAGGAGTGGGCGAGCGTGTCCATCCGCCACACCACCAGGTCGGCCAGCTTGCCCGGCTCCAGGGAGCCGATCTCCCGTGCGCGGCCCAGCACCTGGGCGCCGCCGTGGGTGCCGAGGCGCAGCGCCTGGCGGGCGTTCAGGGCGGCTTCCCGGTGGGCGCCCAGGCGGTTGATGAGGAGCGCGTTGCGCAGTTCGGTGTGGAGTTCGCCGGACTCGTTGGAGGCGGTGCCGTCCACACCGAGGCCGACCGGGACACCCGCGGCGAGCATGTCGGGTACGCGGGCGATGCCGGCCGCCAGGCGGGCGTTGGAGGACGGGCAGTGGGCGACCCCCGTCCTCGTACGGGCGAAGGCGGCGATGTCGGAGTCGTTCATGTGGATGCAGTGCGCCATCCACACGTCCTCCCCGAGCCAGCCGGTGGACTCGAAGTAGTCGGTCGGGCCCATGCCGAACAGCTCGTGGCAGAACTTCTCCTCCTCCACCGTCTCCGAGCCGTGGGTGTGCAGCCGTACGCCCTTTCTGCGCGCCAGCTCCGCTCCCTGCCGCAGGAGTTCGGTCGACACCGAGAAGGGGGAGCAGGGGGCCACGGCCACCTGCGTCATGGCGTCGAAGGAGGCGTCGTGGTGCTCGTCGACGGTCGCCTCCGTGGCGGCCAGCGCGCCTTCCAGGGTTTCGACGGCGAAGTCCGGCGGCAGGCCGCCGTCCGACTCGCCCCGGTCCATCGAGCCTCGGGCGAGGGTGAAGCGGACTCCCATCTCGCGGGCCGCGCGGATGATCGCACCGGACAGGTCGCCGGAGCCCCTCGGGAAGACGTAGTGGTGGTCCATGGCGGTGGTGACGCCGCCGCGGGCCATCATCGCGAGCGATCCCTGGGCCGCCGCGTACACCATCGGCTCGTCGATGCGGGCCCACGTCGGGTACAGGGCGACGAGCCAGTCGAACAGGTTGTGGTCGGTGGCCAGGCCCCGGGTGATCCACTGGTAGAAGTGGTGATGGGTGTTGACCAGGCCCGGGGTGACGAGGTGGCCCGTCGCGTCGATGCGGCGCACGACGTTCTCGAGGCCCTCGGGGGCCGCGCCCGGGCCGACCGACTCGATGCGGTTGCCCGCGATGACGACGTGACCGCTCGCGTGCTCGGTGTCGTGCGCGTCGACGGTCGCGAGGGCGCAGTTCTCGATGACGATGCGCTGGGCTGTCATGGTTCGTGGTTCTCGCTTCCGTCACAGGTTGGTGAGGTCCACCGCAATCCGAGCCTCGCACCCGTCCCGCAGGACGGTGGCCTCGATCAGGCCGTAGGGGCGGTCGGCGGCGAAGTACACCTCGTTGTCGTTCTTCAGCCCGAACGGCTCCAGGTCCACCAGGAAGTGGTGCTTGTTGGGGAGCGAGAAGCGGACCTCGTCGATCTCGGCGCGATGCTCGATGATGCGGGCGCCCATCTCGTACAGCGTCTGCTGCAGGGAGAGGGAGTAGGTCTCGGCGAAGGCCTGGAGCAGGTGCTTCTTCGTCTCCTGGTAGGACGTCTCCCAGTCCGGCGTCTCCTGGGCGTCATCCGTCCAGTTGAAGCGCCAGCGGCCGGTGACGGAGGTGGCCAGGATGCGGTCGTGGGCCTCGGGCAGCGTCGTGTACTTGTCCTTGACGTAGCCCCAGAACTCGGAGTCGGTGGAGTTCATCACCGTCAGGTCCTTCAGGCCGGAGACCACCTCCCAGGACGACCCGTCGTAGGTGATCTGCGTCAGGCGGGTCTCCTGGCCTGTGCGGACGAACGAGTGCGCGCCCTTTCCCGAGTGCTCGATCCGGTCCCAGGCGTACTCCTCGATGCGGATGCGGGCCCGGTGGATCGGCTCCTGCGAGGTCACGAAGTGGCGGGCGAGGTGGATGCCGAACTGCTCGGCGGAGTCGACGCCGTGCTCCTTGGCGAACGCGTACACCGTGTTCTTGGTGGTGTCGGTCGGCAGCACGTTGGCGTTGGAGCCCGAGTAGTGGACCTCGTCCATGTCCCCGCTCAGCGACACCGAGACGTTGAGGTCCTTGATGTGGTGGGTGGCGCCGTCCCGCGTGATCCTGACGACACGGTTCTCGGCCTTGCCGTACTGGTTCGGCCCCAGCACGGGGCGGGCCGGGCGGGAATTGACTGCTGCCATGTGTGCTAGCTCCCTCGGTAAACGGAGTAGCCGAACGGGGTGAGCAGCAGCGGTACGTGGTAGTGCTCGCCCGGTGCGACGGCGAACGTGACCGTCACTTCCGGGAAGAACGCTCCTCGCGCACCGCTGTCCCGATTCGCGGGGGCGTCCTGCTGCGCATCGGCTTGCTTCTTGTCGGACCTCTCGAAGTACGCCTCGACCGCGAAGTCGAGCCGTACGTGGGTCGTCCCCTCCGGCAGGGCCGGAAGGTCCTTGCACCGGCCGTCCGCATCGGTCGCGGAGCCGCCGAGCGCCTGCCAGTCCGCGTCACGGCGGGCACGGGCGGCGAGACGGACGGCGACGCCCGTCGCGGGGCGGCCGATGCTGGTGTCCAGGATGTGCGTGGACACGGAGGCGGTGGTGCGGTTGCTCATGTGTTGTCGCCCTCTTCGACGATGCGTGCCAGCCGGATGCGGTTGATCCTGCCCAGCTCGGTGCGGACGATCTCCCGTTCCTGTTCCGGCGCGTTGCCGATCCGCTCCTTGACCGCGTCCCTCATCTGCTCGCCGGTCTTCCCGGTCGCGCAGATGAGGAAGACGTGGCCGAACTTCTCCTGGTACGCCAGGTTCAGCTCGAGCATCTCCGCCTTGAGTTCGTCGGAGGCGCCGGCCATGCCCCGCTGCTCCCGTGCCGAGGCGGGATCACCCGGCTCGGGCCGGCCGATCGGCGGGTGCCCGGCCATGGCCTCCTCGAGATCCGCGGTGGTCAGCTCCGCCATGGCGGCGTCGTTCGCGGCGTAGAGGTCCTCGGCGGTGGCGTAGGGGCGCCCGGCGAGCAGCCGTGCGGCCCAGGCCGTGGACGTGCACACCTCGTGGAGAGCGGCGCGGGCCGCGGGTTCTTCCAGGGCGTTGAAGCGGGCGAGACCTGGCGGCGTGGGAGTGGACGTCACGGGTGCCTCCGTGGCCTTGGTCCTTGAGCGGGCTGCGAACAGCTAACGCCCTTCGCCCACATGCGGTCAACAGTTTGTTGAAAATTCTGGGTGACAAGCCGGGGTGGGCCGCTCACCGGCGCGAGGGCCGAGCCGCTCAGGGCACGGGGGCCCGTCAGGACTCCTTCTCGCGGTTGAGGTAGTTGTAGACGGTGAACCGGCTGACGCCGAGCGCGCCGGCGACGGTCTCCACTCCGTGGCGCACGGAGAAGGCGCCGCGCGCCTCCAGGGTCCGTACGACCTCCTGCTTGGCCTTGCGGTCCAGTTCGGACAGGGGCTTGCCGCGCTTGCGCTCCATGGCGGCCAGGATGTGATCCAGCGAGTCGGCGAGCTGCGGCAGGCGTACGGCGACGGCGTCGGCGCCCTCCCAGACGAGCACCACGTCGTCGGGGCCGGCCTGGTCCGGGGGGAGCATCTCACCCCCCATGGCGTCGACCAGCGGTTTCACGGCCGTGATGAACGGCTCGTCCCCGGTGCCGGTCACTTGTCCTCCCCGACCACGTTGACCTGGAGCGAGATCCTGGTGGCACCGGCCTGGAGGGTCTTGCGCAGCAGCGCGTCGACGGCGGTGAGCACGGCGTCGGCGCGGCCCTCCGCGGTGTTGCCGAACGGACCGACGTCCACGGCGTCCAGATCGGCGGCCCCTATGACATCGCGGGCCACCAGCGCGTGCGCGGGCGCCTCATCGAGGTCGAAGGGCTCGGTCGTGAACTCGATCCTCAAACGCATACTGCCCCCAAACGCCGACTGACCTGCGCCTTCACCAGGACCGCCCGTTGCGGGGGCACGCCCGGCAGCGACTCTAACGGAAGCGGGGCCGCCGTGGACGGCGGTCGCGAAGGGCGGTCAGGACAGGGGCCGTTCCAGGGACTGTTCGGTCCAGATGATCTTGCCGTCGGCGGTGTAGCGGGTTCCCCAGCGCTCGGTCAGCTGCGCGACGAGGAACAGTCCGCGCCCGCCCTCGTCCTCGTTGCGGGCACGCCGCAGCCGGGGCGAGGTGCTGCTGCCGTCGGAGACCTCGCAGATCAGCGCCCGGTCCCGAAGGAGACGCAGCTGGACGGGGCCGGTGGCGTGCCGGATGGCGTTGGTGACCAGCTCGCTGGCGACCAGCTCGGCGGTGTAGCCGAGTTCGTCCAGGCCCCATGCGGACATCTGGCCGGTGACCGCCTCACGCGCGCGGGAGACGACCGCCGGATCACTGGGGAACTCCCACTCGGCGACCCGCTCCGGGCCGAGCGCGTGCGTCCGGGCCACGAGCAGGGCCACGTCGTCGCTCGGCCGGGACGGGAGCAGGGCGTCGAGGACGGCCTCGCAGGTGTCCTCCGGCGCCCGGCCGGGGCAGGCCAGGACGCTGCGGAGCTTGTCCAGGCCGGTGTCGATGTCCCGGACCCGGTCCTCGATCAGACCGTCGGTGTAGAGCACCAGTTGGCTGCCCTCGGCCAGCTCCAGCTCGACCGTCTCGAACGGGGTCCCGCCGAGCCCGAGCGGCGGGCCCGACGGCAGGTCGACGAAGTCCACGCTGCCGTCGGGGCCGACGACCGCGGGGACCGGGTGGCCGGCCCGGGTGAAGGTGCACCGCCGGGACACCGGGTCGTAGACGGCGTACAGACAGGTGGCTCCGACGATCCCGGCGTCCGGGTAGGTGGGCTCCACGGCCCAGCCCTCGCCGCGGTCCAGGCGTCCGACCAGGTCGTCGAGGTGGGTGAGGAGGTCGTCGGGCGGCAGGTCCAGGGAGCAGAAGTTGTGCACGGCGGTGCGCAGCCGGCCCATGGTGGCCGCGGCGTGCAGTCCGTGCCCGACGACGTCGCCGACCACCAGGGCCACCCGGGCGCCGGACAGCGGGATGACGTCGAACCAGTCGCCGCCGACCCCGGCCTGCGCGGGCAGGTAGCGGTAGGCGACCTCGACGGCGTTCTGCTCGGGCCGGCCCCGGGGCAGCAGGCTGCGCTGCAGGGCGAGGGCGGTGTTGTGCTCGCGCGTGTAGCGGCGGGCGTTGTCGATGGAGATCGCCGCGCGGCCGGCCAGTTCCTGGGCGAGGGAGAGGTCGTCGTCCTCGAAGGGGGTGGGCTTCTCGGAACGGTAGAAGCTCACCACGCCGAGGATCGTGCCGCGGGCCCGCAGGGGCACGGTGATCAGGGAGTGGATGCCCTCGGTCAGTGCACGTCCGAACCGCGCCGGATCCTGGGCGATCCACCCCTCGGCCTCGGACAGGACGGGTTCGAGCACGGACTGCCCGGTCTCCAGGCAGCGGACCTGCGGGGTGGACGGCACGTAGTGGACGAGGTCGCCGATGCCGTACACGGGCAGTTCCTCCCGCACGCTGCCGAGAGCGACCCGGCGCAGCGGGGTGTGACCGCCGAGCGGGCCCGGCTCCTCGCCGAGCAGCACGGTGTCGGGCAGGTCGACGACGGCGAGGTCGGCGAACCGGGGAACGGTCACCTCCGCCAGCTCCTCGGCGGTGCGGGTGACGTCCAGGGTCGTGCCGATGCGCACGCTGGCGTCGTGCAGCAGCTCCAGGCGCTTGCGGGCCAGGACCGCCAGGCGGCCGACGCCGGGCTCACCGACGAGCAGCAGCCAGCCCTCGGCGCCGGTACCGCCGTCGTCCGCGGTCGGCCCAGGCCGGGTGCGGGGCTGGGGGGCGGCGTCGGGCAGCGTGGGCGCGGTGGCCAGAGGCGGCGCCACGGCGCGCAGGACGACCGGAGGGGTTCCGTCCGGTCCGGCGGGGGCGCGGGGCGGTGCCGGTGCGGTGATCGGCGGTGCCTGCGGGGTGAGCAGGGCGGACGCGACGGTCTGCGGCGGCGCGAGCGGTTGCGGTGGTGGGAGCGACGGCGCCGGCGGGGCGAGTTCGACATGGCGCAGGTGCGGGCCCCCGGCGACACGGGCCTCCACGACCACACCGGTCTCACCGGCCGCTCCCCTGACCTGGCGGCGCAGCAACGTGGCGACGCGCCCACCGGACAGGGCCACTTCGTCGAGGGTGCGCTGGGACGAGGCGATCAGTTCCTCGGCCTTCTCCCGCAGCACGGCCAGGTCGATACGGGTGAGGGTGTCGCCGTCGAAGCCGGGCGCGTCGCCCATGTGCTGGGGCTGCCGCGGCAAGGCGGGTGCGTCGCCCGTGTCCCGGAAGGCCCGCTGGTACGCGGAGAGAAGCGCCCGCTCCCGCTCCGTGGCCTGTTCCAGCAGCCGCCCCTCGATGTCGCGGGCGGCCTGCCGCACCAGCCGCAACATGGCGGGGTCGCCGTCCTCGCGCAGGCAGGTGAGGTCGAGGACGGCCTCGATCCGCCCGCTGAGCGGGTCGCGGATGGGCGAGCCCGCACAGGCGAACGGCTGCAGGCAGTCGGCGAAGTGCTCGCGGCCGACGACGTAGATCGGGCTGCGTCCGGCCAGCGCCGTACCGACGCCGTTGGTGCCCGCGGCCCGCTCCGAGGCGTCGAAGCCGGGGGCGAAGTTCACCGAGTCCAGACGCCGGCGCAGCTGCCGGTCACCACCGTGCCGCTGGACCATGTGGGCCCGCGCGTCGCAGAACGCGACCGCCATGCTCACATGGGCCAGTGACGCGGTCAGGCCCTTCAGCACGGGATCTGCCGCGCGCAGCAACCGGTCGTCCAGCGCCGGGTCGGCGGCGTAGGGCACCAGGAGGCGGTGCGGCTGCACGCCTTCGGACCTGCACCGCTTCCAGGAGTCGAGGACCGAGAGCCGGACGTCTGTTTCGACTCGTGCGCCGGCCAGGAAACGTTCATGGGCATCGACGAGACCGCCGATGTCGTCCCAGGCGACGGACACCGCGATCACTTCCCTCACGGAGGGCATGCTTCCAGCCCTTCACCGTAGCCCCATTATGCCGCGAATCACAACATCGAAAACATGGCCGCAAAAGGAGACACCCAAGGGATATGGGCCCCGTGGCCAGGGGGGATCCACCGCCGGAAGTCCGTGATCGCCACTACCGGGGGCCGGCTCCGGACCACCACGAGCAGCGCCGCTCGACCCGGGAATTCGTGTTGCGTATTATGCGCCTTCGAGCGGGAATTCGCAATAATCTCGGGAAATTCCTCGAAATGGGCCCGCAGCGTTTTGCGTGAAGCGCCGACGGCTACCCGAAATATGAGATTTGAATCCGCCGCAAACAGGAGGTCGGGCCGATGACGACCGGAGCCGAGCAGGAACTGCCCGAGCTGTACGGGCAGAACAAGGCGACGCTGGGTCGGCTCCTCGCCCACGGGGGCCTCGGGCGGGCCGAGGAGGGTTCCGACGGCCGTCTGCACGCCCAAGTGCGGATTCCGCCCGACGAGCTGATGTGGGAGCCCTCCATCGTCGTCATGCCCCATGCGGGCGACCTGGAGATCGAACTCCTCAACGACGACACGAACACACACTGCGCGCTCCTGCCGAGCAACGGCGACAGCAAATGGATGTGGCTTCCGGTGTACTCACGGGGGAAGACCGTGCTCAACCTGGACGGCCCGGGTTATTACTGGTTCGGTTCGAACGTCGGCAACGACGAGGGGCGCGGCCTCGTCGGGGTGATCGCCGTGATGGGGGATGTTCCGCAGGATGCCCGGCTCGACCGCCCGGAGCAGCCACGGCCGTAGAAACCGCCCGGGAAAGGGCCGCCCGGTGACCGCCGGGCCGGCAAGGAGGATCCCATGGAGTACATTGACGCGCCGCCTGCCGTCAATTTCGCCGCATTGAGCACCATGGTCGGCACCGCGCCACCCGTGGCACAGGACGTGACCTACGAACGTATTCTCCGGGCGCGCTCGGAGCCGCAGAACTGGCTCACCTACTACGGTGCCTACGACGGGCAGCGGTTCAGTCCGCTGGACCAGATCAACACCGAGACCGTCCAGCGCCTCACTCCCGCCTGGGTGTTCCAGTTCGGCTCGTCCGGCTTCCACGCGGGCCAGTCGACCTACGCCTTCGAGGCCGCTCCGATCGTCGTGGACGGGGTCATGTACCTCTCCGGCTGGGACGGTTGGGTCTGGGCCGTCGACGCCCGGACGGGGCGGCAACTGTGGCAGTACAAGCACGCGATCCCCTTCGACGTCTCCCTCTGCTGCGGCAACGTCAACCGGGGGGTCGCGGTCGCGCACGGCAAGGTCTTCGTCACCACGCTGAACGCCCATGTGATCGCCCTCGACGCCGTCTCGGGCGAGCTCGTCTGGGACACGACGAACGGTGACGTACGGGCGGCCGAGAGCGCCACGGTCGCTCCCCTCGTCGTGAAGGACAAGATCATCGTGGGCAGCTCGGGCGGGGAGTTCGGGGTGCGCGGCCACCTCGACGCCTACTACCTGGAGACCGGGGAGCGTGCCTGGCGCACGTACACGGTGCCCAAGCCCGGCGAGCCGGGATCGGACACCTGGCCGGACGGCCCGGCCTGGGCGCGCGGCGGCGGCAACGCCTGGGTCACCGGGACCTACGACCCGGAGCTGAACCTCGTCTACTGGGGGACCGGCAATCCGGCGCCCGACTTCGACGGGGCCGCGCGTGAGGGCGACAACCTCTACACCGACAGCATCATCGCCCTGGATCCCGACAACGGCGAGATCCGCTGGCACTACCAGTGCACCCCGCACGACGTGTGGGACTACGACAGCAACATGGAGTGCATCCTCCACGACCTGGACGGGCAGAAACTGCTGGCCCACTTCGACAAGAACGGATACCTCTTCACGCTGGACCGCAGGAACGGTGAGCGGGTGCGGATCACGCCCTTCGGCGAACGCATCACCTGGGGCGAGATCGGCGGCGACGGCCGGGTGACACCCAAGGTGACCCCGGAGAAGGAGGGCGAGCCGGTCCACTTCTGGCCGGGTCCGGCCGGGGCCAAGGAGTGGACGCACGCGGCCTACAGCCCGCGCACGGAGATGTTCTACGTGCCGGTCCAGGACGTCGGCTCCGAAGTCACCCTGCGCCACAGGGAGTTCAAGGAGAGCATCCCCTACTGGGGCGCGAGCGTCACGGTGGACGCCGAGGACATGCAGGGGTTCGTGAAGGCCATCTCTGCCGCCACGGGCGAGGAGGTGTGGAGGTGGCGCAACGAGACGCCGATGAGCGCGTCGGCGCTGGCGACGGCTGGAGACCTGGTGTTCGTCGGCAGGCCGTCCGGGGAGTTCACCGCGTTCCACGCGCGCACCGGGGAGCCGCTGTGGGAGTTCCAGACGGGAAGCGGGCACCACAGCAGCCCGACGACCTACAGCGTCGACGGGAGGCAGTTCATCGCCGTGCCGGTCGGCTGGGGCAGCTGGATCGAGGGGATCGTTCCCGCGATGCTCGGCGCATCCCACGGCGACGCGGTGTTCGCCTTCGCACTTCCGCAGTAGCGCGACGGCCCCGCTGCGCCGCCTGCGCCTGCGACCGAAGACCTGAAGGAAGCGCGAGACACAGGAGGAGGTGACAGCCATGGACCGGGAGATCGTCATCGTCCAGGTCTGCCTGGACGAGTGGGAGACCCCCGTGTTCGAGGAGATCAGCGTGTCCGCCGAGGTGACCGCCTACATGGGCGTGTGGGAGCCCGAGGGGGGATGACGGCGGCGCGACGTGCCGGGCACCGGGAGGACGGCGGATCGACGTGTGGGTGCGCGTGCTGGGTTCGGCGGCCGGGGGCGGCTTCCCGCAGTGGAACTGCGCCTGCCCGCCGTGCCGTGCCGTACGGGACGGCTCCCGGCCGTGCCGTGCGCGCACGCAGTCGTCGATCGCCGTGAGCCCCGACGGGCGGGGCTGGTTCCTGTTCAACGCCTCTCCGGACATCCGCGCGCAGATCGAGGCGTTCCCCGCGCTGGGCACCACCAACCCACCGGTGGTCGTGCTCACCGACGCCGAGCTCGACCACACGCTCGGTCTGCTGCTGCTCCGGGAGGCGGACGGCATCGAACTGCACGCCACCAAATCCGTGCACGACACGCTGTACGACGGGAACTCCCTGCTGCGCACCCTCCTCGCCTACTGCCCGGTCACCTGGCACCCGGTCGAGCCGGAGACCGACGTGCGGCTCGCGGGCGGGCTGTCGTACCAGGCGTTCGACGTGCCCACGAGGAAGCGGGCGCGCTTCGGCTCCGACGACGGAGTCGGGCAGGGGCGGGTCGTCGGCTACCGCCTGACCGACGAGCGCAGCGGCCGGGTGCTGGTGTACCTGCCCTGCGTGCAGGAGCTCACCCCGGAGGTGCGCGACCGGCTCGCGGACTGCGCCTGCCTGCTGGTCGACGGCACCTGCTGGGACGACGACGAGGTGATCCGGCTCGGCAGGGGGCGACGGACCGCGCGCCAGATGGGCCACCTGCCCATCGCCGGCCCCGGCGGCAGCCTCCAGCATCTGTCCCCGCTCCCCGTCGAGCGCACGATCTACACCCATCTGAACAACACGAACCCCGTCCTGCTCGAGGACTCGCCCGAGCGGCGCGCCGTCGAGCGACACGGCATGGAGGTCGCCGTGGACGGGCTGGACCTGTGGATCTGAGAGCCATGGCGACGGCGACGGAAACCGACGAATTCGTGGCGGCGCTGCGCGCGCAGTCCCGCCGCTACCACGACCGGCATCCCTTCCACCGGGCGATGAACGAGGGGGCGCTGACCCGCCGGCAGCTCCGGGCGTGGGCGGCCAACCGCTTCTACTACCAGGAGAACCTGCCCCGCAAGGACGCCGCGATCCTCGCCAACTGCCCCCATCGCGAGGTGCGCCGCCGCTGGATCCTGCGCATCGTCGACCAGGACGGCACCGCGGACGGCCAGGGCGGTATCGAGGCCTGGCTGCGCCTGGGCGAGGCGCTGGGGCTGACCCGGGAGGAGATGGGGGACGAGCGGCACGTCGTCCCCGGGGTGCGGTTCGCCGTCGACGCCTACGTCGCCTTCGCCCGTACCCGGCCGTGGACCGAGGCGGTGGCGTCCTCGCTGACCGAGTTGTTCGCGCCGGACCTGATGGCCGAACGGCTCGCCGCGTTCGAACGCCACTATCCGTGGATCGACCGCGCGGGGCTCGCCTACTTCCGGTCCCGCCTGACCCAGGCACCCCGCGACGCCGGGCACGCCCTGGAGGTGGTGACGGCGTACTGCGGGAGCCCCGCGGAGCGGGCGGGTGCCCTGGCCGCCCTGTCCTTCAAGTGCGACGTCCTGTGGAGCATGCTCGATGCCATCGAACGGGCCTCGGCGGACGGTCGGTGACACGGACCGTCCCCGCCTCGCGCCGCACGTCCGGCTGGCCTACGACCCGGCGCGCGGGCGGCATGTGCTGCTCGCCCCGGAGGCGGTCTCCGTCCTGAACGGCACCGGTGCGGCGATCCTGGACCTGTGCGACGGCGAGCGGACCGTCACCCAGATCGTCGCCGAGCTCAGCGGGCGGTACGCCCATGTGGCCGGCGACGAGATCCGGCTGTTCCTGGCCCGGCTCGCCGCCCGGCGATGCGTGGAGGTCGGCGATGGATAGACCGCTCGGGCTGCTGGCCGAACTCACCTACGCGTGCCCGCTGCACTGCCCGTACTGCTCCAACCCGCTGAACCTCGGCGACTTCGGTGACGAGCTGGCAACTGAGGAGTGGCTGCGGGTGGTGACCGAGGCCGCCGGGCTGGGGGTGCTGCAGCTGCACCTGTCCGGTGGTGAGCCGCTGGTGCGCCGCGACCTCGTCGAGATCGTGCGGCACGCCGGTGACCTCGGGCTGTACACCAACCTCATCACCAGTGCGGCCGGCCTGACGCCCCGCCGAGCCGAGCAGCTGCGCGCCGCGGGCCTGGACCATGTGCAGATCAGCTTCCAGGCCGACGAGCCGGTGCTGTCCGACCGCATCGCCGGAACGCCGTCCTTCGCCCGCAAGACGGCGGCGGCCCGGCTGGTGAAGGACCTGGGCTGGCCCCTCACCGTCAACGTGGTGCTCCACCGGCACAACATCGACCGCGTCGACCGCATCCTCGCCCTCGCCGAGGAACTGGCCGCCGACCGCGTCGAGCTGGCCAACACCCAGTACTACGGCTGGGCCTGGCGCAACAAGGAAGCGCTGCTGCCCAGCACGGCACAGCTGGAGCGCGCCGAGCCGGTGGTGCGGGCGGCACGGATGCGCCTCAGGGACCGGATGGAGATCATCTACGTCGTCCCCGACTACCACGGCCGGTACCCGAAGCCCTGCATGGGCGGCTGGGGCCGGCGGCAGCTCACCGTGGTCCCGAACGGGGATGTGCTGCCCTGCCCGCCCGCACACGCGCTGCCGCTGCCCCGCGCAAATGTGCGCGAGCACGCCCTGGCATGGATCTGGGAGAGCTCACCGCTGTTCCAGAGCTTCCGCGGCACGGACTGGATGCCGGAGCCCTGCCGGAGCTGTCCGCGCCGCGAGGTCGACTTCGGCGGGTGCCGCTGCCAGGCGTTCCTCCTCACCGGCGACGCCGCCCGCACCGATCCGGTGTGCCACCTGTCCCCCGACCACGGGATCGTGGCCGCGGCGGTGCGAGCGGCCGACGAGGCGGCCGGGCGGCGGGAGCACGTCCTTGCGCCCCGGCCGCATCCGGGCCGTCCGGTGTGAGTCCGCCGTGGCCTCGATCCTGCTGTTCGTCGCCGGGGCGGCCCTGCTGGTGTTCAGCGCCGAGCAGCTGATCCGGCGGCTCGTCGGGATCGCGAGCGGCTTCCACATCTCCCTGTTCCTGATCTCCGTCGTCTTCACGGGCATCGAGTTCGACGACATCTTTCTCGGCGTCGCGCTCAACCTCGAGGGTCTCGGCGGGGTGGCACTGGGTGTGGTGATCGGGACCGCGCTGTCCATGACGGGAGTGGTGCTGGCCCTCGCGGCGATCCTCACACCCACGCGCGTCACCATTCCGCGCGACTACGTCCTCATCCTCGCCTGCGCGCCCCTCGTGATGGTCGTGTGCGCGCTGACCGCCCCGCTCACCGCTCTGGACGGCGTGGCGCTCCTGGGGCTGTTCGCCCTGTTCCTCGCCTATGTGGCGGTACGGGAGTCCCGGGACGACACGCCGGTGTTCCGGGACGCGGAACTGTACGAGGCGTACACCCTCGCCCGGGGCTCCGGGGACGCCGCACCGGTCCGCCGGGAGGCGGACGCCTGCGCGATCACGGCGGAACGGACCCGTGCGGGCGCACCGCCGGGTGGCGGGTTGCTCGCCCAGGTGCGCCAACGGTCCGGCTGGACGGGGCTCGGCCTCGCGGTGCTCGCCCTGGCCGGCCTGGTCACCGGCTCCGCGATCACGGGCATCGGCACCAAGGGCGTCCTGCAGACGTACGGGCTTCAGGGAACCGTGTTCGGCGCGACCATCGTGACGGTGGTGCTGACGGTCGAGGACATCTTCCTGACCGTGGAACCGGCTCGGAAGGGCGCACCGGAGATCGGGGTCGGCAACGTCATCGGCAGCGTCGTCTTCTCGGTCACGGGCAAGCTCGGCATCGTGCTGCTGGCGGGCAGCGTGGTCATCGACCGTAGCGTCCTGAGCTGGCACCTGCCCGCGCTGCTCGTGGTGAACGGGCTCGGGGCGTATGTCATCTCCACCGGGCGGCTCAGGCGCCGGCACGGTTTCGCGCTGCTCGCCCTGTACGTCGTGTACTGGGTCGTGAGTTTCACCGGGTTCGGAATGGTTCCTGCCGATACGTCCTGACGGTGCCGGGTGTCGGCCCCGCCTCCCGCGACGGACGCGCCTCCCTGCCGCGTAGAGCAGAGGAAGGGATCCGTACAGGGAGGGGAGTGCTCCGTGGCAGGGCGAGTGTTCAGGCATGCGTTCGGGGGTGCGTTCAGGGGAGTCAGGGGGACGGCGGTCGCGGCGGCGGCCATGGCGGCGCTCACCGCTTCGCAGGCGCCGGGCGCGATGGCGGCACGGGCCTCCGAACCCGCCCGGCCGGACGCCCCCGCCGAGCACGGGCCGAGCGTGTCCGGCGACACCCCGTACCGCACCGAGCTGCCACCGCTGCGTACGGGGAAGCCGGACCAGGGCGGGCGGTCGCAGGGCGGGCGGTCGGCGGCGGACGGCGCAGGAGCGTTGCCCGCGACGGTGTTCGCCGCGTACGAACACGCCGAGGCGGAGCTGGCGCGCACCGCGCCCGGGTGCCATCTGCGCTGGCAGCTGCTGGCCGCGATCGGTCAGGTGGAGTCCGGGCAGGCGTGGGGCGGCCGGGTACGGGCGGACGGTACGACGGTGACACCGATCCTCGGACCGCGGCTGACCGGGGGTCCCTACGCCGTCGTACGGGACACCGACGGCGGCGCCTACGACGGGGACCCGGCGTACGACCGCGCGGTCGGGCCGATGCAGTTCATCCCCTCCACCTGGGCCCGCTGGGGCGCGGACGGCAACGGTGACGGGAGGGACGACCCGAACAACGTCTTCGACGCGGCGCTCGCCGCGGGCCGCTACCTGTGCGCGGGCGGCCGGGACCTGTCGGATCCCGCGCAACTGGACCGGGCGATCCTGGGCTACAACGCCTCGCAGGAGTATCTGCGGACGGTCCGGGCCTGGTACGCGTACTTCCTGCAAGGGCACCGCGTGGTGCCGGACCTGCCCGGCGGCACCACGGCGCCGCGCGGACCGAAGCCGTCCCGGCAGGGCGGCACGGCGCACCCCTCACCGGCGCCGTCGGGCCACCGCCCGGGCGCGGCACCGTCCCCGGCCCCCTCGGCCACGGTCCTGGAGCCCTCCCCCGCCCCGTCCCCGTCCCGTACGGCCGGGGTGCCGCAGCAGACGGACGCGCCGCCGTCGCTGCCCGTGCCGACCCCGAGCATCGGGCTGCCCGGCACCGGGGTGCTGCCCAGCGGTGGCCCGCTGACCAGCAACAGTGCGGACACGATGGGCTCCGCCCCCTCCCCAACCGCGGATACTGGGCGGTAATGTCGCCACCCGCCGGGTGCACAGGACCGGCGGGTGAGCGCGAAGGGGCCCTCATGGCGACGGACATGCCTGCTGAGACAGGGGAGGCCAGGGACGCGGAGACACAGGCGGCCCAGGACCGCTGGAAGCGCATGTGGAGCCACCGGGAGCACCTGCTCAAGGTGGCCCGGCGCCGGTCGATGAGCCCGGAGGACGCCGAGGACGCGGTGCACGAGGCGATGCTGCGTGCGGCGGAGCGCCCGGATCTCGACGACGAGCGCCTCGCCGCCTGGCTGACCACGGTGACCATGCGGCTGTGCGTGGACCGGTACCGGCAGGTCAACCGGGAGGCCGAGGTGCGCACCAGCCCCACGCTCCTCACGCCCGGCCCGGTGCCCGTCGACGAGGCGGTGTGCGACCGGGCCGAGGCCCGGTGGCTCGCCGTGCGCAGCGGGGAGTTGCCGGCGCGCCAGGCGGAGGCCCTGCGGCTGAAGTCCGAGGACCTGGACGTGGGTCAGGTCGCCGTGCGGATGGGCCTGAGCTACCGGACCGTCGAGTCGCTGCTGGCCCGGGCCCGGCGGACGCTGCGCGCCTCGCTGGCCGGGACGCTCGGCGCCGTGCTGTTCCTGCTCGGGCGTGGGCGGCCGCGCGGGGCCGGCAAGGCGCAGACGGTGGCCGTCACCTCGACGGCGGCGACGCTGGTGGTGGCGGGGTTCGTCCTGCCGCAGACGCTGGGCGGAGGCGGGGGCGCCACTCAGGCGCCGGTTCCGCGTCCGGCGGTGACGCACACCCAGGCGCTCGACACGAACGGCACCGACAGCACCGGGAGGGTTCACCCGCCGCAGACGCGCACCGCCTCGCACGCGACGCGGACGCCGGCCGGCCGCAAGACGGCCCGCACACCGGGCATAGGCTCACCGCTGCCCCTGTCCGTGCCGTCCCTGCCGGAGGTCTCGTCGGCCCCGCTTCCGACGTTGTCGGCGCCCGGGGTCCCCGGCGTGCCCACGGTGCCGAAGCTGCCGGTCCCGTCCGCCGTCCCCTCGCTTCCGTCGGTACCGACGGGAACTCCCTCCCTGCCGTCCGCCTCGCTGCCCGTGCCCACCCCGAGCACGCCTTCCGTGAAGGTGCCGTAGGGCCCGTCGGCAACGCCGCCGCAGGTGCTGCCGACGTGTACGGAAAAATTTCCGCTTCCTCGCGACGGACCCCCCGGCCCTCCCCGTAGAGCAGATGTCGGAGCTGCTCACGCGGGCGAAGGGTGGAGCACGGATGGGTGTCGAGATCTGTGTGGAGGGGCTGACCAAGTCCTTCGGACACCAGGTCATCTGGCAGGACGTCTCCTTGACGCTGCCCGCCGGGGAGGTCTCCGTGATGCTCGGCCCCTCCGGGACGGGCAAGTCCGTGTTCCTCAAGACACTCGTCGGGCTGCTCAGACCCGAGCGCGGTTCGGTGAAGGTCGCCGGCCGGGACATCACCAGGCTGCGCGAGCACGAGCTGTACGAGGTGCGGAAGCTGTTCGGCGTGCTGTTCCAGGACGGCGCGCTGTTCGGCTCGATGAACCTGTACGACAACATCGCCTTCCCACTGCGTGAGCACACCCGCAAGTCGGAGTCCGAGATCCGGCGGATCGTGCTGGAGAAGATGGACATGGTCGGCCTGCTCGGCGCCGAGGGAAAGCTGCCCGGTGAGATCTCCGGCGGTATGCGCAAGCGGGCGGGGCTCGCCCGGGCGCTGGTGCTCGACCCGGAGATCGTCCTCTTCGACGAGCCGGACTCGGGCCTCGACCCGGTGCGCGTGGCCTACCTCAACCAGCTCATCGTCGATCTCAACGCACAGACCGGCGCCACCTTCCTGATCGTCACCCACGACATCGCCTCGGCCCGCCAGGTCCCCGACAACATCGGGCTGCTGTTCCGCCGCGAACTGGTGATGTTCGGGCCCCGGGAACAGCTGCTGACGAGCGACGAGCCGGTGGTGCGCCAGTTCCTGAACGGCCGGATGCAGGGGCCCATCGGCATGGCGGAGGAGAAGGACGCCGCCCAGGTCGAGCAGGAGCTGGCGCGTCTGGACGACAGCGCGCCCCAGGAGCTGACGCCCCGGCTGCTGCCGGGCCCGGGCATCACCCGCCCGCCCCGCTGGGAGGCCATCGCCAGGCGCGAGGCCGCATCGCACCGGAAGGAGGCCGCCGGCGCATGAGCCTGTCCCCCACCGCGCCGCTGCGCCACTCGGGCAACCTGTTCGCGCTGGCACTGGACGTCGTACGGACGCTGCCCCGACGGCCGTTCCAGGCGCGGGAGTTCATCCAGCAGGCGTGGTTCGTCGCGAGCGTCACCATCCTGCCCACGGCACTCGTCTCCATCCCCTTCGGGGCGGTCATCGCGCTGCAGATCGGCAGCCTGACACGGCAGCTGGGCGCGCAGTCCTTCTCCGGTGCCGCCTCCGTGCTGGCGGTGCTGCGCGAGGCCTCGCCGATCGTCACCGCGCTGCTGATCGCGGGCGCGGGCGGCACCGCGATCTGCGCGGACCTCGGGGCGCGCAAGATCCGTGAGGAGATCGACGCGATGCAGGTGCTCGGCATCGACCCGATCCACCGGCTCGTCGTCCCCCGCGTACTGGCGTCCATGGTGGTGGCCGTCCTGCTCAACGGGCTGGTGTCGGTCGTCGGCGTGGCCGGCGGTTATTTCTTCAACGTCGTCCTCCAGAACGGCACGCCGGGCGCGTACCTGGCGTCCTTCACCACCCTCGCCCAGCTCTCCGACCTGTGGGCGGCCGAGGTGAAGGCGCTGGTGTTCGGGGCGATCGCCGCGATCGTCGCCTCCTACAAGGGGCTCAACGCGAAAGGCGGCCCGAAGGGCGTCGGGGACGCCGTCAACCAGTCGGTGGTGATCACCTTCATGTTGCTGTTCGTGACGAACTTCGTGATGACCGCCGTGTACTTCCAGATCGTCCCGCAGAGGGGTTGAGCGATGCGGCCTCCACGACCCCTGCGGCTCCTCGAGCGGCCGCTGCGCTCCCTGGAAGACCTGGGCGCCCAACTCTCCTTCTACGGCCGTTCACTGGCGTGGACGGGCCGTACCCTGCGCCGCTACAAGAAGGAGATCCTGCGGCTGCTCGCCGAGGTCAGCTTCGGCCGGGGCGCGCTCGCCGTCGTCGGCGGCACTGTGGGCGTGATCGCCTTCATGTCGTTCTTCACCGGCACCGAGGTCGGCCTGCAGGGCTATGCCGCCCTCAACCAGCTCGGCACCTCCAACTTCGTGGCGTTCCTGTCGGCGTACTTCAACACCCGGGAGATCGCCCCGCTGGTGGCCGGGCTCGCCCTGTCCGCGACGGTCGGCGCCGGCTTCACGGCGCAGCTCGGCGCGATGCGGATCAGCGAGGAGACCGACGCACTGGAGGTGATGGGCGTCCCCTCGCTGCCGTTCCTGGTGACGACCCGGATGATCGCCGGGTTCGTCGCCGTGATCCCGCTGTACGTGATCGGGCTGCTGTCGTCGTACCTGGCCGCCCGCACCATCACGACCGGCTACTACGGGCAGTCGACGGGCACGTACGACCACTACTTCCACCAGTACCTGCCGCCCGTCGACGTGCTGTGGTCCTTCGGCAAGGTGATCGTGTTCGCGGTTCTGATCATCCTGGTGCACTGCTACTACGGCTACCACGCGAGCGGCGGCCCGGCGGGAGTCGGTGTCGCGGTGGGCCGGGCGGTCCGCACTTCCATCGTGGCGATCAACGTCCTGGACTTCTTCCTCAGCCTCGCGATCTGGGGCGCCAACACGACCGTACGGATCGCGGGGTGAACCGGTGCGAGCACTGAGACTGAGGTTGTACGGCATCGCGTTCATCGCCGTGCTGGCGCTGCTGCTGTCGCTCGCGGTGGCGGTCTACCAGCAGGCGTTCACCTCCGTGGTGCGCGTGACGCTCCAGGCCGACGGCCTCGGCAACCAGTTGGAGCCGCGCGCCGACGTCAAGCTGCGCGGGCTGCTGGTGGGCGAGGTGCGCGCGGTGCACGCGGACGGCACGAAGGCGACGCTCGACCTCGCCCTCAAGCCGCAGTACGTCACGTTCATCCCGTCGGACGTGCATGCCCGGCTGCTGCCGAAGACTCTGTTCGGTGAGAAGTACGTCGACCTCGTGCCGCCCGCCGGCTCTGCGCAGTCGTCGGCTCGGCCCATCCGCGCCGGCGACGTCATCACCCAGGACCGCACGAAGGCCGGTATCGAGCTGCAGCGGCTGATGAACGACCTGCTGCCGCTGCTGCGCACGGTCCAGCCCGGTGAACTCAACGCCACGCTCTCGGCGTTCGCCACCGCGCTGGAGGGCCGCGGCGACCGGATCGGCGACAACCTGACCCGGGTGGAGGCGTATCTGCGCCGCCTGAACCCGCATCTGCCGTCCCTGCGGGAGGACATCTCGCGCTTCGCCGACGTCGCCCAGGTGTACGGGGACGCGGCACCCGACCTGATGGCGATCCTGCGCAACACCGTCACCACCAGCCGCACCCTGGTCGAGAAGAAGGACGAGCTGGCCGCCGCGCTCCGCACCACCGCGACCGTCGCGGACACCGGGCGGGACTTCTTCGACCAGAACGGCGACCGGCTGATCACCCTCGGCCGGGTGTCCCGGCCCACGCTGGAGCTGTTCGCCCGCTACTCCCCCGAGTACCCGTGCCTGTTGCAGGGCCTGGTCCATCAGGAGCAGGTGTCCGAGGACGCGTTCCGGGGCGGCGAGATGCGGATCACCCTCGAGGTCGTGCGTCCGCAGGGCGCGTACAGGCCCGGTGAGGAGCCGCGCTACGCGGACCGGTCGGGGCCCGACTGCCGGGGACTGCCCCATCCGGCGGTGCCCGGGCCGAAACCCAAGCTCAACGACGGTACGTCGTCCGGTGGTTCGGGCGGCGGTCTTCCCGGAGGTGTCGACGTGTCCGCCACCCGGGCCGAACAGCGGGCCGTCGGCTCGCTCGTGGCTCCCGTCATGGGCGTGCCCGCCGACCAGGTGCCGCCCGTCGCGACCCTGCTGTTCGGGCCGCTGGCCCGTGGAACGGCGGTGAGCGTCGCATGAGGACCGCAGGCGCCCGGCAGACCGCGGCACCGCTGATCAAGTTCGGTCTGTTCGCGCTGGTGACGATCGCGGCGACGGCCCTGCTCGCGGCCACCATCGTCAATGTCTCCTTCACCCCCAAGGACACCTACCACGCGGTGTTCAGCGACGTCACGGGCCTGGAGAACGGCGACGACATCCGGGTGGCCGGGGTGCGGGTCGGCCAGGTCGAGGGCATCCGGATCAAGGACCGGACGCTGGCGGAGGTCACCTTCAGCGTGGAGGCGGACCGGCCGCTGCTCACCAGCACCCACGCGGTCCTCCGCTACCGGAACCTGGTCGGGCAGCGGTACGTCGCGCTGACCGAGGGCGCGGGCGACGGCACCCGGCTGCGGCCCGGCGGCACCATCCCGCTGTCCCGGACCCAGCCGGCGCTGGACCTGAACGCGCTGCTGAACGGCTTCAAGCCACTGTTCGCCGCGCTCAGCCCCGGCGACGTCAACCAGCTCGCCACCGAGATCATCCAGACCCTGCAGGGCGAGGGCTCCACCGTCAACAGCCTGCTCGCGCACACGGCGTCGCTCACCACGACACTCGCCGACCGGGACCAGCTGATCGGCTCGGTGATCGACAACCTCAACACCGTGCTGGAGGCGCTCGACCGGCGCGGCGCGCGCTTCTCCGAGCTGATCACCCAGCTACGGCGGGTGATCTCCGGGCTGTCCGCCGACCGCAAGCCCATCGGGGACTCCCTGGTGAGCATCGGCGACCTGACCGAGGCCACCTCGGGGCTGCTCCGTGACGCGCGACCGCCGCTGAAGGACGACATCGCCGGGCTGAACCGGCTCACCGGAACGCTGAACAGGAACGAGAAGACCGTGGAGGGTGTGCTGCAGCGGCTGCCGAACAAGCTGAACGCGCTGACGGGGACGGCGTCGTACGGCTCGTGGTTCAACTTCTACCTGTGCGACTTCGACGGCCGGATCGTGCTGCCGAGGACGAAGCAGGTCATCAGCCCCGACTTCCATGTGGCGCAGGCGAGGTGCGGCGCATGAGGACTCCCGTCACGCCCCGCAGGACCCGGCGTCCCGAGCCCCTTGTGAAGGTGCACGTCCTGCCCCCGAAGCTGCCGACGGTCCGCCTGCCCCGCAGGCCGAGCCGTCCGGAGCCTCTCGTGAAGGTGCGGGTTCTCCCGCCGAAACTGCCGACGGTCCGCCCTCTGCCACGCCGGACCCGGGGCCCGGAGCCCCTGGTGAAGGTGCACGTCCTGCCGCCGAAGCTGCCCGCGATCCGGCTGCGCCGGCCACGGCTGAAGCCGTTCCGCGAGCGCAATCCGGTCGTGGTCGGTGCCGTGGGCCTCCTGACTCTGGCCCTGCTGACCGTCGCCGCGTTCAACGCCGACAGCCTGCCGCTGATCGGCGACGGCGAGACGTACGACGCGGCCTTCTCCGAGGCGGGCGGACTCAAGCCGGGCGACGAGGTGCGGATCGCCGGGGTCAAGGTCGGCAAGGTCGAGGGCGTCGACCTCGACGGCGACCACGTGAAGGTGACGTTCAAGGTCAAGGGCGACCCGGCGATGGGCACCGCGACGAGCGCGGCGATCCGGGTGAAGACGATCCTCGGCGCGAAGTACCTGGCGCTGTACCCGAAGGGGCCCGGCCGGCTGAAGCCGGGCGGCCAGATCCCGATCGGGCGGACGGTGTCGGCGTACGACGTGGTGCAGGCGTTCAGCGATCTGACCACCACGACGGAGAAGGTGGACACCCAGCGGCTGGCGAAGGCCATGGACACCATCTCCACCACCTTCCAGGACTCGCCCGCCGAGGTGAAGGCCTCCATCCAGGGGCTGTCCCGGATCTCCCGGACGATCGCCTCGCGCGACCAGGCCCTGGGTGACCTGCTCAAGCACGCGAACGGGGTCACCGGGGTGCTGGCCGAGCACACGAAGGACTTCTCCGCCCTGGTGAAGGACGGCGACAAGCTCTTTCAGGAGATCAGCAAGCGGCGCGAGGCGATCCACACGCTGCTCAAGACTTCGGCTGCGCTGGGCATCGAGCTGTCGGGCCTGGTGGACGACAACCAGAAGGAGATCGGACCGGCGCTGCAGAACCTCAACACGTTCGTCCGGATGCTGGAGCGCAACCAGGCGAGCCTGGACCGCAGCGTCAGCCTGCTCGCGCCGTACGTCCGGCTGTTCACCAACACCCTCGGCAACGGCCGCTGGTTCGACTCCTACGTCCAGAACCTGGTCGCCGCCCCGGTGGTGCCGCGCACGGGAGGCTCCCAGTGAACAAACGTCTCCGGCAGGCCCTGGCCCTGCTCACCGTGCTCGCGGTGGTCGCCGTCGTCGCCGTCGTGCTGTGGCCGCACCCGCGTACGGTCCGCGTCACCGCGTACTTCCCCCGCACCGTCGGCATCTATCCCGGTTCCGACGTCCGCGTCCTCGGCGTCCGCATCGGCCAGGTCCGGAAGATCACGCCTCAGGGCGACCGGGTGCGGGTGGACCTGGAGTACGACGCGGGACGGAAGGTCCCCGCGGGCGCCCAGGCCGCGATCATCAACTCGTCGGTGGTCAGCGATCGTTATGTGCAGCTGCTGCCGGTGTACCGCAGGGGCCCGGTGCTGCAGGACGGCGCCGTCATCCCCGAGTCGCGCACGGCCGTGCCCGTCGAGCTGGACCGGATCTTCGACAGCCTGCACACCACGGCCGACGCGCTCGGCCCGAAGGGCGCCAACAAGGACGGCTCGCTGTCGCGGCTGCTCGGGGTGAGCGCGGACAACCTCAAGGGCCAGGGGACGAACCTCAACCAGTCCGTCGAGGACCTCTCCCAGGCGGTCACCACGTTGTCCGACGGCCGGGGCGACCTGTTCGGCACCGTGCGCAACCTCCAGGTGTTCACGGCGGCGCTGGCGGCCGACGACCAGAGCGTTCGCTCGTTCAACGACAGCCTCGCCGAGGTGGCAGGGCAGCTCGCCGGGGAGCGCACGGACCTGGCGGCCGCGCTCAAGTACCTGGGGACGGCGCTCGCCGACGTCGCCGACTTCGTGAAGCACAACAAGACGGCACTGACCGCGGACGTCGAGGGCCTCAGCAAGGTCACCCAGGTCCTGGTCACGCAACGGGCCGCACTGGAGGAGCTGTTGGACGTCGCCCCGACCGGTCTGTCGAACCTGCAGAACGCCTACAACCCGGCCGCCGGCACCCTCGACACCCGCAACAACGCCCAGGCTCCGCAGGACCCGGCGTCCCTGCTGTGCTCCGTGCTGAAGACCACCGGCGACGCGGGCGGCAAGAACCCCGACTGCGCACAGCTGCGGAAGCTCTTCGACTCGCTCCCCGAGCTTCCTGCCGCCCCCACGGGCACGGGCACGGTCGACCGGACCCTCGGCGGAATCCTCGGGGGCGCGACATGAGCGCGCGGCGCACGGGCCGGTGGGTCGCGTGGACGGCGGCCGGTTCGCTGCTGCTGTCCGGGTGCGGGTTCAACGGCTGGTACGACATCCCGTTGCCCGGCGGCGCCGCCTCAGACGGCCACGCCTACCACGTCACGGTGGAGTTCCGGGACGTCCTCGACCTGGTGCCGCAGTCGGCGGTCAAGGTCGACGACGTCACCGTGGGCGCCGTCGAGAAGGTGGAGCTGGACGGCTGGCACGCGCGGGTGCGGCTGCGGGTGGCCGACTCGGTGAAGCTGCCGGCCAACGCGGTCGCCGACCTCAGGCAGACCAGCATCCTCGGTGAGAAGTACGTCGCGCTGTCCCCGCCGTCCGGTACCGCCTCCGTGGGCCGGCTCCGCGACGGCGACGTGATCCCGCTGTCCCGCAGCGGCCGCAACCCGGAGATCGAGGAGGTGCTGTCCGCGCTGTCCGCGCTCCTCAACGGCGGTGGCGTGGCCCAGCTCAAGACCATCACCGTGGAGCTGAACAAGGCCCTGGACGGTCGCGAGACGAGGGTCCGGTCCCTGCTGAAGCAACTCGACACGTTCCTCGGCGGCCTGGACCGGCAGCGCTCGGAGATCGTCCGGGCGCTCCAGGGCATCGACCGGCTGGCCAAGCGGCTCGGGACGGAGAAGGAGACGATCGCCCAGGCCGTCGACACGATCCCGCCCGCTTTGAAGGTACTGGCCGACCAGCGGCGCGACCTGACGAAGATGCTCACCGCGCTGTCCGAGCTCGGCACGACCGGCACCCGGGTCGTCAACGCCTCGCGGGACGACACCGTCACCAACCTGAGGGAACTGCGGCCGATCCTGCAACAGCTGAACAAGGCGGGCGACGACCTGCCGAACTCCCTCGAGCTGCTGACGACCTACCCGTTCCCGCGCAACGTGGTCGACGCCGTGAAGGGCGACTACGTCAACCTCAAGATCACCGCCGACCTCGACCTGGCGGACCTGTACGGCAACCTCGCCAACGAGCCCGGCAAGGGCGGCAAGAGCGGCGGATCCGGGAAGCAGCCGGTTCCGACGCCCTCCCTTCCCGGCCTCCCCACCGTGCCGGTGCCGGTGCCCACCGCGCTGCCCAGCGCCCCGGGGCTGCCGAAGGTGCCGAAGCCGTCGGTCACCCCCTCCGCCCCCTCGGGCGGCGGCGGTCCGCTGTGCCCGCCGGTGTGCACCGCGAGCTACGGCACGTCCGACGGGACGGACCGCCTGCCGCCGGGCATCGACCTCGCGCTCGCCGAGCTGATGCTGAAGGGGATGCAGCCGTGATAACCCGTATGGTCAAGGCCCAGTTGCTCGCCTTCGCCGCGGTCACCGCCGTCGGGGTGTCGTACGTCGGCGCCGAGTACACCGGCCTGGCGGACGACGTGCTCGGCCGGGGCTACACCGTCACCGCCGACTTCGCCGAGTCGGGCGGCATCTTCACCGGCGCCGAGGTCACCTACCGCGGGGTGCCGGTGGGCCGTGTGGGCGCCCTGCGGCTGGACGGCTCGGGGGTGTCGGTGGCCCTGGACATCGAGGACGGCGCCCCGAGGATCCCGGCCGACACCCTGGCAGTGGTCGCGGACCGCTCGGCGGTGGGCGAGCAGTACGTCGATCTGCAGCCCCGCCGCTCCGGCGGCCCGTATCTGAGGGACGGCAGCCCGATCCCGCGCAGCCGCACCCGGACGCCGCTGCCGGTCACCGACCTCGTCCTCAGTCTGGACCGGCTGGTGAACTCCGTCGGCAAGGACGATCTGCGCACCACCGTCGACGAGTTGGGCAAGGCGTTCGCCGGCACCGGACCGAACCTGAGCCGCCTGGTGGACTCCGGCAACCAGCTCGTCGAGTCGGCGTCCGACTCGCTCCCGCAGACGGTGTCCCTGATCGAGGACTCGCGGAAAGTGCTCAAGACCCAGACCGACAAGGGATCGGCGATCAAGTCGTTCTCCCGCGATCTGGCCGCGCTCACCGCGCAGTTGAAGTCGAGCGACGGGGACCTGCGCCGGGTCGTCGGCAACGCGGCGCCCGCCGCTCAGGAGGTCGACTCCCTGCTGAGGTCGACCCGGCCGACCCTCCCGGTGCTGCTGTCCAACCTGATCAGCGGCGGTCAGGTCACCGTCGCCCGGCTGCCCGGGGTGGAACAGGCCCTCGTCACCCTCCCTGTCGTTGTCGCGGGCAGCTACACCGTCATCCCCGGCGACGGCACCACCCACTTCGGGCTCACCGTGAACGCGAACGACCCGCCCGCGTGCACCCAGGGTTATGGAACCCGGCGGCGCGACCCCTCGGACACCGGAACCCGCGCAGCGAACACCGGCGCCCACTGCACGGCGCCGCGCGGCAGCGCCACCTCGGTGCGCGGCGCGCAGAACGCACCCGGCGCGTCGTCCGGTTCGGGCGGCGCGAACCAGACCGCGTACGTCACCCCGTACGACCCGGAGACCGGCACCGCGACCGGCCCGGACGGGACGCCCGTCGAGATCGGCTCGGCGGGCGGCGAACAGACCGTCTTCGGAAAGGAGTCGTGGCAATGGCTGCTGGTCGGACCGATGTCATGAGATGGGGACGCCCCCGGGTGCTCTCCGCCGGGCTCGTCGCCGCCACCGTGCTGACGACCGTGCTGTCCGTCTGGCTGGGCCTGCGCCTCGCCGACCAGCGCGCGGCCGAGCAGCGCCGGCAGGACATCCTGGCGGCGGCCCGGCAGTCGGCGCTGAACTTCACCTCGCTCGACTACCGGCACTACGACCGCGACAGCGGGAACGTCCTGAAGGGCGCGACCGGCGAGTTCAAGAAGGAGTTCGCCGCGCAGACCGCTGAGTTGACGAAGCTCGTCGCCCAGAACAAGTCGGTGTCCGAGGGGCAGGTCCTCGAGGCGGGCATCGTCCGCTCCGACGCCGACTCGGCCCGGGTCCTGGTGGTCGCCGACAGCAAGGTGACCAACACCGCCGCGCCCCAGGGGCAGGCGCGCACCTACCGGCTCCAGCTCGACCTCGTGCGCGAGCACGGGCGCTGGCTGACCTCCGACGTCGAGTTCGTGGGCTGACCCACGCCACCACAGTTGAGGAGAGTGACCGTGGCGAACCAGACCACCAAGGTCCGCGGCACCGGGACCGCCACCCGACGCACCCTGACGGCTGCCGCACGAGCGGCGGCCAAGCGCTCCGCACGGTCGGAACGCGAGGTGGCCGAGGGCCGCGAGGAGCGGCACTCCTCGCGCACCCTGCTGATCGAACGCCCGGACGGCTGGGACGACCCGCCCGAGCCGAGCGCCGAGGAGGAGCCGGAGCAGCCCACACCGGGGCCCGTACGCGGACGCAGGCTGCTGACCGCGGCGCTGTGCGTCGTGCTCGTGGCGGGCCTGGTCGCGGTCGCCGTCCTCGGATGGCAGTACCGGGAGGGCAGGCGGACGGACCAGGCGCGGGGTCAGGTGCTGACGGCCGCCGAGAAGGCCGCGCCTGCCGTGCTGTCGTACGACTACCGGCACCTGGACCAGGACTTCGCCCGGGCCCGCGGCTATCTGACCGGCGGCTTCCGTGACCAGTACCTGAAGACCACGAAGACGGTGGTCGGTCCGACGGCGGCGAAGTACCACGGCGTGGTGAGGGCGACGGTGGCGGCGGCCTCGGTGGTGTCGGCCGCGCCCGACAAGGCGGTCGTCCTGCTGTTCGTCAACCAGACCACGCAGAGCACCCAGGTGCCGGGATCGCGTCTTGATCTGAACCGGGTGCGCATGACGCTCACCCGTACGTCCACGGGGTGGAAGGTGAGCGCTGTCGACGCCCTCTGACCCACGCCCTCCCTGTGCCCCCGCGCGATCCGCGCGGGGGCACTTTTCGTGCGCGCTCTTGACAGTGTCCACCACAGACAGGCAGGATTCCATTAAGCAGAAAGATTATTCCACTATACGGAATACAAGGTCGGTCGATGAGAGCGAGATCCGGGGAGCGCCGCACGATGGGATTCGCAGACCAGCGCTACACCGTCAACCTGTCGATCCTCTTCACGGAACTCCCGCTCCTGGAGCGCCCCGCGGCCGCAGCGGCGGCCGGCTTCACCGCGGTCGAGCTGTGGTGGCCCTGGGTCGACGCTCCCACGCCCGAGCGGCCGGAATCGGGCACCCTGAAGAAGGCGATCGAGGACGCGGGTGTGCGGCTCACGGGGCTGAACTTCTACGCCGGCCGGTTGCCGGGCCCGGACCGCGGCGCCCTGTCGGTCCCCGGCGAGGAGTCGGAGAAGTTCCGCGCCAACGTCGAGGTGGCGGCCGAGTTCGCCGAGTCGCTGGGCTGCAGGTCGCTCAACGCGCTGTACGGCAACCGCGTCGACGGCGTCGATCCGGCCGAGCAGGACGCGCTGGCGCTGGAGAACCTGGCCCTCGCGGCGCGGGCGGCGGACCGGATCGGCGCGACACTCCTCATCGAGGCCCTGAACAGGCCGGAGTCGCCGCTGTACCCGCTGGTGTCCGCGCCGGCCGCCGTCGAGGTGGTCGACAAGGTCAACCAGGCGACGGGACTGGGCAACGCGCGCTTCCTGATGGACCTCTACCACCTGTCCATGAACGGCGAGGACCTGCCGCAGGTGATCGAGCGGTACACGGACCGGACGGACCACGTCCAGATCGCCGACACCCCGGGCCGCGGCGCGCCGGGCACGGGGACGCTGCCGCTGGAGGACCTGCTCGACCGGCTGCGGAAGGCGGGCTACGAAGGCCACGTCGGACTGGAATACAAGCCGGGCGACCGCCCGAGCGCGGAGACCTTCGACTGGCTGCCGGTCCAGGCCCGCGCCGCCCGCTGAACGGCAACCCCCAGACGTACCGCAGCAGCGAGAAAGGCACCCTTGATGACCGCACTTCCCAAGATCGCCTGGATAGGCCTCGGCATCATGGGCTCCCCCATGTCCGAGAACCTGATCAAGGCGGGCTACGACGTCACCGGCTACACCCTGGAGCAGGAGAAGCTGGACCGCCTGGCCGCCGCCGGAGGCGCCGTGGCCGGCTCGGTCGCCGAGGCCGTGCGGGACGCCGACGTGATCATCACCATGGTGCCGGCGTCTCCGCAGGTCGAGGCGGTGGCGTACGGCCCGGACGGCATCCTCGGGAACGCCCGGCCCGGCGCCCTGCTGATCGACATGTCCTCGATCACTCCGCAGACCTCGATCGAGCTGGCCGCGGCCGGGCGGGAGAAGGGCATCCGGGTGCTCGACGCACCGGTGTCCGGCGGCGAGGCCGGGGCGATCGAGGCCGTACTGTCGATCATGGTCGGCGGCGACCAGGCCGACTTCGAGTACGCCGAGCCGATCTTCGAGACGCTGGGCCGGACCATCGTGCGGTGCGGCCCGCACGGCTCGGGCCAGACGGTGAAGGCCGCCAACCAGCTCATCGTCGCCGTGAACATCCAGGCGTGCGCCGAGGCCGTGGTCTTCCTGGAGAAGTCGGGCGTGGACCTGGGGGCGGCCCTCGACGTCCTGGGCGGCGGACTCGCCGGCTCCACCGTGCTGACGCGCAAGAAGGACAACTTCCTCCACCGCGACTTCAAGCCGGGCTTCCGTGTCGACCTGCACCACAAGGACATGGGCATCGTCACGGAAGCGGCCCGCGCGGTCGGCGCCGCCCTGCCGGTGGGTGCGGTGGTCGCCCAACTCGTCGCGAGCCTGCGCGCGCAGGGCGACGGCGGCCTGGACCACTCGGCCCTGCTGCGAGGCGTGGAGCGCCTGTCCGGCGCGCAGGTCTGACGCCGAGACCTCCGGGCCGCGTCGGCGCCGACACTTGTCCTGTCGCGCCCAGGCGCCGCCGCGGCCCGGAACCCCTCCAGCGGACCAGGGCGTTCCGCGAGGAGTGGGCCAAGGCTTCGTGCTGCCGGCGCCGAGCGGGTCAGCGTGACAGCGGCAGGACGATCGCATCGCTGTCGCTCACCGGGACGGCATCCCGCTCGCGACCACACGGTCCGACCACGCGGTCCGTCACCGAGAACACCGATCGAGCCCATGGCCGCCCAAGAGCCGTGCCGCGTCCGGGGCACGCCGGTCCGCGAAGTGACCGGCGTGCTAGTGTGCGGCTGCTGGAAATCTGCATGGTCATGCAGATTTCCGGCAGCGCGCCAGGCAGCGAAGCCGGTGACGCCCGCCTTCCGCGGGCCAGTCCGGCGCTGTCCCGCAACTGTGAGAGCCGCCTCAACCGCGGCCCGAGCCAGGTCGCCTCCTGCCGCGCTACGACATCGACCCTCGTGGAAGGGCGATCCGTCTCCGTCGGCGCGCGCTCGACGCGGCCCGTCGACGGATTGCTTCTTCCCGTCCTCACGGGAGGAAGTGCCGCATGGCACACCAACCTGTCCGGCTTCGGCCTCGTCGGCGCAAGCCGCTCGTCCGCGCTCTGTCGGCGGCGACCGCCGTGCTCGCGGCCGTGGCCGTCGTCGCCGGCTGCAGCTCCGAGAACTCCGGCGCCGCAGCGTCGTCCGCTTCGGCGTCCGGATCCTCCGCCGCCGCGGCGTTCCCCGTCACGGTGACTCCCGCCAACGGCAGGATCACCGTCAGGAGCCGACCGCAGCGCATCGTGTCGCTCTCACCGACCGCGACCGAGGACCTGTACGCGGTCGGCGCGGGCAAGCAGGTCGTCGCGGTGGACTCGAATTCCGACCACCCGGCCGGCGCGCCCGTCACCAGCCTCAGCGGACTGACCCCGAACATCGAGGCGATCGTGAAGTACGACCCGGACCTGGTCGTCGCCTCGCAGGATTCCGGAGGACTGGTCGCCGGACTGCGCAAGCTGGGCGTGCCGGTACTGATCGAGCCCGCGGCGGCGACGGTCGACGACGCCTACGACCAGATCGAGCAGATCGGCCGGGCCACCGGTCACAGCGCCCAGGCCGCACGGACCGTTGCCGGTATGAAGTCCGCGATAGCCTCCACGGTCAAGCAGGCCGGCACCGATCATGCGAACCTGACCTACTACTGGGAGCTGGGTGCCAACCCTTACTACTCGGCGACCTCCTCGACCTTCGTCGGGCAGATAGCGTCCCTGTTCGGCCTGAAGAACATCGCCGACAAGGCGGACAAGGCATCCGACGGCGGATATCCCCAGCTGGCCCAGGAGTACATCGTCTCGGCGCAACCGCAGCTGATATTCCTCTCGGACAACGAGTCGTCCGCCGGCGGGCAGACCCCTGCGATCGTCGCTGCCCGGCCCGGCTGGTCAGGGATTCCGGCGGTGCGGAACAAGGAGATCATCGGCCTGGACGATGACGTCGCCTCCCGCTGGGGCCCGCGTCTGCCCCAGCTGGTCGCGCAGATCGCGCAGGCTGTCGCGAAGGCCTCCGACCGGTGACGACGGGCGGGCTGCGGCTGTGAGCAGGGTCGGAATGCGCGCCGGAACGCGCTCTCGCACCGTGGGCGTCTACGCGATCGCGGTGGCGTTCCTGGCCGCCGCGCTGCTTGTCGGTGCGATGGCCGGGGCGGCGGCCGTCAATCCGCTCGCGACGGCCGCCGCGTTGCTGGACCGGTTGCCGTTGGTACGTCTGCAGTCCGAGCTCAGCCCGCTGCAGAATGCCGTGCTCTTCCAGATCCGGCTGCCGCGCGTGGTGCTCGGAGCGGTGGTCGGTGGGGCGCTCTCGCTCGCCGGCGCGGGGTACCAGGGCGTGTTCCGCAACCCCCTGGTCGACTCGTCGCTGCTGGGGGCGTCGGCGGGGGCCGGCCTGGGCGCGACAGCCGCCATCGTCTGTCTGGGCGGTTCGGTACCGGCGGCGGTGCCTGTGGCCGCGTTCATCGGTTCGCTGGCCGGGGTCACCGTCGCCTACCTGGCCGGTGTGGCGGGTGGGCCGGGTACCTCGACACTGCTGCTGGCCGGGCTGGCGGTATCGATGTTCCTGACCGCTGTTCAGACGTACGTCCTCCAGCGCTCCAGCCAGGACATCCAGCAGGTCTACTCCTGGCTGCTGGGCTCCCTGTCCGCGGCCACCTGGCACCAGACGAGGGAGATCCTGCCCTACACGGCGATCGCCGTCGTGGTCGTGCTGTTGCACGGCCGCCATCTCGACGTGCTGTCCGTCGGCGACGAGGAGAGCCGCTCCCTCGGCATGCACCCCGGCCGCATCAGGCTGGCCGTCGTGGCCGCCTGCGCGCTGGCCGCGGCGAGCGCCGTGGCGGTGAGCGGGCTGATCGGCTTCGTCGGGATCATCGTGCCGCATGCGGTGCGTCGGCTGGCCGGCGCCTCCTATCGGCTCGTCCTTCCGCTGTCGCTGCTGTTCGGGGCAGGATTCCTGGTCCTCGCCGACGCGCTGGCCCGCACCGTTGTGGCCCCGGCCGAACTGCCCATCGGGGTCGTCACCGCACTGATCGGCTCACCGGCATTCATATGGATCCTGCGCTCCACCCGGTCGGTGCGGACGTGAGCGCACCTGCCTCGGGCGGGCTCGACGTGGCCGGGGTCGAGGTCGACCTGGACCGCGCCCCGGTCGTGCGCGCGGTGTCCTTCTCCGTCCCGTCGGGCGGCTGGCTGGCACTGATCGGCCCCAACGGCGCGGGCAAGTCGACGCTGCTCCGCGCCATCGCCGGCCTGCTCCCCCATCGCGGCACGGTCGCCGTCGGCGGCACCGTCGTCGGGCGCCTGCGCGCCCGGGAGAGGGCCCGGCTGATCGCCTACGTGCCGCAGGCACCCGTGCTGCCGCCGGACATGACGGTCCAGGAGTACGTTCTGCTGGGGCGCACTCCACACCTCGGCTACCTCGCAAGCCCCGGCGAACGCGACCGCACGGCCACGGCGCGCACGCTGGCCGCCCTCGACCTCACCCACCATGCCGCTCGCCGCCTGTCCGAGCTCTCCGGCGGCGAGCGCCAACGCGCCGCGCTCGCCCGGGCCCTGACGCAGGAACCCCGGCTGCTGCTGCTCGACGAACCCACCTCCGCGCTCGACCTCGGACACCAGCAGCACGTTCTCGACCTTGTGGACGAACTACGCAGAACTCGGCGCTTGGCGGTGGTCACCACCCTGCACGACCTGACCACCGCGGCCCAGTACGCGGACCGGTTGGTCCTCCTCGACAGGGGACGCGTCGCGGCGGGCGGCACGCCTGCCGAGGTCATCACCGAGGACGTGATAGCCCGTGTGTACGCGGCACGGGTTTCGGTGACCACGGACACCGAGGGCCGTCCCGTGGTCACCCCGCTGCGCGGTCACGTCGGCGGAGCCGGGAGAGGAACGCCTGGCAGCCGTCGTGTCCGCCGTGGCCCCCGGCGTGCGGATCCGGCACGGCCGCAGGAGGCTGAACTCATGGAACAGTCACCGCAGCATCCGCACATAGTGGTGCACGCCCCGGCGCTGGACGGGTCCCGGCGGGTCACCGAGGGCGACGTGACCCTCGGGGTCGCCTCCCACCTGGACGACGTCATCGAGATCCTGCGCCTGGCCGATCTGGACCGGATCGAGGTGGAGGAGGGCGACATCGTCGAGTGGCAGGGCGGCGGACCCGAGGACTGGCCGGGGCTGTCGGAGCACGAGATCGAGTGAGGGCGTCTACACAAGCAGGCGTACCCCCTCTACGCAACCCTCAAATGAACCTCTGAACACGGCCCGGGGGGCTTCAACTGCCCCTGTTCATGGGGAGATTCTCGGCACACGGGGCCCGCCGGCACGGGGGCGGCGGGCCCCGCAGGGGGGTGTCGGCCGGGGGGACCGCGGCCCGTTGGGGGCGGGCTGCGGCGGTACCCCTCTCCGTACCGAGGGCGCCCGGGCAGGGGCGGGCCGGCGGGACGGGCCGCGTTGCACCAGGAGTTCCCTCACCGGGCGTCGCCCATCCGGTGTCGCGGGTGATGAGGTGGTCACCGGACCGGGAGCGTGCGTCTGCAGCTGGTCGGCCATGAGCTACGGGTGCTGCGACGGCGGGCCGACCTGGACGGTGGCGGATGACTCCGAGTACGCCCGCCACGCACACCTCTGGTGGAGCACGCACCGGGTGGGGCGCCTGTTCCCGAAGGAACCGAGTCCGTTAGCCTCGCCCTCGCATGGGGGGCGTGGTGACCGAGGACTCGGGCACCGTGGCGAACGGGGGGCTTCAACCACCAGAGCCGTCCTGGCCCTTGGGCGGTCGGCCGTCGGCTGCATGTCACCCGTGCCTTCCCACTTGAAGGAGGAATGGGTGGCCCAACACACCCTGAGGAGCGGATCCATCGCGGTCGCCGCGACGTTCGCCCTCGCTTCGGGGGTCCTGCCGCTGACCGCGGCGACGGCCTCGGCCGACACCCCCACCGAGACGGTCATACCGGCCGCTCTGCTGAACAACCCGCCCAAGGACACCGTGGTCTTCGCGGGCACCGGTGGCTTCCTGCACCAGACCGACAGCCGGTCCGGGTACGTCTGGACGCCGTACGCGGGCGGATCGGACACCCCGGTGCCCGGTGTCCAGAGCAATCTGCAGATGCCCGGGTACTCGGGAGCGGGTTCCGACATCGTGGCCACTCCGTCGGCCGCCGGGTACCGGCTGCAGGACATGGACTCCGGCACGACCACCACCATCACGCCGGGCGCCGGACAGACGTACCTGGGCACCTTCGGTTCCCGCGTGCTGACGGTCACCAAGGCCGCGGACGGATCCGTGACGGGCTTTCATGTCCTCGGCACGGCGGACGGGCAGCAGACCGACACACCGGTCACCGGCTGGCCCGCGGGCGCCACGCCCCAGGCTCTGGTGCTGGCCGGCGACGCCGACTCCGTGGTGATCCGCTACATACAGGACACCGACGGCACGACCGCGGCCCGGGCGGCCCTGGTGGATCTGACGACCGGCGCGGTCACCCCCGTCTCCGGACCACTGGTCAACGGCTCCCGCGTCGTCCTGTCCAGGAATCACATCGCCTGGTACACCTCGACGAGAGCCGCCGGAACCGGCTCGGCGGGACAGGTCCAGTTCGTGTCGCGCTCCGCTCCCGGCGGCACCGTGAGCACAGTGCAGGTCCCAGCCGCACCGCTGGGCACCGGGTACGGCAGCGCCCTGCGCTTCCTGGGGATCGCGGGCGACTCCCTGCTGATGACCTACTCGGTGTCGCACAACGGTGCCTCGACCACGGACGACACACTCGGTTACCCGCTCTACGCCATGCCGCTGTCCGGCTCCCGGACCGTCACCCCGGTCCTGGACCACGCCAGCTCGAACACCGTCAGGCAGGAGCCGGACGGTGCGGTCGTCGTGGGCGGCTCGTCCGTCACCGACTGGGCGGCCCGCCTGTTCACCGCCGGGCCGGACGGCACCCCGACAGGGACCGCCGTGGACTCCGACCCCCCGGTGCCCGCCCCTCTCGACGGCCTGGCCTTCGGCGGCGGGAGGCTGTACCCGGTCCGGCGCCTCGCGAACGGTGGAGACGTCGTCTACGAGCGGAGCGTCCAGCTCGGTTCCCCGCCGTCCTACGGTCCCGAGCAGGGCTTCGGCCAGCCCTTCGCACCCACCCACTGCGACACCGCGGCCACCTGCAACCCGCCCGTCGCCACCGGCGACGGGAACATCTCGCAGCTGTGGCCGAACGCCGACGCGCAAGGCGACGCCGTCACCGTGCAGACTCCTAACAACAGCGCGGTTCTCGTCACACCCGGTGCCACCGGCGGCACCCTCGTCGACGCCGAGGGCCGCTACGTGGTCTACAACGGCGGCTCCACCGACAAGCAGTACATCGGTGACGCGGACGCGGGCGGCAACAGCCACGTGCTCTTCAGCCGCCCGGTCTCCGCCGCCGCGCTGTCGGGCTCCACGGTGTGGGTCCCCGGAGCCACAGCGGGGACCCTGACCCAGATCGACCTCACCACCCGGCGCACCGTGCAGACCGTCGCGACCGGCGCGCCGTGCGTGCCCGGCGAGCTGCAGGCGGCCGCCCAGCACTGGGTGTACTGGTCGTGCGGACCGTCGGGTCCGGCGGGTGTGTGGGACCTGGCCACCGGCGAGGACGTCGCCGTGCCCGCCCATCTCGCCCAGCTGGGCGACGGGTTCGTCGTCGAGCACGACACGGCGGCGGGCAAGCTGACCCTCACCGACGTGCACACCGACGCGGCCACCACCAGCGACCTGGCCGACCTGCCCGGCGGACCGGTCGCCGACGACCGCAGGGTGTCCTGGGCCGTCGACAAGTACCAGGGCGGCGTCGCCTACGTGGACAGCGGGAAGGACATCCACCTCGTCGACCCGCACGTCCCCGCCTCGGCCCCCGCCCCGGCCGCGGGCACCTTCATGTACCCCGGACAGCGACTGTCCCCGGGGCACAGCCTGAACAGCGCCACGATGACGCTGACCATGCAGACCGACGGCAACCTCGTGGCATACCTGAAGACCGGCGAGGGCACCGGCCAGGCGGTCTGGTCCAGCCGGACCGGCGGCAACCCCGGTGCGTACGCGGTGATGCAGACGGACGGCAACCTCGTCGTCTACACGAGCGACGGCGGCCCCGGCACGGGCGGCGCCCTGTGGTCGAGCCGGACCTACGGCAACCCGGGTGCGTACGCCACCGTGCAGGACGACGGCAACGTCGTCGTCTACGCGAAGGCGAGCACCTACCCCCTGTGGTCGAGCGGCACCTACGCCCGGCCGCAGACCATCGCCTCGGGCACCACCCTCAAGCCCGGCTGGTGGACCCAGGGCACCTACACCCGACTGGTCATGCAGACGGACGGCAACCTGGTGATGTACCGCCGGCGTGACGGCGCCGCCATCTGGTCCAGCCGGACCTACGGCCACCCGGGCGCCTATGCGGTGATGCAGACGGACGGCAACCTCGTCGTCTACAAGAGCACCGGGGGCCCCGGCAAGGGGGGCGCCCTGTGGTCCACCGGCACCTACCACAACACCGGCGCGTACGCCGTCATGCAGAACGACGGCAACCTGGTCGTCTACAAGAGCACCGGCGGCACCGGCAAGGGCGGCGCCCTGTGGGCCACCGGCACCACGACCACGTCGCGGTGACCACGTCCTGATCCAGGTCGCATTCGGCACGGGGCCGCGGGCAACCGCGGCCCCGTCCGCGTTCACAGGCGCGACTACACGCTCTCCTCGAACTCCACCACCTGGCTGATGTCGTTGGTGGTCGACATCGAGATGTCGGTGACGCGCTCCAGGATCGCCTCGACGACCACGGGCACCCGGTACTCGGCGGCGAGCTTCTTGGCCTGCTCGAAGGCCTGGGCCAGGTCGTCGGGGTCCGTCACCCGGATCGCCTTGCAGCCGAGGCCCTCGGCGACCTTGACGTGGTCGACGCCGTAGACGCCCAGTTCGGGTGAGTTGACGTTCTCGAACTCCAGCTTGACCTGGAAGTCCATGTCGAAGGCCCGCTGTGCCTGACGGATCAGGCCGAGGTAGGAGTTGTTGACGAGGACGTGGATGTACGGGATCCGGTGCTGGGCGCCGACCGCCAACTCCTCGATCATGAACTGGAAGTCGTAGTCGCCGGACAGCGCGACCACGGACGCCTCCGGGTCGGCCTTCGCCACCCCGAGCGCGGCCGGGATCGTCCAGCCGAGGGGGCCCGCCTGGCCGCAGTTGATCCAGTGCCGCGGGCGGTACACGTGCAGCATCTGGGCGCCGGCGATCTGGGAGAGGCCGATCGCCGTGACATACCGCGTCTCGGGGCCGAAGGCCTTGTTCATCTCCTCGTAGACGCGCTGCGGTTTGATCGGGATGTCGTCGAAGTGCGTACGGCGCTTAAGGCGGGCCTTCTTCTCCCGCGCGGCGGCGGCCCAGGCGGAGCGGTCGGGGAGCCTGCCGGCCCGCTTCAGCTCCCCGGCCACCTCGATGAACAGGTCCAGGGCCGCCTTCGCGTCGGAGGCGATGCCGTAGTCGGGGGCGAAGATCCTGCCGATCTGGGTGGGTGCGACGTCGACGTGGACGAATGTCCGCCCGGCCGTGTAGACGTCGATGCGCCCGGTGTGGCGGTTGGCCCAGCGGTTGCCGATACCGAGGACGAAGTCGGACTCCAGGAAGGTGGCGTTGCCGTAGCGGTGCGAGGTCTGCAGGCCGACCATGCCGGCGTGCAGCCGGTGGTCGTCGGGGATGGCTCCCCAGCCCATGAGGGTCGGGACCACGGGAATGCCCGTCAGTTCGGCGAAACGCACGAGGAGTTCGGCTGCGTCTGCGTTGATGACGCCGCCGCCGGCGACGATCAGCGGACGTTCGGAGGCGTTCAGCAGTGCGAGGGCCTTCTCGATCTGGGCGCGGGTCGCGGCCGGCCTGTAGACCGGCAGGGGCTCGTACGTCTCCGGGTCGAACTCGATCTCGGTGAGCTGGACGTCGACCGGCAGGTCGATGAGGACGGGCCCGGGGCGACCCGAGCGCATCAGGTGGAACGCCTGCTGGAAGACACCCGGCACCTGCGCGGCCTCCAGCACGGTGACGGCCATCTTCGTCACCGGCGCGGCGATCGACGCGATGTCGACGGCCTGGAAGTCCTCCTTGTGGAGCACCGCGGTCGGGGCCTGGCCGGTGATGCAGAGGATCGGGATCGAGTCGCCGGTCGCCGAGTAGAGCCCGGTGATCATGTCGGTGCCGGCCGGCCCGGAGGTTCCGATGCACACGCCGATGTTGCCGGGGTGGGTACGGGTGTACCCCTCCGCCATGTGGGACGCGCCCTCGACATGGCGGGCCAGAGTGTGGTGGATGCCGCCGGACGCTTTCAGGGCGGCGTAGAAGGGGTTGATCGCCGCGCCCGGAACGCCGAACGCGTCCCGGACGCCCTCACGTTTGAGGATCTCGACTGCCGCGCGGGCAGCGGTCATACGAGCCATGGAGTACTCCTGCTTCGGCTGTCGGACTCGCGCTCCCGTCGCGCCCCGCGGCGAGCACCAATGCGCCTTTCGACTTCTTACTTCCGTATCGCGGAATATTCTTTCTGCTATCTGGAATCAATGTAGGCACGGCCTGGAGAGCCGTCAAGAGACGGCTCTCCAGGCCGACGCGATCGCCGAAGTCGGGGACAAGTGGGCGTCCACGGACGCACCATGGGAGCCATGCCCGAGAGCGTGCCGGTGTCCTGTCCGGTCTGCCGGCGCGAGCACGTCTACGCCGCGCCGTCGTATCCGTGCGTGTGCGGCGCGCCCGTCGCCCCGCCGCTGGACCGCCTCTCGCGACCCTCCGTGGTCACCCACCGCACCTGGGACGACGACTGGGTCGCGGTCCGCTGCGGGAGTTGCGGCCGTGAGGGCCAGTGGCCCTGCCCGGAGCTGGACTGCCCGTGCGGGACCATCCTGCGTGTCCCGGTGAGTGGGGCTCCGGTGAACGGGGCGCCACGCCCGGGTTTGGCCGGGGACGACGCGGGCGGTCCGCGTGCTCAGAGTCCCGTCTTCCAGCCCGTCACCATCCGCACGGCCACCGACGCCATCGGCGCAGCCGCGCTCTGTCTGCGCCGGCTCGGCCACCACGACGTCCGGCGGGCCCAGGAGCGTCCGCCCAGCGGGGTCATGCTCAGGGCGGAGGGGATGCGGGCGCTGGTGGAGCCGACCGTGCGCCCGGCGTCACTGCGGGACGTGGAGTGCCTGTGGCTCACCGCCCTGTCGGAGTCCGTGTGCTGCGTGTGCTTCTCACTGGCGGGATACACCGACGCCGCCCGTGCCGCCGCCGACCGCCTCGGCGTCCCGCTCTTCGTCCTCGATCTCAGCGGCACCCCCGAGCCGGTGAACAGGCCGGCCGACGATCTGGCCGCCGGCCTGGCCTGAACCGTCCCTCGCGCGGGAGCCCTACGCCGGTTCCGCGTACCTCTCCCGCAGCTCGACCTTGCGGACCTTCCCCGAGACCGTCATCGGGAAGGCCTCCAGGATCTGCAGCCGGCTCGGGATCTTGTAGTGGGCGAGCTGCCCCTCGCAGAAGGCCCGCACCTCCTCGATGGTCGGCGGGTCGGCCGGGTCGCGCGGGATCACGCATGCCAGGACCTCCTCGCCGTACCGCTCGTGCGGGACCCCGACCACCTGCACGTCGGCGACCTTCGGATGCGCGTACAGGAACTCCTCGATCTCACGCGGGTAGATGTTCTCGCCCCCGCGGATGATCATGTCCTTGATGCGGCCGACGATCTCGACGTAACCGTCCTCGCGCATCATCGCGAGGTCGCCGGTGTGCATCCAGCGGCCGGGGTCGACGGCCTCCGCGGTCTTCTCGGGCTCGTTCCAGTAACCGAGCATCACGCTGTAGCCGCGGGTGCACAGTTCGCCCGCCGCGCCGCGCGGCAGGGTCACCCCGGTCGCCGGATCGACGATCTTGACCTCGATGTGCGGGAGGACCCGGCCCACCGTGCCCGTGCGGTGCTCCAGGTCGTCGTCCATCCGGGTCTGCAGCGAGACCGGGGAGGTCTCCGTCATGCCGTAGCAGATGGACACCTGCTCCATGTGCATCTCGCCGACCACCCGCTTCATCACCTCCACCGGACACGGCGAGCCCGCCATGATGCCGGTCCTGAGGGACGACAGGTCGTACTCCGCGAAGCCGGGCAGGTTCAGCTCGGCGATGAACATCGTCGGCACGCCGTACAGGGAGGTGCAGCGCTCCTGCTGGACGGCCTCCAGGGTGGCCCGGGGTTCGAAGGACGGCGCCGGGATGACGATGCAGGCCCCGTGGGAAGTGGCGCCCAGGTTGCCCATGACCATGCCGAAGCAGTGGTAGAACGGCACCGGCAGACACACCCGGTCCTGCTCCGTGTAACCGATCGTGCGGCCCACCCAGTAGCCGTTGTTGAGGATGTTGTGGTGGGAGAGGGTGGCGCCCTTCGGGAAGCCGGTGGTGCCCGAGGTGTACTGGATGTTGACCGGGTCGTCGCAGCTCAACTCGTCCGCGACGGCGGCCAGTCGCTCCCGCGGGACCGACACCGCGCCGGCCCGGAGCACGTCCCACGTGGGGTCGCCGATGTAGACGGTCTCGCGCAACTCGGGGCAGCTGCCGCGCACCTGGTCGACCAGGGCCCGGTAGTCGCTCGTCCTGTGGGCCAGGGAGGCGACCAGCAGCGAGATCCCGGCCTGCCTCAGGACGTACTGAAGCTCGTGGGCGCGGTAGGCGGGGTTGATGTTCACCATGATCGCGCCGATCCGCGCGGTGGCGTACTGCACCAGCACCCACTCGGGGCAGTTGACCGCCCAGATGCCGACCCGGTCGCCCTTGCGCACACCCTTGGCGAGCAGCCCGAGCGCCACCTCGTCGACCGCGTCGCCGAACTCGGCGTAGGTCCAGCGCCGCCCGGACGGCACGTCGACCAGGGCCTCGCGGTCCGGGTACGCGGCGATGGCACGGTCGAGGTTGGCGCCGATGGTCTCACCGAGGAGCGGCGTCGTGCTCGTCCCGTGCGTGTACGACAGGGCGCTCACCGGAAGTCCTCCTCACGGTACTCGTTCTGCGAACCCGCGGCCGTGGCCTCGCGCAGCTCGATCCGCCGGATCTTGCCGGAGACGGTCTTGGGCAGGTCCCCGAACTCCAGGCGGCGGATGCGCTTGTAGGGGGCGAGCACCTCACGGGAGTGCTCGAAGATGACCTTGGCGGTGTCGGGGCCGGGCTCCCAGCCCGCGGCGAGCACCACGTACGCCTTCGGCACGGCGAGGCGCAGTTCGTCCGGCGCCGGTACGACGGCGGCCTCGGCCACCGCCTCGTGCTCCAGCAGCGCGCTCTCCAGCTCGAAGGGGGAGATCTTGTAGTCGGAGGCCTTGAAGACGTCGTCGGCCCGCCCGACGTAGGTGATGTACCCGTCCGCGTCCCGGGAGCCGATGTCGCCGGTGCGGTAGTAGCCGCCCGCCATGGCCTCGGCCGTACGGTCGGGGTCGCCGTGGTAGCCGGTCATCACGCCCACCGGCCGAACGGACAGGTCGAGCGCGATCTCACCCTCCTCCGCGCCCGGCGCGCCGCTCACCGGATCCAGCAGCTCCACGCGGAAGCCGGGACTCGGCCGCCCCATGGAGCCCGTCTTCAGCGGCTGGCCGGGGCTGTTGGAGACCTGCACGACCGTCTCGGTCTGCCCGAAGCCGTCCCGGATGGTCACCCCCCAGGCCCTGCGTACCTGTTCGATCACCTCGGGGTTCAGTGGCTCCCCGGCGGCGACCGCCTCGCGCGGCGGGGTGGCGAGCTGGGTGAGGTCGGCCTGGATCAGCATGCGCCACACGGTCGGCGGCGCGCAGAACGTCGTCACGCCCGCGCGGTCCATCTCCGCCATCAGCCGGGCCGCGTCGAAGCGTGTGTAGTTGTGGATGAAGACCGTCGCCTCCGCGTTCCACGGGGCGAACAGGTTCGACCAGGCATGCTTGGCCCAGCCGGGCGAGGAGATGTTCAGGTGGACGTCCCCGGGCTTGAGGCCGATCCAGTACATCGTCGCCAGATGACCGACCGGATACGACACATGGGTGTGCTCGACCAGCTTGGGCCGGGCGGTGGTGCCCGAGGTGAAGTACAGCATCAGCGGGTCGTCGGCGTGGGTCGGCCCGTCCGGCTCGAAGCCCGCGTCGGCCGCGTACGCGTCCTCGTACGCCCGCCAGCCCTCCGGCGCGCCGCCCACCGCGATCCGGGTGTAGTCACCCGGCACCTCGGCGAACTTGCCGGTGTCCTCCGCGCGCACGACCACATGCCGGACCCGTCCTCGGTCGACACGGTCGCGCAGGTCCGCAGGGCCGAGCAGCGGGGTGGCCGGGATGACGACCGCACGCAGCTTCATCGCCGCCAGCGCGGTCTCCCACAGTTCGGTCTGGTTGCCCAGCATGACCAGGACGCGGTCCTCCGCGCGCACGCCCTGCTCCCGGAGCCAGCCGGCGACCCGGTCGGAGTGTTCGGACATCTCGGCGAAGGTGCGGCGTTCCTCGGAGCCGTCCTCCTCCACGATGTGCAGTGCGGTGCGGTCGTTGCCTTCCGCGATGACGTCGAACCAGTCGAGCGCCCAGTTGAAGTACGCCGGGCGCGGCCAGCGGAAGCCCTCGTACGCCGTCGCGTAGTCCTCCCGGTGCGCCAGCAGGAAGTCCCGCGCGGTGCGGAACGCCTCCGTCGCGGCGGTGTTCGCCGTCATGTGTCCTCCTCATTGCCGGACAGCCGTCTCACATCGTGTAATCGGTGACGCAGGTCTCACCACCCCCGAACGGGGGTGCGCCGCGACGGAGGGGCGAGCACGTGGCAGTTGACGCAGCCGAGACGGTTCAGATGCGGAGCGCGCTGGTGCGGCTGCGGCGGGTCACGGGGCTGCCGGTCGCCTTCGGCGGACTGGTGGAGTCCGGGCGGCCGCAGATACGCATCAGCGAACTGAGCGGCACCGCGACGACGGCGCTCAGCTCGCTCGCCGTCGTCTGCGGCAGCGGCCTGGGCGGCAAGGTGACGGCTCTGGCCCGGCCGTGCGCGGTGACCGACTACTCGGCGTCCCGGCAGATCAGCCACGAGTACGACGCGGCGGTGGCGGCGGAGGGCCTGAGGTCCGTC
Source organism: Streptomyces sp. NPDC001796 (assembly GCF_042892355.1). Classification (NCBI taxonomy): domain Bacteria; kingdom Bacillati; phylum Actinomycetota; class Actinomycetes; order Kitasatosporales; family Streptomycetaceae; genus Streptomyces; species Streptomyces sp. NPDC001796. Next base: position 18,188 of record NZ_JBIAUC010000026.1, on the reverse strand, counting down.
CTCGCGGTGCCGGTCGTCGTACGGCGCCGGGTGCGGGGGGTGCTCTACGGCGCCCTGCGGACGGCGCAGCCGCTGGGCGACCGCACGCTGAGCGCGGCGGTGGAGGCGGCGCGGGACGTGGAGCAGGCGCTGGTCGCCCGGGACGAGGCGCGCACCCTGCTGACGGCGGTGCGGGAGCCCCCGGGCCCGGCCGGGGCGGCCTGGGAGCAGGTGCGGGAGGCGCACGGCGCGCTGCGGGCGCTCGCCCAGCGGGTGGAGGACACGGCGCTGCGGACGGAGCTCCTCGAGGTGTGCGGGCGGCTGGCAGGGGCGGCCTCCCCCGGGTCGGCGGCGGGGAACGTGGGGCTGTCCCCGCGGGAGGTGGACGTCCTGGCGTGTGTGGCGGTCGGGTCGACCAACGCGGCGGCCGCCGAGCGGCTGGGGCTGCGCCCGGAGACGGTGAAGGGGTATCTGCGCTCGGCGATGCGGAAGCTCGGCGCGCACAGCAGATGGGAGGCGGTGGTGGCGGCGCGGCGGGCCGGGCTGCTCCCGTAGATCTGTAGTTCACGATTCATTCGGTTCTCCGATGAATTCCCTCGTGTCACACCTTGTTGTTTCCCTCACCATGCCGCCGTCCGAATTTTCAATGACAGGACGCCTAATATTGGCCAGGACACGACACCCGGAGGGGAGCGGCACCGTGCGACGGGACTTCAAGGAGCCTGCGAGACCCCACCATGACCTGGTCATCGGCCGGGAGGAGCTGTGCACGGCAGCGCGCCGGCAGCTCACCGACGGGGGAAGTGTGCTGCTGCACGGCCCCGCCGGAATAGGAAAGTCGACGGTCCTGCGGACGCTGGCCGCGGAATACGGCGAAACGGTGCGCACCGTCTTGCGCTGCTCGGCGACCGAGTCCGAATCCCACCTCCCCTTCCTGGCCCTCGCCGACCTGCTCGGACTCGTCATGGACGAGGTCGCCGACCGGCTCCCCGCCCCCCAGCGCACCGCCCTGGAGTCCGCGCTCACCGGCCGCGGCGAGTCCACGCTGCAACGGGACGGACTGGCGCTGCGGCTCGCCGTCCTCTCCACCCTCCGTGTGCTCGCCGCCCGCGGTCCCGTGCTGATCGTCGCCGACGACCTGCAGTGGCTGGATCCGGCCAGCACCGAACTCCTCGGCTTCGCCGCCCGGCGCCTCGGCGGCACACCGGTGCAGATGCTGTGCGCGGTGCGCACCCGCGCCGAGCAGGGACAGGAGTACGACCGCTATCTGAGCGCGTCCCCGCCGGACACCCTCGCCCTTCAGGTGGGCCCGCTCTCGCGCGCGCGGATCGCCACGCTCCTCGACCACCGCGGCTACACGGGACTGCCCCGCTCCACCGTGCGGGACATCCACCGCACCAGCGGCGGCAACCCGCTGTTCGCTCTGGAGCTCGGCCGCGCCCTCGCCGAGAGCCCGACTCCGCCGAGGCCCGGTGAGCCACTGCCGGTGCCGACCTCGCTCAGGACGCTGGTGCTCAACCGGCTGGAGGCGCTGTCCGACGAGGCCCGCCGCACCCTGCTCGTGGCGAGCGCGGGGGCCCGGCCCACACTGGCCCTGCTGCGCGCCGCGGGCCGGGACAACGCGGAGGCGGAGACCGCGCAGGCCGCCGCGCTCGGGCTGCTGGTGACGGAGCGGGACGCACCCTTCGTACGGTTCGCACATCCGCTGATATCGGCCGCGCTGTACGCGCAGGCGAGCGCCCAGGAGCGGCGGGCCGTGCACACGGCGCTGTCCACGGCGGCCTCGGACCCGATCGAGCGGGCCCGGCACCTGGCGCTGGCGACCACCGGCACGGATCCGCGGGTGGCGCAGCGGCTCGCCGAGGCCGCGTCCGCCGCCCGGGACCGGGGCGCGCCCTCGGTGGCGGCGGGGCTCGGGCTGCTCGCCGCCCGGCACACCCCCGCGGACGCGGTGCCGGGCCCGGACGAGCGGCGGCTGCAGGCCGCCGAGGACGCGCTGACCGCCGGGGAGACCGACCTCGCCCGGGACATCGCCCGCGAGGTGCTGGCCCAGGCGACGGAACCGGCGGACAGGGTGCGGGCCTGGATGGTGGTGATCGACGCCGCCGGGCACGCGATGGCCGAGGTCGACGCGGTTTTCCCCCAGGCGCTTGCGGACGCGGGCGACGACCCCCGGCTGCTCACCCTGGTGCACTACCAGCTCGCCTGGCGGGCGCTGCTGGTGGAGGGCGACTTCGACCGGGCCCGGCAGGAGGGCGCCCTCGCCGCGGAGCTGGCGGCGCGGGCCGGCGACCGGCGCAACGAGCTGCTGGCCCTGGCCTTCCAGGCGCAGGCCGAGACCCTGATGGGGCACCCGGACGCACCGCGCACCATCAAGCGGGCGATGAGGGAACCGCAGGACGCGCGGGTGGCGTGCGACCACAACGGCGTCGGTGCCGTGCGGTTCCGCTGGCTGATCATGAGCGACCAGCTCGCCGAGGCGCGCAAGACGGTCAGCGCGCTGCTGCGTGAGGTGCGGCGGCGCGGCATGGTCGAGGCCGAGGTGCACTTCCTGCGCGGGCTCGCCGAGACCGAACTGCGGGCCGGACACTGCGGGCGGGCCCTCGACCTCGCGCGGGAGAGCCTCAGGCTGGCGCGGGACACCGGGATCGGGGAGGCCGCCAGCGCCATGCTCACCTCTCTCGCGGAGGCGGCGGGCGGCGAGGCCGACCGGGCGCTGACGCTGGCCCAGGAAGCTGTGGCGCGGGCCGAGGAGGACGGCGACGTGATCTACCTGTCGCGGGCGCTGGCCGCACTGGGGCACGCCCAGCTGGTGGCCGGGGACGCGGCGGGGAGCGTCCGGTCCCTGCGGCGGGTGAGGGAGCTGGAGGAGGGGCTCGGGGTCACCGATCCGGCCCGGGGCCGCTGGCACGGCGACCTGGCGGAGGCGCTCGTACGCGTCGGGGAGCCGGCCGAGGCGCAGGACGTCATCGACGCAGCCCGCGCCCACGCGCTCAGACTCCGGCGGGAGAGCGTGCTGGCGGTGCTGGACCGGGCGGAGGCCCTGGCCCGGGCGGCACGCGGCGAAGTGGACGCGGCGGAACGTCAGTTGACGGCGGCGCGGGACCGGCTCGCGACGCTCGGCTACGGCCTCGAGGAGGCCCGGGCGGCCTATGCGCTCGCGGGACTGCGCGCCGGGCGGCCGGGACCGGCGTCGTACGACGAGGCGACCCGTCTCTTCCGCCGTTGCCGGGCGATGCCGTGGCTGCGCCTGGTGGGGACGGCCGCCGTCACGGACCCGGCGAAGCCGGAGCCTCACCCGGCGGGGCCGGCGCCGGTCGCGACGGCCGCCCTCGACAGCCTGGCCGCGACGGAACGGCAGGTCGCCGCGCTGGTCATGGAGGGCGCGACGAACCGGGAGATCGCCGCCCGGCTGTTCATCAGCGTCAAGACCGTGGAGGCCACGCTGACCCGGGTCTACCGCAAGCTGGGCATCCGGTCACGGGTGGACATCGTGCGTCTGGCGGCCGGGCACCGCGCGAGCTGAACCAGCGTACGCGGCAGGCCCGTTGACCGGTTCACGCGCGTGGACCGAGGGTTTTCCCTGCCCAACTCGCCTAGGGCGTTCCCTCATTGGGAGGGGACGCCTCCGGCTTCTAGCGTAAAGGCGTGCCGCTCGCCGGGGCACACCGGGGCCGGTCCCCACTCGCGCGAACCCCCCACCGGCAACCCCACGAGGAGACCCATGTCCGGGCCGAAACGCGTCAGAAGGGCCGCCGCTGCCGCCGTGGCGACCGCTGCCGCCGCCACGGGCATGCTCACTCCCTCCGGCGACATGGACACCTGCCAGGGCGACAGCGGCGGTCCCCCGCTCACCGGGGGCGTCCTGGCAGGGATGACTTCCCGGGCCGACGGCTGCGCGGAGAGCTCGGTGACCACGCAGTTCGACACGTAAGTCCCGGAAGGCTCCTGGGGTACACCCCAGGTTGATACCAGGGGGGGGGGGGGGGGGGGGGGGGCGCCGCGCCCCCGCCGCCCCCCCCCCCCCCCCCCCCCCCCCTCTCCACATCACTTCCATGGCCCGGCTCCCACCCGCCCGTCGGATGGGCGAGGTTGGGAGGGCCGCACATGGTGTGCCGTGGCAGATTCTCCTGCTGGGGCTGAGGTTGGGCTGGCGGTGGCGGTGGCGGTGCGGTGACCGGGCGGCCGGATCGAGGCGCCGCGGGACCGCGTCGCGGACCGGGCGTCAGGGGCGTGGGGGGACGACGGTACCGAACCGGATGTCGTACGGCGTACCCTCGTGCATCACCTTCAGCATCCGCGCCCCCTCCTCGGCCACCTCGTCCCGCTCGGCCCTGGTCAGAGCGCGGAACGGCTCGATGACGAGCGAGTCCTCCTCCAGCTTCCACACGCCCGCGAGGAAGCCGTCCACGAGCAGGGTGCGGTAGGCCTGGTTGCCCACCGCGTTGCGGCCCTTGTGGCCGGGGGGCACGACGCGGGAGCGGTCGGCGTGGGAGAGGAGCAGGTTGTCGTACTCGGGCAGGAAGCGCGGCGGGGCCGGGGCGTCCCGGTCGGGGCGGGGGGCGTCGGGGAGGTCGAAGAGTTCGACGCCGTGTTCGTCGCGGAAGGTGACGAGCCGCGGGCGCAGCCGCTCGAAGGCGTCCCGCAGCCGCGTCAGGCCCGCCCAGGTCTGCATGTCCTTCACGGAGGCCGGGCCGAAGGCGGCGAGGTAGCGCAGGACGACGGCGTCGGGCTCCGGGGCGGGCTCGGCGGGGCGCCCGAGCCAGTGCTCGGCGGTGGTGAGAGCGACCTGGCCGCTCATGCCCCACAGGCCGCGCGGGGTGACCTGGACGAGGGGCAGCCGGCAGCGGGCGGCGAGTGCGAGGGCATGCGGGTCGGCGTCCGGCCACTCGGCGAGCAGCGCGTCCCGCAGTTGGGCCATGGTGCGCGGCGCGGCCTCCACCAGGTCGCGGGCGAGGGCGGCGAGCCGGTCGAGGTCGACGCCGGCGAGACCCTTGCGGAAGGCGGTGAGTTCCCGGTCGCGGGCGGGCTGGACGAACGGCCGCAGGGTGAGGCAGTCGTCGGCGGTGTGGGTGTGGATGGTGGACCGCAGGGTGACGATCCGGACGACCCCGCGGTCGGCCATGAGCCGCGACAGGTGCTCGGGCGCCAAGCTTTCCAGTCGTGCCGCGAGCGCGTAGTACGGCGGCCTGACGTTCTGCGCCTGGAGGCCGGCCAGGTGCGCAACGGCCGCCTTCGCGGACAGCGGCGAGGGGCGGAGCAGCAGCTGACGGGCGAGGGTGGCGCGGTTGAGGGCGCGGTGAGAGAGGACGGCAGAAGTGGGTGTGGACCGGTCGGCCTTCCGTGCCGCGGGGCTCGTCTTCGTCATGCCGGGACGGTAGCGGGGCTTGCGGACATCCGCTGTCCGCAACAGCTCGGCGGCGCCCCGCCGGAAGCCCGTCGGGGCCGCTCCCCGCCGCTACGACCGACGACGTACGCCGAGACGTCGCCGATCCGCTTCTACGGCGCGCCGCCTCCTTGCTTCTTCGCGTCCTCGATCGCCTTGAGGTAGTCGTCCGGCGACAGTTTCGCGCACTGGGGCAGGCCGTTGTCCGCGGTGTCGTTCTTCGCGGCGACGATCGCCTTCGTGCACGCGGCGATCCGCTCCGCGCGGGCGGCGTCGTCGGCCGCTCCGGCCGTCGCGGAGGGGCTCGGCGCCGAGGATCCGTCGCTGCCCGAGCCCAAGTTGGAGCATCCGGTCAGCATGAGAACGGCTGCGGCGAGTAGGGAGATGGTGTGGCGGCGCATGGGTCTCCTTGGAGGCCGGGTGATGGCCGAAATCATGCACCCGAACGCGCACTTTGAGTGATCTTCGAGTGACGCTGTGTCCGTGTTGTGATCTGCGGGCGGCGCTCCGCACCAGGCAGATGGCTCCGTGAGGCCCGACCGCCGGCTGGTCGGCCGATCCGGCTTCCGACCCGGCCCTGTACAACGGCGCACCGTTTGCCCCGTATATCCTGCCCCGTGATCACACAGACGTACGTTCGAGACGGGAGCAACCGCGATGTCCGAACGCCGTGCCCGCCCAGCCCCGGAGAACAACAGCCCCAAGAGCGGCAGGAAGTCCGTCTGGCGCCGCGCCCTGCCCCAGACGGCGCCGCCCGCAAACCCCCTGGTGCCCCGTCCCGCCCCGGCGCCCGCGCAGGCGGTGGAGCCGGCGAGCATCGTCGAGGCGGCCCTGTACCGGGACGGCGTCCGCGTCTCCTCCCCCGCCACCCTCGCCGACACCTACCGGGAGCTGCGTGACACCCCGGACGGCATGGCGTGGATCGGCCTCGCCCGCCCGACGGAGTCCGAACTCCACTCCCTGGCCGCCGAGTTCGACCTGCACCCGCTCGCGGTCGAGGACGCGACGGAGGCCCACCAGCGGCCGAAACTGGAACGGTACGGCGACACCCTCTTCGTCGTCCTGCGCGCCGCCCGCTATCTGGACGCCCCGGAAGAGGTCGACTTCGGGGAACTGCACGTGTTCGTCGGCCCGGACTTCGTGATCACGGTCCGCCATGGCGCGGCCCCGGACCTGTCGGCCGTACGCCGCCGCATGGAGGAGTCGCCGGAACTGCTGGCGCTGGGCCCGGAGGCGGTGCTGTACGCGATTCTGGACGCGGTGGTCGACGGGTACGCACCCGTGGTCGCGGGCGTGCAGAACGACATTGACGAGATCGAGACGGAGGTCTTCCGCGGGGACCCCGAGGTCTCGCGCCGCATCTACGAACTCTCCCGCGAGATGGTCGAGTTCCAGCGCGCCACGCGGCCGCTGGTGGGCATGCTGCACGGCCTGATGGCCGGCTTCACCAAGTACGGCACGGACGAGGAACTCCAGCGCTACCTGCGCGACGTCGCCGACCACGTCACCCACATCAGCGAACGCGTGGACGGCTTCCGCCAGGCCCTGACGGAGATCCTGGCGGTGAACGCGACGCTGGTCACCCAGCAGCAGAACGCGGAGATGCGGGCGTTGGCGGAGGCGGGGTTCGAGCAGAACGAGGAGATCAAGAAGATCTCGAGCTGGGCGGCGATCCTGTTCGCTCCGACGCTGGTCGGGACGATCTACGGCATGAACTTCACGCACATGCCCGAGCTGAGCTGGAGCTTCGGATACCCCTTCGCGATCGGCCTGATGGGGGTGGTCTGCGTCAGCTTGTACGTGATTTTCAAGCGGCGGGACTGGCTCTAGGGTCAGGAGCGATCCGGCAAGCCGCCGACGGGCTACTTCACCAGTCCGTGCCGCTTCGCGTAGGCGTTCGCCACGTCCTCGGGGTCCTTCTTGTCGTTGTCGACCAGGCTGTTGAGTTCGGTGAGGTCGGCGGTGGTCAGCACGTTGCCGAGCCGGGCGAGGGCCTTGCGGACGGTGGCGTCGGCCTTGCGGTCGGCGATGAGCGGGACGATGTGCTGGCTGGGGATCAGGTGCTGGGGGTCGGACAGCACCACCCAGTCGTTGGCCTTGATGTCGGTGTCGGTGGTGAAGAGGTTCGCCACGTCCACGTCGCCCTTCTTCAGGGCGCCCTTGACCAGCGGGCCGTCGGAGTCGAGCGACTTGAACTCCTTGAACTCCACGCCGTACACGTTCTTCAGGCCGACCGCGCCGACCTGGCGCTTCTTCACCTCGGGGGCGGCGCCGATGACCAGTTTGCCGTTCTGCTTCTTCAGGTCGGCGAGGGAGGTCAGGCCGTACTTGTCCGCGGTCTCGCGGGTGACGACGAAGGCGTCGGAGTCCTCCGCCATGCCGTACGGCAGGACCTGGAGGCCGGCCGGCAGCGCGAGGGTCAGGGCGTTCTGCATCGCGCCCTCCTCGGTGGGCGTGGCCTTCGGGTCGAGGTAGTTGAGCAGAGCGCCCTGGTACTCGGGGAGCAGGTCGATGTCGCCGGCCTTCAGGGCGGGGATGACGATCTCGCGCGTGCCGAGGTTGGGGCGGACCTTGGTCGTGACGCCGGCCGCGTCCAGGACGGCCGCGTAGAGGTAGCCGAGGACCTGGTTCTCGGTGAAGTTGGCGGTGCCGATGGTGACTCCGCCCTTGCTGGAGCCTCCGCCGGCGGTGGACGTGCCCTGGCCGTTGAGGGAGGTGATGCCGCTCGCGCACGCGGAGAGCGCCGGGACGGAGGCGGCTGCGAAGAGGCCGCCGAGGAGAGCGCGACGATTCATGGTTCGGATCCCTAGGCAGTGCGGTTGGGGGTCCCCCCGCTCGAGCGAAGTCGAGAGTGGGGGTGGAAGAGGAAGCGCTGGAGGCCGGCGAGGGCGATGTCCAGGACGACGGCGACCACGGCGACCAGCACCGCGCCGCCGAGCACCTGCACGAGGTCGCGCTGGGCGAGTCCGTCGAAGACGTAGCGGCCCAGGCCGCCGAAGGAGACGTAGGCGGCGATGGTCGCCGTGGCGACGACCTGGATCAGGGCCAGGCGCAGGCCGGTCGTGATCAGCGGGAGCGCGAGCGGCAACTCCACCTGGAACAGGACCTGGTGGCCGCGCATGCCCTGCCCGCGCGCCGCGTCCTTCACGTCCGGGTCGACGGCCGTCATGCCGGCGTAGGTGTTGGTGACGATGGCCGGGACGGCGAGGGCGACCAGCGCCACGTACACCGGCAGCATCGACAGGCCGCCGGCCAGGAAGACCAGGACGACCAGGCCGACGGTCGGGAGCGCCCGGCCGAAGGACGCCAGATTGATGGCGATGAACGCACCCTTGCCGGTGTGGCCGATGAGCAGGCCGAGCGGGAGGCCGATGGCGGCCGCGATGAGTGTGGCCAGCAGGGAGTACTGGAGGTGCTCGGCGAGGCGGTGGGCGATGCCGTCGGGGCCGGACCACTGGGAGGCGCTGGTCAGCCAGGTGCCGAGGTTCTTGAAGAGTTCGTACATGTCAGGCTCGCCGCCTCCGCCACGGGGTCAGGACGTACTGGAGGGCGACCAGCAGGGCGTCCGCGACGACGGCGAGCAGGAGGGTGAGGACCACTCCGACGATCACCGGGGTCGGGAAGTTGCGCTGGAAGCCGTCGGTGAACAACTGGCCGAGACCGCCGTCGCCGATGTAGGTCGCGACGGACACCAGGGAGATCGACATCACCGTCGCGATGCGGACGCCCGCCATGATCACGGGCAGGGCGAGCGGGAACTCGACCGTGAGCAGCGTCCGCAGCGGGCGCGTCCCCATCGCCTTCGCGGCCTCCTTCGTTCTCGCGGGCACGGAGTCGAGGCCCTCGACCGTGTTCCGCAGCAGCACGACCAGCGTGTAGACCGTCAGGCCGATCACGGTCGTGGTGCGGGTCAGTCCGCTCACCGGGAGCAGCAGGACGAAGATCGCGATCGACGGGATCGTGAACAGCACGTTGGAGACGCCGAGGAGGAAACCGCGCAGGGGGCGGATCCGGTGGGCGACCACCGCGAGCGGCAGCGAGATCAGCAGGCCGAGGAAGACGGCGGTCAGTGCGGCCTGGAGGTGGGAGAGGGTGAGACTCATGAGGTCGCCGGTGTGGCCGGAAATCCAGGACCAGTCGGTCGTCATGCGGCCACGCTCACTTCGGCGTGCGCACGGCTCGCGTGCGCGTGGATGTCGTCCCGTGACGAGACGCCGGTGAGGACGCCGTCCGCGTCGACGCGGACGACCAGGCCGGTGGGGGAGGCGACCGACTCGTTGAGGGCCGACAGCAGGGAGTCGGTGTCCTTGAGCGGGCGGACGGGGAGTACGGCTTCCCCGGCGTCCTTGGAGGCCCAGTGCAGGGGCCTGCGGGCCGCGTCGAGGGCCAGGGTCCAGGTGCCGCCCTCCGGGGCGGGGCTCTGCGGGACGTCCGCCAGGGTCTTCAGCGAGAGCAGCTTCAGCCCTCGCTCGGCGCCCAGGAAGTCGGCGACGAAGTCGTCGGCGGGGCGCGCGAGCAGTTCCGCGGGGGACGCGCACTGGACGAGGTGGCCGCCGGTGCGAAAGACCGCTATCTGGTCGCCGAGGCGGACGGCTTCGTCGATGTCGTGGGTGACGAAGACGATGGTCTTGCTCAACTCCTTCTGCAGTCGCAGCAGTTCGTCCTGGAGCTGGGTGCGCACGACGGGGTCGACCGCACCGAACGGCTCGTCCATCAGCAGCACCGGCGGATCGGCGGCCAGCGCGCGGGCGACACCGACCCGCTGCTGCTGGCCACCGGAGAGCTGGTGCGGGTAGCGCTTGCCGGCGTCGGCGGCGAGACCGACCGTCTCCAGGAGTTCGGCGGCGCGGGCCCGTGCCTTCCGCCGGTTCCAGCCGAGCAGCAGCGGGACGGTGGCGATGTTGTCGAGCACTGTGCGGTGCGGGAAGAGACCGGCCTGCTGGATGACGTAGCCGATGGACCGGCGCAGCTCGGCGGCGTCCTGGCGGGTGACGTCCTTGCCCCCTACCCGGATGGTGCCGGATGTCGGCTCGACCATCCGGTTGATCATCCGCAGGGTGGTCGTCTTGCCGCAACCGGAAGAGCCGACGAGAACGGTGACGCCGCCCTCCGGCATCTCCAGGGAGAGATCATGGACTGCTGTCGTGCCGTTGGGGAAGCGCTTGTGGACCGCGTCGAACTGGATCATGAGATGTCCCTTGCCCGGCTGCATAACGTCATGCAGAGTTCTCGGTATGTGAATAGCTTGTCAACAGGTCGGCGTTAATCCCAAGTAACGAATGACCGATGGGCAAGATCGAAAGTCCGGTTTGAGGGGAGTTTGGGCTTCATGTCGTCTCACATGGTGGACGCATCCGGATTCGTGTACTCCGGATCCGTGATCCTCGACGGAACCGCTCTCGAGGTGTCGGACGTCGTGCGCCTGGCCGACGGGGCTGCGCGGCCGGTCCCCGGTGCCGAGGCGATGAAACGTGTGACCGAGTCCTGGGACGCTGCCCGGCAGATCGCGGCGACCGGACGCGTCTACGGCCGCTCCACCGGTGTCGGCGCCAACCGGAACGAGGACGTGCCCACCGAGGCCGCCGCCGGACACGGCCTGCGCCTGCTGCGCAGCCACGCCGGCGCCATCGGCGAGGAACTTCCGGCCCGCCAGGTGCGCGCCATGCTCGCCATACGCGCCAACCAGCTGTTGGCCGGAGGCGCCGGCCTGAGGCCCGGCGTGATCACCGCGCTGTGCGAGGCACTGGAGGCCGGAGTGCACCCGGTCGTCAACGAGTTCGGCTCGGTCGGAACGGGCGACATAGCCGCGCTGGCACAGGTGGGCCTGGCGCTGGCCGGGGAGCGGCCTTGGCGGGAGCCGGGAACGTCCTGGGCGGGTTCGTCCCAGACGGCCGTGGTCCGCGCCCCCGAGCCGCAACCCCTCGACAACAACGACGCGCTCGCGCTCATCAGCAGCAACGCTCTCACCCTCGCTCAGGCCGCCCTGGCCCTGCACGAACTGCGCGGCCTCATCGGCGCCACCCAGGTCGTCGCCGCGCTGTCACTGCTCGCGGTCGACGGGTCGCACGAGCCCTTCGCCGCCCCCGTGCACGCGGCCCGCCCGCACCGGGGCAGCGCCGAGGTCGCCCGGCGGATGCGGGCGCTGATCGGCGCGGCGGAACGGCCGTCCCCGCCGCTCGGCCGGATCCAGGACCCGTACGGCTTCCGCTGCCTGCCCCAGATCCACGGCCCCGCGCAGGACGCGGCGGACGCCCTGGAACAGGTCCTCGCCGTCGAGATCAACGCGGCCGCCGAGAACCCGCTCATCTCTCCCGAGGACATGGCCGCCTACCACCACGGCGGTTTCTACCTGACCCAACTAGCCCTGGCACTGGACCACTTCCGGCTGGCGGTGACCCAGGTGGCGCGCCTGTCCACGTCCCGCCTGTCGACCCTCAACGAGCCCGCCTACACCCGCCTGCGGCCTTTCCTCGCCGACCAGGAGCCCGCCTCCTCCGGAGTGATGATCCTCGAGTACGCCGCGGGGGCCGCCCTCGGCGACGTGCGGGCCTTCTCGGCGCCGGCCTCGCTCGGGCACGCGGTGCTCTCCCGGGGCGTCGAGGAACAGGCCAGCTTCGCCTCGCTCGCCGCACGTCAGACCCTGCGGGCGTGCGGCGCGTACCGTCTCGTCGTCGGCTGCGAACTCGTCGCGGCCGTCCGCGCGTTGCGGCTGCGCGACCTCAGGCCCGACCCGGATCTTCCGGTGGGCCGGGCCCTGGCGCTCGCCGAGTCGGTACTCGACGAGGACCCGGCCGACCGACCGCTCACGGACGATGTGACGGCGGCGGCCGCACTGCTCGACAAGTTCACGGAAATCTGGGCCCGAAGCACGTCGTGAACGTCGCCGGCGGGATCGGCCCTGAGCGATCCACGGCAAGCGGCTAGGCTGCGAAGCCGGAGCATCGGCGTCGGGGGGAGGGACGGTTCGATGCGTGAACGCAGGACGCGGGTCCGCGAGGTACGCCGTCGGCTCGCACAGGAGGGGCCTGCGTGGACGCGGGACCGCGAGGCGGACTTCGAGACGGTCACCGTGCCCGAGCGCGAGTGTGATCAACTGCGCGACCTGCTGGTCCGCGAAGGCGCGCAGACGGTCGTCGAGATCGGTCTCGCGTACGCCAGTTCCGCTCTCGCGATCGGTGAGGCGCTGATCACTGTGAATCCGCCGCAGCCCCGGCACATCATCATCGACCCGTTCCAAGAACGTGACTGGTCCAACGCAGGCTGGGATCTGCTGCGCTCTGCCGGGCTGGATTCGATCGCCTCGCTCATGCCCACCCCTTCATCGATCGCGCTCCCCCGACTGCTCACCGAGGGTCTCCGCGCCGACGCGGCGTTCGTGGACGGCAGTCACCGGTTCCATGAAGTCTTCGTCGATCTCTACTTCCTGCGAAAGATCGTTCGGCCCGGCGGGCTGATCGTGGTCGACGACTCCTGGGCGCCGTCCGTGCGAACCGCCGTGCGCTACTACGAGCGGAACCTGGGGTGGACGGTGATTCCGGACGCCTTCCCCGGCGAAACCGTGACGACGGGCGCCGCCGACTCCCGGTCCGAACCGAGGACTCGCTGCAGGGCTCTTCGCCTGCCCGACCCCTCGTTCGAGCCGCCCTTCGAGGAGTTCCACGCCTTCTGAGGCACCCGCCCACCACTGATCAGCCGTACACCCCAGGCACGGCACGAGCCCCGCCCTGCGGCGATCCGCCACCACCTCCCCCGATCTCACGAAGCAGCGGACCGAATCCGGCATCTCCGCCTGAGCCGCACCGTCGCCGGCCGCCCCCCTTCGCGAGGGCGACCGGCGACGCTCTGTGAACTCAGCCGCCGAGCAAGGCACTCGGCCAAGAACCGGCTCAGAGGCCCAGGTCGGCGGCCAGACAGGAGAAGGACATCCACGTTCCTTCGGGGTTGTAGGCGTCCCTCGCCGGGTCGTTCGACGTCGCCTGCTCTTCTTCGACCATGTCCTCGAAGGAAATGCGCTCCGGCAACTTGCCGAACCGTGCCTGACGTGCCGCAGCAGCACTGTCCACGGCGCTCTGGCTTTCCATGGCCATCCTCCGCTCAGTCGGTGGCTTCCCACCTTGCGGATGCCAGACTCACATCCCGCATCGTCACCTGTCAAGGCGGTGACGCGTTGCGTACAGCGAGGCCCGTCACACCTCCTCCCCGGACGCCCGCGACTTCGAGCGATCAGCGGCGCCGCAGTGACGGGTCGAGGAGCGCGGGCGGAGTGTCGTGCTTCTCGTGCGGGGCCAGGTCGGTGCCGGGGGCGACGATCCCGTCGATCGCGTCGAGCACGTCGGCGGAGAGCACGGTGTCCGCGGCGGCGAGCTGCGCGTGCAGGTGTTCCGGCGTGCGGGGGCCGACGAGCGCACTGGTCACGGCGGGGTGCGCGGTCACGAAGCCGAGTGCGAGCTGGATCATCGTCAGTCCGGCCTCGTCGGCGACCTCGGCCAGCCGCTCTACGGCGTCGAGCCTGGCACGGTTGGCGGGGAGAGTGGTGTCGAAGCGTTCCGGCATGAACGCCGAGCGGTGGGTGGCGACGTCCCGGCCCGCGCGGACCGCACCCGACAGCCAGCCCGAGGCCAGCGGGCTCCACACGAGCACGCCGAGCCCGTACTCCTCGGTCACGGGCAGGACGTGGCTCTCGATGCCGCGCTGCAGGATCGAGTAGCTGGGCTGCTCGGTGACGTAACGGCTCAGGCGGTACTCCCGGGCGGCCCACTGCGCCTGCACGATGCGGTACGCGGGGAAGGTGGAAGAGCCGAAGTACCGGATCTTTCCCGCGTGTTGCAGATCGGTCAGGGCCGACAGCGTCTCCTCGTCGCTGGTGTTCGGGTCCCACCGGTGGATCTGGTAGAGATCGACATGGTCGACACCGAGGCGGCGCAGACTGTCGTCCAGCGCAGTGACCAGCCAGCGGCGCGAACTGCCCCGGTGGTTGCGCTCGTCACCCATGGGCATGGTGGCCTTCGTGGCCAGCACGATGTCGTCGCGGCGGCCGGCGACGGCCTTGCCGACCATCTCCTCCGACTCGCCGTCGCCGTACATGTCGGCGGTGTCGATGACGTTGATCCCGGCCTCGAGGGCGGCGTCGACGATGGCAGTGGCCTCGTCCTGGGTGGTGCGCCCGATCCGGCCGAAGTTCATCGCGCCCAGCGCGAGGGAGCTGACCTGCACTCCGGTACGGCCCAAGGTGCGGTACTGCATGACTGTGGTCCTCCGTCGAGGGTGGTGCAGGGCGACAGGGCATGACTTGGTGCCGGGCCCCCGCTCTGACATGATGAGTAAACGGAACCTCGTTCCGGAACAATACGGAACAGCGTTCCGCTTTTGCAAGGGCGGCTGGGAAGGAGCGGCACGGTGAGCGACAGCGACGAGGGGGCGGGACGGGCGGCCCCGTCCAAGCGGAAGGACGCCCGGCGCAACAAGGAGGCGCTGCTCGAGGCGGCCGCCGCCGTATTCGTCCGGTCGGGCGTGGATGCGCCGGTACGCGACATCGCGGCCGAGGCCGGGGTCGGGCTCGGCACCATCTACCGCCACTTCCCGACCCGGGCGGACCTCATCATCGCCGTCTACCGGCACCAGGTCGACGCCTGCGCCGACGCGGGCCCGGCCCTGCTGGCGAGCAGCGCAACCCCGTACGCGGCACTGAGGGAATGGATCACCCTCTTCGTCGACTTCCTGGTCACCAAGCACGGACTGGCCGCCGTACTGCAGTCCGACAACGCCGGCTTCGACACGCTGCACGCCTACTTCCTCGACCGCCTCGTGCCCGTCTGCACCGAACTGCTCGAAGCCGCGGCGGCCGCGGGCGAGATCGACTCCGACATCGAGGCCTACGAACTCATGCGCGGCGTCGGCAACCTCTGCGTCGGCGCGGACAACGACCCCCGCTACGACGCCCGCCGACTGGTCGAACTCCTCATCGAAGGACTACGCCGGCCGCACCGGGCCCTGGCCTCCTAGTACTCCAGTGCGGTTTCGTGATCTATCGGGTCGGTTCGTCGCCGGAGCGTCGTCGGTAGTGGCTGCGGCGGGCTGCCGCTAGGTGTTGGCGCCGCCAGTTGGACCAGTGCAGCAGCTTGGCCGCTGACACGGCTGGTGCGTTGAAGACGGCGGCGAGTAGGTGTCGGATCTCCGGGACGGTCAGCTTGATCGGAGGGTGAGCGCGGGTGAGATGGGCCATCTGTGCGGGTCGCTCGGGCGCCGCGCTGGCGGAGACGGCGGTCAGGAACGCCAGGGCGAGCATGGCGAGTGTGATGTGCCGGTGCCACGAGGTCCAGTTGCGGACCTGGTAGTGATCGAGTCCGACCTGGCCCTTGGCGGCCTGGAAGCACTCCGCGACGCTCCAGCGGACACCGGCGACGCGGACCAGCTCCGCAAGGGTGACCATGGGTGACTCAGCACAGGTAGAAGGTCGAGTTCGCCGGTGGTGCGGTTGCGGCGGATGAGCAGGTGGCGGTGGCTGCCGGTGCCGATGTGGATCCAGGCCCAGTCGTAGTAGCGCGGGCCCTTCGCACCGTGGCCCGCGCTGCGCGGCAGCCCGACCAGGTAGGCGCGGGCACTCGCCCTCGGCTCAACTCGGCCGAGCCGGCACGCGATCCGGGACATGGCCTGGCCGAACATCGCCCGCCAGCGGGCGCGTTCTACGCTATGGCCAGCGGCCACCGCACGATCTTCGCTTGTCCACACACCAACCGATGATCACGCGGTGGCCGTGCCCGTTCTCGGCCGGGTAGGGTCACAAGATCGGAAAACCAGACTGGAGTACTAACCGTTGACGCAGGCGTTTCCCGCCGTCGGGTTGAGCAGTCCGATGACATTCACCGTGTTTCCGCAGGCGTTGACAGGGATGTCCACCGGTACCTGTACGACATTGCCGGACAGCAAACCGCCCGAGCCCGTCGCGGTGCCCACGGCTGCGGCCTTCCTCCTGACGGTGAGGGTCGCGGGGTCCGGGAGGTCGAGGCCGACCGCGGTGATCGCTGCGGGGCGGTTGACGTAGGTACCCGCCTTGCCGGCGGTGACATCCACCGTGACCGTGCAGGACTTCTGCCCGGCGGCCAGGTCGCCACCGACCAGACCGACGGACGAACCCCCCGCCGCCGCGGAGACCGTTCCGTTGCCACAGGTCGTCGATGTCTTCGCGTTCGAGGCCACCCTCACCCCGGCAGGCAGGCGGTCGGTGAAGCCGAAGTCGTCCTTCGCCGCCAGTTCACTGGTGTTCGTCACCGTCATGGTGAGCGTCGAGATGCCCCGCTGATCGATCGTGGCGGGGCTGAACGCCTTGTCCAGCCGGGGAGTCGCATCCAGGATCCGGATGTTGTCGAAGGCATGGTCGTTACCGAACGAGGCGCCCTGCCCGTTGAGCAGCTTGATGCCCAACTCGGTGCCGCTGAACAGTACAGCCCTGTCGCCGGCGAACGACCCGGCCTTGAGCCCTCTCATTCCTCCGGGATAGGACTTGGCTTTGGGGTCGGTACAGGGATTGATGGGCGTGGTGAAGGTCGGGATGTCCGGGCCGCTGCCGGTCAGGTAGAACTTCAGCAGCGGATTCGCGAGTTGGCAATTGTCCGCAGCCACGTCCACCGCGAAGGTGATGTAGCGATTCGGCTTGGCGATCGGGATCGGCTGCTCGGTCCGGAACTCCACGCGGTCAGCGCCAGGGCTCACGGTGTCGCTGTACGCCGACACCGCGTGGTTGGTCGGCGGATTCGTCCCGCCTACCTGCCCCAGTGCGTTGGCCATGTCCTTCAGATACCGCACCCACCGGCAGGCAGGCTGGTCGGCACCGGCCTGGTCCAGGATGATGCCGTTGCACTGTCCGTGGTCAAGCCACGGCGGGTCGGCCGTGTACCTCTCGTCGAGCGGCGGAGCCCCGACGTAGTCCTCCAGGAAAGTCGGGGTGGCGCCCGTGTTGTGTTCGAAGTCCTCGACGAACACCGTGACCGGGGCCTGCGGGATGCCCGGATTGCCCAGGTCCTGGGCTTGAGCGGTCGGTGGAGCGCTCGTGATGGCAAGCGCCACCAGGGACAATGATGCAGTGCGCGTACACCGAGAGAGCTTCACTGCGGAAATCGCCGCCACGTATTCTCCAGTCGCTGATTTTCTATGCACTCCGAAAGGCGGTTCGCCCACATTCAAGCACGCACGCCAAAGGAAAGGTGGCCGGCGAGCTTGTCGATTTCATCTTTCACCGCGCTGGTCGAACCAGAATTAAATTCACGAATGTTTATCGAGAAATACGTGTTGCTATTGCGTTCGGGCCCCATCGGCTCCTCCAGCCAGGCGGCGCATCACGCGTGAAATCGAGCCTGCACGACACCGGCCGTGCACAGGGGCGTTCACCTGTGTTCATGGGCGTCAGGCAACCGATGCGGGGACGGCTGAGCACCTCGCCTCAACGCCCGCGAACGGGGCTGCATGGACCGGAAATTGAGATGCCGGCGATGGAATTCGCGGCACCTGATTGCGGGCGGAGCCAAAAGAGCACCGACTCGCGGTCAGCGGGCATCGCGGCAATGGCTACGGTCGGTCCATGCAGTGGATTTCCTTGATCAGCACCCTAAGGACTGTCCCGCAATTGATCTCTGAGGGGCCGGTGATGCCGCGATTCGAGGCGGCGTGGATCGGCTACGCGGCTTGGAGCAGGTTGTGCAGGCGGGCGATGCCGAGCATCGCTGTGTGAACCGCGTCGCCCTTCAGGCGGCAGTCGCGAAGGATCTTCCAGGTCTTCAAGCGCGCGAAGACGTGCTCGACGCGGGCGCGGACCTGCTTGTGAGAATGG
>NZ_JBIAUC010000025.1:0-102998 GCF_042892355.1 Streptomyces sp. NPDC001796 | reverse complement strand
GGGTATTTGCGTGGTGCTGGCACTGCTCGTGGTTCTCCTTCGGGCCAGGATCATAAGCCTGGTTTCAGGGACTCCACGAATCCGGGGTCAGCTCACCGCGACCGGGAACCGCATCACTGCCTTGGACAGCCGGCGGGCCCTCCTGACGCCGGAGGGCAACCGTCTTTCAAAGGGGCAACGATCATGGACAGGCAGAGCAAGTAGGACTGGTCCGTGACGGTCGCGAAGGGAAGGCGGCCTGCCGGCGACGCGACGCCTGCATGTGCGTCACCACCGCTCAGCCGCCCCAGGACGGTGCGGCCGCGCCTGAGGCATCCAGCGCATCGCGAAGCATGCCGCGTCCATCGAAATGCGCCGTACGATCGCCCGTCAGGCTGTGGCCTCGGCGCGCAGCGCAGCTGAGCCGGTGGACCCCGAACCAGGATGCGCACCGGGACCGGTGACGAGCCGGACCCGATGACCTCGGTGAACAGGACCTGCCCCAGCAGGTCGAGCCGCTGCGTCCGCCCCCTCCCCGGGCCTCGGGCACGAACACCGCGCCCAGTGCCGGAGCGGTCACTATGACCGGGGCGTTGGTCCAGAACGGCGACCGCCCTCCGAATCCCGGGACCGGACCGTCGCCCGTGGCCGGACCGACGGCCATGCTGAGCCCCGTACAGGCGCGCGGGCGCACCGGTCCGCCGGCGGGAGCGATCGTCCCGAGCATGACCCCGGAGGTAATCGCCCCCCGCGCAGTCCTGCGGAACCATCAAGGGCGTACCCCTTCGCCGGCGTCCGGATTCCGGGAGGTCTCCCATGCCGTACTTCACCAGCCCCGTCGACGGAACCCGCCTTCACTACACGGACTACGGACCGGCCGACGGCCCGGTGGCCGTCTTCGCCTCCAGCGCCTACCTCGGTTCCGAGATGTGGGAGTACCAGACGCTGCCGCTCGCCACGGAAGGCCATCGCTGCGTCGCGCTGGACCGGCGTGGGCACGGGCGTTCTGACGACGTGTGGGGCGGCTATGACCTCGACTCGCTCGCCGACGATCTGTATGGCCTGCTCGACCACCTGGACCTGCGCGCGGCGACTGTGATCGGACACTCGGTCGGCACCGCCGAGATCGTGCGCTGTCTGGCGCGACACGGCACCGACCGGGTGGCCCGCGTCGCGCTCGTCGCGGGCATCACCCCGGGCGTGTCCCGCTCGGCCGACAACCCGGACGGCTGGGACCCGGCGGTCATGCGGGCCGGCAACGCCGCCTACCTGCGGGACCGAGCGGCGTTCTTCCACGACCCCGATGCGCTGCGCGACTTCTTCGCTCTCCAACTGCCCGGCAACGACGTGTCCTCCGCCTACATCCGCTACCTGTCCGACCGCTGCCTCGTCTCCACCGCCCGCGCCTCCAGCGCCGTCCAGGAGACGGTGGTCACCGTGGACGTCGCCCCGGAACTGGCCAAGCTCGACCTGCCGGTCCTCGTCCTGCACGGCACGCACGACGTCTCCGCACCCCTGGACATCACCGGCCGCCGCGCCGCGGCCCTCGCCCCACGCGCCACACTCAAGGTCTACGAGAACGCCGGCCACGGCCTGTTCGTCACGCACGCCGACCAACTCACCGCAGACCTGCGGGAATTCATGACCGGGGCCTGAGAGGCGGTCGGGCGCACGCCCTCGCCCAGAGTGGGCTGGGTGCGGCGCCGCCCACTCCTCAAGCCGAGAGCGCCGGTTCCTGCCCGTCCGGGTCATAGGCGCATGCGGCGGCCAACTCGTCCAGCGACACGTGCAGCGCGGCGGCCAGGGCCGCGACGGTGAAGAAGGCGGGGGTCGGGGCCCGGCCGGTCTCGATCTTGCGCAGGGTCTCCGCGGAGACCCCCGCCGCGGCCGCGACCTCCGCCATGCTCCGGCTGCCGCGAGCTCGACGCAGCAGCGCGCCGAACCGCTCGCCGCGTTCCCGTTCCCACGGGGTCAGAGGAGTTCTCACCATGACCGTGATACTAATACCGGTATAAGTATTGGGTCTACTCGAGGTGGGGAGTCGCAGCGCATGGTGGAGATCAAGACCGACGCCGCTTTGGACGCGATGCGGGAAGCCGGACGTGTGGTGGCCCGCGCCCTGGCAGCAGTGCAAGAAGCAGCCGGCGTGGGAGTGTCCCTGCGAGAACTCGACGAAGCAGCCCGGTCGGTTCTGGCCGAGGCCAAAGCCGGCTCTCCGTTCCTCGGATACCGGCCGTCCTTCGCCCCGGTCGCCTTCCCTGCCGTGATCTGCACATCCGTCAACGACGCCGTCTCGCACGGCATCCCCACCGGCTACCGGCTTCGCGACGGCGACCTGGTGAGCATCGACTGCGGCGCCCAGCTCGACGGCTGGACGGGCGACGCGGCCATCACCTTCACCGTCGGAACACCACGCCCCGGCGACCTCGATCTGATCGACGCCACCCAGCAAGCCCTCGACGCCGGCATTGCCGCCGCCCAGGTGGGCAATCGCATCGGCGACATCTCCCATGCCATCGACACCGTCGCCCGCAAGGCGGGCTGCGGCATGCCCGCCGACTTCGGCGGCCACGGCATCGGCCGCCGCATGCACGAAGACCCTCATGTCCCCAACCGCGGCCGCCCCGGCCGTGGCTTCCCCCTCCGCCACGGCCTGGTCCTCGCGATCGAACCCATGCTCATGGCCGGCGGGCAGAACACCTACCGCACCGATATCGACGGCTGGACCCTGCGCACCACCGACGGCAGCAGGGCCGCCCACATCGAACACACCGTCGCCATCACCGACCAAGGCCCCCGCATCCTGACGCTGCCGTGACGTCCTCCAGACGCTGCCGGACCCGGGACCGGACCATTCGAGGGCAAGAACCTCCGATGGTCACGCGGCGGCCGTCCCCCTGCCGGGCCGCTCTCAACTTGGTTGTGAAGTCAACCTCGTGTGGCTCAGGCGGTGAAGCCGCCGTCGACGTGGATCGAGGCTCCCGTGATGTACCTGCCGTCCGGACTTGCCAAGTGGGCGACGGTGGCCGCGATCTCGGCCGCTTCCGCATAGCGGCCCACAGCGGTGAGACCGGCGATCGTCTCGGCGTTCGGCCCGTCGGCGGGGTTGGCGTCCGTATCCGTGGGGCCCGGGTGCACCAGATTGACGGTGACTCCCCGTGGGCCCAGTTCTCGGGCCAAGCCCTTGGTCATCCCGATGAGAGCCGTCTTGCTCATCGAGTACAGCGCCAGTCCGGGGAACACCGCGCGTTCGGCGACGTTGCTGCCGATACTGATGATGCGGCCGCCCTCGCCCATATGACGAACTGCCGCCTGAGACGCGGCGAACGGTGCCCGGACGTTCACCGCCAGGGTGCGCTCGATCTCTGACAGTCCCAAGTCCTCAAGTGGGCCGACGAGGAAGACGCCGGCGTTGTTGACCAGGATGTCAAGTCTGCCGAATGTCGCGGCCGCCTCGTCCACCGCGGCGGTGAGCGCCTCAGGTACCGCGCTGTCGGCCTGGATGGCCAGTGCCCGACGCCCGCCGGCCTTGATCTGCTCCACCACCTCGGCGGCGCGTTCCGCGCTGTTCTGAAAGGTCAGGACGACATCGGCACCTTCTTCGGCCAGGCGTAACGCGACAGCGGCACCGATGCCCCGGCTTCCGCCCGTGATCAGGGCGACGTTTCCTTCAAGTCGATTCATGGCGTCGAGCATTGCGGACCCCAGCGTCGGGCGCTGGCGGGAAACCGACCTGGCGTTCGGCCTGCGAAAGGGCAGTGCGCTGATGGGTGAGCTTCCTGCGTCGCAGACCGGCTTCGACCGCCGGCGACTTGGTGGGGGTCGAAGAGCAGGATCAGGGCCTGTCCGGCGTGGCCTTGCCGGACAGGCCCTGGTCCCGAGGAGGGCTCAGCGCTTGAGCATGAAGGTGAAGTCACCGGAGAGCTTGCCGCTCAGCCGGACTGCCGAAACGAGTTTTCCCTCCGTGATCAGCCGCTCGACCTCGGCCCGTGAAAGACCGCAGCCCTCGGCGATCAGTCGCACCGGCCGGACAGGGATACGCGCCGCGAAGCGGACCGAGACGTCGATCGCCTCGCGGTCCAGGTGATCCGATCCGCCGGTGTCGAGGCGCCAGGCGTTGTCCCAGTCGAGGGCGATGTGATTACGGCGCCGCACGACCGGATCCTGGAGCAGCTCAGCCGTCAGGCCGAGGTCGTTGTCATACAGCCGGTCCAGCAGCTCAGGTTGTACGGAGCGCACGTTCATCCGCTCCAGGACCGTGAGCTTCGCCGTTTCCCCGCAGGCGGTACAGAGCACGAGGAGCCAGGCGTCGAGGAGCTTGTGGTTTGCGTTGACGCGAAATCTACCGCTCGCCCGGAAGCGCTCGGACGCGCACGTGTGGCAACGGCGGAGAACGAGCGGCAGGCAGGTGGGAACGACCACCCAATTATTGAGCACAGAAGTACACCGGTTTCAGTGAGAAGTCCGCAGCAGAAAGGAGCGCGGCGCAGATGCGCGACGCGCGACGAATCAGCGCTCGGGAGGTCTCACACGGTGTACAACGGCACGTCCTTGACCAGACGACTTGGTTCGACAGCACGGTAATCGCGCACGGCGGCGCTGTTCCACTGGTTTTCGAGCGCCTCACCGCCGGTGCAGCAGACGCATGCGCCCGCTGGTGGTCACCGAGGCCGGTAGGCGGTGGCCAGCACGGAGACGGTGACCTGATCGGGCAGGAGGTCGGCATCGTTCAGATCTGCGGGGCTCACGTGGCGTGCGCTCGGCGTCATCGCAACCAGGTCCAGGGCATCCCGCCTGCTCAGGGTGGCCGGGTACTCCACTGCGTCGGTGACGGCGGCCTCGAAGAAGGGGTCCAGCGCCCGGTGCAGGCGCTGTTCCTTGGCCGGGTCGATCGTGACCATCGCAGGCAACCGTCCGCGCAGCTCGGCCAGGTGCCGCCCGGTGGGACGGATCACGATCAACCGGCCGGTTGGGCGCAGCATCCGGTGGAACTCGGCCGGATTGCGCGGGGCGAACACGTTCAGCACGACATCGGCCACCCCGTCGGCCAGCGGGAGGGGACGGAAGACGTCCCAGGCCACTGCGGCGGCTCGTTCGTGGGCTCGGGCTGCCGAGCGCAGTGCGCGCACTGATGTGTCCAGGCCCAGACCACGGGCGGCGGGCAACTGGTCGAGTACGCCGGCCAGGTAGTAGCCCGTGCCGCACCCCACGTCCACAACCGTGGCCCGCTCGGACACCGCGTCGGCCGCCAGGTGGGCCCCGACTTGGCGGATGGGCGCGTAGGCGCCGGTGGACAGGAATCGCCCCCGGGCCTGGACCATGGCCGCGTCGTCGCCGCTGGTGGCGCGGGTGCCCGTCAGGAGGCCGGCGTAGCCGTGGCGGGCGATGTCGAAGGTGTGGCCCACCGGGCAGCGCAGTGCGCCGTGGTCGGGGTGCAGGGGGCGCGTGAGGCACGTTGGGCAGCGCAGCAGGTCGAGGGAGAGTTCGAGGGCAGGGGGAAGCGACACGGGCACGAGGCACTCCTGGCAAGGGCGAAGGGAAGAGTCCGTGCCTGCACGCGCGCTCAAGACCTCACTGCCTCAGGAAGGGGCGGGCAGCGTCGGGAACGTGGGTCACGCAGCAGGCACACCAAGGAGGGCGACGCCGTCCGGCATCGCCCTCAACGCCTTCCGATCACAGGAAGCAGCAGTGCGGGGTGCTCATGAATGCCACACCATGAGTCTACGGGCATCGGCGCAACCCCTCATGCTCCGCCTGAAGTTGAGAGACACACCAGTCGGCCCGACAGTGCGTTGGTGAATCTCGAACTCCCAGCCTCCGCAGGGTCAGGGACGAGTACGTCGAACACGTCCGAGCCGGTTCGGGGCGCGACCGCGCAGCACGAGGCAAGGTGGCGGCGGGTTCTGGCGAGCAGGTGCCGGTGCTGGATTCGCCCCGCATCACGCGGGCTGGGCCGCCACATCGGTGGTGAACCCCAAGATCGAGGGCAGACGGGAAGTGATCTTCGTGTCGGTCCCGTTGGGGGGAGTGAACATCGTGGCAACGCCCGTCCGCCGTAGGCAACCAGTGATCCGTCGGCGTGCCTTCGATCTGCGCTACACGGCCCTGTTCTTCGGTCTCCTGGCCGCTGTCGTCAGCCTCGTGGGCTTGACCGCCCGCACGGCGATCGGTGTCGCCGAGCACCGCCCCGCCTGGGCCGTCGTCCTCGGAGTTCTCGTTCTTACGGCCACCCTGCTCCTGCGGCGGCGTCGGCGGCATCCGTTCTCCGTGGCACGGACCGCGCGCAAGGCCACCGCCGCGCTGGACGAGGCCACCAGGACGGCACTCGACGTGCTGGATCACGACCCTTCTCCTGTCCGGGCCCCCGCCGCATCGGCGACGGCCGACGAACCGCTCGTCGCACCCGTGGGGCGGACGGATCCCCACGAGGCACCGGCCGCCTCCCGTGAAGTCGAGGAGTACGTCACGTTCGCGCCCGGCGTGGTGACCCCGTCTCCGACGATCGGGCCCTTCGACCTCGAGACCCTGGGTCCCGATGAGTTCGAACAGGCGACCGCCGCCCTGTGCGAGCGCGACGGATGCACGGAGGTGGAGGTCGTCGGCGGAGCCGGGGACCTCGGCGCCGACGTGGTGGCCACGGCTCCGGACGGAAGGCGTGTCGTCATCCAGTGCAAGCGCTACGGCGACACCCATCGGGTCGGCTCGCAGGACCTCCAGCGCTTCGGCGGCACATGCTTCACCGTCCACGGGGCGGATGTAGCGATCGTCGTCACCACCAGCGGTTTCACCGCTCCAGCGCTGGAGTACGCCGAGCAGTGCGGGATCGTGTGCTGGGACCGGGAGGACCTGCAGGCGTGGAGCGACGGCACCGGGCCGGAACCGTGGCGATCTCGGACGCCGGACACCGAAGCACGCTGATCTGCAGCGCGGGCTCGCCGATCCGTGGAGGCGGTCGTCCGGCACGCTCACCCAAGGCACGCATCCGATTGGGCTGACAGCTGAGTTCTCACTGAGGGCGGGCAGTGCCTCGCCGCGTGGAGTGATCGCGCCACCAGGGCGTAGCGCCAAGATCACGCACTCGCCGGGTCAGGTCAAGGGCCGGTCGGTGGGCAGCTGGTCGGCGTGCTCACCGGTGACCAAGTAGACGAGACGCCGAGCCACGGACACCGCGTGGTCGGCGAACCGCTCGTAGTAGCGGCCGACGAGCGCGACGTCCACGGCTGTCTCCACTCCGTGCTGCCAACGTTCGTCCATCAGGTGCTGGAAGGTCGCGCGGTGGAGCTCGTCCATACGGTCGTCGTCCTGTTCCAGCTGGAGGGCCGCCTTGACGTCCTGGGTGAGGATCACTTCGGCTGCCTGCGCCATCAGGCGCTGCGCGAGCTGGCCCATCTCCAGGATCGTGCGGCGCAGATCGCGGGGCACGGCACGTTCGGGATAACGCATCCGGGCCAGCTTGGCGACATGCTGAGCGAGGTCTCCCGAGCGTTCCAGGTCCGCGCTCATGCGCAGAGAGGTGACCACGACGCGTAGGTCGGTGGCGACCGGCTGCTGTCGCGCCAGCACCGCGATCGCCCGGTTCTCCAGGTCACGCTGCAGGTCGTCGACCCTCTGGTCGGCGGAGATCACGCTTTCGGCAAGCTGGAGATCCGCGTCCAGGAGCGCAGTGGTGGCCAGACCGATGGCCGAGCCGACCAGGTTCGCCATCTCCACGAGCCCATCACTGATCGCACCCAATTCCTCGTGGTAGGCCACCCGCATCGGGTCCTCACCGTCCAATCGTGTGTTCGCCGACCATTCCCCCCCGTTGCCCTGTTGTCAGACTCGCACACCTGGGGTGGCACCACGCCATACCCGCCAGTGATGAATCCGTGGTCGTGCAGCGTTCCGTCCGTGCTTCCCGAGCTGATCACCGGCCGGTGGGTTGCCCAGGCGCCGGAACCGGGAGGAGACCAGCCGCAAGCTGCCACGGCGGGCAGCGGTGCGCGGGCCCGAGTCATCAGGGACCCCGGCCGGATGCGGATCGACGTACGGTGTGATGGAAACAGCCGGCCCAAGATCGCCGTGCCGGAAGCGGCTCCCAGCCCCGCGGACCGAAGCGATCAGCGGCCGAGCACGGTACCGGCGATGGCGCAGGCGATCCGGACCCGGTGCAGCAGGACGCCTCCTTCCGAGCCAAGGTGGACGACAGCGTGCACCGGGTCCTCGCCGCGAAGCACGATGCGGGGTTGCTCGTCTGTCGCTGAGCCGTTCACGCCCGCCGTGGGACAAGGACGGAGCGCCGCTCGCACCACCGGGGAACGCGCCGGAGGAGTGGTCACCGCAATGCACGATGGCGACCAGGCGGTGAGCGGCCGGGGCGGCCCGCAGGTCCACAGGATGTTCCTTCCGGCAGAGCTCAGGGGCAATGGCAGTCGGCGGTGAGGGTGAGCCGCCAGCGGACCTCGCCGGCGGCCGGGACGCAGGCGGCGTCGCCATGGTCCGCGTCGGCGAGGTCGAAGACGCGGCCCAGCATGGGTTCGACGCCTGTGCTGCGGTAGGGAGCCGGGGTGGGGAAGCCACCGAGGTTGCGCCACAGCGCGATCGACGTCGGTTGTCCGTCCGCCTCCAGGGCCAGGGCCAGCCGGTCGGGGCCGTCGTGGACGCAGCAGCGGGTGGTGTCCACGACCGCTCCGACGGCGGTGCCGTCGTCCGGTCCGAACCGGTCCAGGCTCAGTCCGCGGGGCGCCGGCCAACGGCCCTCGATCCAGGGGGCGTCCCCGGGCCAGGCGTGGGGCAGCAGCGGGGCAGCTTCCGGGAAGAGGCGGGTGCGGGCACCGCGGCGGGCGTGGAGCGTGGCGTGCTCGGACAGGTCGAGCAGGGCGTGGGCGGCCCAGACGAAGCGGAAGCCGGGATCGGCGGCGAGGGTGTAGTCGACCTCGGCGCCGTCATCGGTGTGGCGGATCGTGCGGGCGAGTGCGAAGCGCTCGCAGCGCACCCGTTCCGTGTCCCCGTCGCGGCTCCAGGGGCGTGACCAGGTGTCTCCATGGTCCGGGTTGCCGCGCACGGTCGGGACGCACTCCTCCAGCCCGCCGGCGTCCACGAAGGAGTCGCCGGGTGAGACGCGGGTGCGTTCGGGTGCGTCGCGGTGCCAGAGCCATTCCCGGCCTCCCGCCTTGAGCGAGGTCCAGCGGCCGCCGTGGCTCAGGTCGGTGACGATCTCCGTCGGCACCGGCTCACCACTCCGCGAAGGAGCCGTCGGGGTGCCGCCACACGGGGTTGCGCCACGCGTGCCCGTCGCGGTCGGCGGCGCGTACGGCGGCCTCATCGACGGTGATGCCCAGGCCCGGCCTGTCACCGCGGTGTGCGTGCCCTGCGACGAAGCGGAACGGCTCGGGGTCGACGACGTAGGACAGCAGGTCGGCGTCCTTGTTGTAGTGGATGCCGCGGCTCTGCTCCTGGATCAGGAAGTTCGGTGTCGCGAACGCGATCTGCAGACTGGCCGCCAGGGCGATGGGGCCGAGCGGGCAGTGCGGGGCGAGGAGGGCGCCGTACGTCTCGGCGAGCGAGGCTATGCGGTGCACCTCCGAGATGCCGCCCGCGTGGGACAGGTCCGGCTGTACAACGGCGACTCCGGCGGTGAGCACGGGCAGGAACTCCGCACGTGAGTACAGTCGTTCCCCCGTGGCGAGGGGGACCGGGCCGGCGGTGACGAGACCCGCCAGCAGGTGGCTCTGCTCGGGGAGTACGGGTTCCTCCACGAACAGCGGGTGCAGCGGAGCGATCTCGGCGAGGACCCGCCGGGCACCGGCAGCGGAGAAACGGCCGTGGAAGTCGATGGCGACATCGTGGTCGGGTCCCAGGCTCTCGCGTGCCACGGCGACGCGGTCGACGACCGCCGCGGTCTCAGCGGCGGTGGGAATCGGCGAGGTCGCGCCGGCCGCGTTCATCTTCACCGCCGTGAAACCCGCCTCCACCTGGGCGGCGATCTGCTCGCGCAGCCTGCTCGGCTCGTCGCCGCCGACCCAGGCGTAGACCCGCACCCGGTCGCGCACCGGGCCGCCCAGCAGGGCATGTACCGGTGCGCCGTAGGCCTGGCCCGCTATGTCCCACAGTGCCTGGTCGAGTCCGGCGACGGCGCTGGACAGCACCGGGCCGCCGCGGTAGAAGCCGCCTTTGGTGAGAATCTGCCAGTGGTCCTGGATGCGCAGCGGGTCCTGGCCGAGGAGATGCTCGGCGAGCACGTCGACGGCGCTGCGCACCACTTCGGCGCGCCCCTCGACGACCGGTTCTCCCCAGCCGACGAGGCCGTCGTCGGTCTCGATGCGGCAGAACAGCCAGCGCGGCGGGACCAGGAAGGTTTCGATGCGGGCGATCTTCACTTGTGGCGGGGGCCTTTCGTCTCGTCGTCGCCGTTGAGCCGTTCCAGGTCGCGGCCGGCCTGGTCGAGCAGGGCGCGCATGGCGGCCTCGGCGGCGTCGGGGTCCTGATCGCGCACGGCGTCCAGGACGGCGCGGTGGGCCGGCACGGGGTCCTCGCTGTGCGGTGCGCTGTGCACGATGCGGTCGCGGTGGGCCAGGCCCGACTCGATGACCATCTCCATGCGTTCGAGCAGTTCGTTGTGGGTGGCTGCGAGCAGGGCGCGGTGGAAGGCGAGGTCCGCCTCGACCGCGTGCGTGGCGTCGGTGTGCTGATCCATGGACTCCAGGGCGGCGTCCAGGGCGGCCACGTCGGCGTCGGTGCGCCGCTCGGCGGCGAGGCGCACGGCGGCCGGTTCGATGATGGCGCGGACCTCGGCGAGGTTGCGCAGCAGTGCCCGGTCGGCTTCATCGGCCCCGCCGCCTTCGAACTGCCAGCGCAGCACGTCGGCGTCCAGCAGGTTCCAGTCGGAGCGGGCGCGCACGAAGGTGCCGCGCTTCTGCCGGGCGTCGACCATGCCCTTGGCGGCGAGCACCTTCAGCGACTCGCGCAGGGCTGTGAGACTCACGTCGAGTTCGCTCTGCAGGGCGACCAGGTCGAGCGTCGCCCCTGCCGGGATGTCCCCGCCCAGGATGCGGCGGGCCAGGGCTTCCACGGTCTGGCCGTGCACGCCGCGACGGGCGTAGGGGGTCATGTCGTGCTGCCTTTCTGCTGCTGATTGGGGGGCTCGGTCATGCGGAGGCCTTCACGACGCTCCAGCCGCCGTCGACGAGGAGGTGCGAGCCGGTGATGTAGGAGGCCTCGTCGGAGGCGAGGAAGGCGATGGCGGCGGCCACCTCCTCGGGGGTGCCGAAGCGGCGGGCGGCTGTCTCGGCGATGCTGCGCTCGCGTTCCTCGGGTGGAACCCTGTCCCAGGCGGCGGTCAGGATGGGGCCGGGAAGGACGGCGTTGACGCGGACGTCGCCGTACTCGACGGCCAACTGCCCGCACAGGGACAGCAGGGCGCCTTTGGCGGCGGCGTAGGCGGGGTGTCCGGGAATGCCCTTGTGAGCGTGGACGGAGGAGGTCAGCACGACCGCGCCGCGGCGCTCGCGCAGGTCGGGCAGGACGGCGCGGAAGCCGAGGAAGCTGCCGGTGAGGTTGACGTCGAGCTGCCGCTGCCACGAGTCGAGGGACATGGCGTGTGCGGGCGTGACATCGACGGTGTAGGCGTTGCTGACCAGGACGTCCACTGGTCCGAACGCGTGGGCGGCAGCCGCGACCCGTTCCCAGTCCTGCTCGGCGGCGACGTCGGCGGTGACGGACCGGGCCGTACCGCCGTCCCGGGTGATGCTCCGGGCAACGGCCGCTCCCCGTTCGCCGTCGATGTCGGCGAGCACGACGGCGGCTCCCTCCTGCGCGAGGCGTTGGGCCGTGGCGGCTCCGATGCCGGAGGCCGCGCCGGTGACCACGGCCGTGCGGCCGGCGAAACGGGCGCCGTGGCCTGGTGAGGACTGGTACATCGTGGGGTCGGGCTCCTTTGCGGTTGCGGCGCCTCGTCGGCCGCGGTGGGCACGGATGCGGGTCGGGGATCCTAGTGCCGGGTCAGCACCACCAAGTCGGCGTCGTCAGCGGCGCTCCAGGCGAACGGCAGCCCGTAGTGAAGCAGATGGGCTCCGGCGTACGTGGTGCCGCTCGCGGCGTCGTGGTAGCGCGCGGCCGCGTCCAGGCCCCGCAACCGGAGCCGGGCGGCGCGACCGGGAACGAGCGGGGCACCGTCCAGGCGTCCGGTGCTGAAGGCGGCGACCACGGTGCGGCGGCCGTCCGGTGCGTCGTACTGGACGCCGCAGGTCGGGTCCTCGGGCGTGCCCAGCAGATGTGCCTCGCCGTGGTGGATCACATCGCGGACCTCCTTGTAGCGCGTGATCCACCGGGCGGCCTCGGCACGCTGTTCCGGTTCCCATGCTCGCAGGTCGGCTCCGATGCCCAGGACGCCGCACAGGGCGGTGACGAAGCGGAAGGCGAGGCTGCGGGGGCGGGGGTCGAAGACGCCGGGGGCGTCGGTGACCCAGGAGCTCATGACGTGGGGCGCGTGGGCGTGCAGGAAGCCGAACTGGATGAGCAACCGGTCCAGGGGGGCTGTGTTGTCGCTGGGCCACACGACGTCGGTGCGGGCGAGCGTGGCGTGATCGACCCTCCCGCCGCCGCCCGCACAGCCCTCGACGGTGACATCGGGGTGGCTGGCGCGCAGGTGGTCCAGGACGCGGAGGTAGCCGGCGACGTGTCCGGCGTCGAGGTCGAGGCAGTCGGCGCGGCCGGCTCCGGGCCGGCCGCGCTCGGTGGGCGGCCGGTTCATGTCCCACTTCAGGTAGCTGATGGCGTGGTCGGTGAGCAGCCGGTCGAGGGTGGCGATCACGAAGTCCTGGACGTCGGCGCGGCCGAGGTCCAGCAGCAGCTGGTTGCGCACGAGCCGGGCCGGGCGGTGATCGATGCGGTAGACCCAGTCCGGGTGTTCGGCATACAGGCGGCTCGTGGGACTGACGGCCTCGGGTTCCACCCACAGCCCGAAGTCGAGCCCGAGGGAGCGGATGTCGTCGACGAACCGGTCGAAGCCCTGGGGGAAGGCCGCCGGGTCGGGGTACCAGTCCCCCAGTCCCCCGGTGTCGTCGGCGCGGCCGGTGAACCATCCGTCGTCCACGACGAACAGCTCGGCGCCGATGTCCGCGGCTGCCTTTGCCAGTTCGAGTTGGTTCGCGGCGTCGACGTCGAAGCCGGTGGCCTCCCACGAGTTGTAGAGCACCTTGCGACGTCGCTGCAGCCGGTTTCCGCTCAGGTGCCGTTCGTAGCGGTGCCAGACGCGGGTGAGTCCGCCGAGCCCGTCGGGGCTGAACGCGCAGGCGAGGCGGGGGGTGGTCAGGGTCTGTCCCGGTGCCAGGTGCACCGCGCCTTCGTGCGGCACGCGGCCGGCCCGCACCCGCAGCGCCCCGCCGGGCTCGGCCTCGGCGGTGATGTGCCAGTTGCCGGGCCATTCGAGTGCCACACCATAGGTTGGTCCCGGACCTTGCCCGGGTGCCGGGCGGTCCTGGACGGCGAGCCAGGGCGCGTACGCGTGGCCGACCACCCCCTGACTGCTGCCGATGGTGAACGTCCCCCTTTCCAGGTCGAGTTGGGTGCGCTGGAACTCCTGGAACCACTGGCCGGTCAGGTACGTCAGCCGGGCCCCGGTGGTGACCGGGATGTTCACGGCGGCCGAGTCCAGCCGCTCCAGGCGCAGTTCCGCCTCGCCCGTGCAGGTCAGTTCGGTCCAGCGGTGCAGGACGTCGGTGCCCGGCACGGTGGCGTAGCACAGGGTGGTGCGCAGGCCGAAGACGTCGTCGGTGAAGGTGAGCCGGAGGGTGTCGCTCTCGTGCTGTGCTCCCCCGAAGGTCCACCACACGCCGCGTTCGGAGCCGGGCCGTGCGGCGACGAGGTCGGCGCCGGTGAAGGGACGCAGCCCATGGGGCAGGTACTCCGCGGGGGCGGCGTCGGCGGGCGTGATGAAGTGGGTGCGGTGGGACCAGTCCAGCGCCGAGGGTCCCTCTTCCACGCCGTGCGGTCCCCAGGCCTCGAGTTCGGCCCAGGGGCCGTCCGGGGAGAGCCGAACGGTGTAGCTGCTGTGATCGGTGCGCAGGGTCCAGCGCTGCTGCGACGTCACTTCACTGCTCCGATGTTGAGGCCGGCCACGAAGTGGCGCTGGAAGCGGAGGAAGACGGCCACGGTGGGGGCGGCGGCGATGACGGATCCGGCGGCGATCACGTTCCACATGGAGACGTACTGTCCCTGAAGTCCGATGAGCGCGGCGGTGATCGGCATCTTGGTGTCGCTGCGCAGCACGGTGATGGCCCACAGCAGGTCGTTGAAGATCCAGGTGAAGGACAGTGCGCTGAGCGCGGCGAGCGCGGGTCGGGTGAGCGGGAGGATGATGCGCCAGAAGATCTGCCAGGGGCCGGCGCCGTCCATGACCGCCGCCTGCTGGATCTCGGCGGGGATCGCGCGCATGAAGCCGTGCAGGACGAAGACGTAGAAGCCGACGCCGAAGCCGATCTGCACGCCGATCAGGGCCGGCAGGGTGTCGTAGATGCCCATCATCTCGCTGAGTTTGGACACCGGGATGAGCAGGATCTGCGGTGGCAGCAGGTTGCCGCCGAGCATGAGCAGCAGCAGGAAGCGGCGGAAGGGCATCTCGTAGCGGCTGAGGGCGAACGCCGCCATGGCCGCCAGCGCGAGGGTCAGCAGGACGCAGGGGACGGTGACGGTCAGGCTGTTGATCAGGGCGCGTTGCTGGCCGCCGTCGACCCAGGCCTGGCGGAAGTTGTCCAGTGTGAAGGAGCGGGGCGGGCTGCCCAGGCCGTGGGCGGCGATGTCGTTGAAGGACCGCACGCTGGTGACGAGGACCAGGAGGATGGGCAGCAGCCACAGGAGGGCCAGGACTCCGGCGCCGAGGTGGAAACCTGCGGTGGCGGCCCGCCGGCGGCGCAGCGCGCCGGCGGACGTGCGGGGGTGGGTGGCGGAGACAGGCACGTGGACGGCGGACATCAGTCGGCCTCCCGGAAGGCCCGGACCAGGTAGGATGCGATGACCCCGAAGGCCAGCAGGAAGATGACGACGGCCAGGGCGGAGCCGTATCCCAGGCGCAGCGACTGGAACGCGGTGGAGTACATGTAGGTGCTCAGCAGCTCGGAGGAGTGGTAGGGGCCGCCGCGGGTCAGCGACCAGACCACGTCGAAGGAGCGCAGCGAGTCGATGACTATGACGGACAGCACGACGGCGTTGACACTGCGCAGCTGGGGCAGCGTCACATGGCGGAAGCGCTGCAGGCGTCCGGCGCCGTCGACCTCGGCCGCCTCGTACAGTGCCGGGTCGATGCCCTTCAGGCCCGCGAGGTACAGGACCATCACGTAGCCGATCTGCCGCCACAGGGCGGGCACGATCACCGCGTACAGGGCGGTGTCCTGGTCGGCGAGCCAGGCGTGGCGCAGGCTGTCAAGACCGACCGACTCAAGGAGCCGGTTGAGTACGCCGTCCGGCTGGTAGATGGCCTGCCAGACCAGGGCGGTGGCGACGAGGGAGAAGACGACGGGCAGGAAGAGAGCCGCGCGGTAGAAGCCGACGCCCCGGCGTTCCTGCTGGAGCAGCAGTGCGGCGGCCAGACCGAGCAGGGCGGACAGGCCGCCGAAGAGCAGCAGCCACAGGACGGTGTGGCCGGCCGCGCCGAGGAAGGTGTCGTCGCCCGCCATCTCGCGGAAGTTGCCCAGTCCGACGAACTTCGGCGCCGAGACGCCGTCCCAGCTGGTCAGGGCGAGGTAGAAGCCATGCAGGGCGGGCCAGAAGACCCACAGGGCCTCGGCGAGCAGGGGAACGAGGACGAAGGCGAGGACCAGCGGGGGTGTGCGACGGGGGCCCCCGGCCGTGCCGCCCCGTGATGGTGCCGGGGCCGGGGACTTGCGGTGCGGGGCGGTCAGGACGGCCATGTCAGGCGTTCCAGATCTTTTCGGCGTCGCGCTGCCAGTCGGTGAGGATGCTGCCGACGTCCTTCGGCTTGGCGATGAACTTGGTGAGCGCGGTGTCGGCGGTGGGCTGGAGGGCGTCGCTGGAGTCGCGGTTGAAGAACTGGGTGACCTCGGCCGCCTGCTCGATGTGCTCGCGCCCCTTCTTCACCAGTGCGGTGCCGGCGTCCTTCGCACCGGGGTTGCAGGGCAGCACGGTCCCGGACGAGCCCTTGATGTAGATCTCCTGCGCCTCGGCGGTGGCGAGGTAGCGCATCAGGTCGAAGACCTGGTCGCGGTGTCCGGTGCGAGCGGTGGCGAAGTAGCCGTCGGTGGGGGCTTCCTCGGCGAGCGGGATCTTGCTGTCGATGACGGGGAAGCGGAAGAAGTCGATGTCGTCCAGGGCGCTCCTGGGAGCGGCGTCGGCGAAGAAGGTGCCGATGAGCATCATGCCGCTGCGGCCGTTGAGCAGGGAGGTCGTGGCGTCCTGGAAGGCCACGGCGGTGCCGTTGGGATCGAAGTACGGCAGCACCTCCTGCCAGCGGTCGAAGACCTTGCGCACCTCGGGGTCGTCGAAGCGGTGCTTGCCCGCGAGGAGTTCCCGGTGGTAGGTGGCGCCGTTGATGCGGAGGTCGAGGTAGTCGAACCAGGCCGAGGCCACCCACGCCGTGCCGCCGCCCGCGCCGAGCCCGATCGGTGCAACGCCCTTGGCCTTCAGCTTGTCGCACAGGTCAAGGAACTCGTCCCAGTTGGTGGGCTCGCTCACGCCCCACTTGGCGAAGTTCGACTTCCGGTAGAACATGCCCCACCAGTAGTAGGTGGCGGGCACGAAGACCTTCTTGCCGGAGCTCGCGGTGCACAGGCTGTTCAGCGCCTTCGGATACCGCTTGAGGTCGGGCGACGAGCTCCAGACGTCGTCGAGGTCGAGCAGCAGGTTCTTCTTCGCGTAGGCATCCGCCACCGAGCCGGGGTACCAGGTGTACACGTCCGGCGGGTTGGCGGAGGTCAGATAGGTCGGCAGCTGGGTGCGGAAGGTCTCCGCGGCCACGGTGTTCAGACTGACGCGCCCGGACCCCTTCTTGCCGTAGGCGGCGACCAGGTCCTCCATCGCGGTCTTGGCCTGTGGTGCGGACAGGTTGGACTGGAGGGTCACCGCGCCCTGGGAGGAGGACTTGGCGGAGGAGGTGGAGGTGACGCAGCTGCTGAGCAGTGCCGTCGCCCCGGCGGCTCCGAGTCCGGCGAGCAAGCGCCGGCGGCTGGGCAGGTGGTTCGTCATGGAGGCTCCCTGCGGCTCCGCACGGCGGGCCCGGCCCTCCTGACGGCCGGGCCCCACCCGCGGCGGAACCAGAGTCGCGTGGCGGACTCGCCACGTCAAGATCTATTAGTAATTTATTTGAACTGTGTTGTGTGGACGTAGCCGTCGACGCCACGAAACACCGCGTCGACCGAGCCGTCCGGGCCGGCGACCGCCCCGAGCGCGCCGTCGAAGGCCGCACTGGGGAACTCCTGCCGCTTGGTCCAGCCCTGCCACGCCCCGCCGTCGTACCGCTGCTGCCACAGTGTGTAGTCGGCCGCCCGCGCGTACAGCACGACGCCGTCGCCCACGGCGACGAGCGTCGGGCTGCCGCTCACCGTGCCGCCGAGCGAGGTCCAGCCCGACCACTGTCCCGACGCGTCCCGTGACATGGTCCACACATCGTCGGCGGCGGTGCGTACGGCGACATGGACGCGCCCATCGCTGTCGACGGCCGCGGACGGCCTGCCGTACGTCGGCCGGTCACCGGGCGCGCCGAGCGACGACCAGCCGGACGAGGGTCCGCGCTGCACGATGCGTCCGTCGGCACCGCGGGCGACGAGCGTCCAGTGCGCGGGATCGGTGAAGGCCACGGTCGGCGCGTCGGTCAACCGCCCGCCCAGGTCCTGCCAGTCACCCCAGCGCCCGCTGGAGAAGACCCTCCGGTAGGCGTGGTCGTCGGCTCCGCGGACGAAGACGTCGATACGCCCCCCGGCGGAGGCGTAGGCGGCGGGCTGGCCGAGGATCCGTCCCGCGACCGGGCCCGCGAGGTCCCTGGTCCGGGCGGGACGCGTGCCCTCCGCCGTGTGCTGGACGAGTGTTCCGCGCGGTCCGCGGAAGAAGGTGGTCAGCGTGTCGCCGTCGCGCACCACGGCCGGGCCGGCCGAGGACTTCTGCCCCAGGCTCGTGCCGGGCAGCGCATCCTGCCCGGTGAGCGCGAGGAACGCGGCGCCGTGGGCGGGGACTTCGACGGTGTACGAACCGGTGTGTGTACCGCGGTCGGCGCGTGCCCGCAGATCACGTACCGTGACGGGCCCGCCGAGGGCGGCGTCGGCGAACTCCACGGTGCGCTCGGCGGGCCGGTCGGACCGGTTGAGCAGGACCACCGCGCGCCGGCCCTGACCGGCGAGCACCTTGCTGTAGACGTCGCCGACGGAATCCGTGGCGACCCGGACTCCCTGGATGCCCAGCGGGTCCTGGTCGACGGCGATGATCTCGGGGTTGCGCAGGGTGTCGATCATCGACGGGGACAGAGTGCGCGGGTCGGAACCCAGGATGAGCGGGGAGGCCATCTCGGCCCACATCACGAACTGGGTGGTGGACTCCTCCTGGGTCAGTTCCAGGTTCCCGTCGGCCATGCGGCGCATGGGGATGAGGTAGTCGGGGTCGTTGTAGTGGCCGGGCCCCTGTGCCTCGGGGTGCCAGGCGTTGGCGTCCATGTTGCGCAGGATGTTGGGCCACTCCCCCGGGCTCGGCGTGCCCCAGGCGATGTCCGTGCCGGTGCGCCAGGAGTCCGCGATCGTCGGGGCGTAGGCGTAGGTGTTGTGCGCGTCCTGCTCGGGCGTGTGCGGAAGCCCCCAGTCGTCGGTGAGCGGGTTGCACAGGTTCAGCAGCATCCTGCGGCCCGACTTGGCGACGGCGTCGCTGAACTCCTTGAACGCGGGCCCCGGATCAAGCTTGGCGCCGATCCCGCACAGGAAGTCGACCTTGATGGCGTCGATCCTCCAGTCGGCGAACCGCCGTGCGTCCTCGTCGTAGTGGCCCCTGCTGCCCAGCCCGCAGCTCTTGCCGCCGTCGTAGGTGCCGGCGTCGGTGTAGATGCCCGCCCGCAGGCCCCGCTTGTGGAGATAGGAGACCAGGGCGGGGATGCCGGAGGGGAAGCGCTCGGGATCGGCGACCAACCGGCCCTGCGCGTCGCGTGGGTTGTCGGCCTGCCAGCCGCCGTCCAGCCAGACGATGTCGTAGCCGCTGTCCCGCAGTCCGCTGCTGACGA
Source organism: Streptomyces sp. NPDC001796 (assembly GCF_042892355.1). Taxonomy (NCBI): domain Bacteria; kingdom Bacillati; phylum Actinomycetota; class Actinomycetes; order Kitasatosporales; family Streptomycetaceae; genus Streptomyces; species Streptomyces sp. NPDC001796. Next base: position 83,833 of record NZ_JBIAUC010000025.1, on the reverse strand, counting down.
TCTCGTCGGCGACGGCGCGCACCTCCTTCTCGGTCGGCGCGCCGAGCCCGTAGTAGGTGTTCCAGCCCATGTAGGGCGTTGGGGCCAGACCGCTGTCGTAGTAGGCGGGCGCCCCCTGGTCGGCGGAAGTGTCCGCCATGGCCGGGGAGGTTGCGGAGGCGGTCAGTACGACCGCTGTCGCAGCCGCGAGAACCAACCTCGAGGACCGGTGCCGCAGGGGTCTCTGTGTCGACAACTGGGAAGTCAAGTGCCTCTCCCGGTAGTTGGAAGCGCGAAGACGTGGCCGGACTGCACCTGAGAGGTGAGGCCCGGCACCACGGCGAAGACTGTGGCCCGTGTCCGAAACCCTGTCAATATTAATTCCTAATTTATTATCTAGGTCCGACGCCGACGCCGGGGCGGTCACAACGTGGATCCACGCACCAGGGGTTGACATGAGGCGCCGCACAACCCAGCCTTTGGCAACGCGTTGTCATTCCTACTGCGGCAGGCGTCGGACACGTCGTCATCGGCGACCCACGCGTGGACACCGTGCTGCCCGCGCTGCCGGATGTGTCGGTGGCCGAGCTGACCATCGTCGTCCCGGTACGCAACGCGGACACCGCCGACCACCGGGCGACGGTCACGGCCGCCTTCGACGGGGTGCGAGTGTCGAGGACGTCACCGTGAAGGCGGGCGAGAGCCCGGACGTCGTCTTCGCCCCGGACGCCTTCCAGCAGCTGAGGCTGCGCGACCCCCGACTGTGGTGGCCGAACGGTCTGGGCGAGGCCGACCTGCACGATCTCACGCTCACCGCCTCGGTGGCCGGCCAGGAGAGCGACCGGCGCGCCACGCGCTTCGGCATCCGGCAGTTCGGCTACGAGTACGAGGTGCCGCTCGCGTTCACCGCGTCCGGCGACGCCTACACGCAGACCGTGACGTTCGACCGGCAGCAGGCCCAGCACGTCCGCATCAGATGCCTGACCCGGGCCACGGCCTGGGGCTGCTCCTTGTGGACCCTGTCCGTCGGGGACAGCACCCGGCCGGGCACCGACCTCGCGCTGCATGCCCACGCCGACGCGTCGAGCACCGATCAGGACAGCAACGGCGCGGCCAATGCCACCGACGGTGACGCCGGCACCCGCTGGCCCTCCGCCTACGAGGACGACCAGTGGATCAGCGTCGACCTCGGCTCCGTCCAGTCCTTCGACCGGGTCGACCTGACCTGGGAGCAGGCGTACGCGAAGTCCTTCGTCATCCAGGTCTCCTGGAACGGCTCGGACTGGACCGACGTGAAGTCGGTGGACAACGGGGCGGTGCCGCCGCCGTTCAACAACGGCAACGCCGACCTTCAGGTCGAGGACTTCGACCGGCGGACCGCACGGCATGTGCGTCTCGACTGCTGGCTGCGCAACACGAGTTGGGGCAACTCCCTGTGGTCGTTCGGTGTCATCGACAGCGGTGACCCCGGCACCGACCTCGCCCTGCACCAGAAGGCCACCGCGCGCTGAGGTGTTCACCGCCGCGTGAACGGATGACCTGCCGGACCTGCACCTGCTGCGGCTGACCCTGGAGGACTCCCGGGGCAGGGAGCTGTCACGGAACACCTACTGGCGCTACCGCGAGGCCGCCGCGCTGCGGGCTCTGAACAAGGTGAAGCAGGTGAGGCTGACAGGCGCGATCACCGGGGGGCGGCCGGGAAGCCCTCCAGTGACCGTCAGAAGCTGACGGCGGTGATCCGCAACCAGGGCTCGGTGGTGGCCGCCATGGTCCGGCTCTCGCTGCTGGAGGACGCGCACGGCCGACGCGTGCTGCCGACGCTGTACAGCGACAACTACCTGTGGCTGCTGCCCGGCGAGTCCCGGACGGTCCGCCTGTCCTGGCCGACGGGGCCTGCTCGTCGCGGCACCCGGTACTGACGGCGGAGGCGTACAACAGCCCGGTCGCGACACTGCGCGGCTGAGACACTCCGTGCCCCCGGCCCCGGCCGCCGCCCGGGCCCGGCGGCACGGAGCCACCCACCGGCCGGCGGCTCAGGTCGACCAGAGCCGGCGGGCGCCGGATCCGCGACTGCTCGAGCCGTGCGGGTCAGCGCTCCGAATCGGGTCGTCCCAGCTCGTAGGGGGCCAGAATATCGGCGATCGTCCGGTTGCGCGGTGTCGGGATCCCGAACTCGCGGCCGAGGGTGACGACGCTGCCACTGAGCCAGGGCAGTTCCAGTCGGTTCCCCTGCGTCAGGTCGTTGTGCATCGAGGACGTCATCGCGGCCGGCAGGGTGTCACAGAACGCCAGCCGCTCGTCGGCGAACTGCGGATCGAGACCCACTCCGGCGGCACGGCCGACCTGTACGGCCTCGGCCATCACATCGCGCAGCAGTTCCCGGCAGTGGACGTCGGAGCGGATCACCCCTATGGGCTGACGTACGGCGGTGGTCGTCGCCGAAAGCCCCACCAGGAAGACGAATTTCTCCCAGATGACCCGTTCGATGTCCGAGCTGAGCTCTGCCTCGATGCCGGAGGAGACGCACGCGTCGAGGAAGTCGCCGGCCCGAGGGGTGTCCACGCCGTCGTAGGGACCGAACACCACCTTTTGCATTGCGCCGCGGTGGGAGACGATTCCCGGCTCCTCGATGACGGCGGAGATGTAGCAGACGCCGCCCCACACGGCCTGCGTCGGCAGGTGCCGGCGCAGGACTGCGTCTTTGCGGACACCGTTCTGCAGGGAGATGACACGGGTCCCTTCGTGCACGACATCGGCCAGCTGGGCCGCGACGTCCTCGGTGTCCCACAGTTTCACGGCGACGAGCACCACATCGGCGGGTTCCAGTTCCGCGATGGTGGCGACTACCGACGTCGCCGGGACCTTGAGGTCACCGAGCGGGCTGCGTACCAGCAGACCGCGTTCCCGTATGGCCTCCAGATGACGGCCCCGAGCGACGAAGGTGACTTCGTGGCCCGCTGCGGCGAGCCGGGCGCCGAAGTAGCCCCCGACACCGCCTGCCCCCACGACGGCTATGCGCATGACGTGTTCCCTTCCCCTACCGGAGATGACGTACATCGTGCCGGGCTCCCGCTCCTGGCAGGGCCGCTCGTTGCTCGCCGACCGGCGCGGCCGCGCCTCTTGCCGTCGATCTGTCGCGGTCGCAAGGAATCGGACTCGAAGATCCCAGGTGTCGCGGGCGGTAGAAGCCTGCTGCAGCGCGAAGGCCGTGCTCACCACGGACTCCCGGACCGCTCCCCGGCGCGGTGGACCGGAAAAAGCCGGGAGCGGGGCGACGCGTGTCCACGGCTCCACCTCCCTTAGTAACCTTTTACAGGGTTACTATAGTCCCATGGTCGAAGGAGCACAGGACGGCCGGCGCACCCGGGTCACGGCACAACTCCGCGAACTCCGCTTCGACGCCGGATCCCTGTCGTTGAACCTCATCGCCACGGTCGGGCGCCGCCCGTTCACGCCGATCGAACGGATGGGCGACATCGAGCGGCTCAGGGCCTGGTGCGAGGGGGTCCGGGTCGCCGTTCACCCGGACGAAGACCTGGCGGGGCTGCTCGAGGCCCTCCACGAACTGCGGGCCTGCGCGTACGACGTCGCGGTGGGACACCTCCACCGCCACGCCCCCCGGGAGGAGTCGGTGCGGCTCCTGAACCAGTTGGCCCGGGTGCCCCCGCCGGCCCCCCAGCTCGAGTCGGACGCCGATGGCCTTCCCACCGCGGCAAGCAGTCCCGGGCTGTCGGCTCCGGCGCTGCTCTCGCTGATCGCCCGAGACCTGATCACGCTGATCTCGGATCCGATACAACGGCAGAGGTTGCGCGAGTGCGACTCCCAGATCTGCAGGATGCTCTATCTCGACTCCGCGCAGGGAAGGCCCCGGAAATGGTGCTCGATGCAGCGCTGCGGCAACAGCACCAAGGCGGCCAGGCATCGCCGCCACCGCGAGAAGTCCGGTGATCTCTCGCTGCCCTGAGCAGCCGTCATGGTTGCACGACGGAGTTCGACGAGCAGGCGAGACGATCCACCTGTTCGGACAGGCGACAACCGCGGTACCAGTTACTCGTTGAACTTCGCCATGTCCCTCGGCTCGACCCTCGAGTCCCACGCGTCCTGAGCCGCCGGCGCGTCACCGGACGTGGACAATGCCGTCGGCGTACGCACATGCAACGTCGAGCCTGACCGGGCCCCCGGTCCCCCGAGGGCCCTTGGACCGTAGAGCGCCCGCCGGGCAGGCCGACGACACCCCTCTGAGCCTTGGAGCGCCGAGCAATGAACAGCAACCCGCACGATTCCCGCTCGGCATCCGGCCCCGCCCCGGACTCCCTGCGGAAATCCGCTCCGGACAACGGCCCTGCCCTCACCCGGCAGGAGTTCGACACCCTCTTCGACACCGTACGCGCCTGGGGCCGTTGGTCCCCGGAGGACGCCGACCGCGGCGCCTGGAACCGGGTCACCCCGGAGCACACCCGGCGGGCCACAGGCCTCGTGCGCACCGGCACCACCGTCCCGCTGGCGCTGCCCTGGAACACGGTGCCAGGCCCGGACAACGGCAAGCCGGCCCTGCACTACATGTCCGACCTCGGGGACGTCGAGGCCCCCGAGCCGTCCTGCCACAAGGACTTCATCGCCGCCGACTACCACGGCAAGGGCGTCAGCCACCTCGACGCCCTCTCCCACATCGCCTACCGCGGGCAGCTCTACGACGGGCACACCGCCCGGGAAGTCGTCGGCACCGCCGGCGCCCGCTTCGGGTCGGTCTCGGCCCTCGGCCCCCTGGTCGCCAAGGGGGTCCTGCTGGACATGCCCGCCGTGCTCGGCATCGACTGGCTGGAGCCGGGCACGGCTGTCCGCGCCGGAGACGTACGCGCTGCCGAGAAGGCCCTCGGGGTGACCATCGGCGACGGGGACGCGGTCCTGCTGCGCTCCGGTCACTTCCGCCGCCGCGCCGAACTGGGCGCCTGGAACCCCGACGCCGCCAGCGCCGGGCTCCACGTGGACGCGATGCCCCTGCTGGCCCAACGCGGGATCGCCCTGCTCGGCGGCGACGGCGACAGCGACGTGCGGCCCTCGCCCGTCGAGGGGCTGCACTCCCCCGTGCACGCCCTGGCCATCACCGCCATGGGCGTCCCCCTGCTGGACAACCTCGATCTCGAAGCGCTCTCCGCTGCCTGCGCGCACGCCGGTCGCTACGAGTTCCTGCTGGTCGTGGCCCCCCTGAACATCCCCGGCGGCACCGGCTCACCGGTCACCCCGGTGGCGGTGCTGTGATGGCGGCGGACGGAGCGAGACCACGGCCGAGCGCAATCAGCTGATCGGTGCCGCGGTCGCACCCGGCCCTCATGGCACGAGACGCGGACACTACCGGGAGGACTCCGTCCGCGCAGTCCCCTCTCCCGCGTCCGCTTCCAGGAGCTTCTCGAAGAAGAACTCGTGCTTGAGAAACGACACGTCGTACTCGTGTCCCGGATAGGGCGGGATCAACTGGGCGGCCTGGAACAGCCGCCAGCCGTCCTCCAGGGCATGCACGCCCGACTTGTACGGCGGTTCGTCGCCGTCCCCGGTCGTGGGCGACGTCCGTGCCGTGCCGTCGTAACGCGCCCAGCCCACGGTCTCGGAATCCAGCGCCGAGGTGGCCAGGTAGAGCACCAGAACCTGCTGACGGACGTTCATACTGCATCCTTCTGAGGACGGTTGGAGACCCGGGTCACCCAGTGCTCGAGGTCGAAGGAGTCGTCCCCGGTGAGGGCGCGCCACAGCAGGACGCGGTTGTAGAACTCCAGGCGTGCGGTGGCGGGCTCGTACCAGGGGAAGTGGGCGCTGAGGTTCTCGGCGACACGTGGGTCGTCGAGGTCTGAGGTATCCCAGAGGCGGCGCTGCCGCACCGTCGGATTGAAACGGATCTTGAACATGTAGCGGCTCACGTCACTGTCGTTGCGCCGCCCACCGTGCCAGAGTCCGTGGTGCAAAAACACCACAGTGCCGGCCGGACAGACGAGCCTGGACTGACCGCGCAGGTTCTGGTAGCGGCCGGTGTCCGACTCGTTCGTACGCCGCAGATGACTGCCGGGCACGCTGAGGGTGCCGCCCATGGCAAGCGTCACGTCCTGTGGGTAGTACATCAACTGGACGTCGAAGGCGTCCGTGCGCACATCGATGATCGCGTCGCCGTGGAGCGGCTGGGCCCGCCCCTCGTGGGGCTCGCGCACGTGCACGGCGTGGTGGTCGACGCTCGGCCCGGGGCCGACGAGGGAATACAGCGCCCCGGCCACGGCAGGAAGCTCGATCAGACGCCGGACGAACGATCCGTCCGGATAGGCGTCCTGAACGCTGCTGCCGTAGGGCACATCGGGGACACCGTTGCGAAGGACCCCGATCCCCTCCTCGTTCATGTCCGGGAGCACGACGGCGTCGAGGCGCAACGAGCCGTGCGCGACGAAGTGGGCCATCTCGACCGAGCTCAGCAATGGGATGTCTGCCATGCCGCCACCGTAGGGAGCAATCGCCGCCCGACGCGTGGGCGCAGCTCACCACTACTGGTAGCTTTTCACCATGCTCGAGACGGAGCTCCAGCTCGGTGAACCGCCCGTCGTGGCGAACGCCGGCGTCGGCGTCCATGGTGTCGTGAGCCGTACCGACGTCTTCCGGCTCCCTGAGCTGTGGCAGCTGCACCTGTACCGGTACGACGCCGAACTCGACGTCGACGGCTCTCCGTTCACCATCCGACCCGGCCGCGTGAGTCTCGTACCGCCCGGGGTCACGGTCCGCTACCGCTACCGGGGCCGCTCCGAGCATCTTTACGCACACCTGCGCATCGTGGCCGCCGGGCCTTCCCGCACCGTGCCCGTCGTCCAGGACGCCGGCCCGGAACTCCCGGCCCTGGACTCCCTGTTGCGGCAGGCGGTCACCGCTCTGCCCCGCGATCCGCAGCGCACCAGAGCCGAGATCTGGACCGCTCTGTGGCGCATCGCCCACCTGGCTCCGGCCACCGAGAGACCCCATCCACACCCTGCGGTCAGCACGGCCATCGCCTACATCGAGTCGCACCTGGCCACGCCGCTCACCGTGCCCGGTGTCGCCCGGGCCGCGGGGGTCTCGCACAACCACCTGACGCGGCTGTTCCGCGCCGCGACCGGCGACACGGTCGTCGGCTACATCCGCAGCCGGAGACTCGACCGCGCCCATCATCTGCTGCGCGCCTCGACCCTCTCCATCTCCGCCGTCGCAGCCTCCGTCGGCATCCCCGACCTCCAGGCGTTCAACAAGGCGTGCCGACGCGAACTCGGAGCCTCACCGCGTGCGCTACGAGGGTTCGAGACGTGATGTTTGCTGCGGCACCGGCGGGCGGCTCGCTCGAGCGGCCCGGTGGGAGCGATGGGAGCGGTGGGAAGACCTGACGGATCTCCGTCGGGCCACTTGGAACAAGCTCAGGGCATGGTTGCAGCCTCTGATGACCGGGTGATGCGGTGGTGCTGGATCAAGGAGACGGCCACGCTGAGCGCCGCGACGAATCCGGCGAGCAGCACCGCCCACGAGCCTGCGAACGTGCAGGCCAGGATCGCGACCGCGGTCAGCGGGAGGACAGCCTGCTGCCGCGGTGACGGCTGGTGGTGGCGCGCGTGCAGAAGCCAGGTGAAGAAGACGAATCCTGCCGTCGGGACGGTGACCGAGGCGGCGGCGCTGGTGGCGCCGACGTGGGCCTGGCCGATCACCTGCTCGATCACCACTTCGAGTCCGGCGCCGATACCGGCGGCCGTGGAGAAGACCAGGTAGTGCCCGTATCCCCACAGGAAAGCACGTCGGCCGGTCCGCAGGTGCTCGTGGATGGGCACGACGAAGTAGATCCAGTAGGCGGCGAACACGATCAGCAGGCCCCCCGCGGCGATCGGAAGCAGTCTCGTCGAACTGCCCCTGTCGAGAGCCCCCTGGACGCCCACCGTCGCGGCGGCGACCGTCTCGCCCAGGACGATCAGGGTGAACAGTCCGTAGCGCTCGGCGATGTGGTGGGGATGCCAGGGAGTGGGCCTGCGGTGCTCGGCCACCATGGGCACGGCGAGTTCCGCGGCCGCGAGGACAACGAACACCCACACCTTGACGTCCGTGTGCGGCAGGAACCCGAACGCCACCCAGCCGATCTGTACCAGGACGACGCCGACGGCGTACCGCAGGGCGGTGACTCGGGCGCCGCCTCGCTCACTGCGGGCCGCCCTGACCCACTGGGTCGTCAAGGCCAGCCGCATCACCACGTAGCCGATCAGGACGATGGAGTAGTCCGTGCGGTCGAAGGCGCGCGGCACCCCGGCAGCCAGGATGAGGACGCCCGCGATCTGCACCAACGTGGTGAGCCGGTAGGGCACGTCGTCCGTGTCGTACGCGGAGGCGAACCAGGTGAAGTTCATCCAGGCCCACCAGACGGCGAAGAAGGTCATGGCGTAGCCGGCCACGCCCTGCCCGGCATGCCCCGCCGCCACGGCGTGCACCAGCCTGCCACCGGCCTGCGCGACGGCCACCACGAAACAGAGATCGAACAAGAGCTCCAGCGGTGTCGCGACGCGGTGCGCTTCCGTCGGGTCCCGCCGGACCATCGTCCGCAGCAAAGGACCGACCGGACCCCTGCCGCCCGGCGGGCCGCCGGCGCGTTCACTCACCGCCGGCGTCCTACCGGTGCTCGGGGTTTTCGTAGTCGCGGCGGCAGCCCGCGTCCCAGGCGGTGCGCTGGTTGCCGTAGGCGGGGATGCCGCCAAGGTCCTTCAGCGCCCGCGCCAGGTGCAGCAGGTTCCAGGTCATGAAGGTCGTGTTGCGGTTGGTGAAGTCGTTCTCCGGACCGCCCGAGCCGGGATCGAGGTAGGAGGGACCGGGGCCCGCCTCGCCGATCCAGCCGGCGTCGGCCTGGGGAGGGATGGTGTAGCCCAGGTGCTGCAGGCTGTAGAGGACGTTCATGGCACAGTGCTTTACACCGTCCTCATTGCCGGTGATCAGGCAACCGCCGACTCGCCCGTAGTAGGCGTACTGGCCGGTTTCGTTGAGCAAGCTGGAGCATGCGTAAAGGCGTTCGATCACCTGCTTCATCACGGAGCTGTTGTCACCCAGCCAGATGGGACCTGCCAGGATGAGAATGTCGGCCGCCAGGACCTGCTGATAGAGGTCGGGCCAGGCGTCCGTCTCCCAGCCGTGCTCGGTCATGTCGGGCCACACGCCGGTGGCGATGTCGTGATCGATGGCCCGTACCACATCGGTCCGCACTCCCTGTGCGTCCATGATGGCGGTGCTGCGGTCGATGAGTCCCTGGGTGTTGCTGGGCTCCGGTGACCGCTTGAGCGTGCAGTTGATCACCAGGGCCCGCAGATCGTCGTAGCGGGCGGGCGGTGTGTCGGTGGCGGGCGAAGAAGCGGTCACAGATCCTCCCGGAGTCCTGCCGCCACGCTGTGCAGGCGGCCCGTCCATGTCCAGCGTGCGGACCGGCGGAGTGCGGCGCCACCATCAGGCGTCCGAATGGTCCCGCGCACGCCGGCACGTGGAGCGCGGCTGCGCCTGAGTACGCGTACTCAGCCGACTGCGTCACTTGGCCCCTCACCCGGCCGGTCCGTGTCGCCCACGATGGAGTGCCCCGCGAGAGAGGTGCTTATGGGCCGCGACCTACAGCTGCGTACTGCCACTCCGGAGGATCTCGAGTGGATCCACGACCTGCGTCACCGAGTGTATGCACAGGAGTTGGGCCAGCATGAGCCGAACCCGGCCGGGCGGCTTCGCGACGGGCTGGACGGCGACAACGTCTACCTGGTCGCGGCGCGGGGGGCGGCCCGTATCGGCTTTGTCAGCCTGACTCCGCCCTGGTTGGGGCGGTACGCGCTGGACAAGTACCTGACCCGCGACGAGTTGCCGCTGCTTATCGAGAGCGATCTGTTCGAGGTGCGCATCCTCACCGTCGAGCCGCGCTGGCGGACCACCGCAGCGGCGCCCCTGCTGATGTACGCGGCGCTGCGCTGGATCGCCGCCCGCGGCGGTCGCCGGGTGGTGGCGATGGGACGCACCGAGCTGCTCACCATGTACCTGGCCGCCGGCCTGCGCCCGGTCGGCCGTACCGTGCACAGCGGTGCGTTGACGTTCGAGGTGCTGACCGGCAGCGTGACCGAGCTGACGAAGGTGACGACGGGCCGTTACCGAACCCTGCTGGAGCGTCTGCGGTCCGCAGTGGACTGGCGGCTGGACATGCCGTTCGCACCTGGGCCGGACGGCTGCGAGCACGGCGGCGCCTCGTTCACCGCCATCGGCACGGACTTCCGCACACTGCGCCGGCGCCACCAGGTAGTCGCCGCCGACGTACTGGACGCATGGTTCCCGCCGGCACCCGGGGTGCGGGCGGCGCTCGCGGAGGATCCGGCCTGGGCCGCCCGGACCTCGCCACCGGCCGGCGCCGAGGGCCTGCTGGCGGAAATCGCCACGGCCCGGGCGCTGCCGGCTCAGACTCTCGCGGTCGGCGCCGGTTCGTCCGACTTGATCTACAGGGCGTTCGGGCAGTGGCTGACCCCGGGAAGCAGGGTGCTTCTCACGGACCCCGGTTACGGCGAGTACGCCCATGTCACGGAGAGGGTGATCGGTTGCCGGGTGGACCGGTTCCGGTTGCGTCGCGAAGACGGCTGGCGGATCGATCCGGCCCGGCTGTCGGCTGCCGTCAAGAGCGGCCGATACGACCTCGTGGTGGTGGTCAACCCGAACAACCCGACCGGACGCCACGCGCCGGCCGCAGAGCTGCGCTCGCTGATCGCCGCCGCACCGGGCCGGACCCGCTGGTGGATCGACGAGGCGTACCTGGGCTATGCCGGTCTGACGGAGTCACTCGTCGGCCTGGCCGCGACGGACCCCCGGGTGGTTGTCTGCAGCTCGTTGTCCAAGATGTACGCACTATCCGGTATGCGGGCCGCGTACCTGGTTGCCGAGCCGATCACCGCGGCGCGGCTACGCCGATGGACGCCACCTTGGCCGGTCAGCCTCCCGGCGCAGCTGGCCGCGGTGGCAGCCTTGCGTGACCCGGCGTACTACAGCGACTGCTGGCTTCGCACCCACGCGCTGCGCCGGCAACTGGCCGCCGCCCTGACCGAGCTGGACGAGAGCGTGGTGGTCGAGGAGTCCGTGGCGAACTTCCTCACCGTCACTCTGCCGCCCGGCGGACCGAGCGCCGCCCAACTCGTCGACGAGTGCCGCCGCCACGACGTATACCTGCGCGACCTGTCACCGTTGTCACCGGAGTACCAGGGGCGCACCGTGCGCATCGCGGTCAGGGACACCGCCGAGAACGCGCGCATCGTGGCCGCGTGCCAGAGCGCCCTGCAGGTTCTGCGGACGGGTTCGGCCTCGCTCGCTGCGACGTCTGCGGGCGTTCCCGCCACCGGATCCGCTCGGTGATCACCGTGGCTTCCCTGGCGCCCCACCTCGGTGGGGCGCTGGCGCTGGGCGGCATCGCGGTGGCCGTGTCCCGGCGGCGTGAGCTGATGGTCCGGTGGTGCGCTTGGGCAGCCGGAGTGCCTCTGGTCACCGGTGCGTTCTGGCTGGGCCGTCCGGGCGCCGCGGCCGTCGCTGTCATGGTGGGGGTGATTGCGGTGATGGAGTTCGGCGGGCTGATGCGGCTGGGCCGGGCAGACCGCTTGGTACTGGCCGCGGCGGTGACAGGCGTGGTGATGGCCGCCTGGCTGGCGCCCGGATCCGTGCTCCGGATGGTCGCCATCGGGGCTCTCGCAGTGGCCGCAGTGCCGCTCCTGGCCGGCGACGCCGACCACGGCCTGCGACGGCTCTCCGCCGGCCTGCTCGGGCTGGCCTGGCTGAGTGTGCTGGCCGCCTTGGTGCCGCTCGGGGCGAGCGCGCTCGTGTTGTTCGTCGCGGTCTCGATCGCCGACATCGTGGCGTACTTCGCCGGTCGCCGGCTGGGCGGACCGGCGCTGTCACCACTGTCGCCGGCCAAAAGGTGGAGCGGGACTCTGACCGGGTCCGCAGCCGGCCTCGGCGTGCTCGCCGTACTGTCCGCGCTGAGCTGGCCGATGGCGGTTGCCGTGGCGGTCGGCGGCCCGATGGGCGACCTTCTGGAATCCATGATCAAAAGAGGTGCACAGGCCAAGGACGCCGGCCGTTGGCTGCCCGGCTCCGGCGGTCTGCTGGACCGCATCGACTCGCTGCTCATCGCGCTGGCCGTTCTGCTCGTGCTGCGCTGACCGCACCGTCCACGGCCGGACAGCGACACGGTGCCGAAGGACTGGCGCCGATGGGCGAACTCGGCGCGCAAGCCCCGCTCACGCGGACGAAGGGCCGGCTCCGGTGCCACCGTCCACATCCCGGTGGGACCTGCCGCATCCAGCTGGGGCCTGTCGAACCGGGCGGGCAGTGCGCAGTCCAGGACGGCCGCGCCCGATCACGCCGCCTCCGCCCGCCAGTGCGATATGTCACACTTTGGTTAACCGTGTCCGTCAGGTTCGACCAAGGAAGCGACGCGATGGCTCGGCGCCGGGTGCGTTTGCCGGCTCGGCGGTGGTTGGACGGTCTGCTCGCCGGCGTCGCGCTGGTGGCTGCGACAACCGCCATCGTCGCGCTCCTCGGGAGACACATCTCGCCGCTGCACCTCCTGGTGCTCTACCTGCTGGCGGTTCTCCCTGTCGCCGTCATATGGGGCACAGGGCTGGCACTGCTCACGTCGGTGCTGAGCGTGCTGGCCTACGCGTACCTGTTCGTCCCCCCGTTTTACTCGTTCGAGCTTGCGGATTCCGACAGCGCAGTCGCGTTGGGTGTCTTCCTCCTCACGGCCGCGGTGGTGGGAGAGCTGGCGGCCCGACTACGGCGGGCGGCACTGGCGTCGGCACGCCTGACGGAGGAGCAGTCCGCGTTGCGCCGGGTCGCGACACTGGTCGCCCGGTCGGCTCCGGCTTCGGAGGTCTTCGAGGCCGTCACCCGCGAGGTCGGCCGGCTCTGCGGTGCCGATCTCGCCCGTATGGAGCGCTACGAGGCGGACGGCACCGTTACCGGCGTCGCCGCCTGGAGCCGGAGCGGGGTGCCGGACCCCCTGACTGTCGGCAAGCGCTTCGACCTGAACGGGCCGAGCATCGCCCGGGAGGTCCGGCACAACGGCGGTGCGGCCCGGATCAAGACCTTCGCGGACGCCACAGGCGCGATCGCGCAGGAGGCGCGTGCGCTCGGTATCCGCTCGTCGGTCGGCTGCCCGATCAGGGTTGCCGGGCGGCTGTGGGGCGTGATCGCCGCGTCGAGGAACAGCGAGGAGCCCTTCCCGGCGAACACGGAGTCACAGATCACCAGCTTCACCGAGCTCGTCGCCACCGCCGTCGAGAACGCCGAAGCCCGTGCCGAGCTGACCGCCTCGCGCGCCCGCATCGTCAGCGCGGCCGACGAGACCCGTCGGCGCATCGAGCGCGACCTCCACGACGGCGTCCAGCAACGGCTGGTCTCGCTCGTGCTGCTCCTGGGCGCGGCGCGGACGAAAGTGCCGCCCGAGTCGGAGGAACTGCGAACAAGACTGGACCATGTCACCACCGAGCTGACGGATGCGCTGGACGAGCTGCGCGAGATGGCGCGCGGCATCCACCCCTCGATCCTCGCCAGAGGAGGTCTCACTCCCGCGCTCAAGGCGCTCGCTCGGCGTTCCTCCCTGCCGGTCGATCTCGTGGTGCACACCGACACCAGCATTCCCATGCGGATCCAGGTCAGCGCGTACTACGTCGTCTGCGAAGCACTGACCAATGCCGTCAAGCATGCGCAGGCCTCGGCCGTCCGGGTCACGGTCGAGGCCACCGACGGGGTACTGGGCTTGTGCGTACACGACGACGGCGTCGGCGGTGCCGACTTCGTCCGCGGCACCGGTCTCGTCGGCCTCAAGGACCGCGTCGCGGCGCTCGGCGGCAGGATCTCCGTCGAGAGTCCGCACGGAGCGGGAACCACCCTGCGTGCGGAGCTCCCCCTCACCGAGGCCGACCGCGACTCCGTGCAGCCGGCCGAAGCCGGTGACTGAACTTCCGAGGCGCACCGTGCGCCGAACCGCGGGGCGGTGTTCCACGTGGCCGCCCGTGCAGGACGGGCAGGTGGGCAACCGGCCATCCGTTGATCTTGCGTGGGTATCCCCGGCTTCAGCCGGGGAGGGAAACGCATCCTCGGCCCGGAGGCGCGCAGCGCCGGAGTGCGCTCCGCCTCCGTGGTGACGGTCAGACGGGCCGCTTCTGGCCCTCGATGTACTGCCGGATGACGGTCAGCGGTGCACCACCGCAGGAACCCGCGAAGTAGGAGCGGGACCAGAACACCGATCCCATCCCGATGCGGTTGATCCGGCCGGTGTACTGGGCCCGGAGGTACCGGGAGCTGACGCCCTTGAGGCTGTTGATCAGCTTCGACAGGGCGACTTTCGGCGGGTAGTGCACGAGCAGGTGTACGTGATCGGCTTCGCCCGTTGAACTCCCGTAGCTCCACCACGAACTTGCCGCACACCTCCCGCATGATCTCTTCGCACCGCTTCAGCAAGGCGTCATCGAAGACGCCTCGCCGGTACTTGGTGACGAACACCAAGTGAGCGTGGAGGTTGTGGGCGACGTGCCGTCCCGTGCGCATATCGGGGTTTGGGATCCAGCGTGGTGACATACACCAAGCGTCGTATGATCGCCGAGGCTGGCCGAAAAGGGGGGGTGGGCCGGATGATCCGTGCGTACAAGTTCCTTATGCGGCCCACCGTGGGCCAGCAAGGCGCACTCGTCGAGATGCTGCGTGATCACTGCTCCCTCTAAAATGCTGCGCTCCAGGAGCGCCGTGACGCCTACCGGCACGTCTCGAAGACGACGATCCGGTACGGGCAGCAGTCCGCGCAGCTCAAGGACATCCGGGCGTTCGATCCGGAGCGTCAGGGCCGTTGGTCGTTCTCGTCGCAGCAGGCGACGCTTCGCCGGTTGGACAAGGCGTTCGCCGCGTTCTTCCGCCGCATCAAGGCCAAAGACAAGCCGGGCTATCCACGTTTCCGGCCGGGAAAGCGGTTCGACACGGTGGAGTTCCCCAAGGACGGGGACGGCTGCCGGTGGGACTCCACGCCGCACGACCCCGTGACCCGTGTCCGTTTTCAGGGCGTCGGGCACGTCAAGGTGCACCAGCACCGGCCCGTGGTGGGCAAGGTCAAGACGGTCTCGGTCAAGCGCGAAGGCAAGCGCTGGTACGTCATCCTGACCGCCGAGCAGACAGCCCCTGAGCCGCTTGCGGCGACGGGCAGCGTAGCCGGCATCGACATGGGCATAGCCAACTTCCTTGCCGACTCAAACGGTGGCTTCGTGCCCAGCCCCCGACACGGCCGGAGAGCCGCCGCAAAGCTCGAAGCCGCACAGCAAGCGCTCAGCCGCTGCAAGCGCGGCTCGAAGCGCCGTCACAAGGCCGTGGAGAAGGCGGCCCGGCTTCACCGCAAGGTTCGCCGACAGCGCCTGGACCACGCGCACAAGACCGCGCTTGACCTCGTACGCAAACACGACTTCATCGCGCACGAAGACCTCAAGATCCGCAACATGAGCAAGGCCCCGGCCCCGAAGCCGGACCCCGACCGGCCGGGCAGCTTCCTGCCCAACGGGGCCGCCGCGAAGACCGGGCTGAACCGGTCGATCAACGATGCCGGATGGGGGGTGTTCCTCCAGATCCTCACCGCCAAGGCAGAGTGCGCCGGACGGGAAGTGATGGCCGTGGACCCCCGCAACACCTCCCGACGGTGCCCCGAATGCGGGCACACCGCCAAGGGGAACCGGCCCGCACAGGAGAAGTTCCACTGCGTCGCCTGCGGCCACAACGCGCACGCGGACACGGTGGGCGCTGTCAATGTCCTACGGGCCGGGCTGGTCCGTCGCGAAGCCGCACCGGCATAGCGAGAAGCCCCCTCATCCATGAGGGGGAGGAGTCACGAAATACAGCTAGCAGGAATGCCGGCCGGGTGTCCTCGCTGAGATCCTGGACACATGTTGCGCTGCATGATCGTTGATGACAGCCCCTACTTCCTCAACGCTGCCCGCTGCCTGCTGGAGGGCGAGGGCATCATGGTCGTGAGCGTGGCGTCGGACAGCGCACAGGCGCTGCAGCAGGCAACGCAACTCAGGCCTGACATCGCACTGGTGGACATCGACCTCGGTGGCGAGAGCGGCCTGGAACTGGCCGATCGGCTGCGCCACGAGACAGGCCCTTCGCCGCCCCCGGTGATCTTGATCTCCAGTCATGCGGAGGACGAGTACGCCGACCTGATTGTGGCGAGTCCCGCGCTGGGATTCCTCGCCAAGACGGAGCTGTCCGGCGTGGCCATCCACGACCTGCTCGCCGGGACGGGATGACGGTCGCCGGGACGCCCCGGTCACCGGGCCTCCAGGAAGGTGATCACGGCGCGGACGCGGCGATGGTCGTCGTCGGTCTCCGGCAGGCCCAGCTTTGACAGGATGCTGCGCACGTGCTTTTCCACGGTGCCTTCGGTGACCCACAAACGGCGCGCGATGCCGGCATTGGACCGGCCCTCGGCCATCAGGGCCAGGACCTCGCGCTCACGCTCACTGAGTACCGCCAGCGGGTCCTCCCGGCGGCGGGCGGACACCAGTTCCTGGACCAGCGCGGGGTCCACCACCGAGCCGCCCTTGGCGATCCGCTCCAGCGCCTCCAGGAACTCCTGGACATCACCGACCCGGCTCTTCAGCAGGTAACCGATCCTGCGGCCGTCGCCGAGCAGCTCCATCGCGTGCTCCACCTCGACATGCGCTGACAGGACGAGAATGCCCGTCTCGGGGAAGTCCCGGCGGATGGTGCGCGCCGCCTCGAGCCCTTCCGTGGCCTGGTCCGGGGGCATCCGGATGTCCACCACCACCAGCTCCGGCTCCTCCTGCCGGACGACCTCCAGCAGCTGCGCAGCGTCGCCGGCCTGCCCCACCACGGCCAAGCCCGAGCCCTGCAGCAGGCTGGCCAGCCCTTCGCGCAGCAGCACGTCATCGTCGGCGAGGACCACCCGCAGATCCCTCATCACCGATCCGTCAGTCGGCACTGCGCCCGGACCCAGGTTCGCGGGTCCCGGTCCCTTCCCGTCACGCCTCCCATTGTCGGCGACCTTCAGCCGCTGGGCACCCCGCGGCGACCTCGGCGGACCATCTCATCGAGGAGGCGCCGGGCACGGGCCCGCCCCCGCCACCGAAGGAGCGCGCAGAACGTATGCGTGGTGATGCGGGCCCGTCAGGCGTCGAAGCGACGGCGCGCGTCCTCGATGTGACCGAGGTATTCGTGGGTCCAGCCGCACATAGGCGTCGACCGTGGTGCGCAAGGCCCGGCCCGGCTCGGTCAGGGTGTACTCGACCCGCGGCGGCACGGTGGGGTGCACCTTCCGGTCGACCAGGCCGTTGCGCTCCAGCATGCGCAGGTTCTGGGTGAGCATCTTGTGGCTGACGCCCTCGACCTCGCTCCGCAGCTCGCTGAAGCGCAGGGTGCGCTCGCCGAGCGCCTCGATGATCAGGAACACCCACTTGTTGGCGACGTCCGAGAAGATCTCCCGCGCCAGCGAGTCCGCGCGCCTCAGGTCCGCCTCCTCGGGCAGGCTCTTGAGCAGTCGTTCGGTCACCATCAGGTTCCTCGGTCACCGTGAAGTGCGTTCTTCCAGGTCGATCGCCACTCTCCTACAGTTCCCCAGTAACCACGAGAGAGCGCGAACTCCGGAGAAGGCCACCGGGCCACTCCCGCTTCCGCGCACACAGCCCTTCCGCACTCCCCCGGGGCGAAGGTGGCGACTGCCCGTTGGGTGCTGACTGCGGCCCGTGTATTCCCGCTGGCCGGTAAAGAGGTTGGGCGCTGGCCACGACGACACACCGCACGGATCCACGGGAAGGTGGTGACGTCCACCCAACCAGCGCTCGAGACCGACGGCACCACGTGCTCGAAGAAGGTGATGGCCGCGATGTACGTCTGTCCTCCAGGTCTCCTGCCCCAGCAGACGGGAACCCGGCACACGTCGACACCCGGCCGCACCTGGTCCCTTGCCCACCGTCCACAGGCCGCCCGGGAAGCCCGCAGGATCTCCCGGCACCTGCTCACCCAGTGGAAGGTCACCGACGAGGTGGCCGACTCGGTGCTGCTGGCCGTCTCCGAACTGGTCACCAACGCCGTACGGCACGCCCAGCCGCCCCTGGCCCTCGCACTGTGCTGCGACCCCACCGCCGGGCAGGTGCACATCGAGGTGTCCGACGGAGGTCCCACCGTCCCGGACGGCGGCCGGGCGACCGAGCGCACCGACGGCGAGCACGGCCGCGGACTCCTGATCATCGAGCTGCTCGCCGAGGCATACGGTGACCGTCAGGAGGACGGGCACTCCATCCACTGGGCCGACATCACCACCAGGAGCCGACCCATGTGCTCATGAGGACGCGAAGATCGTCTTCTTCTGGCGCTCGATGGACGACATGATGCCGTCCACGCCCTTGGGGTCACGGACGAAGTTCTGCAGCGCGGGCTGCATCACCGTGGAGGTGAAGTCCGGGCGGCTGTCGCGGTCCATGAACTGCGTCAGGTTCTTGGCGCCCGAGATCATGTCGTACGCCTTCTTCTGCAGGGCCGTGTAGGACGAGGTCGGGGCGTTGCTGGAGGCGGCGACGACGCTCGGGTCGGACGCGAGGTAGAAGGACTCGGCCTCCAGAACACGTCCTCGACCGCGGCCTCGCAACGGTGGACCCTGACCAGCGCAGGCGGCGGCTCTACAAGACTCGTCAACGGGGGCAGCGGTCTGCTCGCCGGAGTCGCCCAGTCCTCCACCGCCAACGGCGCATCCGTCATCCAATGGAACGACATCAGCGTCGACGACCAGCTCTGGAAGCTCGTGCGCGTCAACTGACCAGCACGGAGGCAGATCACCGAACCAACAGCACACCGACTGCCGGGCCCGCCGACCGAAAATCGGCGGGCCCGGCCGCCATACGTCCGAAGCCGTGCTCGTCACTCCTCGCCGGAGTCCGTGCACACCCCGAACGCAGCAGGCCCCACGGTGAGGATCCCGTCGGACAGCGGCAGGCAGCGAACGCCTCCGCCGCCGCGCAACGCCCGCTGCGCGCCGGGCCCGATGGTGCTGTCCATCCACGCGCACGGCCTGGCGGCGCTGCGGACCGCCAGCACCACGGGTCCAGTGCCGCAGTCCAGGAAGACCGTCTCGCCGATGTACGCGTCGATGTCCACGCCGCGCAGCAGGACATTGCGCCGGGTCAGGCACAGGTCGGCCTCTCCCGAGACCGGCTGCGGCAGGCGCTCGGCCGCCATCAGGGTGACCGACGCACTGCGATGGGCCGGACGGTTGAAGTACCGGTCGCCCACGATGCCCAGCCCTTTGCGCACCTGCGCCGTGGCCGCCAGTTCCTCCCGCGGCAGTTCCGGGACACCCTCGCTCGGACGGCCCTGGAGACGATGCACGGGAGAGACCAGCAGCTGAACGATTTCCACCTGCTCCACGTCACCGAGCCTAGCCGCGACGCCATGTCCTTCGCGCCGCGCTGCCCGGGGCCCGCCGGGTCATCGCGCCCACGGCGCCCTGCCGGCCGGCCCCGACGGACACCTGTGACCACAACAGCCAGGACCGACTGTCACAGGTGTCCGCTCGGCCGCACGTCTAGCCGCAGGTCAGCGTCGGCACGGCCCAGTCGCCGTGGTCGTTGCCGTTGCCGTCGCCGGCGTCACCGACCCTGAGGTCGACCACCTGCGCGCCGCTGACGTCCACGTCGATCGGCACCGCGGCCTGTTTGCCGCGGATCGTCGGCGTGGTGACCAAGGTCCTGCCGTCGGCGATCACGGAGAACGTCACCGTTCCCGCACCGCCTGTCTCGTCGTCGACACCGACGTACGCCGTCATCCGCGAGCACTTTCCGGCGAGGTAGAGCTGGACGTCGCTGATCGAGTTGGTGCCCAGGCCCTTCGGGTAGCCGACACCGGCGATGGTGATCGGACGGCCGTCCCCGGCCGCCTGCTCGCCGACGCTGCTGTCGCGCTCCACCGGACCCCAGCCGTTGGTCGACGACAAGAACGGCAGGTCGCTCACGGCGTTCTTCCCGGCCGGCGGCGTCGGCGGGATCCCGCCGACGATGCGCTCGTCACCGCTTGCGGCCTGTCGCCCCTGCTGTAGGTAGTGCACCGCGGCGGTGAGGGCCGAGGAGGAGGGCAGCGCCCCGGTCGGCGGCTGTACCTTCCAGGTGAAGGTGGCCGATCCGCCCGGTTGCAGGCGCTGGACGGACATGGGGCTCGTGGCACTCACGCTCCAGCCGTCGGGCGCGGAGAGCGAGGCCGTCAGCCGGGAGGCGGACGGTTTGTCCTTCGGCACCTGCACCGTCGCCTCGGCCGTGAAGGCCTCTCCTGGCTGAGCGGTGTTCGGCACGTCCAGGGTGACATCCGCTCCCGGACGCTTCGGCATCGCGTACGTGCGGGGGTTGTAGCGGGGGCTGTCGTTCTGCGCGACGCGCAGGGACGAGGCGAAGCTGCCGTAGTCGGTGAGCGCGACCTTGCCCAGCCCGCCGGTGCTGCCGTCCAGGTTCCACACGGCGATGGCGATGCTGTTCCGGCCGTTCGGATCCAGGATCCCGTTGGGAACCGGGAAGGCGCTCTGCGGGCCGAGGTAGTTGACGTAGTTGCCGACCTGCCAGCCGTTCACGAAGATCGTGGCACGGTACTTGCGTGCCGGGTCGTCGGTGAACGTCAGCCCGAGCGAGGTGTCCTGGCCGTGCGGCAGGTCCAGGTTGACGTCGGTGCGGTACCACGAGACGCCGGGGCGGGTGTCGGTCGTCGGCAGGGACACCCGGTTCCAGTCGCCGTCCGGGTAGCCCGGCAGGGACCAGCCGGCCCGCTCGCCGTACAGGCCGCCCGTCGAGAGCGGGCCGCGCACCGTGTCCTGCAGGTCCTCGCCGCCCCGTACGCCCTGCAGCCGCCAGGAGACGGCGGTCAGCGGCGCCCCGACGAGGGAGGCGCTGGTCAGGCCGCGCGCGGTCTTGTTGCCGTTGGTCGAGTTGTAGTCCTCCTCGTGCCCCATGTTGACGGTGAGCACGGAGATGACGTTGTCACCCTTCGACTTCACCGAACCGGCCGGGAAGGCGAAGTCGGCGCTGCCTGTGGTGGAACTTCCCAGGAAGGTGCCGTTGAGCCAGGCGGAGAACGCCTGTGCCTTTCCGCCGGAGTCCGACACCAGGTGGACGCCCGTCTCCTTGCCGGTGGCGCGGAAGCGGCCGCGGTACCAGGTGTTGCCGGTGTGGAACCCGTAGTCGTCCGCGTAGAGCACGGGAAGCGAGTTGACGCCGGAGACGCTGTTGGTGGTTGTCCTGTCGGCCACCTGCCAGTTGGAGTCGTCGAAGCCGGGGGCCGCTTCGGGGGACTCATCGGCATGCTTCCAGTTCGTCAGCGCCGGCAGGTGTACCGGCGCAGCCACCGGTATCTTCCCGGTGAGGCTCCCTGTGTCGGTGGCCCGGGTTGCCAACGCGCCGCCGTTCCAGGTGACGCGGCCGGCGGAGGTGAACACCTCGATGTTCTCGTCATCGGCGTTGTCGCCGGTGAGCGCCAGGGTGTTGCCGCCGTCCAGGCTGGTCGCCGTGCGCAGCAGATGGGTGCCGCGCACGAGCACCGGGCCGGTCGCCGTGTCCTGACGCCAGAAGGTCTTCGCCGTGTCCTTGTCGCCGATGAGCAGCAGCAGCGGGCGCTTTCCGCCGCCGCTGACGCTGACGCGGATCAGGCCCTTGTGCGTGTAGTTCAGCCGCAGGTCACCGGTGGCCGCGTCCCAGGTGGTCGTGGCCGAGCCGTCGCTGGTGACCACGGTGGGCTTGGAGGAGTAGCGAAGGACGGTCTCGCCGTCGCTCCCCGGGTTGCCGTAGAGCACGGCGACATCCCGGTTCCCGATCGTCGCGTTGGTCATGATCTCCGACGTCGAGTACTGCAGCTGCGCGTCCCCGAGCCGGTAGTTCGCCACGATCACATGCGAGTCGCGTCCGTCGAGGGTGATCGCGGTCCCCGGCTGCTGCGGCACGACCGGGTACGTCGGCGTCGCGGTGTCCGCCGTCGGCACGTCGATGGCGTCGATGGCCACGTAGTTGTCCGAAGACCCCGAGCTGTGGTTCCCGTCAACGACGATCTTCAGCGTGTGCGCCCCGGGAGTCAGGCCGGTCTTCTGGAAGATCACCGCCTGGTTCTCGCTGCCGGAGTCGTCGACCGTCGCCACCTTGGCGCCGTCGAGGTAGACGTCGGCGTAGCCGTGGTTGTTGGTCTTCGACCCGATCCAGCGGATCGCGGTGCCGTCGAAGGGGACGGTGACCGTGTCACCGGTCTTGTTGGAGAACGACTCGGTGTGCTTGTAGTCGCCGCCTGTGTAGCTCTGGTCGGCCACGTGCGACCACGAACCGGTGTACTGCAGCGCGGAGTCGGGGTCGTCCCAGGTGTAGGTGGTGTCCGCGGACGGCTGGGCGTTGAAGTCCAGCGCTATGTGGGTCTTGTCGACCGCCGTGGACGTGGAGCTCCCGTGCCGCAGGACGTGGAACTGCGTCTTGGTGTCGGGGTTCATCCGGGCGGTGTCGACGATCGCGGAGTCGTCCGGCGGCGTGGCCTTGATCGACTCGGTCTTGGTCAGCGGGGCGACCGACTGCGTGAAGTACCCGATCAGCTTGTCCTCGTAGTACTTCGGGTCCAGTTGGCGGTTCTCGCGGATCGCGGCGCCGTAGTCGTAGGACGTGTAGTTCTCCGGCATGCCCAGCCAGCCCCAGTTGGTGCCGCCGTAGGTCATGTAGAAGCTCTGCGCGGTGGCGCCGACGGCGATGTTCTGCTTGTAGAACACGTTGGCGAACTGGTCGTTGATGAGTTGGGCGCACTTGTCGTAGCCCGGCCCGCCCCAGGGGTCGAAGGCGCCGCCCTGGAACTCCGGCGAGTACAGCGGCTTGCCGGCCGGGTGGTCATAGCTGATGTCGGGGACGCCGTTCCACTTCGAGGGATTCGAGCAGTTGAAGCCCTGCGGGTACGAGTCCGGGCCGTCGACGTCCAGCGCTGCCGTTCCGGAGTTGAAGGTGCCGTTGTTGTTGCCGGTCAGCGGTACGGTGATGCCGTCGGCGCGGGCCTTGTCCTCCAGGTGCTGCATGTAGGAGCGGCCGGCGGTCGAGCCGTTGTAGTACTCGTTCTCGACCTGGTAGGCGATGACCGACCCGGTGCCGTTGGTCATCTGGTGGCGGGCGATGATCCGGTCGATCTGCGTCAGCCACTCGTCCGCGTACTTCAGGAACTGCGGGTCGTCACTGCGGTTGTGCCCGGCCTTGGTGGTCATCCAGCCGGGCAGGCCGCCGCTGTCGACCTCCGCGTTGATGTAGGGCGCCGGGCGCGCGATCACGTAGAGCCCGGCCTCCTTGGCCATGTCGAGCAGCTTGTCGACGTCGCGCACCCCGCTGAAGTCGTACACACCCGGCTTCGGCGAGTGGTATCCCCAGTCGAAGTACAGCGAGGTGGCGTTGAATCCGGCGGCCTTCATCTTCTGGAAGATGTCGCGCCACAGGTCCGGGCTCGGGAGCCGGAAGTAGTGGAACTCGCCGGACCACAGGTATGTGCGCTTGCCGTCGACGAGGAACGAGTAGCCGTCGAGACTCACCGTGTGCGCCCCCGGGCCCGCGACGGGCGCGGCGGCGGGTGCCTGCCGGCCCGGGTCCTGCGCCGTGGCGGGCGCGGCCATGCCCGTGGCCAGGGCGATGGTCGCGGCACTCGCGAGGACCGCCCTCCACCATCGACAGCGGCCGGGTCTCGCAGCCTCGGAACCGATCCGACTACTTCGCACTGCGGCCTCCATACCGTCTGAGCAATCAACATCAAACAGACTCAGGCAAAGTCGAACATTAAGGGGGTGCGGGGCACGGCACAATGGGGCGGGGGCAACACGGTCGACGTGGGCTCGAGGCCGACTTGGAAGCCGCATGTCACGACGCCCTCTTGGCCACTGACGGCTCGTCACGGGATACGGAGGCAGCGAAGAGGACCGGGCTTGCTGAATCAGCAAACGAACTCGCCTTCAGGGCGGCGTCCTGCGCATGATCGTTGGGCGCACAGCAGACCAACGGCCCTGGAGGAGACGCATGTCGGAAGACGTCGCTGAGGTCACACACCGGTTGGTGTCCTCGCCGGGAGGCCGTATTCACATCGCGGAGCAGGGAACTGGGCCGCTCGTGCTGCTCGTGCACGGCTTCCCCGAGTCCTGGTATTCCTGGCGCCACCAGCTGCCGGAGCTCGCGGCGGCGGGATACCGGGCAGTCGCCATCGATGTCCGCGGCTACGGCCGGTCCTCCAAGCCGTCCGCGACAGATGCGTACCGGATGGTCGACCTGGTGGAGGACAACGTCTCGGTGGTGCACGCCCTGGGCGAGGAGTCGGCGGTGGTCGTCGGCCACGACTGGGGCGCGGCCATCGCCGCGAACTCTGCCCTGCTCAGGCCGGAGGTCTTCCGCGCAGCGGGACTGCTGAGCGTGCCCTACACCCCGCGCGGCGGACCCCGCCCCAGCGACGTCTTCGCTCGGATGGGCGGGGATGAGGAGTTCTACGTCTCGTACTTTCAGGAGCCGGGCCGCGCCGAGGCCGAGATCGAACCCGATGTTCGCGGCTGGCTCGCGGGGCTCTACGCGGCCCTGTCCGGCGACACCATGCCCGCGCCCGGTGCTCCCGATCCGCACTTCGTCGGCAGGGAGGGGACGATGCGTGAACGGTTCCCGATCGGCCGACTGCCCGCCTGGCTCAGCGAGCGAGACCTCGACGTCTACGCCGGGGAGTTCGAACGGACCGGCCTGATCGGAGCGCTCAACCGCTACCGGAACATGGACCGCGACTGGGAGGACCTCGCTGCCTTGGACGGTGCCCCCATCACCCAGCCGTCCCTGTTCATCGGGGGCAACCTGGATGCTTCCACGACATGGCTGGCCGACGCGATCGACGCGTACCCGGTCACCCTGCCGGGCCTGGTCTCCTCCCACCTTCTCGACGGCTGCGGCCACTGGATCCAGCAAGAACGGCCCGATGAGGTCAACCGACTCCTGACCGACTGGCTCGCCGCACTGCCGGCCTGACGCACTCGCGCGCCGCCCGCTGCTGTCGAACACACGCGACGGGCGCGCTGGCGTCACACGTGGGATGCCGCGATGCGGGTACTCGTCTTTTTCATGGCCATCAGCGGGTACGACAGTCGGGGAGAAACCAGCCATGCTCAGTTCTTGTCGCTGCGGCCCTCGGCCGGTCCGGTCGCCCCTGGAGAGCCGGGATGAGTGACGTCGGCCAGGGCACCGGCACCGGCGCCGGCGCCGGCGCCGGCACGCAGAACGCCGAAAGGCAGGCACGGATCGACCTGCTCGGTATCTACCTCAACGACCACCTGGCAGGGTCGACCATCGGCAGCCGGCGCATCCACTACATGGTCCGGGCACTGCGCGACTCCCCGCTCGCCGAAGCGTTGCGGCCGATCGCCGACGAGATCGCCCAGGACCGGGCGACCTTGCTGGACATCATGAGCCGACTGGGCGTTCCGGCACGCCGGTACAAGATCCTGGCAGCGGACGCGGCCGAGAAGGCGGGACGCCTGAAGCCGAACGGCCGCCTCCTACGCCGCTCTCCGCTGACCTCGGTGGTCGAGCTCGAGTTCCTCCAGCTCGGAGTCGAGGGAAAGGCCGCCGGATGGCGCATGCTGCGCCGACTGGCGGAGAGTGACGGGCGTCTTGACCGGCAGCAGCTCGACGACCTGATCGAACGAGCCCGGCGGCAGCTGCGGACGCTGGAGGAACTGCGTCTTCAGCATGCCGAGAAGGCGTTGCGGACAAGGTGAGGACATGGGTTTTCATCGGAGGCAGCTGATGAGCGAGACCACCCCTTCCCAGGCGGACGGCGAGCGCTCCGAGGGCGACCAGGCAGGCCTGGACCCCTCGGCCCTCAACGATCACCGACTGATGCGGGAACTGGAGACCGTACACCGCACCCGCCACGACACCTTCCTGCACGGCTCCGAGGACGCGCTGGAGGCTCACACCCGCCGGATGGCCGAACTGGAGGGGGAGTACCTCCGCCGCCATCCCCAGCGGCTCGTCACCGCGGATCGGACCCGTGCCGGGGCCCGGGCGCGCGAAGAATGACCGCTCCGTGCCGCTCCTCGGCGTAGGCGCCGCCGGGGTACGCCCTCCCGACCGCGCAGTCGGCAGCCCCGCGCGGAGCCGTCACCGCGGCGGGGCTCGGCCCGCGTCGCCCTGTCGGGCAGCGAGGCGCTCGTCCGAGGGGGGCGCCTGCCGAGCGGCTGCCGAGAGGGCGGCCTCCTCGGAGCGGACGCGTACGGCCAGGAGCCCGGCGTTGCACACCGTGAACGCCGCCGCAGTGAGCCAGGCACCGTGCACCAGCGGCAGCGCGGCTCCCTCGACGACCACAGCGAGGTAATTGGGATGGCGCAGGATGCGGTAGGGGCCCTTCGTCACCGTGGGCAGGCCGGGCACGACGATCACCCGGGTGTTCCACTGCCGTCCCAACGTGCCGATGCACCACCAGCGCAGTCCCTGGGCGGCCACCACCAGGGCCAGCATCGGCCAGCCGACGCCCGGAATGAATGGCCGTCCGGCGACCCGTACTTCCACCAGGCAGCCCACGAGCAGACCCATGTGCAGCGCGACGAGTGCCGGGTAGTGCCCTCGCCCCGTCTCAGTGCCCCCGCGGGCCATACTCCAGCGGGTGTTGCGACGGGCGACGGTCAGCTCGGCGAGCCGCTCGGCGGCGACGGCCCCGATCAACAGCGCGTACCAGGTCACCCGGACATTCCTCCGTTCGTTTCACCAGCGGAGCAGGACCAGTTCGGCGCAGAAGCCCGGGCCGAGGGCGAGCAGCAGGCCCCAGGTGCCGGGCGGGGGCCGTCTGCGTCGCTGGGTGTCCTGGAGAACATGCAGGACGGAGGCTGACGACAGGTTTCCGACCTCCGCGAGGGAGTTCCAGGTGACGTCCAGTGCCCCGGGCGGCAGGTTCAGCGTGTCCGCGATGGCGTCCAGCACCTTGGGGCCGCCGGGATGGCACACCCAGGTTCCGATGTCGTGCCGGGCCAGACCGTGGGCGCAGAGGAAGGAGTCGATGTCGTCCGCGAGGTGTGCGCGGACGATGCCCGGGATTCCGGGGTCCAGCACGATACGGAACCCGCGGTCGGTGACGTCCCAGCCCATGACGCGCTCGGTGGCCGGGTAGAAGCGGCTGCGGCTTGCCACCACCTCGGGGCCGAGCGGGGGCCCTGGTCCGTCCGGAGCTCTGCTCCCTTGCGCCACCAGAGCGGCGGCGCCGTCGCTGAACAGGGCGCTGCCCACCAGATTGGCCGGCGAGGGGTCGGAGCGCTGGAACGTCAGCGAGCACAGCTCCACGGACAGCAGGATGGCGGTGTGCGTGGGCCAGCCCCGCAGGTAGTCATGTACACGGGCGAGCCCGGCCGCACCCGCGGCGCACCCGAGTCCGAACAGCGGAAGCCGTTTGACGTCCGGTCGCAGCCCCAGGGGACCCATCAGCCGGGCATCCACCGAAGGAGCGGCCAGGCCGGTGGTGGAGACGACGGCGATCAGATCCACCGCCCCCGGTGCCAGCCCGGCGGAGGCGAGGGCGCCCCTGACCGCTTCGGCCCCCATCCGCTCCGCGGCATCGATGAAGGCGTCGTTGGCCGCGCCAAAGCCGTCCAGACCGGCGTAGGCGTCCAAGGGCAGCACGGTATGGCGGAACCGCACTCCTGCCGCGGCGTGCACTCGGTCGAGCAGGGACCGGTCCGCCCCCGGCAGGCTTGACCGCACCTGATCGGTGATGTCGCGCTGACGGTAGCGATGGGGTGCCAGGACCTTCTGTACGGCGACGATGCGGCTCATACCAGGTTCCGATCGACGTGTGACGGCAATCCGGCTGCCGGGTTGGTCCGCAGGCAGGGTTGCCGCGGGCGGACTGGTGATCCCAGCCCCTGGTGATCCCAGCCCCAGGAACACGAGTGGAGGACGAGTACCCACTCCCGCGTCTGGATCGCCGTGGTTCGGCGGTGGGGCACGCCGCCTCAATGCCGATGCGATGCGGTCGCCGGGTCCGGCTCGACCGTCAGCCGGTCCGCACGGGAGCGCGTGAGGATGACAGCGCGGGGGTACCCGCAACTCCTGGCACAGGAGTGAGGAGGGATCATGGGCATGCGCAGAAAGACGGCCGGGATGACCACGGCGACGAAGCCGCTGCTCACCGCAAAGGCCACGGCGAAGGCCGCGAAGACCGTTCCCGCCCGGTCCCTGCAGATGATGCGCACCCTGGGCGGCGAGAACGTCGTCGACGTGCTCACACGTCAGCATCGGCAGATCAGGCTCGGCTTCCTGCAGGCCGCGCTGCCAGGGCCGTGGCGCCGCCGGAACTTCGACCGGCTGATGCGCCTGCTCGCCGTGCACGAGGCCGCCGAAGAGGCGCACGTCCATCCGGTCGCGCGCCGGGCGCTGCGGCACGGCAGCGAGCTGGCCCAGCGCCGCCTCACCGAGGAGAAGGAAGCAAAGCAGCTGCTGGTCGCGCTCTGGCGTACCGGTCCGAACGGGGACGGGTATCTGCGGCGGCTGAACCAGGTCCGGCGTGCGGTCGCCCGGCACGCGGCACGTGAGGAACGGGAGGAATTCGCCGCGCTGCGCAAGGCCGTCGGCCCGGCTCGGCTGCGCATGCTGGGCGCCGAGGTCAAGCTCACCCAGGCGTATGCGCCGACCCGGCCGCACCGCTGGGTCAACAACGAGGCCGCGAACAAGCTGGTCGCGCCAGTCCTCGGTCCCCTCGACCGCACCCTGGACGCCGTCCGCCACCGTATGGCCTCCTGACGCTCAGCAGGAGCGGCCGCGCACGGGCACCGGTGCGCGGCACGCTCCTCAGTCACGCGACCGTGGCGGGACCGCCCCGCCCGGTGCGTACGGCGCCGACGTCGCCCCTGCCGCCCGCACCTCGACTCGCGTCACGTCACCGTGGCCGACGCCTTCTGTTTCACAGAAACCCGCCCGAGAATGGCATAAATGGAATTGTTCGGGCGCTTGGCTCAAGGACGTGGGCCCGATGCCAACTGGGACACTTCTGGCGATCATCATTCCGGTCGTGGCGCTCATCGCCCTGATCGCACTCGGCTCTTCTCTTCTCATGCGCCGTCACCGTCTTCGTGAACTCTTCGGCCCGGAGTACCAGCGGACGGTTGAGGAGACCGGCAGCCGACGGGCCACCGAGCGGGAGCTGGTCGAACGTGAGCAGCGGCACGACGAACTGGACGTCAAGCCGCTGCCCATCAGCATCCGCGACCGCTACACCCGGGAGTGGGCCACCGTGCAGGAAGAGTTCGTGGACCGGCCCGAGGAGGCCGTGCATGACGCGGACCGCCTGGTGACCTCGCTCATGCAGGAGCGCGGCTACCCGACGGAGAAATTCGAGGAACAGCTGAGGGACCTCCCGGTCGAGCACAGCCGCACGCTGGAGCACTACCGCGCCGCCCACGCGATCGACGAGCTCAGTACCCGCCACGGGGCCGACACCGAGCAGTTGCGCAACGCCCTGGTCCACTACCGCGCGCTGCTGGAGGACCTGCTGACCGACGGCGGGCAGCCGCGCCCCACCGGGACCTGAACCAGGACTGAACGGGCGCGGATCCGGCAGGCGTGGCGCCCGGCGCGCCTACCACAGCGGCCGGCGCCGCCCCGCGTCGTTCCTGGACAACCCGCTGTTCACGACGCCGGCGGCGGACTTCTACCTGGGCTGAACTCCACCGACCGTCGCCTGCCGGCCGCGCCCCGGTGCGAGCGCTCCCGTGGGAATTCGCAGGGCGAGGAGGGCGACGTCGTCGTCGTTCTCGGCAGGGCGGACCCGATGCAGGAGCTGATCGGTGAAGGAGGCGAGGGGGCGATGGGCGAGGGCGGCCGCGTGTTGGCGCAGTCGGTCAAGGCCCTCGTCGAGGGAGTGGCCGGGTGCTTCGATGAGGCCGTCGGTGTACAGCAGAAGGGTGGATCCGGGCGGCAGCAGGGCCGTGGCGTCGGGCCGGGGTCTGCCCGCTCCGGTGCCCAGGAGAATGCCGTGGCCGTCGGTGAGGTAGTGGGCCAGTCCGTCCTGGCTGATCAGCAGGGGCGGCGGATGGCCGGCGTTGGTCCAGGAGAGTTCCCAGTGACCGTCTTCCGCCTCTTCGAGCCGGGCGAAGATCATGGTGGCCATGGTCACGTCGGCGATGTGCATGACCGCCTCGTCGAGCCGGTCGACGATCCGGCTGGGAGGTTCTTTCTGGGACCAGGCGTAGGCGCGGAGCATGTTGCGCACCTGTGCCATACCGGCCGCTGCCTCCAGGTCATGGCCTACGACGTCCCCGACGGCCAGGGCGGTGGAGCGGTCGGACAGGCAGAAGGCGTCGTACCAGTCACCGCCTACCTGTGAAGCGTCGGGTGCGGGCATATAGCGGGCTACCATCTCCAACCCGGGCACGCGGGGCAGCTGGGGCAGCAGATGGTTCTGCATGGTCTCGGCGACCTTGCGCTGACGCTGGTAGAGGCGGGCGTTGTCCAGGGCGACCGCGGCGCGGCGTGCGATGTCCTCGATCAGCGGGAGGTCCGCCGTGGTGAAGTCCCCCGCCCGGTCGGCGCGGCCCAGTGTCAGGGCACCCAGGACCTCTCGGGTACTGCGGATGGGGGCGATGGCCGCGGAGCGGATGCCGGTGGCCTCGAACAGGCGACGCTGTTCGAGCGCTATACCGGAGTCGGGTGGCCGTTGGTAGGTCTGTGGGCCGGCCAGGGTGGAGGCGACCCCGCGCAGAGCTCGGGACAGCGGCATCGGGGATTCCGCCGGCACCGGCGGCATCGGTCCCTGAAGGTCCTCACGGTGCACCAGCGTGTCGCCTTCAGCGTGGACCACGGCGGTGCGCCACACCTCGTCGCGCTCGGTGATCAGGTCGATGACCACCCAGTCCGCCAGCCGTGGCACGACCAGCGCCACGAGCCGGCGCAGCGCCTCGTCGACATCGAGGGTGGAGGTCAGCTGCGTGGTGGTCTCCGCCAGCAGGGCCAGCCGTTCGAGCTCCGGCAGCGGCGCGGCGGCATGCTCCGGCCACGAACCGGTTGCCGACAGGTGGTGGGGGGCGTGAAAGAGAACGAGCGTGCCGACCTCGTCGTCGCCGAGGTCGTACGGCGTGATCATCCACGAGACGGGCAGCAGGGAGCCGTCTCCTCGCGCGAACCAGTCCCCTTCGGACTGGGCGCTGCGCCCGGCGTGGAAGGCCTGCCGCATGCGGCACCGGCTCGTCGGCAGCGGCTGGCCATGGGCGTCCCTGTGCAGCAGATCGTGCGCGTCACCGCCGACAAGATCCTTGGCGGGCCGGTTCAGCAACTGCTCGGCTCGGGCGTTGACCGCGATGATGCAGCCCTTGTCGTCCACCACATAGGCCCCGGCGCCGATGGCGGCCAGCGCCCCGGCCGACGCCGAGTCGGCACGGCTCAGGTACCGCTCATCGACGCTCTCGGTCACCTCTGGCCCCGCCACTTGCGCCTCCTTGGTCATCGACAGGCGCGCCACTCGCCCGCGGCCGTCCGCACGCGGCGTGCTGCCGCGTCCTGGTTCCTTCTCCCGAATACCCCCTCTGCAGGTGAATCAGCCGCATCACCGGAGCCGGTCATGCGCCGGGGCAGCCGAGGCAGGGGCGCGTCTTCCGTCCCCGGCATGCGGGTGACACCGGACGTCGTGGAGGAGAGCCGCTGATCTCACGGCCGGGGGTTCGTCCGCCGCCAGCCCCGGCCGGCGTCGACGTCACGCCGTCCCGCCACGGAGGCACAGCGGGGACGGACCCGGCGGACGGCGTCCGCGTCGCCACCCGTCTCCGGGAGGATGTCGAGCCAGTCGACGCCCCGGAAGGTGGCGAGTCGCGACCGGTGGAGGGAGCGACCGCACAGTGTCTGGTTGGCTCCGGGTTCCCAAGCGTGCACCTCTCCTCCGGGCGGCCGGCGGCCGTCGTCCTCGTCCCACCAGCGATCGGAAGCCGCCACCCGGTGACGCCGTGCCCCTGCCACCCGGCGCGAGTGCCCCTCCCAGTGGGTGCCATGCCCTCGAAAGGGCAGAAACCGTCAACGAAAGTACAAAACAGCATAAAATATGACTGAAGGCCCCTCCGGCTTCACCTCATCACAGGTGCGCGCCCGGGGGCGTTCGCGACTGACACACCCAGCCCCACTCCTCCACTTCGGGACACTCCCCCGCCTCCTACTACTGGAGGTACGGATTGCTCATGTGAGCACTCCGCGGCACGAGAGTGCGGCCAGGAGGCGTGCGGAAGCGACAACGGGGCACTTGGAGAGTGTCCAGAGGCCACACGGCCCACAGGAATGGCAACAGCGGCGATCGAACAAGCCTCAGGGCAAAGGGAAGAGCCGTGGCATTGCGCATCGGGGCAGAGGAAGAATTCCACGTGATCAACGTGGAGAGCGGCCGACTTGTGCCTCGCGCCCGGGACATACTCGAGCGGCTCGGCCGACCGGGGTTCACAAGCGAGCTCCATCGATCGATGGTGGAGAGCAACAGCCGGGTGCACCACACGCTGGACGACCTGTACAAGGACCTGACCGGGGCCCGGCGCCGTCTGGACGCGGCGGCCTCCTCACTGGGCCTCGCGGTCGCGGCGGCCGGTACGGTCCCCCTGGCCCGGATCGCCTCGGGAGACGTCACCGCCGACCCCCGTTACCGGCGCATGGCGGAGGAGTACCGCAGAGTCGCCGACGAGCAGCTCATCTGCAGCGCGCAGGTGCACGTCGACGTACCGGACCGGGACACCGCCGTGCGCGCCATGTGCCTGGTCTCGCCGTGGCTGCCGCCACTGCTCGCGCTCTCGGCCAGCTCACCGTTCTGGCTCGGCACGGACACCGGATACGCGAGCTGGCGGACCATGCTGTGGCAGCGCTGGCCCACCGCGGGCCCGGCCGGCTGCTACCGGGACGCCGCCGCATACGACGCCGCGATCGAGGACCTGATCCGCTCGGGCGTCATCAGTGACGCCGGAATGGTCTACTACGACGTTCGCCCCTCCGCCCACCAGCAGACGCTGGAGCTGCGGATCTGCGACGCCTGCCCCCGAGCGGAGACGGTCGTCCTGATCAGCGGGCTCTTCCGGGCGCTGGTCCAGGATGCCTGCGACCGGCGGGCCCGCGAGGGCGGCCGGGCCTGCGACGGCCACCACGAGTGGCTGCGCGCCGCAGCCTGGCGGGCCGCCCGCTCCGGCCTCGAGGGAACCCTGGTCGACCCGGTCACCCGCCGCGCCGTCCCGGCCCGCACGGCCCTGCAGCACATGCTGGTCAGGCTGCGCCCGGCGCTGGAAGCGTCCGGTGACTGGGCGGTCGTCCAAGGGCTGCTGGCAGAGATCCTGGCCACCGGCAGCGCCGCGCACCGGCTGCGGCGGGCGGCCGAGGCCGAGGACCTGCTCGCCAGCATCGACCTCTTGCTCGCAGAGACCCGCGGTGCGGTAGGCCCACGGCGTCCGCACCGGCCCCGGCCCACGGCACCGGCCGCGAGCCCGTCACTCTCCTTCGACCGGGTGCCGGACTGAACGATGAATGCCGACGGCACTGAGGAGTACGCCGTCGACGTCGGTTCGTACTTCCCCCGTGCTCACTCCTGATCGGGAGACACGATGTCTTCGGTCGTGGGTCGACCTGGCGAGCGGTCTCGCCGGGCAGAGGGCGCCGGGTCGATCCGTATCGTCGCGACGTGTGCCGCGGGGCTCACGACGAGGGCGCCGGCCGCCTGTCCGTACTTGTTCCGGTAGGCGGCGTCGATCTCGCAGGCGGGTCCGGTCTCACGGGTTTCCAGAAGGACGTCGTGCGTGACGGCTCCCACCCGGATCTGTCCGTGGCTGTGCTGCTGCGCCGCCTGGTACCAGCGGGACCGGACCCCTCGGTGGGCTCGGACATACAGCCGGCCGCGGACCACGACCATGCCGATCCCGACGCCGGAGTGACCGTCGTCCCCGGCAGTCAGGACAAGGGAGTCGGACCCGGTGAGAAGGGCGAGGTCTTCGGGTGTCCAGGTCGTCATCGCGTCCGTGTTCGGCCCACCAGGTGCGCAACTCGGGGTCCTGGAGAGACAGTTCGCCGACGAGCTGGGCGAGCTCGGGATCGTCGGGGTCGGCCGCCGCCTCCATGCACAGCGCGGCGACGGCTTCCCGGGCGTCGTGGGCCCAGTCCTGGTGCAGCTGCCGGACCACCGGGTTCGTGAACAGCAGCCGCATGTAGTTGCGCCGGTGGGCCGGGATGGCGGTGAAGTCGGTGTAGAGGGCTACGGCTGCGGGAGGTTGTCGGTGGGGTTCAACGCGGGGGTGGGCGCGGAAGCCGGCACCGCACCCGACGCTGTGCATCGTGCAGAACGTCCCGGCTCTGCCGGGCCATGAGATGCGGGGCCGCCCGTACGAGGAGGATGATCAACAGGGCGGGCAGGAGCAGGACGAGCAGCATCACAGACCTCTCCGGTCGGCCGGTTCTCGGCACCTGATCGGGCCGCTCTCAGAATGCGCTCGAGTACCGGGCCGTGCATGTCGAGGAGGGCTGTACGCAGCAGCAACGCCGGCCGATGCCACCGGGCCACGCGGACCACGGTGACCCTGCTTCGCACTCGACGGTGCCGAGTACCGACGCCTTGAACAGAGCGGGCCGCACGCTGCCGACGGCAAGCACTGCCCCATGCGGGGCACCGGTTACGGTGCGCGCTGCCCGGGTCACGCACTGACGCCGCCGCCCCCGTCACGCATAAGCGGTCATAAAAATTGTGAAAACGGACACAATCGGGCGGCAAACGGTATAAAGTGGACATCGCGTAGCGAAGGCGCGCACCCATCGCCGACAGTCTCGATGCCAGGAGAGCCGCATGAGCCACGGAGCGAACGCCGCTCCCGACCCCAACCCCCACGCCGACTCCGCTTCCGCCCTCGGCTGCGAAGTGTGCAACGGCTGGGGCAGTGTGATCACCTACTGGGGCCGCCACGAGCTGTGCTCCACCTGCCAGCCCCACGCCGGGCGAGAGGACGACGACACCAGCACCGCGTCCCAGCCCCCATGGCAGCACCGAAACCGGCGGCTGTGACCAGCAGGAAGCGAGTGATGGCCGGCCCGGCTTGCCGCCGCTACGCCGGCGATGGACCGGCGTCGGTACGCCGACCAGCTCCGCCACTGCCGCGGCCGCCGCGGCGACACCGTAGCGGGTGCCCGGATCGGCCCGCACGAAGAGGGAATCGGCCGTCTCCGGCTGGGTGCGGGCGACGGCGACGACGCGTGCCCCGACGTTTCGGAGCCTGCGTGCCGTCGCCGGCCGGGCCCCCTTGCTGCCGCCCGCCACCACGGTGAGGCGTCCGTCGAGATCAGCGCTGCTCGGCAACGCGCACTACACCGGCAAGCGGGAGCACGAGCGCCTCGTGGCTCGCG
This sequence comes from Streptomyces sp. NPDC001796, assembly GCF_042892355.1. NCBI lineage: Bacteria > Bacillati > Actinomycetota > Actinomycetes > Kitasatosporales > Streptomycetaceae > Streptomyces > Streptomyces sp. NPDC001796. The sequence goes on along the minus strand of NZ_JBIAUC010000025.1, from coordinate 48,434 downwards.
CGGCAACGGTGAGGAACACGGACGCGGGCCGCCCCACCGCCGGAGGGGATTTCCACTCCGGCCGCCGCGCTCACGTCGGCGATGGGAGGATCACCGTGCCACCGCGCTGTTCGAGGAGGGGTCCGAGGTGCCGTCCGCCGAGCTGAAGCACACATTCCAGATCGCCGCGCCGCCGGAGCAGGTCTTCTCGCACCTGGCCGAACCTTCGCACTACGTCGGCCTGTCGCCGCTCCTCGTCGCCGTCCGCGACGTGCGGCGCAGCGGGGGAACCGTGCACTACACGGCCGTGGAGCGCTTCCGGTTCCTGGGCCTCCTGCGGCACGACAACATCATCGACGTCACGCTCGTCGCCGTCCCGGACGGTCTCCCGAACACCGCCGAGATCTCGGGCGAGGTCCGCAGTCCCGGCAGGGTCCGCATGAGCTACCGCTTCGCCATCGACCACCACGAGGCCGGCAGCGTCGTCACGGACACCCTGCATCTGCGGACGCCCCCTGGCCTGCTGCGCTTCGCCGCCTCTCAGGCGGGAGCGGTCCAGCAGGCGCGCGCCCGTGTTCTGACGGCCCGCCTGGCGCGGCCCGCCTGACGGCCTCCCGGCGGATCGCCCCCTGGATGGGCCTCCGTACAGGGCTCGGCCACTGGCAATGCATGCATCGTCACGGGTGACAACACACTGAGCAAGCGCTTAGATAGCAACGGACGTGTACCGCGCAAAAATGGAGGCTCCGTTGCTGTTCGCATCCGTCGACGAGGTCTCCGCGCGCCTCGCCGAGACCGGGTATCTGGCGTCGCCCGCGGTGGCCACGACGGTCTTCCTCGCCGATCGGCTCGGCAAGCCGCTGCTGGTGGAGGGGCCCGCCGGGGTCGGCAAGACCGAACTCGCCAAGGCCGTCGCGCAGGTCGCCGGGGCACGGCTGGTGCGGTTGCAGTGCTACGAAGGCATTGACGAGTCGCGGGCGTTGTACGAGTGGAACCACGCCAAGCAGCTGCTGCGTATCAGCGCCGGCCGTGACGAAGCCTGGGACGAGACGCGCACGGACATTTTCAGCGAGGAGTTCCTGCTCGCGCGTCCGCTGCTGACCGCCATCCGCGGGGACGAACCGAAGGTGCTGCTGATCGACGAGACGGACAAGGCGGACGTCGAGGTGGAGGGCCTGCTCCTGGAGGTGCTCAGCGACTTCCAGGTCACCGTCCCCGAACTGGGCACGATCACTGCGGCCAGGCGCCCCTTCGTGGTCCTCACATCGAACGCGAGCCGCGAGCTGTCGGAGGCGCTGCGCCGCCGCTGTCTCTTCCTTCACATCGGCTTCCCGGACGAGGAGCTGGAGCGTCGCATCGTCCGGCTCAAGGTCCCGGGCATCGACGAGGCGCTGGCCGAGTCCCTGGTACGGGTGGTCAGGGCACTGCGCGAGATGGACCTGCGCAAGGTTCCCTCGGTCGCGGAGACGATCGACTGGGCGCGCACCCTGCTCGCCCTCGGCGCCGGGACGCTCGAGGAGACCGTCGTGCGCGAGACCCTCGGCGTGGTCCTCAAGCATCAAGAGGACGTCCTGAAGGCGGCGTCGAAGCTCGACCTGGACGCCGTGTGAGCGCCTCCGCACCGGCGACCGGTGTCGCCGAGCGGCTGACGGGTCTGGTCGGCGCTCTGCGTTCGCACGGCGTGGGCATCGGCACGGGCGAGACCCTGGATGCCGCGCGGGTGGTGGAAGTGCTCGGCCTGGCGGACCGCGAGTTGCTGCGTGAGGGGCTGGCGGCCACGCTGCTGCACAGCGAGGGGCAGCGGCCGGTGTTCGATGCCGTCTTCGACGTGTACTTCCCGGCTCGCGTCGGGGTCCACGCCACCGAAGCTCCTGCGGATCGGGAGGGACTGCGGAGCCGGCTCGCGGAGGCACTGGCCGCCAACGATGAAGGGCTCATGGCGCGGTTGGCGGTCGAGGCGGTGGACGGCTTCGGCGGGTACGGATCGTCGCCGGGGTCGGACGGCTGGTCGTCGTACCAGACGCTCGAGCGGCTCCGCCCGCAGACGCTGCTGGCGCGCGTCCGCGACAGCATCCGGGCACGGGAAGAAGGAGGGGCGGGCTTCACCGACCGGCTGCTCGAGGACGAGATCCGCCGGCGCATCGAGGTCTTCCGGGGGCAGGTCGCCACGGAGGCGCGGCGGCGTGTCGCCGAGCGGCGCGGCCGGGACGAGATCGCGCGTCGGGCCGTGGTCACCACGGCGGACCGGGTCGATTTCCTGTCCGCCGGGCGGGATCGACTCGCCGAGTTGCGCAGGGTCGTGCAGCCACTCGCACGCAAACTGGCCACCCGGCTCGCCGCGCGCCGCAGGCGTGCCGCCCGCGGCACCATCGATCTGCGGCGCACCCTGCGCGGATCCCTGTCGACGGGCGGTGTGCCGATACGGCCCGTGCTGCGCAGGCGCCGTCCCGTCCGGCCCGAGCTGGTGCTGCTGTGCGATGTCTCGGGTTCGGTGTCGGGGTTCTCGGATTTCACGATGCTGCTGGTGCAGGCACTGCATGACCAGTTCAGCAAGGTGCGGGTATTCGCCTTCGTCAATCAGATCGACGAGGTGAGCAGAATGCTGGTGCACGGCGCGGCCGATCCCGACGCTCTGGGCGCCCGGATCCGCTCGGAAGCGGCACTGACGGGCTGGCACGGCAGCAGCGACTACGGAGTCGCATTCGGCGAGTTCACCGAGCGGTACGGCGACGCCGTGGGCTCGCGCACCACTGTGTTCGTCTTGGGTGACGCCCGTACCAACATGGCCGATCCGAATCTGCCGGCACTACGGCACATCGCCGAGCGAGCTCGCTGCGTCTACTGGCTGAACCCCGAGCCGCGCTCCCAGTGGGGCACGGGTGACTCGGCGGCACCCGCCTACGCCGATGTCATCGCGATGTACGAGTGCCGCAACGCGAGGCAGCTGAGCGCGCTCATCGCACGGCTGCTGCCGGTGTGACGAGGCGACAGGCGGCGAGCACCGGGACGAAGTGACCTGGTTGGCAGTGCGCCGGGACGGGCACGCAGGCGGAGTTGCGGTCGACGGCACGACGGCGAGGGCGGGGACCGGCCGCCTGCCGCGGCCGGAACCGGTGCGGCGCCCTCGGCGGTGGCATGCTGGGGAAGCAGATCATCCAGCGGAGTGGGGAGAGTACGGCGGCGTGAAGGCAGCGGGACGGTCGGTCGCGGCACGGCTGCGGGATCGCATCACCGCGTCGGATCCCGGGCTGCTCAGACTCGCCGCCGGGTCGCGGACAGCGGGCGCGATCGCTCTGACCCTGGCCGTGCTCGGCGTGCTGCGCGCCCCCGCGCCGCATCTGGTGGCCGGGGCCATCGCGGCCATGGTGGCCACCTTCGCCATCCGGGAGAAGCAGCGCGGTAGGCAGGCGGTCACGCTCGCCATGGGACTGCCGGTGGCCCTGGCGTCCGTGTCCCTGGGGGCGCTGCTGAGTGCGCGCGTCGTGGCGGGGGACGTGTTCTTCATCGTCCTGATCTTCTGCGCGGTCTACAGCCGCCGGTTCGGTGACCGGGGCACCGCGCTGGGGCTGATCGGCTTCCAGGTGTACTTCCTGTCGTTGTTCGTCGGCGCCACGGTGTCGACGCTGCCGGGCCTGTACGGCGTCATCGTGCTCGCGTTCGCGTGCAGCGCCTTCGTACGGTTCGTGGTCGTGTACGAGACGCCCGCGGGCATCCTGCAACGACTGCGCGAGGCCTTCCGCGTGCGCGTCGCCCAGCTTGTGTCGGCGCAGCTGGAGCTGTTGGACGCGGATCCCGACGACGTGGACAAGGCTCTGGAGGAGGTGCGAGAGGGCACCGCACGGCTGCACGAGACGGCCATGATGATCCAGGGCCGACTCGACGACGGGACATCCGACGAAGCCGTGGCGCAGGTGCTGCAGCGCCGGATCGCGGACGCCGAGATCGCCGCCGAGCGGCTCGGGCTGCTGCTCCTGAACGCCCGCAGTGCCCAGCGGGCGGACACACTCACCCTGCACCTGCCCGGCGCGCACGTGCCCTCGGGCGGCCACCTGCCGGTGCGGGACGAGGCGATCGACACGCTCCGCCGCGAACTGCTGACGCTGCGCCTGCTGATGCTGCGGCCCGTCGGGCAGCGCGGTGGAACGGGAGTGGCCCATCTGCGCAACCGGCTGCTCGGCTACCGGGACGAGGAGAACCTGCCGTCGGCGTCGAGAGCCGTGCAGGACGTCTTCCGGGGCGTCGGCGAGGCCGCGCGAGCGGTGCTGGGGCTCAGGGTCGCGCTGGAGGGAGCGCAGGACGAGTCCGACGACACACCCGCCACGACGCGCTCGAGGGAGGAGCTGGACGCCGAGGACGCCGCCATCGAGGGCGCCCAGGAGAGCGAGCGGGAGACACAGCAGGAGCCGAGGGGGCTGCGGCGGCCCACCACGCGTGCCGCCGTGCAGGTTTCCGTGGGCTCGGCCCTGGCCATCGTCGGTGGCGAGTTCCTCTCCAGCCATCGCTGGTACTGGGCGGTGCTGACCTGCTGGATCGTCTTCATGAACACCTCGTCGACGGGCGAGGTCCTGGTCAAGGGCTACCGCCGGCTGGTGGGCACCGTCCTCGGCGTCGTGGCCGGCATCGTCCTGGCAGGGCTGGTGGGGCAGCACACGTGGACGGCGCTGGCGCTGGTGCTGCTGTTCGTCTTCGCGATGTTCTACACGGCCCCGCTGTCGTACACGCTGATGTCGTTCTTCGTGACCGCGGCGCTGGGTCTGCTGTACGCACTGCTGCACACCTACAGCCTGTCGGTGCTGGTACTGCGGGTGGAGGAGACGGCGCTCGGCGCGGCCTGCGGGATCATCGCGGCGGCCATGGTGCTTCCGGTGGGCACGGACCGCCACACGAACGATCTGCTCGCCACTGTCCTGGAGCGGCTCGCCGAAGTCACCGACGCCGCCGTCGACCAGCTCAGCGGCGGGCCCGGGGCCGCCGGTCTGCTCAACCAGGCGCGCGACCTGGACGAGGCACTCGGCGACCTGCGGGAGGCCACGCAGCCGCTGACCCACCCGATCACACCGCTGCGGGCGCGGCGGAACACGGCCCAGTACGTCGTCGCGGTCCTGGAGACATGCGCCTACCATGCGCGCTCCCTGGCCGCGACCGCCGAGCTCCTGGCCACACATCCCTCGATCACGGCGGACCCGCGGCTGCGCCGGGCGTGTGACCGCATCACGGACAACATCGCGGCGATCAGCGCGCACGTGGCGGACCAACACGCCACCGACAAGGTCGAGACGGGGCCGAGCATCGCCTCCCTGCTGGAACCCGACACCGCCGGCACACCACGGTACGGGCGGATCACCGACCGGGTGCTGCGGCATCTGCAGCGCCTGGACGAGGCGGTGGTCGGCCTGGCCCGCCCACTCGGTGTGCCGGTGGCGGCGCGAAAACCGTGACGGCGGCGCCCTTTCGGGACCGTGCCCTGGTGCGGCGGCTTCCACGATTGCGTGGGCGACGGCCTCCAGCGGCGAGCGCGGTCTCGACCCGCTCGCCGGCGTCGCCGAAGGCGTTGCCCCGGCCGTGGTCGGCTGGACACAGGGACGTTACGAGGCGACGCTGGCGGAAAGGCACAGCCCTGTGCCTGCCCGCAACGTCAGGAGTTCTTCTCGTGCGCGCCACTGTGATTCACGGCCCCAACGACATCCGGATCGAGGAGGTGCCCGATCCGGTCGTCCGGCACCCCGCCGACGCGGTGGTGCGCGTCGTCACCGCCTGCATCTGCGGCAGCGACCTGTGGGCGTACCGGGGGGTGGCGTCCCGGCAGCCCGGGCAGCGGATCGGTCACGAGTTCCTCGGCGTGGTGGAGGAGGTCGGCTCCGAAGTGGCGGGATTCCGGCCGGGCGACTTCGTGGTGGCGCCGTTCGTCTGGTCCGACGGTACCTGCGACTTCTGCCGGGAGGGGCTGCACACCTCATGCCCGCAGGGCGGCTTCTGGGGGCAGGTCGGCTCGGACGGCGGCCAGGGCGAGGCGGTCCGGGTGCCGTTCGCCGACGGTACGTTGGTCGCGCTGCCGAAGGACACGGCGGGCGAGGACAAGTTGCTGCCCGCGCTGCTCGCCCTCTCCGACGTGATGAGCACCGGCCACCACGCCGCCCTGGCCGCCGGGGTACGGCCGGGCGCCACCGTCGCCGTCGTCGGTGACGGTGCGGTCGGCCTGTGCGGCGTGCTCGCCGCCCGCCGGCTCGGCGCCGGGCGGATCGTCGCGCTCGGCCGCCACGGCGCGCGCATCGCCATCGCCCGCGCCTTCGGCGCGACCGATGTGGTTGCCGAGCGCGGTGACGCGGCGATCGATGCGGTGCGGGAGCTGACCGGCGGGCAGGGTGCGCACGCCGTGCTGGAGGCGGTCGGGACCGAGGAGTCCATGCGTACCGCGATCTCCATCGCCAGGGACGGCGGCGCGGTCGGCTACGTCGGCGTACCGCACGGCGGCAGCGCGGGCGTCGACATCAGTCAGATGTTCGACCGGAACGTCTCGCTGCGCGGCGGCGTCGCCCCCGCGCGTGCGTACATCCCCGAGTTGCTGCCCGACGTGCTCTCCGGTGCCATCGACCCCGGCCTCGTCTTCGATCGGACGGTGGACCTGGACGGTGTTCCGGACGGCTACCGCGCCATGGACGAGCGCACGGCCCTCAAGGTTCGGATCACCTTCTGATCCCGGTCCGTCCGGCAGAGCTTGTCGCTCTGCCGGACCCCCTCACCACCGCTGGACTCGTCCCGGAGTCCGCCGAAGGACGCGACCCGATGCGCGCCGCGGTGCCGCGCGCCGCGGGCGATCGTACCGGCGGCTCCAGGAAACGGTAGGGGTCCGTCGCCGGCCATACGCCAACAGGCTGCGCGCGACGGGCCGTTCGGCCCCTCAGGAGCCCATTGACACCGGAGTGGTCCGGTGCTTCAGTGGCTGAGCCACTCAGCCACGTCACTCCACGGGGGACCTGCCGGATGAGATCACGCAGCACAGCCTTTGCCGAGATGATGTGCGGCACCGTGCGACTCGCCGGCGACACGGGGACTCGGCGGGTCCGGCTTGACCTCGCCGTGCGGGCGGCGTCCGCCCTCAGGCCGCTCGGGACCACGACCGCCCTGGTGTCCGGGCGGGTTCGCATCGAAGGTCTGGTCGACGACCCGGACGCCGTCGGTGAGATGGAGATCTCGCCGCTGGCCCGGCGCAGGATCGTCTACCGTGTCGGCTTCACCGTCGGTGACCGCAAGTACCTGCTGATGGGCTGGAAGTCGGTCTCCTTGCGCCATCCGGTGGCGTCGATGACGGTGCTCCCGTACAGCGTCCACGAAGACGGGCACCAGGTCGGGCAGGGCAGGTTGCGGTTCCCTCTCGCGAGCCGGCTCGTGCCGTTCCTGGCGAGCTGGCGCTTTCCCCGCCGCGACGAGAGCGCCACCGCTTACACACCGCGCTGGGACGGCTCGCCGGGGCGGACGGAGGTCTGGTACACCACCCTCACCGATCCCGTCACCGGTACCGGTTTGTGGCTGCACCATGAGCTCACGGTGCCCACTGACGGGGCGACGGCGTTCGCTCACGGCTGGGTCGCCGTCTTCCCTCCCGAAGGGCCCGTGGAGTACGCACGGTTCGGGCCCGAGCCCTGGGTGGCGTCCCCGCAGGGGTTCGGCACCACCGAGGTCACGGTGCGGCCGGGACGGTTGTGCGGCACGGCCGGGTGCTTCCGCTGGGACGTGGAACAAACCTCCCACGGCGCGCCGCTGCACACCTTTCCCCGGTGGGCCTGGCGGCGCCCACTCCTTCCCGCCGCGCAGATGCTCCCCGCGTCGAGATCCCGGTTCACCGGTGTCGTGGAGCATCCCGGCGGTCGACTCGACCTCTGCGACGCGCCGGGGGCCACCGCGCGGATCTATGGGCACGGCAACGCGCGTCGCTGGGCCTGGCTGCATGCCGATCTCGGTGGCGGAGACGTGCTGGAGGTCGTCGCCGCGGTGGCGATGCGGCCCGGGCTGAGGAAGCTGCCGCCACTGGTGTTCCTGCGCCTGCGCAAGGACGGACGTACCTGGCCGCGACGCGGACTGCGCTCCGCCGTCGGGTGGGCGGGACTCGGGCGGTTCCGCGCCCGCATCGGTCTGCCGGTGTGGTCGGTCACCGGGCGGGCCGGCTTGCGTCGCATCCGCGTGACCGTCACGCAACCCGAGGAACGCACGCTTGCCCTCGAGTACACCGACCCCGACGACAGCAGGCCGGTGTGCCGCAACAGCGAACGCGCCGACGCCCGCATCGTCGTGGAGCGGTGGTGGGGCGGCTGGCGTCCCGAGGCGCGGTGGACACTGACCGGGACCGCCCATGCGGAAGTGGGCGAGCGATGAGCCGCAGTCTCCGGGGCCTGGTCGCCGCGTTGCTCGCCGACGACGGTTCGGAGCAGTGGCTCGCCGCCGTCCCGCACCGGCTGGACTCCCTGCTCGCGTCGCTGCCGTTGCCGGCCCGGGTGGGGATCAAGTGCGGGGCTGCCGCCGTGGACGCCTATGCCACGCTGAGAACCGGGGCACGACTGGACCGCCTCCCGGTCGGCGACCGTGACGCGGTCCTCGCCTCCCTCACCGCACGGCCCGCGCTGCTGCCCCTGCTGGACGCCCTGAAAGTCCCCGCCGTGCTCGCCGGGAGCACCGAGCGCATGCTGCACAGAGCCGCCGGCACACCCCCGGCGTCTTCGGCACCGGTTGACCCTCCTCTGGACTGCGTGCCTTCCCCACAGTGGCCGGACCGGTCCACGGCAGACGCGGTCGTCGTGGGGTCGGGGGCCGGTGGCGCGATCGCCGCGCGCACCCTGGCGCGCGCGGGGATGCGCGTCGTCATCCTGGAAGAGGGCCGCAGGCACACCACCGCCGACTTCGCACGGCGCGTGCCGCTGGACCGCTTCACCGACCTCTACCGCGACGGCGGCGCGACCGTGATGTGGGGCCGACCGCCTGTACTGCTGCCCACCGGACGCGCTGTGGGCGGCACCACCGTCGTCAACGCCGGCACCTGCTATCGCACACCTCATCGCGTCCTCGCACGCTGGCACGACACCTTCGGCCTCGACATCGCAGACCCGTCGGCATTCGCCGTACACCTCGACGACGTCGAACGCGTCCTCGGTGTGGCACGACAGCCGCTCGACGTGCTCGGCCGCAACGGCCTCCTGGCCCTGGACGGCGCCGGCCGTCTGGGCTGGCGGGCCGCCCCGGTGCGCCGCAACGCGCCTGGATGCCGGGGCTCTTGCGAGTGTGTCGTGGGATGCCCGACCGGCGCCAAACAGAGTGTTCAGCTCTCGGTGCTGCCCGACGCGTGCGCTGCCGGCGCCCGGATCGTCACCTCCGCCCGAGCGGAACGCATCCTCACCGACCCTGACCGCCCAGGCGGCCCGCGGTGCGCGGGAATCGCCGCGAGGCGTCCCGACGGCTCTCGATTCGAAATCCTCAGCCCCATGGTCGTCGTCGCGGCGGGCGCTCTGCAATCCCCCCTCCTGCTCAGGCGCTCAGGGCTCGGAAAACATCCGCGGACCGGCCGGAATCTCGCCGTGCATCCGGCCACCAGTGTCGCGGGCCGTTTCCCTGACGCGGTCAGTGACCGCCCCGCGGTGTTGCAGAGCGTCGCGGTCGAGGAACTGCACCACGACGGCATCCTCATCGAGGCCACCGCACCGCCACCGGGAATGGGTTCCTTCGTCCTGCCCGGCGCCGGACGCGACCTCCGCGCCGAGCTGGAGGGGGCGGAGCGCCTCGCCGTCCTGGGAGCGATGATCGCTGACCGGCCCGCCGGCAAGGTCCTGGGCGCCCGTTACCCGCTGCTGCGCTACGACCTCGATCCGAGGGACGGCTCCTCGCTGCTGCGCGCCGTCGCCACCATGGGCGAAGTACTCTTCGCGGCAGGCGCCGACGAGGTCCTCACAGGACTCCCCACGAGGCCGAGAGTCCGCTCCGTCAGGGAACTGGAAGCGGCACTCTCCGACATGACGCCTCGTCAACTCCACCTCTCGGCCTTCCACCCCACGGGAACCATCGCCCTGGGTGCGGACGACCAGGTCGCCCCCGCGGACCCTCATGGGTGGTTGCGCGGAGTGCGGGGTGTGCTCATCGCCGACGGATCCGCCTTGCCGAGTTGCCCGGAGGTGAACCCTCAGCTGACCATCATGGCGACCGCCTCGGCCCTGGCCTCGGCCGCCACCCGATCCGCCTGACCAAGCCTGCCGTGGTCGCGGGCAGGTCAGGAGACACGGGCGGACTGTCCGGAGCGCCGATTCCCGAGCACGCCCAGCATGACCTTCTCCGTGTCACGCAGATACTTCTCCGCTGCCCGCTCCGCGTCCTGCGGCCTGCGGTCGATCACGGCCCGCACCAGCGGGCCGAGTCGGGCAGCCGCCCTGGCCGGGTCCTCGAAGGGCGCCCGCAGGGCGCCCCGAACGGGCAGGTATGCGTTGAACAGCGTGTTGATGAGCAGCAGGTACACCCTGTTGCCGGTGCACCGAGCCAGCTCGCGGTGGACTTCCACATCGGCGAGCTGCGCGGCGTCGGCGTCGACTGCCGCGTCGACCGATTCCAGCAACTCGGCCAGCCTGCGCGCCTGCCGCGCGGTGCGCCGGGTTGCCGCGCGACGAGCGATGAGTGCGCCGATGTGCCGCCGCACTTCGAAGATCTCCACCAGCCAGCCGCTGTCCTGGGACGCCAGCATCGGCAGGAGGTCGGCCCCTCCGACCCGCAGAAAGTCACGGACCCGCGTGCCGACGCCATGCCGCGTGCTCAGCAGGCCCGCCTGTTCGAGACGAGAGAGGGCGTGCTTGAGGGTCGTTCGGGTGACCCCGTATCCGGCCGCGAGTTCCCGCTCCGACGGCAGGAGACTCCCCGGAGGGTGCGTCCCGTTGAAGATGTCCTCGCGCAGCCTGGACTCCAGGAGGTCGACCACCGTCTGACGCGGAATGCTCTCTGCCGCCACGGACCATCTCCACTTTGCTCATGCTGGACCAGTGGCTCAGCCACTACGAGCACGCTAGACAGTGGCACGACGCCTGGTCAAGGCCCCACCTGTCGCCCGCCATCGGGCGGGCCGACAGGATGTGACAGGCCCCTGCTGTTCAGGTGTTCGGGCACAGGACGAAGTCGCGGAAGGCGCGGCGGACGGGATGGTCGCCCATCTCCGTGATGGCCGCACGAATGTCATGAAGGTGACGGGTGGTCATCTGCAGCGGCGGCTCGTCGGGCTGGTAGGTGGTGCGGATCGGGTAGTCCACGCCCGGCTGCCGGGTCATCTCGATGTGGCAGCCGAGCACGTGGATGACGGGGCGGCGGTCGGAGAAGTCGATGAGGCGATCGACGGTCCGGGCGAAGGCGGTCCAGTCCTGAACGTAGAGCCGGCCCGGGTAGACCGTGTCACCGGTGAGCAGAAACCCGGTCCACCGGTCATAGAACGTCACCGCGGCTTCATGATGGCCCGGGGTGGCCAGGCACTCCAGCACACGACCGCCCAGGTCCACCTCGATCACGGCGTCGGGATCCTCGTCGAATCCGAAGTACGCCCAGGCGGTGGCCAGGTCCGCTCCCACCACGGTGGTCGCGGCACGGTCGGCGAACTGGGCGTCGCCCGCGACGTGGTCGCCGTGCGGGTGCGTGTGGAGGACCAGCAGGTGGTACCCGTCCCGCGGGTGTCGCACGAGCCAGTCCGCGACGAGTTCGTCGACCGTCCGGCGCAAGGGGAAGAACTCGGCGGATGCGGTGGCACCGGTGTCGATCAACACCGCCTGAGCATGGCCGAAAAGCAGGAAGAGGAACGGCGCTTCGTAGTTGATCGCCATGTTCTGCCGAAGAATGAACGTGTGCTCGTCGTACCTGTGGACCTGGATGTCCGGGTCGGTGTTGTGCTTGGCCGACGGCGAGCCATGGATCCATCGGACGTCGAGTGGACGCGGCCGGGGAACCCCTCCGGCGCGTTCGACCCAGTGCTCGTCTGTGTCCATGAAGTCCCTCCGGTGCGTCGCCCTCGCACGCCGAATGTAGACCCCCGCGGGGACGCCACCGAGCCCGGCCGTGTCTGACCCGCCGCGCCCTTCGCGGGCGGGTCGGGCACGCCACCCGGTCAGTCGCCGGCCCCGGACTCGTCGAGGACTTCCCGTGCGGCTTCCAGCGCGGTGGCTCGGTCGTCGGGGACCAACCCGATGCGAGTGCGACGGTCGAGGAGGTCGGCCGCGTCCAGTGCCCCTTCGTGGCGTACGGCCCACAGCAGCTCCGCGCGAGTCACCGGGTGCCCTTCCAGGACGGGCCGGGCGAGCCGGGGGTCGGCCGTGGTCAGCGCATGGACGGCCGGCGCCTCGGTGCCGTAGCGGTTGACCAGGCGTCGCGGCGCACGGAGGGCGCCGAGCGTCCGGGGCGGCGCGGCGCCGACCAGAGGGAGGGCGCTGGTCGGGGAGGCACCGGCGGACAGCCCGTGGGTGGCGACAGCGGCGTCGACCGCGTCCTCGGCCATGCGGCGATACGTGGTCAGCTTGCCGCCCACCACGGTGACCACTCCCTCCGGCGAGGTGAGCACGGCGTGTCTGCGGGAGATGTCGGCGGTGCTCGGCGCCGCGCCCGGGTCCCCGCCCGGAGTGCTGTCCAGCAGGGGCCGCAGTCCCGAGAAAGCGCCCACCACGTCCTCTCGGTGGACGGGGACTTCCAGGGCGGAGCCGAGGACGTCGAGCAGGAATCCGATGTCGGTCTCCGGCACGTCGGGCACGTCCGGTACGTCGCCTTCCACTGGTTCGTCGGTGAGTCCGACGTAGACCCGGCCGTCGCCCTGCGGCAGGACCAGGACGAAGCGGTTGGTCTCGCCGGGGATCGGGATGTGCAGGCCGGCCGGCAGAAAGCCCAGGTGGTCCGCACGCAGGACGAGGTGGGTGCCGCGCGAGGGCCGTATGCGGACCCCGTCCACCAGGCCGCCCGCCCACACGCCGGAGGCGTTGATCAGCGCACGGGCGCGGATGTCGCCTTCCTCGCCGGTGAGTTCGTCGCGTATCCGGGCACCGGACGCGGTCAGTTCCAGCGCCCGCACCCGGGTGAGGATCCGTGCGCCCCGCGCAGCCGCCGTACGAGCGATCGCGGTGACCAGGCGGGCGTCGTCGGTCACCCGGCCGTCCCAGGACAGCAGTCCGCCGCGGAGCCCCAAGCCGCGCAGTGCGGGAGCCAGATGACGGGTTTCCGCAGCGGAGAGCCTGCGCGGTGCAGGCAGTGTGGCCCGCGCCGTGCGTGCGGCCAGACGCAGCGTGTCGCCGGCGCGGAACCCGGCCCAGGCCAACGCCGCCTGGCCTCGTGAGACCAACGGGGTCAGGGGCAGCACGAACGGCTGGGCCCGCACGAGGTGCGGAGCGGTGCGCTCCATCAGGACGCCGCGTTCGAGGGCGCTCTCGTGGGCGACGTCGAGCTGGCCGGAGGCGAGGTAACGCAGTCCGCCGTGGATGAGCTTGGAGCTCCAGCGGGAGGTGCCGAAGGCCAGGTCGTGGGCGTCGACGGCGACGACCGTCAGTCCGCGGGCGGCGGCGTCCAGGGCCGCCCCGGCGCCGGTCGCGCCGAGGCCGACCACCAGGACGTCCACGGGCGCGCCTCCGACGGTCTCAGCCAGTTCGCGCAGGCGGCGGCCCGCGGTCAGGGACGAGCCGGCAACCGCTCGTTGCGAGGAGGCCGGACTGCTGCTGGAGCTCATGGTGTGAGGGTCCTCTCGAGGATGGTCCGCAGTTCTGCGGAGAAGGCCTCCGTGCTCAGTTCGGCGTCGTCCTCCTCGGTCATGGTGCGCAGCGACAGGGTGAAGGACTGGGCGACCAGGAGCAGGGACCTGGCCTGCCGTACGGGGTGCCCGGGGCGTACCGACCCGTCCGCGTGCCCCTCGCGCAGGGCGTCGGCGAGCAGTTCCAGGAGGGCTTCCTGGCTCGCCCCGCGCCGGTCCAGTACGTAGGGAATGAGCAGTTCGGGATCGACGTCGACGATCTTGCGGAAGAGGGGATGACTCCGGAAGGCGTCCACTCCGTCGACGAGGCCGTCCACGATCCGCGTGCGCGTGGTCGTCCCCGGCCTCGGGTCCGGCATCGCGCCGGTGGCCGCCTGGATCCACTCCCGGGTCATCAAGTCACCCACCAGCGAGCGCACATCGGGCCAGCGCCGGTACAGCGTCATCCGGGAGACGCCCGCGCGGCGGGCCACGTCGGTCAGCGTGGTGCGCCGCACGCCGACGGCCAGGACACAGTCGCGGACCGCGTCGAGCACTGAATCGCCGTCCGAGGCGTTGTGACGAATAGGCGTCATGTGTCACAGTGTAACGCCCTCGGCGGTGCGAGGGCGGGGCTCCTCCGCGACCGCACTGCCGCGACGACTGACTCGCGACGGGCCCTGTCGCGACGACCGGTGAGGACAAGCGCCATGGACATGCTGTGGAGCGGCTGGGGTGACCCGGCCAGGGCGACACCGCTGCCCGATTCGGTGATCGGGCTGCTGCGCGACCTGCTCGGGGTCGAGCCGCGCGGCGCGGAGCCGATCGCCCTGGAAGAGATCGCCGTACCCGAGCCGTTCCTCGAACCGGCCGCGCACCGGGCCCTGCTCACCGCCGTCGGCGGTGACGAGCATCTGCGCACCGACGCCGAGTCCCGCATCCGGCACACCCGCGGCAAGTCCACGCCGGATCTGCTGCGCATCCGGGACGGCGACGTGAGCGACCTCCCGGCAGCGGTGGTCCTCCCGGCGAGCCACGACGAGGTGCTCGCGGTGCTGACGGCATGCGCCACGCACGACCTGGCCCTGGTCCCCTTCGGTGGCGGTACCTCCGTCGTCGGCGGACTCGCCCCCGAGCCGCGGCGGCCCTTCGTCGCGCTGGACCTGCGCCGTATGGACGCCCTGCTCGACCTCGACCCGGTCTCCCGCACGGCCACCCTCCAACCCGGTCTGCGCGCCCCGCACGCCGAGGCACTCCTGGCCGAGCACGGCTTCACGCTCGGCCACTTCCCGCAGTCCTACGAGTGGGCGACGATCGGCGGATTCGCCGCGGCCCGCTCCAGCGGCCAGGCCTCCGCCGGGTACGGCCGCTTCGACGACATGGTCCTCGGCCTCACCCTGGCCACCCCGTCCGGCACTCTCGAGGTGGGCCGCGCCCCGCGCTCGGCGGCCGGGCCCGACCTGCGTCAGCTGATCCTCGGCTCCGAGGGCGCGTTCGGCGTCATCACCTCGGTGACCGTCCGGATCCGTCCCCTCCCCCACAGCCGCGTCTACGAAGGGTGGCGCTTCGACTCCTTCGAAGCGGGCGCAGCCGCCCTGCGGCACCTCGCCCAGGACGGACCGCGGCCGACCGTGCTGCGCCTGTCGGACGAGACGGAGTCGCTGATCGGCCTCGCCCAGCCCGACGCCATCGGCACCTCGGGCCTTCCGCAGAACGCCGGATGTCTGGCCATCGCGGGGTACGAGGGCACCGAGGAGGACACCGCCTACCGCCGGGAACGGGCCGCGGCCGTGCTGCGCGACAACGGCGGCACCTGTCTGGGCGGGGAGCCGGGAGAGCGCTGGGCCCACGGCCGCTACTCGGCTCCCTACCTGCGGGACGCGCTGCTGGACGCCGGGGCGTTCGCCGAGACGCTGGAGACGGCCGCCTTCTGGTCCCGCCTCCCCGGACTGTACGCCGCCGTCCGCGAGGCGCTCACCGGCACACTCACCCGGTCCGGCACGCCACCGCTGGTGATGTGCCACATCTCCCACGTCTACGAGAACGGCGCCTCCCTGTACTTCACGGTGGTCTCCGCTCAGGGCGAGGATGCCCTGGCGCACTGGGCCCGGGCGAAGCGCGCCGCCAACGAGGCGATCCTGACGGCCGGCGGCACCATCAGCCACCACCACGGCGTGGGCACGGACCACCGCGACTGGTACCTGCGGGAGGCCGGTCCGCTCGGCATCGGCGCCCTCCAGGCCGTCAAACGCCGGCTGGACCCGACAGGCCTGCTCAATCCCGGCGTCCTCCTGCCCTCCGACTGACATACTCCGGCCCACCCCCGACCCGTCCAAAGCCGTCAGGCGCCTCTGGAGGCACACCGATGCGACAGTTCACCGCCATCGTCAACCCCACCGCCGGCGGATCCACCGGGGTCGCGGTGCTGCTCCACGTGGCCCGGCTGCTGAGGGAGGCCGGGGCCGAGCTGGAGACCGAGTACAGCCGCAGCCTGGCCCACGCCGGTGAGCTCGCCCGCCAGGCCGGGCAGCGAAACCGCGTGGTCCTGGCGGTCGGCGGCGACGGCATCGTCGGCGGTGTCGGCGGGGCCCTCAGCGGCACCGGCACGCTCTTCGGCCTGATCCCGGCCGGCCGAGGCAATGACTTCGCCCGCGCGCTCGGGCTGCCCACCGACCCGGAGGCACTGGCCCGGGTACTGCTGCACGGCGCTCCCCGGTCGGTGGACACCGTCGAAGTGGAGTCCGCCCATGGCCGCGGTGTCGTCCTCGGCAGCGTGTACGCGGGGGTGGACGCCCTCGCCAACCGTCACGCCAACCGCTCCACGGTCCTGAAGGGCGCCGCCTCCTACTACGCGGGCGGACTGAGAGCCGTGGCCACGTGGCGCCCGGCCGCCTACCGGGTCACCGTCGACGGCGAGCAACTCTCGCACCGCGGCTACACCGTCGTCGCCGCCAACTCGCCCTACTACGGCTCCGGCCGCATCATCGCCCCCGGAGCCCGCATCGACGACGGACTACTCGAAGTGGTCATGATCCGCGAAGCACCGCGCCGGCTCTTCTTCACCCTGATGAACGAGCTCAAGTCCGGGGCGCACATCCACCGGCCCGAAGTGCGGATCGCGCAGGGAAGAGAGGTTCGCATCGAGGCCGACCGGGAAGTGCCGTGCGGCGCCGACGGCGAGGTCGACGCCGTCCTTCCCGTCACGGCCCGGGTGCTGCCCGGAGCACTCGCCGTGCTGTGCCAGGGATCCGGACCCGGCTCGCAGGCGGCCCGCTGACTCCCGGCTCCGAAACCGCCCCGGCCGCTGGACAATGGGGCAAATGGGAAAACAATGGGGTCGTGCTGTGGAGAAGCAGAGGTTGCCGTGTCCCGGCACGTCCCGGCGTCCGGCCGGGCCGGTGCGCGTGTGAGGGGTGGGTGTGCCATGTCCGTCCCTTCCGTACCCCAGCCCGTGGTGTCGATGGGCGGGCTGCTGCCGGCTGTCGCCCGTGCCGCGCAGATCGTGGGGCGGGACGACGACGTACGGGCCCTGCCCGAGGAGGTCAGGGCTCTGGGGCGGGTCCCGCAAGCCAGGATGTGGGAGTTCGCCGCCGGCAGGACCTGCGCCCGGCGCGCCATGCGCGCACTGGAGCTGCCGGAATCGGCGATCCTGGTCGGGGCGCATCGCGAACCGGTGTGGCCGCGCGGAATCGTCGGCAGCATCACGCACTGCCCTGGTTACTGCGCGGCGGCGGTGGCGCTGGAGCAGGACCTGGCGGCGGTGGGCATCGACGGCGAGCCGCACGAGGGGTTGCCGACCGGTGTTCTGGAAGCGATCACCGACCCGGCGGAACGGGCGGCTCTGGAGGATCTGCCCTCGGGGCCCGTCTGCTGGGACCGGGTCCTCTTCAGCGCCAAGGAGAGCGTCTACAAGGCGTGGTTCTCGCTGACTCGTGCGTGGCTCGACTTCACCGATGTGTTCGTCACCGTGCACCCTTCCGACGGGAGCTTTCAGGGGCATCTGCTCGAGCGCGTCGTCGACGAGAGGGCGCCGGCTGGTTTCGACGGGTGTTTCGTCGTGGGCGCCGGCCTTGTGCTGACGGCCGTCACCGTGGCGTGCGGGCCAGGCCGCTCGCCTCGTGCCTGGGAGACCGGTGACAGCCGGAACGACACCGCCCTGACCGTCTAGGGGAAACGTCGGTCCTGTCAGGTGCCGAGAGCTCCGCGTCCGGCGCCTACGGCCGTTTGCCCGGCGACCGAGCCGGCGTTGCCGGCCTGGTTTCTGGGAGATCGGCACGCAGCTGCGCATCGCTCGTCACGGCATCGTCGCCCAGGACGGCGTCGCCGTAGAGATCCCGGATCCAGTTGGCCTGGTAGACGGTGTCGAGATAGCGCTCACCCAGGTCCGGGGCGATGGCCACCGCGGTGAGGTCCGGCGTGTCACATCTGGCCAGCCAGTCGACCGCCCCGCTGACCACGGTGCCCGTGGAGCCCCCGAAGAGGAAACCGTGCCTGGCCAGGCGGTGACAGGCCCGGATGGTGTCGGCCTCTTCGACTTCTATCGCCTCATCCACGTACGACGTGTTCAGCAGCGGCGGTTGCATGCTCATCCCCAGGCCGGGAAGCATCCGGCGCCCCGGCGCTCCCCCGAAGGTCACCGAGCCGACGGTGTCGACTGCGACGATCCGCACGGGGCGGTGCCAGCGCCGGAACCAGCGGGCACAGCCCATGAGCGTTCCGGTGGTGCCCGCTCCGACGAACAGCACGTCAAGGCCGGGGAAGGAGCGTGCGATGGCCGGGGCCGTCCGGTGATAGTGCGCCTTCCAGTTGTTCGCGTTGGTGTACTGGCTCAGCCACACGTACCTCCCGCTCAGAGCGCACTGCCTGCGGATGTAGTCGAGGCGGGCGCCTAGGAAACCGCCGTGCGGGCTGGGCTCGGTGACGACGTGGACATGGGCGCCGAGTGCCTCCATCAACAACCGGGTCGACAGGTTGCAGCGCGAGTCGGTCACGCACAGGAACCGGTAGCCCTTGCTGGCCGCGATCACGCTCATGGCCACGCCCATGTTGCCCGACGAGGATTCGAGCAGGACCGAGTCGGGTGTGATGGCCCCTGCCCGTTCCGCGGCCTCCACCATCTCCCTGGCGGGCTTCAGCTTGATGGAACCGGCGAAGTTGAACCCCTCGCACTTCAGGAACAGCGGCTGCCCGCAGATCGACCGCAGGTCGACGTAGAGGTCCTCCTCGTTGAAGCTGTACGGGTCGGATATGACTGGCACGATGGCCTCCGTGGATCGAAGGGCGGCTCTGCACGCGCTGCCGCGGTCCGCTCATCCGTAGCGGTTCAGCTCGTGGAAGAAGTCCTCGATGACGTTCAGTCCTCCGGACTCGGCGACCTGGTCGTAGACGTACTTGCCGACGGCCAGATCGAGCACTCCCAGACCGAAGGGTGAGAAGATCACAGGGCGGTCCGGCGGCGGTGTGACGCGCCCGGACATCACGTCGTCCAACGTGCCGTCCAGGAACTGCCGGTTCCCGGTGAGCTGTTCGGTCAGGTGCGGTGAGGTGTCGGCCCGCAGGCAATGCTCCACGTCGTCGACGATGTTGGCCGAGGCGAGCAGTATCTCGGGGGCCAGGTCGCGCAGCGATATGTGCAGCACCACCGGACCGTGCGCGAACCACGCCGGGTCATGGACGTGGGGACGCGCGGCGACCGTCGCGAAGACCACCAGGTCGCTGAGGCGGATCACCTGCTCCGCACTGTCGTGCACGGTGATGGGGCCCGCGGCCCCCGACTGCTCCAGGCAGCAACGGAAGGCCGTCGCGTTGTCCGGCGACAGGTCGAACACGCCGATGTTCTCGAACGACCAGCCGGTGCCGGCCAGAAACGTGTGGATGTAACGGGCGATCACACCCGCTCCGACAAAGCCGAGGTGGGTCGGGCGAGGCCGTCTCCGGCTGAGCCAGTCGGCTGCGAGCGCGGCCGACGCCGCTGTCCGGGAGGCGCTGATGATCGAGCTCTCCAGGCAGGCGAACGGGTAGCCGGTGTCATGGTCGTTGAGGATGAGCACCGCCGATGCCCGCGGGACGCCGACCGTGACGTTCTGGGGAAAGCTGGATATCCACTTGAGGCCGTCCACCCGTGTCTCCCCACCGAGTGACGCGGGCAGCGCGATGATCCGGGAGGACGGACGGTCGTGGAAACGCAGGAAGGAGGACGGCGGGTTCACCGAGTCGCCTGCGGCGTGCAGCCGATAGGCGACCCGCACCAGCTCCACGACGTGCTCTTCGCGCCCCTGCAGGGCACGCTGCACCTGCGCGCCGGAGATGACGGCGAAGGGAGGCACCCGCGGGGTCCCGGACGGGGTGAGCCGGGTGGCGGGCGAGCAGGTGGTGGTCATCGCGTCATCACCTCCACGGTCGGCGAGCAGTCGGCCAGGTGCACCGCGTCGGCCAGGGCGACCATGACGTCGCGCGGTCCTTCATAGGCTTCTCTGCTGTGCGCGGTCCGCAGGTTGTCAACGAGCAGAAGGTCGCCGTCCTGCCATGGTTCGCGTACGGTGTGGGCCTGGTAGACCTGGTTGATGAGGTCGACGGTGTCCCGTGAGATCGCATCGCCGTCGCCGTAACGGGTGTTGAACGGCAACCCGTCCGACCCGTAGAGATCCACCAGGTATTCGCGTATCTCCGGATCCAGCGTCCATTCGCTGAGGAACGCTATCTGGTTGAACCAGCAGCGCCGCCCCGTGAGCGGGTGACGGATCACCGCGCTGCGGCGTTGCCTGGTGCGCAGGCCGCCGTCGGGCTGCCAGGCGAACTCGATGGCCGTGGCCCGGCAGTAGTCCTCGACGGCTGTGCGGTCGTCGGTTCCGAACGCCTCGGTCCAGGACGCGCCGATGTCGTCGTTGTAGCTCCGGGCGAGCAACCAGCCCTCGTGCTCGAACCGCTCGACGAGTGCCTCGGGCAGGGCGGCGAGCACGGCCGGTGAGTCGGCGAGGGCGGTCGCACCGCCACTTCCGGGCGAGACCAGGCAGGCGAACTGCATCAGGCCCGGGAACCGCAGCGCGTAGCTGAGCTCGTGGTGCATGCACATCGTCCGGTTGGGCGGCCACGTCGACGACGAGTACACGCCGGTGCCGTAGCTGCGCCGTGCGGCGAACGCCTCCGTCTCGACCATCAGGCCGGTGGCCAGCTGGGTGAAGACGGACGCGGTTCCGGCCACGTCGCGCAGCCCCAGACCGCGCACCATGACGGCACCGTGCTCGGTGACCAGGCTGCGCAGCGGGTCCCGGTGTTCGGCCGCCCAGCGGTCGGGATCGTCGGTCGGGCCGGTGGTCAGGATCGGTACGGGGCCGAGCCGAAGGTCCAGATCGACCGGTCGTGCGGTGAATGAGGACGACATCTCGCATTGCCTCCAGCGGTTCACGAAACGGTCGGGGACGACGCGGCTCGGGACGGCGCGGCTCGGGCGTCGAGCAGGCGGGCCAGATCGGAGAGCACCGGGTGGTGCGTGAGGTCTTTCAGGGACACCGTGCGGTCGAGCCGGATGGCGAGTTGGAGCGCTGTGAGTGAGGTGCCGCCACCGTCGTCGAAGAAGTGGGCGTGCCGACCGATCCGGTGCTGCGGGATGCCGAGCACCGTGGCCCAGGCGGCGGCCAGGCGCTCCTCGGTCGGTGTACGCGGTGGTTCACCGGTCTCCGACGCCGCTGCGGCGCAGGTGTCGTGAGGTCCGGTGTGGTCGAGTTCCCCGGCGAGCGCTGCCAGGGCCTTGCGGTCGACCTTGCCGTTGCCGGTCAGCGGGAGGTGATCGCGCCAGTGGAAGGACGAGGGGACCATGTAGGCGGGCAGTTGCCTGCTCAGGTGCTCTCGCACGGTGGTGTCATCGGGCGGGTGCTCACCGCAGCAGAAGGCCACCAGGCGCCGGTCCCGATCGCCCTGGGTGACCGCTACGGCGCCGGCGCGCACGCCGGGCACCTTCAGCAGGGCGTTCTCGACCTCCTCGATCTCGACGCGGAATCCACGGACCTTCACCTGGCTGTCCCGGCGGCCGAGGAACTCGAGCCTGCCGTCGGGCAGCCAGCGGCCGTAATCACCGCTTCGGTAGAGCCGGTCGCCGGTGCGGTAGGGATCGGCCGTGAACGACTGGCGCGTGCGCTCGGGATCGTTGACGTAACCGCGGCCCACGCAGACTCCGGCGAAGACGATCTCACCGGGGGCGCCGAGCGGCACCACTGCCAGGTTGTCGTCGACGACACGGACCTGCACGTTGTTCACCGGGCGGCCGAGCGGGATCCGGTCGGTGTCCGGCGCCTGGTCCATGACTTCGTGGTTGGTGTCGTCCGACGTCTCGGTGAGCCCGTAGGCGTTGACGAGCCTGATCCCCGGCTGGACGCGGAACCAGCGCTCCACGAGGTCCTTCTTCGGGGCCTCGCCGGTGACCGACACGCACCGCAGGTCCGGCAGCTCGCGCGGGCACTTCTCCAGCGAGGACAGCACGGCGTCGAGGTAGGAGGGCACGGCCTGCAGGACGCTGACGCGGCCCTCGGCGACCGTCTCGAGGTATCGCGGGACGTCCTCGATCACCTCTTGGGGCACCAGCAGTGTCCGACCGCCGGCCACGAGGGCCGCCAACAGCTGCCACAGGGAGATGTCGAAGCACTGAGGTGCCGTCTGGGCGACGACCTGGCCCTCGCCGATCCACAGGTCGTCGATCTTGGCGTGGATGTGGTTGAGCATCCCGGCGTGTTCGCACATCGCGCCTTTGGGCTCGCCGGTGGAGCCGGAGGTGAAGAAGATGTAGGCGAGCTGGTCCAGGGGCACGTCCAGGTCCGGGTCACCGGCCGCGTCCGTCGCACCGTAGGCCGTCTCGACCAGCAGGGTCCGCACCCCGGGCACTGCGTCCACGGCTCGCGCCAGGGTGGTGGTGCTGCCGGGCTCGGTCAGCACCAGCCGGCACCCGGCACGCGAGAGCATGGTCGCGATGCGGTCGGCGGGGAAGTGCGGCTCGACGGGGAGGTAGACACACCCGGCCTTGAAGACTCCGAGGACGGCGGCCGCCCAGTCCACGTTGCGTTCCATCACCACCGCGACGACGTCCTCGCGCCCCGCCCCCAGCCCGAGAAGGGCGCGAGCCACGCAGTTGGCACGCTCGTTGAGCTCGGTGTACGTCCACTGCCGGGTCCCGTGCACAAGGGCCACACTGTTCGGGTGGTCCCGTACACGCTGCTCGATCAGGGCGTGGACACAGCGCTGCGGAAGCTTTCGCCGCGGCCCGGCGAGTCCGTCGAGCTGGAGGCGAACCTCCTCGGCGGACAGCAGGCTCTGCCGCCCGTGCGGGGCGGCGGGATCGGCGGCCATCGAGGCCAGGGCGGTCAGGTGGTAGCCCACGATACGCGCGGCGCACGGGGCGTCCACCGCATCGCGTCGGTACCGCAGCCGCAGGGTGTGTCCGCTGTCGCTCCACGCGGACATGACCTGCCACACGGTGCCGGCGGGGAGCTCACGGAGTTCAGCGGCCCATGCCCGTGCGGGATCGACCTCGCGGTCGGCCGGGAACACGGCGAACGAGGCTTCGCTCAGGGGACCGGGCAGCTGCAACTCGCGCTCGAGGTCCTCGACCGGGGCTTGCTTGTGCGCCAGCAGGTCCGTCTGGGCACGCCGGGCTTCGCGTACCAGTGCCCTCCAGTGGGGGTGATCGGTCGTCAGCCTGCACGGCAACGGCCTGGCGCCCGGCTCGGCGACGTAGCCGGTCGTGACGTCGTGCTCGCCGGACAGGGCGGCCAGTACCTTGGCGTGGGCCGCGAGCAGGACCGAGCTGAGCGGCACGGCCATGTCGTCGGCCAGCCGGCGCACTGCGGCCATGACGTCCTGGGGGATCGGCACCTCGTGCTGTGCCACGCCCGTCACCGGGGTGAGCGTCCAGCGCGGAACGGTGGTGAACCCGCCGCGGGTGAGGACGGACCGCCAGAACTCCTCGTCCCCGGGCTGGAACACACGGGCGTCGGGTGCGAGGGTCATCGGATGCTCCCTACCACGTCGTCGTGGCCCCGTTCGAGCTCGCGGGCCGGATTCCCGCCCCACCGGGAGTTCTGCGGGACCACCTCTCCCTTCATGAGGAAGGAGTCCGCGGCGAGCACCGCCCCGTCGCCCAGCGTCACGCCGTAGTGGACCAGGGCACCGACACCGATCGTGCAGCCGCGACCGAGCGTGATGCGCTCGGACTTGAACGTGCCGTCCTCCTGCGAGTGGCACTGGATGATGCTTCCCGCGTTGAGGACGCACGCGTCGCCGATGGTCACCATCTGCCGCTCGGTCACGTAGCAGCCGTCGTCGAACACCCGGCGCCCGATCCGGACGCCCAGGAGCCGCCAGATCACGTTCTTGAACGGAGTGCCGTTGAAATAGTGCAGATAGATCTCGGACGGCACTTTCCAGTACCGCTCACGCCACCAGAACCGGGGATCGTAGATCGAGCAGTACAGGGCACCCGGACGGTGCGCCGCGACGACGAGACGCTCGACCAGCACGAAGTACACCGCGGTGAAGACGACAACGAGTACGTCGGCGAGTGCGATGGCGGGCGCGCCCAGCCGGGCGTAGGTGTCGGCCGCCCCGGCGGCGAGCAGAGCGGCACACGTGAGGTAGATCCACCGCGCCAGCAGGAACCAGCCCATGGTGGCTGCGTTGTGCTTGTTCTTCGCCGCAAGGCCGCGGCGCAGCTCTTCTCCGCTCCTGAACCGGTCGAACCGGCTGTCGCGCAGGACCGTCCTTGGGATCTCGAAGCTGGGTGAGCCCAGCAGGCCCACCCCTTGCCGGATCTCTCCGTCGACGGGCACCATGACCTTCGTCGCCAGAAGGCAGTTGTCGCCCGTGCGTGCCCGCGCCGGATAGGCGATCCGGTTTCCCAGGAAGCTGTGCGCTCCGATCGAGGCCCGGGACACCTGGAAGGCGGTGCTGGAGAAGTCGGCGTTCACGATCGACAGGCCGTCGGCGACCATGGTCCCGCTGCCGACGGAACTCATGAACGGCGTCTCGTGCCTGACTTCCGTGCCGAAATTCGACCCCGTCTGCTCGATGTGGGAGAAGTCGTAGCCGATGGCGCGCAGATAGTGCACGATGCAGGAACTGTCACCGAACAGACGGGTCAGGTTTCGCCTGTTGGTGAGCCGCGAAACGGCTCGGTGGACGGAGTGTCGCCATCCGTACAACGGGTAGTCCCGGCCTGGTACGACGGCGCGACGGAGCACACGGGGAAGAACGCCGACGAGCAACAGCCCGAGGATCACGCCGCCGAGGACGATCACGGCGGCGACCACTGCCACATCCCGGTAGAAGGTGCCGTTGGTCAGGACGGCCGGGCCCGGCTCGATGACCATGTGGAGTTGCGGAATCGCGACCAGCAACATGATGCTGCCACCGACCGCGAGCGGTACGTAGACAAGAAAGGCGGTCGCCAGTTGCCGTGCGCTGTGCAGGGCTCTGCGCAGCGTGGCGTGCGGCGTCTCGCCCACGACCTGGAAGTCGGCCTCGGCCCGCTGTGCGGGGGACCCGTGCCAGCGCTCGCCCTCCGGCACCGCCTGCCCGCTGTGCAGCGAGGAGGCATGGCCGAGCTGGGCTCCGTCGCCCAGCGCCGTCCGGATGTCGATCACCGTGGCTTCGCTGACCAGCACCGACTTGCCGATCGTGACCGAGCCCGATTCGATCACGCCCGCACGGGCGCGATAGCAGGGGAAGAAGGAGTCCTTGCGGATGACCGTGCGCTCACCGATGGTGAGCAGATCGGTGCAGACGGGCACGTTGCGGGAGAGGATCACAACACCTCGGCCGATGTCGGCGCCCAGCGCTCGTAGATAGAACACGTACAGGGGCGAGCCGACGAACAACGTCAGCGGGTCCGTACGGATCAGAGTCCGCACGACCCAGAAGCGGACGTACCCCAGGGACCATATCCGGATCTGCCCCTGCTTCCACCGGCCGATGAGCGTCCACTTCACCAGGATGGGAAGGGCGCACAACCCCGTGAAGGCGGCACCGCCGAACAGCACCGACCGCGCATACACATCGAGCAGGTCATGACTGGCGGAGATCCACTCGTACCCCCAGGCGGTGGCCATCGCCAGGAGGTAGGTGTAGCCGAGGAAGGCGAGGGCCTGAAGGACTCCGCACAGCACGTAGTCCGCCGGGCCGGCTGTGTCCCCGAGCGGGGCGCCCGTGGTCTGCGGCTCGCGGGCCGGAGCCTGGGGGGTGGGCGCGGGGGCTCCGGGCGTGGGCGCGGTTGCGGGCAGCGCTGCCGCCAGACTCCGGATCGTGGGGTGCTGATAGATCTCCTTCATCGACACCGAGGGCAGGTCGGCCCTCTTGCGCAGCCGCGCGCAGAAGTGCGCCATCACCAGGGAATCGGCACCCAGGTCGTCGAAGAAGTGACTGTCGGCCGACACCTGCTCGATGCCCACGACCTCGGCCAGCACGTCTGCGAGAGCCAGCTCCATGTCGTCGGCGACGAGCGGTTCGGCCGGCTCTCCCCTTCGAGTCGGCCGGAGAGGCGGGGAAGGCCCCGCGTCGGCCGGTGCTTCGTCGACGGCGGCATGACCCTCTGGTCGGATGTCGGGTGCCGCGCTTGCGCGTGCGCCTGAGGCGAGTTTCGATTCTGACCCCATGCCTTGTATACGAATGACACGTGTTGGCGTATTGGATGTTTGTAAGTTTTTCTCACATTCCGGGCACACGTCTCGTGCAGCAGAAGGAACGAGGTGGATGGAGCAGGGTCCGTGCCGCACCCCTGGCGAGTCGAAAGTGCCCGGCTGGACCTCGGCGGCAGCTCAATTCGGCCGTTCACCACCGCACGTGGCGCCCACCCCCTACGCCTGGTGCGAGGCGCCGAAGTGGCCCGTGGCGAGCACCCTGCCATCGGACGACATCAGCCGGGCGCCGGTCAGGGCCGAGGGGTCGACGGGGGCCGGGCCGCCCCAGTAGCCGTATCCGTCGTGCAGGGTGAAGCTGCCGACCCGGACCGAGGAGCCGTCGTCGCGCTCCAGTTGGAAGGACACCGCCCCGCTGTACGGAATGCCGGCGTCGGCGAGGTCGACGGTCATGTAGACCCAGCCCGGAGCACCGGGATGGGCGAAGACCTCACCCGTCGACTGGCTGACCCGCGGGGACGTCAGCCCCGCCCAGAGCATGCGCGCTCCCGCCTCGGCGGGGTGCGAGGGCCCGGTCGTGGCGCCCTCGATCGCCGTGCCGACCGCCCAGCCCCCGAACCCGAAGGCGAGCGCGAGCGCGGCCATGGCAGCGGCGGCCCTCAGCCGTACCCGTCCCCACAGGCGCCGGCGCGGGAAGCCGGACCCGCGGGCCTGCTCACGCCCCTTGCGCCCCTCGCGCGCCGACGTGCCCTGCGTCAGCGCCTGCGCCACCCGGGTCTCGAACCCGACCGGCGGCTCAGCACACGGCAGCAGCCCGATCAGCCGGTCACCGACGAGGGTCAGCTCTTCGACGTACTCCCGGCAGTCCGCACACCGGTCCAGATGGGCGACCGCCCCGGCCCGCTCACGCGCGGGAAGCACACCGAGAGCCAGTTCGGGACCATCCTCCCGCAGCTGCTCACAGGTCACGTCACGGCACATGGTCACCCCACTTCGGAGAGGTGAGGGTGGTGCACAGCTTTCCCATAGCCGCCCTGATGCGCGTCTTGGCGGTGCCCGGCGGGATCTTCTCCCACTCGGCGATCCGCCCGGCCGTCATCCCGCAGATGCCCGCCACCACCAGGGCACGGCCCTGTTCGCGCGGGAGTTCCGCCACCGCCGCCCGCAGCCGGGACGACGCCTCGTCGGCGAGGGCCCGCCGCTCGGACGTCTCGCTGACGACGTCCAGCATCACGTCCAGATCCTCGGGCGCCGCCGGCTCCGGCCGCCCGGAACGGACGGCGTCGACGGCAAGGTTGTGGGCGATGGCCGTGAGCCAGGTCATCACCGACCCGCGACGCGAGTCATGGATCTGCGCATGACACCACGCCCGCTCGAACGTCTGCTGGGCGATGTCCTCAGCGAGCTGCGGATCCCCGGGGACGGCGATCGCGACACCGAAGACCCGGTGCTGGAACGTCCGCACGAAGCCGATGGCGAGCTCCGGATCACCGGTGGCCGGCCCGGACAGCAGAGCCTCGTCCGGGAGACGGCCCACGGAGAACCGGAACCCCTGCACACCAGTAGATACGGTCCGCAGTCGCCACGGGATTGCACGGCCGTCCCGGGCGGCGCCGGCGCCTCGCCCCGGGTGCGTCGCGGGGCGTGCAGGCGTCAATGCTGTCGCCTGCGTGCACTGCCGGCGCGTCAGTCACGGCGGCGAGCACGGGGAGAGGGCAGCCGACGCCACCTCCGGCCGTCACAAAATGATCACTACTCCTTCACACCTCTCCCGCGAGTCGCACCCCAGGCGCTACCGTCGTCGCTTCTGAGTCGTCCTGGGGGGACACATGGCCAACCCGTACATACCTCCGCCACCGCCTGCTCCGCCGGTCCGTCCGGCCCCGAAGTGGGCACGGAAGCGGTACGTGCTGCCCGCGATCGGCTTCGCCTTCTTCCTCGGTATCGGCGCCGGCGCCGGCGGTCAGGACGGCAACAGCGTCAAGACCGCGGCCGGTGAGCCGCGGCCGACCGCAACCGTCACCGCGACGGCCACAGCGACAGCCACCGCGACGCCTGCGCCGAGGCCGACTGTGACGAAGACGGTGCAGGTGAGGGTGAAGGTGACCGTCACCGCGCAAGCAGCCACCGACAGCAGCTCCGGGTCCGACAGCGGTAGCGGCAGCGACAGCCAGAGCGCTTCGGGTACCTGTTCGATCGTCTCCAACTCGGGGAACTGCTATTCCGCCGGCCAGTTCTGCCGCAACAGCGACCACGGAGCATCGACGACGGACGCCGGCGGTGCGAGCATCACCTGCGCACCCAGCGGCAGCAGGTGGCGCTGGACCTACTCCTGACCGTGACGCCGGGCCGCACGGCAACTGATAACGATCTCGGCGCACACCTTGTGTGACAGCTCGTCGTCCTTAGCCTACCGACATGGCATTTCTCTCAAGTCGCCGCGGAAGGGCACGTCTGGCGCCGGAGCTCGACGACGAGCCCCTGCGCCGACTTCTGAAGTCCCTTCTGGCGACCACCAAGACCGGCACGATCGCGACGACGGACCTGTGCATAGCCCAGATGTCCCGCCTCATGAACCAGGACGCGGACGACTGGGACCGCCGTACCCACCGCATGTCCGTCCTGGCGGACTACCTGTCCGCGTCGCATCTGCCGGCGGCCTGGGCGACGCGTGAGCCCCGCAACGCGAGCGCCCTCGTCCTGCACTCATGGACGCGGCTCGTGCAAGGCTGCTCCCAGGGGCGCCTGGAGGACCCGGCCAAGGTGACCGAGAGCTGCTTCCGGGCCGCCGAGCTCGCACCGGAAGACCCCACTCCGTGGGTGGTGTTGCTGGGAGTGTCCCGCCTTGAGCATTGGGTGCAGCAGCAGGTCTTCGCCGTGTGGGGCGAGGTGCTGGCACGCGACCCCTGGAACCGCGAGGCGTACCTGAGCATGCTGCGCTATCTCAGCCCCGAGGAAGCGGGCTCACGCATCCAGGTGCTGGAGTTCGTCGACACCCTGTGCGCCCGCATGCCCGCCAACGCGCCCTGCGCGGCAACGGAACTGACCGCCCAGGTCCTCCAGTACCACGCCGTCCTCGCACGAGGCGGAATCGAGGCGCTGGTGGCGCGCAGCCACTGGTCCCACGGACCTGCGGCTCAGGCTCTCGACCGTGCGGCCCATACCTGGCTCCAGCCGGACTTCTTCCGCCATGCGGCGGCCCTTGCCGACCTGAACCTCCTCGCCTACGCGCTGACGGCCGCCGACCGGTGGCAGGAAGCCCGTCCGGTCTTCGAGGCACTCCGTGGCACAGTCACCGGCTGGCCCTGGCACACCGGTGGCGACCCCCTGACCGAGTTCGAGCAGGCGAGGAGCAGGGCCGCCGCGTGACCTGGCCTCCCCGGGCCGTCACGGTCGGGGCAACCGCTCGCCCCGGCAGGGGCGGCGACCGCGGCCACCCACGCCGCCGACGGCTGCCAGGCACCCCACAACGAGTCGATCTGTATGGTCTCCCGCGGGCCGAGGACCGAACGGACGGACACCCCCTAGCGGCGTATGGGTTGTCACCGAGCCACGTCGTGCCGTCGATCAGTTCGCGGGCCGCGTCCAAGTGACCGCTGTGGCAGGCGACTTCGGTGAGCACGTGGATCAGGATGTGCCGCACGTCAGGCAACCGCCAGCTCGGCCAGATCTCCACGGGTCAGGCAGCACCTGTGGCCCCACACGGCCCCGGGCCCGGAGGCGTCCGGGTGCCCGCGACCGGGTCTCGGCTCCCAGCCGACGCGGCGGTCCGGCTCGTACTCGACGACGTGGTTGTTCATCTCGTAGTCGCCGTACCGTTCGTAGTGCATCCGCATCACGAAGACGTCCCCGACGCCCGAACCCATGGCGCCGGAGCCACCACGGCGCAGCATCCCCGAGCCGTCGAGGTCCGGGTGCCGTCCGGGGTCGGCCAGGATCCGGAAGACGTCCCCCGCCGAAGCCCCGATGCGCCGGGGCACCGCCACCACGTGCTCGCCTGTCGTACTCGTCATCCCCACCCTCCGGCCACCAGAGCATGAGCCCGACTTCCGGCCCGGACACTACACCGGGGGTGCGACAACGCCTGGCCGAGCACGTACCAACACCACCAGCGGCGAACGGTTCCGCGCCGGGCTGCCGCAGGACTGGGTCGTCGCAGAAAGTCGGGCACAGGTGACCAGGTGCACGCTGCGCGGTGCCGGCGTCCCCGCCGCGGCCGTCGGCACCGCTCCTCGGGACGGCACCTCACGATGCCGGAGGCGGGCTGTCCGTCAGCGTGTCGGGAACGAGATGGCCTACGAGGCCGGCGCGGAGGCCGAGGCGCTCGGCAGCGGCGGCTGGGGCACGGTCGGCGTGGGGGGCGGGGTCGGCGTGGGGGTCGGGCTCGGCGTGGGGGTCGGGCTCGGCGTGGGGGTCGGGCTCGGCGTGGGGGTCGGCGTCGGCGTGGGGGTCGGCGTCGGCGTGGGCAGACCGCTGCCGTTCAGCACCACCTCGATGTAGTTGTTCAGAGCGGTCACGAAGGCGGCGACCGCCGCGGACACCTGGCTGGCGTCGCCGGAGCCGATCGCCTGCACGAGGTCGTCGATCGCCTTCTGCAAGGCGGCCAGCGCATCACTAGCCGGGTCCGCTGCCACAGCTGCCGAAGCTTCTGAGCGGAGCTGGGCGAGGGCGTCCTGCGCGGCGCTGCCGAGCCTCATGGCCTCGGCGGCGGGCAGTCGGCCGTTGTCGGCCTCCAGTACGGCGTTCGCCAGGTCGGCCACCGGGGCGAGCCGGGGGTCGCGAAGGCTTCTGAGCTGTGCCGCAAGCGCGTCCGCGCCGGCGACGGGTGTGTGCGGAGAGGCCACATGGCTGCGCTCGCCGGCCGAGTCACCCGCCACTGCTACGGGGCCGGCGACACCGACCATGAAAGCGGCGCAGAGCACGGTGCAAGCGGTACGTCGTGTGGGCAGACCAAACATGGGTGTCCTTTCGGTGAACCTAGGATCTTGGACCACCGTGTAAGAAGTCGTGACCCTGTGCAACCGGTCGATCACCCGACGAATTCGCCAGCGGTCCCACCGTCGTCGCATCGTGCCTGATGAGGTGGCCGAACGACGCTCACTCACCTCGCGGACCTGTTCGGGGGAACGGCGTCGGCCCGCCCTCCCGTGACATTCCCGGATGGCGGCTACGGGGATGCCTGCGGGATGCGCCCGGACCCCGGGTGCACGGCAGGCGGATTCAGGCGACGCCTGCACCCCGGATGCACGGTCGGCGGGTCAGGCGCCGGCGGCCGTGACCACCGCGTCCGTGGCGAAGCCGAGGAGCAGACCCAGCAGGATGCACCAGGTGGTGAGGGTCTTGAGTCCGGTCCTGCGGGCGACGGCCAGCAGTTCGATGACCACGTAGAGGATGGACCCGGCGGCGAGGCCCAGGAAGGCGATCGACAAGGTGTCCTCGACCAGGTGCTGGCCGGCGAGTGTGCCGAGGAAGGTGGGGCCGCCGCCGATCAGGCCGAGCCACAGCAAGGTGAGCCAGGAGGGGCGTTCGCCCTCGGCGGCCAGGGGGGCGACGATACCGAAGCCCTCGGTGGCGTTGTGCAGGCCGAACCCGATGATCAGCAGGAGGGCGAGGGAAAGCTCGCCCTTGGCGGCGGAGTTGCCGATGGCCAGGCCCTCGGCGAAGTTGTGCAGGCCGATGCCGGTGGCGATCATCAGTGCCAGGGAGCCGGCCTGACTGCGCGTCTTGGGTGCCAGTTCGGCGGTGGCGGCGGCACCGGGCCCCGCGGGCCGCGCCGCGGCGGACCGACGGCGCGCGATCCAGGCGTCGTAGTGCACGAGCCCGGCGAGTCCGATCGTCAGGCCCGCGGCCAGGGTGGCGCCCCCGGACGCGACCGTTGCCCACTCGTGCTTGGCCAGCGCCTCGTCGACCGGCTCCCAGGCATGGGTGAGGACATCCCACACGAGGAAGGTCAGGATGCCGATGGCCACGGCGTTCAGGGCCGCCTTGAGACGGGGGGTGGGGGTGCGCAGGCGGCCGATCGGGAGGCCGAGATAGATGGTGAAACCTGCGATCGCACCGAGCAGGGCGATGTTCGCGCTGGACATGGGGAAGCTCCGGTCTGACGTGCGGGGACGCGCTGAACTTAAGTCAGGCGAGCCTTACCTAACAACTCCAGGGGTCCGACTTCAAAGAAGCTTGGCGATCTCATTACCGAGTGGTGCGGCAAGCCGTTCGGGCCCTCCCTCGGACGGCCGGTCCCAACCCAAGGAGGCCACCACCGAAAGAAGCGGGATTTCGACGGTTTCACCTAATCTCCTTGGCCATATGATGGAGTCGTGGGATTGGATCACACCTCGCTGACCACCCTCGCCGCCCTCGGCGACGATCTGCGCCGCCGTATGTTCGAGTTCATCCGGCAGGAGCGGCGCCCGGTCACGCGCGAGGAAGTGGCCGACAGCGTCGGGATCTCCCGCAAGCTGGCCGCGTTCCACCTGGACAAGATGGTGGCCGTCGGCCTGCTCCACGCCCACTACGAATCTCCCGTCGGCATTCGCAAGGTCGGCCGCAGGCCCAAGGTCTACGAGCCGGTGAGCGATGCCATCTCGGTGAGCATCCCCGAGCGTCGCTACGGAATGCTCGCCGACGTCCTGACCGAGGCCGTGCTGACCGAGACCGAGGCCGAATCCGCCCGTGACGCCGCGCTCCGCGTGGCATACCGGCGCGGGGAAAGCCTGGGCGGCGCCGAACGCGCACGGACACGCCCCGGCCGGCTCGGCGCCGAGCGGGGGCTGAGCCTGGCCGCCGACACGCTCGAGGAGTTCGGGTACGAGCCGGAGCGTGCCGCTCCCGCCCTGCTGCGGCTGCGCAACTGCCCCTTCCACCCCCTGGCGGCCAAGGCTCCGGAACTGGTCTGCGCCGTCAACCAGGCTTTCCTGGCCGGCTATCTGCACGGCCTGGGAAGCGACAAGACCACAGCGGTGCTCGCCCCGCGACCCGACGCGTGCTGCGTCGAACTGCGCGCGGACGGCGCCTCCGAAGGCCCCTCGGCACCGGGAACCACCTGCGCGCGGTGAGCCGGCGGTAGGACGCGGCCTGCACCCTGAAGCATCCTTCGTCGATGCCGTGCGGCTGCCCGTCACCGGCCGGGGGATCCCGCGCCAGGTCCCGCCTGGGAAGCCCCCTACGTGCTCACGGGAGTACCTGCTGGAACCTCGACGCCCTCCGCACGCCCGCCACGAGCTCGCGCGCCCGCAACGCCGACTGGGGCCGATGGCGGCGTCGGGTGGCGCAGCCGGTGAGGCGCCACAGGACCCCTGCAACTCCAGCCTGTTACGCGCACAGGCGTTCCCTCACCTCATGCGTCTCGGTGTCTTGACGACCCGCCCTCAATAAGACCAACATTTATTGGTGAAATAGGAGCCGTGGGCGTCGCCGTCTGCGAACGCGAACGACGTACTCCTCCAGGACGGGCACATACCACCGGTTGCCCCCGATCCGCTCCGATCTCCGTCCCCACGGCCCGGAACCGTCGGCCGGCCATCGTGACCGATCAGGATTCGAGAAGCGCCGGTCATCGAGGTTCACCTAGGGTGACCTCCACGGATTCCACCTTTCCTTCGAGGATCGCGACGTGGACACGGCGGGATGCATCGACCACGGTCGGCCCCGCCGATCAGCCCGGCACGAGGAAGGCCAGCCGTTACGCTCGAAGCCGGTCTGATCGAGCCAGGCGATCCCACGGAGACCGCGAAGGCGGCCCGCCCGACAGATGGAGACACCATGAGCATGGCCACGAGGACGGACACGCAGTCGGCTGCGCCGCACCTCGCCGACAGCCACGATCTGATCCGCGTGCTCGGCGCGCGCGAGAACAATCTCAAGGATGTCAGCGTCGAGATACCGAAGCGCCGGCTGACGGTGTTCACCGGTGTCTCCGGCTCGGGCAAGAGCTCTCTGGTGTTCGACACGATCGCCGCGGAGTCGCAGCGGCTGATCAACGAGACCTACAGCGCCTTCGTGCAGGGCTTCATGCCGACGCTCGCCCGGCCCGAGGTCGACGTCCTCGACGGGCTGACCACCGCGATCATCGTCGACCAGCAGCGCATGGGTGCCGACCCCCGCTCGACGGTCGGCACCGCGACCGACGCCAACGCGATGCTGCGCATCCTCTTCAGCCGGCTCGGGCAGCCGCACATCGGCTCGCCCCAGGCGTTCTCCTTCAACGTCGCGTCGATCAGCGGGGCGGGCGCGGTCACACTCGAGCGCGGTGGGAAGACCGTGAAGGAGCGGCGCGACTTCCAGATCACCGGCGGCATGTGCCCGCGCTGCGAAGGCCGGGGCACGGTGACCGACATCGACCTCACCCAGCTCTACGACGAGACCAAGTCGCTCTCCGAGGGTGCGATCACGATCCCCGGCTACAACGCGGGCGGCTGGAACATGCGGCTCTACAAGGACTCGGGTCTCCTCGACCCGGACAAGCCGATCCGCGACTACACCGAGACCGAACTGCACGACTTCCTCCACCGCGAGCCGGCCAGGATGAAGATCAGCGGCATCAACATGACCTATGAAGGGCTGATCCTTCGGGTCCAGAAATCCTTCCTCGCCAAGGACCGCGAAGCGATGCAGCCGCACATCCGGGCGTTCGTGGACCGGGCGGTCACGTTCACCGCCTGCCCCGACTGCGGCGGCACCCGGCTGAGCGAGGCGGCCCGGTCGTCCAAGATCAAGGGAATCAGCATCGCCGACGCCTGTGCGATGCAGATCAGCGACCTGGCGGAGTGGGTCCGCGGCCTGGACGAGCCGTCGGTGGCCCCGCTGCTCGCGAAGCTCCAGCACACGCTCGACTCGTTCGCGGAGATCGGCCTCGGCTATCTCTCGCTCGACCGGCCGTCGGGCACGCTGTCGGGCGGCGAGGCGCAGCGCGTCAAGATGATCCGCCACCTCGGCTCCCCACTCACCGACGTGACCTACGTCTTCGACGAGCCCACCACGGGCCTGCATCCCCATGACATCCAGCGGATGAACAACCTGCTGCTGCGGCTGCGGGACAAGGGCAACACGGTGCTCGTCGTGGAGCACAAGCCGGAGGTGATCGCGATCGCCGACCACGTCGTCGACCTCGGCCCGGGCGCCGGTACGGCAGGCGGCTCCGTCTGCTTCGAGGGCACCGTCGAGGGCCTGCGTGCCGGCGGCACCATCACGGGCCGCCATTTCGACGACCGGGCCGCGCTCAAGGACACGGTGCGGAAGCCCACCGGCGCTCTTGAGATCCGTGGTGCGAGGACGCACAACCTGAAGGGCGTCGACGTCGACATCCCCCTCGGGGTGCTGGTCGTCGTCACCGGCGTCGCCGGCTCCGGCAAGAGTTCCCTCGTCCACGGGTCGATCCCTGCCGGCGCGGGTGTGGTGTCGATCGACCAGAGCCCGATCCGTGGCTCCCGGCGTAGCAACCCCGCAACGTACACGGGGCTCCTCGACCCGATCCGGAAGGCCTTCGCCAAAGCGAACGGCGTGAAGCCGGCACTGTTCAGTGCCAACTCCGAGGGCGCCTGCCCCACCTGCAACGGCGCCGGCGTCGTCTACACCGACCTGGCGATGATGGCCGGTGTCGCCACCACCTGTGAGGAGTGCGAGGGCAAGCGGTTCCAGGCATCGGTGCTGGAGTATCACCTCGGTGGCCGCGACATCAGCGAGGTGCTCGCGATGCCGGTGGCCGAGGCCGAGGAGTTCTTCGGTGCAGGCGAGGCCCGCACGCCGGCCGCGCACGCCATCCTGCACCGGCTCGCCGACGTCGGGCTCGGCTACCTCACCCTCGGCCAGCCCCTCACCACGCTGTCCGGCGGCGAGCGGCAGCGGCTCAAGCTGGCCACCCACATGGCCGAGAAGGGCGGCGTCTACGTCCTCGACGAGCCGACCGCCGGCCTGCACCTCGCCGACGTGGAGCAGTTGCTCGGGTTGCTCGACCGGCTCGTCGACTCCGGCAAGTCGGTCATCGTCGTCGAGCACCACCAGGCCGTCATGGCGCACGCCGACTGGATCGTCGACCTCGGCCCCGGCGCCGGCCACGACGGCGGCCGGATCGTCTTCGAAGGCACACCTGCCGACCTCGTCGCCGCCCGCTCCACCCTCACCGGCGAGCACCTCGCGGACTACGTCGGCAATTGAGCGGGGCGCCCGCGGTCACCGTGGGGCGGACTCTCCCCAGGCCGAATCGGGTCAGGTGCCGGGGGTCGGATCGACCACCAGGACCGGCTTCGTCTTGCGCGGATCGCCGTCCACGGGCAGCGGAACAGGTCCCGGGGCGGCGCAGGCGTAGCCGCTCGGCGGGGTGTGGGCGCCGGTGTCGTCGGCGGTGAGGTGACCCAGCGGCACGCACGTGTGGCAGCTGAGGTCCGTCTGGCGGTGACAGCCCGAAGTTCGGGCTGTCGGCGACGGCCGAACGTCTGACGCCGGCAGCCCGAACATCCTACGGAGTCCCAACTCGCCGAAGCCATGAGCGAGCAGCTGCCGTCCGATCAGTCCTGATGCGCCCTACCCGGACTGCCGGATCGCGGCTGCGCGCCTTCTGTGAGCAACAGTGCCAGGTGGTCCACGAATTCGGTGAGCCAGTCCCGTCGCGGCCCGCCGCGGGCCCTCCGGAATCCATGGCGGCGGCCCCAGAACGCTGCCTGAACGGCGTGGAACTGGGCCCAGCGCCGGACAGGCGCGCGATCGACTTCCGCCGTCTCGGCGAAGACGTCCAGAACGCGGTGGACAGCCCGACGCAGGTCGTCCGCCTCGAGGAGCGTCAGGGCCCGCGACTTGAGCAGTGTGCCGCCGTCGTAGGCGGGATCTCCCACATACCCCTTGGGATCGACGGCCAGCCAGGGCTCGCGGTCGCCGCGCAGGATGTTCCTGGCGTGGAGGTCGCCGTGCACGAGAAGGTCCGGCTGTTCACGACCCAGATCTCGGACGGTCGCCACGGCGGCGTCCACGACATGACGCGGCAAAGCGTCAGCCAGTTCCGCGGCGTCCTTGCGCAGCTGCTCCTCCCAGACATCGGCCCGCTCACGCAGCCGGGGCAGGCCGGGCGGGGCGGGAACAGCCAGGCGGCGACAGATCCGCCCCGCGACCGTCACCACCTCATCGCCTTCCTCGACCTCCGCCAAGGTCGACGTGTGGACCCGCTCGAGCAGCATCGCGAAACGATCGTCATCGCGCTCGTGCAGCAGGACGGCTCCGCGCCCGCCCCAGGCCACGAACGCATCCGGCTCATGGACGTTGCCGGGATGAGGAAACGACACCTTCACGACTGCTGTGGCGCCGTCTCCCCGTCGGACCGGGACGATGATCCCGACACCCCCGTGCACGACCTCGCCGTCCAGTCCACATCCCCAGCGCCGCAGCAACTGATCCACGATCCGGGGCAGTTCGGCGAGCCATGCCGTTCCCGCCTCCCCTTCACGCTCCACCGTGGTCCGCGCGAACGCTTCCGGTACATCGATCATTCGGGAACCTTACGCGGCTGCGTGACACGGACGCCGGGCGCGGGACACAGCTTTCGGCCAAACCGCTGCCGGCGATGGTCAGTTCGGGTTGTCCGCGTGCGTGAGGGTCGTCCAGGCGTTGAAGTAGTTGTCCGTGCCGGACGGCCGGTGTGCTTCGGTGTACTTCTGGGTGTTGGACATGCTGATGCCGAGCCGGTTGTGCAGGGCGTTGAAGCCGACCTCCGTGACCCGGCCGAGGCCTGTCTTGACCGAGCCGCCGCACAGCCAGGAAGGTGCCGCGGTGCCGTTCTCGTAGGAGGTGTGGAAGCCCAGGGCGTGACGCAGCCGGTCCTGGATCTTCGGATAGAGGTCCTGGCCCTGGATGCGGCTGGTTTCGGCGATGTCCGCCACGGAGGCGAGGCCCCAGCCGGTGTGCCCGAAGTCGCGGCAGGTTTCCTGGGCGAGGCCGTCGACGAAGGTGCTCTGGCCCTGCCAGTACTTGATGATCTCGGCGCTGGTGTCGATGCTGCTGTTCGCGGGCGGGGTGGGCAGGTCCCCGTCACTGGTCAAGTAGATGTAGGCGGGGACTCGGGCCAGGTAGGTGCTGACCGCCTTGTCATAGCCGGCCCGGTCCTCGATGAAGACGGAGATGCCGATCGCCGCCTCGGTCATGACCAGTTCCCAGTTGCCGTTCTTGGTCGCTGCGCCGTTGATCACCTCGGGGAGGTACACGGTGCGCAGCATGGTCGCGAAGCGGCCGGCGCCCGGCCAGCCGCCGTCGTAGGTGTACTTGATGATCTCAGCGGCGCGCGGCCAGGTGGATCCGGCCCAGCCGGTCTGCAGCGGGGCATTGCTGTTGGTGTGATCGGTGATGGTCGCCGACCATGCGTCCATGATCTCGATCGACTTCTTGGCGTATCTGCTGTCCCGGGTGAAGTACCAGGCGAGCGCGTCGGTGTAGGCGGCGATGGCGTCCTGACGCTCGTCGGTGCAGCCGTAGTTGGGATTGGACGACGATCCGCACTCCACGACGGCGCGCGGTTTGGCGGTACGTGACAGCGAGGCGTAGGAGCTGGCCATCATGGCGTCGTACGCGGCCTTCCACGGCTGCGCGCCGGTCTGCACCTTCGAGCGGGCGTAGTCGAGTTGGGCCCTGCTCACCAGCACACCGGGGTGGGTGAAGGTGGTCGGTGCGGCCGTCGCCTGCGCAGCCGGGCCCGTGATCTGAAGGTTCAGCAGGACGGCCAGCAGGGCGAGAACACTGAGCAGTGCGGTTCTGGTTCGTGCCATCCGATGACCTCTTTCGTTCACGTATAAGTACGCAGTTCCGAATGAGGGAGCATGGTCTGGACCATAGAGATCATCCATGAACATGTCAATACATCAACCACCGCGGAGTCGCGTCACTTGGGGCGATACACCTGCAAGCGGACGGCATTTACTTCACCCGAATGCGCGTCAAAGCGACGCGATAATTTGGTCATACTTCATGATGATCAACCTGTCAGCTTGAAAATCAGGACCATGGAGGCAAACGTGCGTCAGCACATTCAAATTGGAGTGGCAACGGCCGTGACGGCCGTCGCCCTGCTCGGTGGCGCCTCACCGGCCAGCGCGTGCTCAGAGCCCGAGGCGGACACCGACCTGACCAACTCGGTCGGGACCGAACTGGCCGAGCAGATCACCTGTCAGGTCGGCGATGGCAATAAGAGCATCACCATCAATCAGACCAACAACATTACGGTCGGAGGCGATCTCGACGGTGAACTCAACGATGCCATCTTCCCTCTGGATTTTGACTGAGGTCGTGTTCACGACCAGTTGGAGGAATCGCCTTTCTGCGGTCCGGCTCAGGGGCGTCCAATAACGACCCGTTCGGCAATATCTGGTGGGTGGTCAGCCGCGTTGAGGATGTCGCGGAAGACGAGATGTGGTAGCGGCTGCAGGACTCTGTGTACGCCGAAGTCATGCGTGTGGCAGGAGACGCTCGACGCCGAGCTCAGCGGTCGAGACCACGGACGCAGCAATGTTCCTGTTTTCAGGACAACCAGCTGACAGTGCTGGTCGGGGTCAGCCCGTACCAGACCGGTAACCAGTGAGAGACTTCAGCCTGCTTCAGCAGCCTCACAGTTGACCTGGCGCAGAAGTGAAGCCCCTGGTAGACGGATTTTCGACCAAGACATCCGGCACTGCCAGAGGCTTCACGTGCTTGTTTGCCCGTCTGTGGCTGGACGTGTCCACAGCCGATCAGCCGCCGGCCAGGAGCAGGAGGAACTGAGTTTCCGCGTCGTCCCGCCCCGCGCACACTCCTGGGACCGCGTTGACGGCGGCCAGGGCTCGGCACCATCGCAGCACCCGATCGGGAGACTGGCCGGGGACCATGCTGGCCAGTTGCTCGATCCTCTGCTCCAACACAGCGAAGCTTGTGACTCCCGCAAGTACCCAGTCCACAGCGTCGAAGTCAGGGTCGCCCCACGTGGGTCTCGGGTCGATCGCCACCATGCGGGCGCCCGGACCGGACAGGACGTTGGCCGCGTGCAGATCACCATGGACGAGTCCCGCGGTTCCACTGGTGGCGAGTTCCAGGGCCGCCGCCCTGGCCTGGTCGAGCACCGCCGGGGCGAACAGACCGTCCACGCCCGCCGCCGCCAGCCTTCGGTCGGTCAAGTCGAACACGAAGTTGATCCGGTGTGAGAGAGGCAGCAGTACCGAGTACTCCCCCGGCACATGAGCAGCGCCCCGAAGGTCCCGCAGCAGCGTCGCGACCCCGGGCAAGTCCCAGGAGAGCTGCCGCACCGGCACTCCCGGCTCGACGTCCTCCAGCAACAGGGCACCGGCGGCGGGGTCGTCGGCCAGCAGGGTGACAACCGACGGCGTCTCCGCCCACGCCCGCAGCGCTTCGGCTTCCTCTCGGGCGATGGCGGGCTGCGGTGTGAGTTTCAGCCACGCCGAGGTGCCCGTGTCACGTCTCAAGCAGCGGAACACCCGTGAGGTGCCTCCCCCGCCGGTCGCGACGGGATCCAGGTTCCACCGAGCCGCGAGTTCGCCGACGAGAGCCGGCAACTCATCGCACCAGGCCAGAACCTCGGCTCCGAACCGCGCGACAAGCCGTTCCCGGACCTCCGGCGCGACACAGGCCAACTCTCTCAACACGTCCCCCGCAGGTGGTCGGTGCAGTCCTTCGCATCCTAGGCCTGACCGAAACCGCAAACGGTTCTTCGCGAAGAAGTCTTCGCGAAGAACCGTTTGCGGTCTAGAGTGCGCGACATGACTGACACAAGTGCCGGGCCGGGCGCCCTTCGACTCGAAGGAGACGCGGTCGTTCTGGATGCCAAGGGGCTGCGCGCCCTGGCGCACCCGGTGCGCGTGCAGTTGGTCGGGCTGCTCCGGAAGCACGGCCCGTCGACCGCCACCCGTCTCGCGGAACGACTCGGCGTGAACTCCGGCACGGCCAGCTACCACCTGCGCCGGCTCGGGGCGGCCGGCTTCGTCGAGGAGGACACGGCACGCGGCAACGCGCGCGAGCGCTGGTGGCGTTCGGTGCATCGGATGACGGAGTTCAACGACCGGGATCTGGCCGATCGAGAGCCCGAGGCCACACTGGCCTATCTGCAGTCCGTCGCCGCCACCTACACCCTGCGCGCCCAGAAGATGCTCAACGAACTGCAGACCATGCCACGTGCGTGGCGGGACACCTTCGACATGAGCGACTGGGCTCTGCGGCTCACACCCGAAGAAGCCGTGGCCCTGCGCGAGGAGTTGAGGGCCGTCATCGCCCGCTATCGCCGTGATACGCCGGAGGCGGCCGCGACTGCCCCCGACGGAGCCGAGCGGGTCGGTGTCGTCACGTATCTGTTGCCCGAACTGGACGCGCCCCCACCGCAGTTGCATCCCGGTTCTGGGACAGCGACAGGAGCGGGGACATCGTGACGCAGAGTGCTGCGGGCTCCGACGGCATACCCGGCAAGCGGTCCTTACGCCCGCTGGGCGGGGTACTGGCCGCCATCGCCGTGTCGCTCACCGGTACGCGGGTCTCGGCCGTCGCACTGCCCTGGTTCGTGCTCGTCACCACTGGCAGCGCCACCCGGACCGGACTGGTCGCCTTCTGCGAGATGGCCCCGTACGTGGTGGTCAAGGCGTTCACCGGGCCACTCGTGGACCGGATCGGTCCGCGGTCCGTCTCCTGGACCACCGATCTGGCCAGCGCCACCGCCGCCGCCGCGATTCCCCTGTTCCATGCCCTGCATCTGCTCTCCTTTCCGCTCCTGCTCGCCCTGGTCGCCCTCATCGGCGCGGTCCGCGGCCCCGGCGACCTGGCCAAGGAGGTGATGGTTCCGGAGGCAGCCGAGCGCGGCCGGGTGCCACTGGAACGAGCCACCGGTCTGGCCGGTGTGACCGAGCGGCTCGCAGCCACCATCGGCCCCGCGGCCGGTGGCTCGCTGGTGGCGCTGCTCGGCCCGCTCTCGGGACTTGTCGTCAACGCGGGCTGCTTCGCGCTCGGATCGTTGATCATCGCGGTCGCGCTGCCGCGCGGCATAGGGCACGCGTTCGAGGAAACCGCGTCGCAAGCCGGGGCGACGGGGCCGGGATACTGGCGGCGGTTCGGCGAGGGCTTCACCTTCCTTCGCGGCGAGTTGTTGCTGCTCACCGTCATCGTCATGGTCGGCATCACCAACCTCCTGGACGCGGGGTTCACCACGGTGCTCATCCCCGTCTGGGCCAGAGAGTCCGGCAACGGGCCCGCCGCGATCGGCCTGGTGGGCAGCGTGGGCGGGGCCGCTGCGGTCGGTGGCAGCCTGGTCGCCGCGATGGCCGCGCACCGGCTGCGGCGTCGGGTGGTGTTCTTCACCGGATTCCTGCTGGCCGGGGCGCCGAGATT
Organism: Streptomyces sp. NPDC001796; assembly: GCF_042892355.1. NCBI lineage: Bacteria > Bacillati > Actinomycetota > Actinomycetes > Kitasatosporales > Streptomycetaceae > Streptomyces > Streptomyces sp. NPDC001796. The sequence goes on along the minus strand of NZ_JBIAUC010000025.1, from coordinate 5,795 downwards.
CCTGGTCCTCGCCTTCGACGCGCCGATGGGAGCGGTACTGGCCGTGTTCGCGGTCAGTGGTTTCGGTGCGGGCTTCCTCAACCCGGTGCTGGGGGCCGTGCTCTTCGAGCGGGTGCCGCGCCGGATGCTGGGCCGGGTCAACGCCCTCGGCGACTCGCTGGCCTGGGCCGGCATCCCTCTGGGTGGACTCATCGCTGGGGCGGCGGTGGCCTCCGCCGGGCTTGTGCCGGTGCTCCTCGCCGGTGGAGCCGCGTACTTCCTCACCACCAACCTGGCCGGGCTGCGGCCGGAATGGCGCGAGATGGACCGCGTGGGCGGACGAGGCGTCCAGAAACCGCCTGAGGAGGACGCGCAGTCGACCAGTGCGCGTCTCACGGCATGACGCCTGCGCGACGGGAGGGGCAGAGATACTGGGGGCGGCCCTACCGCCGTACCCGGCGTGGCGCCGCTTCCCGAGGGGCTTGTCCATCCGCAGTGGACGACAAAAGGGGAAAGGCAAGGAGGCCACTCCTTGCCACTCTTAACGTATAGCGCACCGGGGGGCTTGCGGCAAGGCCCCCGTCGTACCGCAGAATCGTCGGCCGAAGGTCAGATGCTGCGGAAATGGGGGAATCGCGAAGTGCGTGTTCTTTTGATGAGTTATGGGTCGCGCGGAGACGTCGAACCCGTGGCGGCCCTCGCGGTGGCGCTCCGGGAGCTCGGCGCCGAGGCGCTGGTGTGCGCTCCACCGGACGAGGAGTTCGCCGAGCTGCTGAACGGTCTCGGTATCGAGCACGTGCCGTTCGGCCCGTCGGTGCGCGCGCTGGTGAGCGGGGCGAAGCCGCCGACGCCCGAGGACGCCTTCAGGGTCGCGGCCGAGTTGGTCGACGCCCACTTCGGCCCGGTCGCCGAGGCGGCCGAGGGATGCGACGCGCTGGTGGCGACCGGCCTGATGCCGGCCGGCGCGCGGTCGGTGACCGAGAAGCTGGGTATCCGCTACGTCTGCGCGTGCTTCCATCCGTTCTCGCTGCCGTCGGCGCACTACCCGCCGCCGGGACGGCCGGGCAAGCCGTTCCCGCCGGGCGAGACCGACAACCGGGTGCTCTGGGCCCTCGACGCCGAGAAGGTGAACGCGCTGTACGGCGAGGCGCTCAACAACCACCGGGCGTCGATCGGCCTGCCGCCGGTGGACAACGTCCGCGACCATGTCCACACCGACCACCCGTGGCTTGCGGTGGACCCGGTCCTGGAGCCGCGGCTGGACCTCACGGACCTGGACGTCGTGCCGACCGGCGCGTGGGTGCTGCCGGACGAACGCCCGCTGCCGGGCGAGCTGTTGACGTTCCTGGAGGCCGGCGAACCGCCGGTGTACGTGGGCTTCGGCAGCATGCGCATGCACGGCTCGCCGGACGTCGCCCGCGTGGCCATCGAGGCGGTCCGCGAGCAGGGCCGCCGGGTCCTCGTCGGGCGCGGCTGGGCCGACCTGGCCCTGATCGACGACCGGGACGACTGCTTCGTCGTCGGGGAGGTCAACCATCAGGCGCTGTTCCCACGGGTGGCCGCCGTCGTCCACCACGGCGGCGCGGGCACGACCACGACGGCCGCCCGGGCCGGCGCGCCCCAGGTGGTCGTGCCCCAGATCGTGGACCAGCCGTACTGGGCCGGCCGCGTGGCCGAGCTGGGCATCGGCGCGGCACACAACGGTCCGAGCCCGACCGTCCAGTCGCTGTCGGCCGCGCTCAGGACGGCCCTGACCCCCGAGACCCGCGCACGAGCGGCCGCCGTGGCCGGGACGATCCGCCCCGACGGAGCGACGGTGGCCGCGAAGCTGCTGCTCGACGCGGCGGGCTGAGCAGGACCGTTGGCGAACCACATCGGAGCTGATGACGTGAACCCCCTGACCACCAGCGCCTTCGACCTTCCTGACCACCTCTCCCCCAAGGCCGACCCGGCGCTGATCGCCCGCGACGAGCGGCAGTTCGCGGCCATCGCGGAGAGCCTCGATCTGACGATCACCGAACTGTCCGACCGCCTCGACGCCGAACTCAAGGCGCCCGGCGGCACGGGCCAGCAGGCGATGGACCGGGACATCGAGGTCCACCGGCTGAACGGCCGGCTGCGCACCCTGCGCCGCTTCGGCCTGGACCTGTGCCTCGGGCACATGGTGCGCGCGGACGACCCCGACCCCGTGTACGTCGGACGACTGGGCCTCACCGACAACGAGGGCCGCCGGCTGCTGGTCGACTGGCGCTCCCCGGCGGCCGAGCCGTTCTTCGCGGCGACCCACGCCAATCCGATGGGTCTGGCCAGTCGCCGCCGGTATCGCTGGACCGGCGGCCGGATCAGCGACTACTGGGACGAGGTGTTCACCGCCGACGGGCTCGAAGGGCACGCGGCGCTCGACGACCAGTCCGCGTTCATCGCCAGCCTGGGTACCAACAGGTCGGAGCGGATGCGGGACGTGCTCGCCACCATCCAGGCCGACCAGGACGCCATCATCCGGGCCGGATCCCGGGGCGCCCTCGTCGTCGACGGCGGTCCGGGCACGGGCAAGACGGTCGTCGCCCTCCACCGCGCCGCCCACCTCCTCTACTCCGACCCCCGCCTGGGACACCGCCGCGGCGGTGTGCTGTTCGTCGGTCCGCACCGGCCGTATCTGGCGTACGTCTCCGACGTCCTGCCCAGCCTCGGCGAGGAGGGCGTGCAGACCTGCGTCCTGCGGGACCTCGTCGCCGAGGGAGCGGGGGCGGTGGTCGAGACCGACCCGGAGGTGGCCCGCCTGAAGTCGACCGCGGACATGGTGAGGGCGATCGAGCGGGCCGTTCGGTTCTACGAGGAGCCGCCAACCGAGGGGATGACGGTCACGGTCGACTGGTCCGACATCCGGCTCACCGCCGACGACTGGGCCGAGGCCTTCGAGGCGCCCGAGCCGGGCACTCCGCACAACGAGGCCCGAGACCAGGTCTGGGAGAAGCTGGTCGCGATCCTGAGGGACAAGTACGACGGCGACGTCTCGCCCGACCTGTTCCGCAGGGCGCTGCGGCACGACGAGGAGCTGAACGCGGCCCTCGGCCGTGCGTGGCCGCTGCTCGAGGCGGCCGATCTCGTCGGAGACCTGTGGTCGGTACCGGCCTACCTGCGGATGTGCGCTCCCTGGCTCGGTCCCGACGAGGTCCGCAAGCTGCAGCGCGCGGACCCCCAGGCCTGGACGGTGTCCGATCTGCCCCTCCTGGACGCGGCACGGCAGCGGCTCGGCGACCCGGAGGCGTCCCGGCACAGGCGCCGGCAGGAGGCCGCGGTCGCCGCCGAGCGCGAGTACCGGGCCCAGGTCACCGAGAACCTGCTCAGGACCGACGACGACTGGCAGGGCATGCTGATGACGATGCTGACCGGGCAGGACCTGCAGAACAGCCTGGTCGACGAGGACACGCTGCCGCGGACCGAACCCGACCTGCTCGCCGGCCCGTTCGCGCACATCGTCGTGGACGAGGCTCAGGAACTGACCGACGCGGAGTGGCAGATGCTGCTGCTCCGGTGCCCGTCCCGGAGCTTCACCATCGTCGGGGACCGCGCCCAGGCCAGACACGGATTCGCAGAATCGTGGCAGGAACGGCTCGAGCGGATCGGGCTCGACCGGATCAGCCTGGCCTCACTGAGCATCAACTACCGGACGCCGGAAGAGATCATGGCAGAGGCCGAGCCGGTCATTCGGGCCGTACTCCCCGACGCCAACGTGCCGACCTCCATCCGCAGCAACGGCGTCCCCGTCGTGCACGGGTCCGTTTCGGATCTGAGCCCGGTCCTCGACGCCTGGCTCGTCGCGCATGCCGACGGGATCGCCTGCGTCATCGGCGACCCCGCGTTCCGGGAGACGTCCCGCGTCCGGTCGCTGACGCCGGAGCTGGCGAAGGGGCTGGAGTTCGACCTGGTCGTCCTCGTCGACCCGGAGGGGTTCGGCAAGGGCGTCGAGGGAGCGGTCGACCGCTATGTCGCGATGACCCGAGCGACCCGGCAACTCGTCATCCTCACGAGCTCCTGACCCCGGCCGGACGAACGCCCGCTCCCGGCCGAGTCGGTGAGCATGACGGCAGGGCCCGGGCTCGCCGCCCGCGCCCTGCCGCTCGTTCCTGGGCTGGGGAGCACCAACGGTGTACGTCGGCTTCGCCGGCCTGCTGCGAGACGGCGCTTCGCGCGTGCCATGCCGCAGGCGCAGCCGCGACAGTGAAGGCCGCCATTCGGACCACGGGCCGGCCCCTTCCGGTGATTGACCGACGAATCGTGAGCGGAGCGGGGGTCGCAGGGGTACGGCGTCTGCGGGCAGCAGATGATGCCCCGGACTCGTGAGGAGAGCAACGTGTACGCAGCCATCAGGCGGTACGAAGGGGTGACCGATCCGGAGGAGGCAGGGCGTAGGGTGAGTGAGGGTTTCGTGCCACTCATGCGCCAGATCCCGGGGCTCCTCGCCTACTACTGGGTCGACGCCGGAGACGGAGTCATGGTCTCGACCACTGTCTTCGAAAACGAGGAGGGGGCCGAGGAATCGATCAAGAAGGCGGCGGCCTTCGTACGGGACAACCTCGCGTCGCTGCTCCCCAACCCTCCCCAGGTCATGTCCGGCCAAGTCGTGGCTTCCGCGTAGCGAGGAGCCGGCAGCCGATCGACGGCGTCCCGCCTGGCGCGCGGTTCGGCGGCGATCCGGTGGTGAGCGGTCCCCTTCACGGCGTGGCTCAGCCGCCTGCGCTCGATGCCCGGCAGCCAGCGCCGTGGCCGGCGTCGAAGCCCAGTAGGCCTGTCGCCTCGTCGGCGCCCGCTGACGGGGCACCACCGGTCACGCAGGCCGTCCGCGCCTCGGTAGGCCGTCCGCGCCTGTGCTTGACCCACGGCACTGCGACACCGATCGCGATGACCGGGACAAGGGCGATGGCGGCTCCACCGAGAGTGAGGAATGGCTGCAGAGAGGTGGCGGCGTACCCGGCGCCGGCCTCGGCTGTGGCCCACCGGCAGGCGGCGGAGGCGCTGCCGCGACGCCGGGCTCACCGCCTGACCGCAGACGGGCGGCGCGCGATCGTCGGCTCCGGTCCCCTACGGGCCGGGCTTGACGGTCTTCATCGTGAAGTGCGACGACCCGGCGCCGGCAGATCACCGAGGGCGTGCTCGACTCCTTCTCGGCCTGCCTCGGGATCTTTCCCCTCGGCATCGCGCCGGGCCTGCTGATCCTGCAGGCAGGACTGCCCCTGGTGGCTGACTCCCGCCCTGTCCATGTCGACGTTCGCCGGCTCACTGGAACTGCTGCTGGTCGGCATGGTGGCCGCCGTCACCCCGCTCGCCGCGGTGGCGGTGACCGTCCTGTTGGTCAACTTCCGGCACGTGTTCTACGCGTTCTCGTTCCCGCTGCACCTGGTGAAGCACCCGGTGGCCAAGGCGTATGCGATGTACGCCATGATCGACGAGGCTTACGCCGTCAATGCCTCCCTGCGCGCGGCACGTAACCAAGGACGCGCACGGCGCCCGGTACGCCCTGCTCGCCGTCGCCGTCACCATCGGCGTACACCTGGGCCTCGGCCGGCGCACCATCCTCAGCGTCGGTATCGGCACCGTTGTCTACGTCGTCCTGCTCAATGCCCTGTGAACCGACCGCCCGACCGTGTGCCGCACATCACCCCGTGAAGGGCAGTCATGAAGGGCCTCGGCCGGAATAACAGGAGATGTGCCTCCGGTTGTCCGGTTCTGGCCCAACTTTTGTGGTGCGGTGACGCTCGGTGTTGCTGAAGGATGCTGTGCATGGTGATGTGCCACCACGACCGACAGGGGTGTAG
>NZ_JBIAUC010000024.1:0-112849 GCF_042892355.1 Streptomyces sp. NPDC001796 | reverse complement strand
GATACCACCCGCCCCCACCCAGCCACCAGTCCAAAGCGGACTCAGAACTCGATCGAGAGATCACTCTCGAACCACCTCGGTGGATCAAGGCTTAGGTATGCCTAAGTGACGTACCGCACCGGCCGCCGTCCGGACGGCGCTTGTCAGCTTCTGCGGAATTACGCAACAATGGCGTTGTGAAAAACGTCGGCGAGGCTCGGGAGACCCCGGTGGGGGCCCCTCAGGAGGAGTTCGCGACCGGGGAGCGCTCAACGCGCAACCGGGTCGCGCGGTCCATCCTGGACCACGGCCCGTCGACCGTCGCCGAGCTGGCCGGACGGCTGGGACTCACCCAGGCGGCGGTACGCCGCCATCTGGACGCGCTCGTGGCCGACGACGTGGTGGAGGCGCGCGAGCAGCGCGTGTACGGCACGCGCACGCGCGGGCGGCCCGCCAAGGTCTTCGCGCTCACGGACTGCGGCCGCGACGCCTTCGACCAGTCGTACGACAAGCTCGCCGCGGACGCCCTGCGCTGGATCGCCGAGCGCGAGGGCGGTGAGGCGGCCGTCGCCGCGTTCGCCCGCGCCCGGCTCGCCGCCCAGGCCGGCGCGTACCGCGAGGCGATCGAGGCCGTTGCCCCGGAACAGCGGACCGAAGCGCTGGCCAAGGCCCTGAGTGCGGACGGGTACGCTGCTACGGCGCGCAGCGCACCGGTCGGCGAGCAGCTGTGCCAGCACCACTGCCCTGTCGCCCACGTCGCGGAGCAGTTCCCGCAGCTGTGCGAGGCCGAGACGGAGGTCTTCTCCCAGCTGCTCGGCACGCACGTCCAGCGACTGGCCACGATCGCGCACGGCGACGGCGTCTGCACGACGTTCATCCCCAAGGCGGCGCACCAGACGCCCCGCAAGGCTTCGAAGATTTCCGAGACCACCCACAACGCATCCGCAAGCACGGCCGGGAGGAACCCCGCATGACTCTCCCCACGGAGACTGCCCACCCTGAGCTCGAGGGCCTGGGCAAGTACGAATACGGCTGGGCCGACTCCGACGTGGCCGGTGCCTCCGCCAGGCGCGGCCTCAACGAGGACGTCGTCCGCGACATCTCGGCGAAGAAGTCCGAGCCGGAGTGGATGACCAAGCTGCGCCTGAAGGGCCTGAAGCTCTTCGAGAAGAAGCCCATGCCGAACTGGGGCTCGGACCTGTCCGGCATCGACTTCGACAACATCAAGTACTTCGTGCGCTCCACGGAGAAGCAGGCGGAGTCCTGGGAGGACCTCCCCGAGGACATCAAGAACACGTACGACAAGCTGGGCATCCCGGAGGCGGAGAAGCAGCGCCTCGTGGCCGGTGTCGCGGCCCAGTACGAGTCCGAGGTCGTCTACCACCAGATCCGTGAGGACCTGGAGGAGCAGGGCGTCATCTTCCTCGACACCGACACCGCGCTGAAGGAGCACCCGGAGCTCTTCAAGGAGTACTTCGGCACGGTCATCCCGGCCGGTGACAACAAGTTCGCCGCGCTGAACACCGCCGTGTGGTCCGGTGGCTCCTTCATCTACGTGCCGAAGGGCGTGCACGTGGAGATCCCGCTCCAGGCCTACTTCCGCATCAACACGGAGAACATGGGCCAGTTCGAGCGGACCCTGATCATCGTCGACGAGGGCGCCTACGTGCACTACGTCGAGGGTTGTACGGCCCCGATCTACAAGTCGGACTCCCTGCACTCCGCGGTCGTCGAGATCATCGTCAAGAAGAACGCCCGCTGCCGCTACACGACCATCCAGAACTGGTCGAACAACGTCTACAACCTGGTCACCAAGCGCGCCGTGGCCTACGAGGGCGCGACCATGGAGTGGGTCGACGGCAACATCGGCTCCAAGGTGACGATGAAGTACCCGGCCGTCTACCTGATGGGCGAGCACGCCAAGGGCGAGACCCTCTCCATCGCCTTCGCGGGCGAGGGCCAGCACCAGGACGCGGGCGCCAAGATGGTCCACATGGCGCCGAACACGTCGTCCAACATCGTGTCGAAGTCCGTCGCGCGCGGTGGCGGCCGTACGTCCTACCGTGGTCTGATCGAGATCGGCGAGGGCGCCGCCGGGTCGAAGTCGAACGTGCTCTGCGACGCGCTGCTCGTCGACACCATCTCCCGGTCGGACACGTACCCGTACGTGGACGTCCGTGAGGACGACGTCTCCATGGGCCACGAGGCCACCGTCTCGAAGGTCTCCGAGGACCAGCTCTTCTACCTGATGAGCCGCGGCCTTTCCGAGGACGAGGCGATGGCGATGATCGTGCGCGGCTTCGTCGAGCCGATCGCCAAGGAGCTGCCCATGGAGTACGCGCTGGAGCTCAACCGGCTGATCGAGCTGCAGATGGAGGGCGCGGTCGGCTGACCGCCCACCGCCAAGCCCCCGTCACGCCAGATACGTAAGAAAGCGAGCACAACGACAGCCATGGCTGAGGCCCAGAACATCCCCGTGGGGTCCACCACCGCGGGCTCGATCGCGGTCGCCGCCGAGTCGACCGTCGCCACGCGCATGAGCGCGCCGCCCTCCTTCGACGTGGCGGACTTCCCGGTCCCGCACGGCCGCGAGGAGGAGTGGCGCTTCACGCCGCTGGAGCGGCTGCGCGGGCTGCACGACGGCACCGCCGTCGCGAACGGCGAGGGCGTGAAGGTGGCCGTCGGGACCCCCGAGGGTGTCACCGTCGAGACCGTCGGCCGCGACGACGCGCGGCTCGGCAAGGCGGGCACCCCGGTGGACCGCGTCGCCGCCCAGGCGTACTCCGCCTTCGAGAAGGCCTCGGTCGTGACCGTCGCCAAGGACACCGTCCTCACCGAGCCGATCCGCATCGCGGTGCACGGCGAGGGCGGGACCGCCTTCGGCCACCAGGTCATCGAGCTGGGCGCCTTCGCCGAGGCCGTCGTCGTCATCGACCACACCGGTGACGCGGTGCTCGCCGCCAACGTCGACTACATCCTGGGTGACGGCGCCAAGCTGACCGTCGTCTCCGTCCAGGACTGGGACGACAAGGCCGTGCACGTGGCCCAGCACAACGCGCTGGTCGGCCGGGACGCGAGCTTCAAGTCCGTGGTCGTGACCTTCGGCGGCGACGTCGTCCGTCTGCACCCGCGGGTCACCTACGCCGGCACCGGCGGCGAGGCCGAGCTGTTCGGCCTGTACTTCACCGACCAGGGCCAGCACCAGGAGCACCGTCTCTTCGTCGACCACAACACCCCGCACTGCAAGTCGAACGTCGTCTACAAGGGCGCGCTCCAGGGCGACGACGCGCACGCCGTGTGGATCGGTGACGTGCTCATCGAGGCCAGGGCCGAGGGCACGGACACGTACGAGATGAACCGCAACCTCGTCCTGACGGACGGCGCCCGGGTCGACTCGGTCCCCAACCTGGAGATCGAGACCGGCGAGATCGTCGGCGCCGGCCACGCCAGCGCCACCGGCCGCTTCGACGACGAGCAGCTGTTCTACCTGATGGCCCGCGGTATCCCGGAGCACGAGGCGCGCCGCCTGGTGGTCCGCGGCTTCTTCGCCGAGCTGGTCCAGCAGATCGGTGTCGCGGACATCGAGGAGCGGCTGATCGCCAAGATCGAAGAGGAGCTGGAGGCGTCCGTCGCATGAGCGCCTTCGTACGTGTCTGCGGTCTGAGCGAGCTGGAGGAGGACACCCCGAAGCGGGTGGAACTCGACGGCACGCCCATCTCCGTCGTGCGCACCGAGGGCGAGGTGTTCGCGATCAACGACATCTGTTCGCACGCGAACGTCTCCCTGTCCGAGGGCGAGGTCGACGACTGCCACATCGAGTGCTGGCTGCACGGCTCGCGCTTCGACCTCCGCTCCGGCAAGCCGGACGCCCTTCCCGCGACGCGCCCCGTCCCCGTATACCCCGTAAAGATCGAAGGGGACGACGTGCTCGTCTCCCTCACCCAGGAGTCCTGAGGCACCCATGGCAACGCTTGAAATCCGAGACCTGCACGTCACCGTCGAGGCCGACAACGCCACGAAGGAGATCCTCAAGGGCGTCGACCTCACCGTGAAGCAGGGCGAGACGCACGCCATCATGGGCCCCAACGGCTCGGGCAAGTCGACCCTCGCCTACTCCCTCGCGGGTCACCCCAAGTACACGATCACCAGCGGCACCGTGCTGCTCGACGGCGAGGACGTCCTGGAGATGTCCGTCGACGAGCGCGCCCGTGCGGGCCTGTTCCTGGCGATGCAGTACCCGGTCGAGGTCCCCGGCGTCTCGGTCTCCAACTTCCTGCGCACCTCCGCCACCGCCATCCGCGGCGAGGCCCCCAAGCTGCGTACCTGGGTGAAGGAGGTCAAGGAGGCCATGGAGCGCCTCAACATGGACCCGTCCTTCGCCGAGCGCAACGTGAACGAGGGCTTCTCCGGCGGTGAGAAGAAGCGTCACGAGATCCTGCAGCTCGAGCTGCTCAAGCCGAAGGTCGCGATCCTGGACGAGACCGACTCGGGCCTGGACGTCGACGCGCTTCGCATCGTCTCCGAGGGCGTCAACCGCGTCCGCGAGACCGGCGAGGTCGGCACCCTGCTGATCACGCACTACACGCGCATCCTGCGCTACATCAAGCCCGACTTCGTCCACGTCTTCTCCGGCGGCCGGATCGTCGAGTCCGGCGGCGCCGAGCTCGCCGACAAGCTGGAGGACGAGGGCTACGAGGCATACACGAAGGGTGGCGCATCCGCGTGACACAGCTGCCGGGCCTCCTCGACACCGAGGCGATCCGTAAGGACTTCCCCGTCCTGGACCGACTGGTCCACGACGGCAGGAAGCTCGTGTACCTGGACAACGCGGCGACGTCGCAGAAGCCGCGCCAGGTGCTGGACGCCCTCAGCGAGTACTACGAGCGCTACAACGCCAACGTCCACCGCGGTGTGCATGTGCTCGCCGAGGAGGCCACGGCGCTGTACGAGGGCGCGCGTGACAAGGTCGCCGAGTTCATCAACGCGCCGAGCCGCGACGAGGTGATCTTCACCAAGAACGCCTCCGAGTCGCTGAACCTCGTGGCGAACATGCTCGGATGGGCCGACGAGCCCTACCGGGTGGACTCCGAGACCGAGATCGTCATCACGGAGATGGAGCACCACTCCAACATCGTGCCGTGGCAGCTGCTGGCGCAGCGCACGGGCGCGAAGCTGAAGTGGTTCGGCCTGACCGACGACGGCCGCCTCGACCTGTCCAACATCGACGAGATCATCACGGAGAAGACGAAGATCGTCTCCTTCGTGTTGGTGTCGAACATCCTGGGCACCGTGAACCCGGTCGAGGCGATAGTGCGCCGCGCCCAGGAGGTCGGCGCCCTGGTCTGCGTCGACGCCTCCCAGGCCGCGCCGCACATGCCGCTGGACGTGCAGGCCCTCCAGGCCGACTTCGTGGCCTTCACCGGCCACAAGATGTGCGGCCCGACCGGCATCGGCGTGCTGTGGGGTCGCCAGGAGCTGCTGGAGGACCTGCCTCCGTTCCTGGGCGGCGGCGAGATGATCGAGACGGTGTCGATGCACTCGTCGACGTACGCTCCGGCTCCGCACAAGTTCGAGGCGGGCACCCCGCCGATCGCGCAGGCGGTCGGTCTGGGCGCGGCGATCGACTACCTCAACTCGATCGGCATGGACAAGATCCTCGCCCATGAGCACGCGCTCACCGAGTACGCGGTGAAGCGGCTGAGCGAGGTTCCCGAGCTGAAGATCATCGGCCCCACCACGGCCGAGGACCGGGGCGCGGCGATCTCCTTCACGCTCGGCGACATCCACCCGCACGACGTGGGCCAGGTCCTCGACGAGCAGGGCATAGCGGTCCGCGTCGGGCACCACTGTGCCCGCCCGGTGTGCCTCAGGTACGGAATTCCTGCGACCACGCGAGCGTCGTTCTATCTGTACTCCACGCCGGCCGAGATCGACGCTCTGGTCGAGGGCCTGGAGCACGTACGGAACTTCTTCGGCTGAGGGGCGTGAGCTGAAACGTGAAGCTGGACTCCATGTACCAGGAAGTCATCCTGGACCACTACAAGAACCCGCATGGGCGTGGTCTTCGGGATGGCGACGCCGAGGTGCACCACGTGAACCCGACGTGCGGCGACGAGATCACCCTTCGCGTGAAGTACGACGGCACGACGATCAAGGACGTCTCGTACGAGGGCCAGGGCTGCTCCATCAGCCAGGCCTCGGCCTCCGTGCTGAACGAGCTCCTCGTCGGCAAGGAGCTGGCCGAGGCGCAGAAGATCCAGGAGACGTTCCTGGAGCTGATGCAGTCCAAGGGCAGGATCGAGCCCGACGACGCGATGGAGGACGTCCTGGAGGACGCGGTCGCGTTCGCCGGGGTGTCCAAGTACCCGGCGCGGGTGAAGTGCGCCCTCCTGAGCTGGATGGCGTGGAAGGACGCGACGGCCCAGGCGCTGGGCGGAGCCGAGGCCGAAAGGAAGACGGCATGAGCGACACCGTGGAGATGAAGCCGGTCTCGGAGGAGGAACTCCGTGAGGCCCTGATGGACGTCGTCGACCCCGAGCTGGGTATCGACGTCGTCAACCTCGGCCTGATCTACGGCATCCACATCGACGAAACGGCGAACATCGCCACCGTCGACATGACCCTGACCTCGGCGGCCTGCCCGCTGACGGACGTCATCGAGGACCAGGCCAAGTCCGCCACGGACGGCCTCGTGAGCGAGTTGCGCATCAACTGGGTCTGGATGCCGCCGTGGGGCCCCGACAAGATCACGGACGACGGCCGCGAGCAGCTGAGGGCGCTCGGGTTCAACGTCTGAGATCCACGAGCCACGAGGCAAGAGCCACGAGCCGGGAGAAACGGCGAGGTCCGATGGGGCCTCGCCGTTTCGCGTGCCCGGACGGGTTCAGGCGAGTCCGTCCACCAGACGGAACGCCGAGTCCGCCCGGTACAGGTCGTCGGCCTGGTACGGGTCCAGCTTGAGCCGGAAGCTCTGGTGGCGCAGGAAGCGGCCGGGGTAGTTGACCGACTCCAGCATGATCGCTCCGAAGTACGACGACGGGCGGGGGCAGAAGGTGGCGTCCTGCCGGAACAGGGAGGAGCCGTCGTCGGGCTCGTCGCGCAGCAGGAAGTTCCGGTGGCGCAGGTAGCTGCCGTCGGCCGTGGCGAAGGAGTAACAGGTCGCCTTCGCCAGGCCTTTGACGACCCTGAAAGTGGCGTCACGGCGGGCCGGGGCGGAGCCGATCGGATCGAGCTTCACGTAGTCGCCGCTGATGTGCCAGTAGCGGTCGGGGTAGTTGACCGAGCGGACCGAGCTTCGAATGGCGGACGGCGTGGACTTCGGGGGCTTGGCGGCGGACGGCTTCGAGGCGTGAGCGGCGGGCTCTGCCCCGGCCGTGTGCCCGGCGGCCCCGGGAGAGGGCGAGTCGGCCTTGGTGGCCGGGGACGCCTTGCCGGACGTCAGACCGCTCTTCCCGCTGGATGCCGCAACGGGGGAGGGGGGCAGTGAGAAGTCGGGCACGTCCGGGTCACCCAGCGCGACGGCGGCGTCCTGCGCGCGCCTCGGTGACGGGGAGCCACTTGTGTTGCCCAGCACGGAGATCGCTATCGCGCTGGTGGAGAAGACGGCCACGGCGAGCAGCCCTGCCGCCCAGAGTCTGCGGGATCCCGGTGTCCGGGCCTCGCCCGGGACGTCACCGGTTTCCCACACCGGGGAAGGGGCTGGCCGGTCCGGAGTGGGTGGGGGGTTGGTGTCTGGCATGCGCGGTTCCCTCGGCGTCGCCGTACGGCGGACGCGGAATCGTCAGAAAGCGGGTCGTGGCACAACGGGAGAAAGCAAGGAAGGCAGGGGCCGACCCGGGGCACGGGCACGCGGAACGGCGGCGACCGTGAAAGCCGGGTGATCGACCGGTGAAACAGTAGTGGACATGACGGGTTCTCAGCACCCGTTTGAGAGAGCGGTTTCTCGGCGGCGCGCCCATGTGTCCCCATTCCGTGCGTGCCGGGATGTGTACGGGCGTACATATCGATGCGTACACTCGTCCACATGGGATACGCGTTCCTCTCCGGGGCCATCGCCGCCGAAGTCGCGGCCACGACCGCCATGAAGTACAGCGACGGGTTCAGCAGGCTCGGGCCCTCGCTGGTGACCCTCCTCGGCTATGTCGTCTCCTTCCTGCTGCTGGCGCAGACCCTGAAGACCCTGTCGATCGGCACCGCGTACGCGATCTGGTCCGGCGCCGGCACCGCGACCGTCGCCATGATCGGGCTGGTGCTGTTCGGGGAGGGGCTGGGCCTTGCGAAGATCGCCGGGATCTCGCTGATCGTCGGCGGGGTGGTGGTCCTGAACCTGGGAGGTGCGCACTGATGCCCCGCCGCTACGACCCCGAGCGGCGCCGGCGCATCATCGACGCGGCGATCCGGGTGGTGGGACAGAAGGGCATCGCCGGACTGAGCCACCGCTCGGTCGCCGCCGAGGCCGACGTACCGCTCGGCTCCACGACGTACCACTTCAGGACCCTCGACGAGCTGATGGTCGCCGCGCTGCGGCAGGCGAACGAGGGGTTCGCCAGGACGCTCACCGAGAGCGGCCTGCTGGAGAACACCGAGGGCGACCTCGCGGCGGACCTCGCCCGGCTGCTGGGTCAGTGGCTGGACGGCGACCGCCCGGGCGTCGAGCTGGAGTACGAGCTGTATCTCGCGGCCCTGCGCCGCCCGGCGCTACGGCCCGTCGCGGCCGAGTGGACGGAGCAGACCGCCGAGTTGCTGGCGCGGCGTACGGATCCGGCCACGGCGCGGGCCCTGCTCGCCCTGCTCGACGGTATCTGTCTGCAGGTACTGCTGACGGGGGCGCCGTACGACGAGGAGTACGCCCGGGAGGCTCTGGCGCGGGTCATCCCCTGATCCGTGCCCGGCTCCGGCGACGAGGCCGACCGGCACCTGAGACGGTCCCGCACCGGTTCGCCCCCGCGCGCCCGGCCACGTTAGGTTTCCCCTATGACCGACACGACTGCTCCCCGTCCCACCGGTGCTGTGGCCGCCGGCCTCGCCACCGTCGCCGCCGACGGCACCGTTCTCGACACCTGGTTCCCCGCGCCCGAGCTGGCCGACGAGCCCGGCCCGTCCGGCACCGAGCGGCTGTCCGCCGAGAAGGCCGTGGAGCTGCTCGGCGAAGGCGCCGCCAAGGCGATCGGCCCGGACGCCCGCCGGGGCGTCGAGGTGGTCGCGGTGCGTACGGTCATCGCCTCGCTCGACGAGAAGCCGATCGACACGCACGACGTCTATCTGCGCCTCCACCTGCTCTCCCACCGCCTGGTCAAGCCGCACGGCCAGAACCTGGAGGGCGTCTTCGGCCTCCTCGCCAACGTCGCCTGGACCTCGCTCGGCCCTGTCGCCGTCGACGACGTGGAGAAGGTGCGCCTGAACGCCCGGGCCGAGGGCCTGCACCTCCAGGTGACCTCCATCGACAAGTTCCCGCGCATGACGGACTACGTGGCCCCCAAGGGCGTCCGCATCGCCGACGCCGACCGGGTCCGCCTCGGCGCGCACCTCGCCGAGGGCACCACGGTCATGCACGAGGGCTTTGTGAACTTCAACGCCGGCACGCTCGGCACCTCCATGGTCGAGGGCCGCATCTCCGCGGGCGTCGTGGTCGGCGACGGCTCGGACATCGGCGGCGGCGCGTCGACCATGGGCACGCTGTCCGGCGGCGGCAACGTGATCATCTCGATCGGCGAGCGCTGCCTGATCGGCGCGGAGGCGGGCGTCGGCATCGCCCTCGGCGACGAGTGCGTCGTGGAGGCCGGCCTGTACGTCACCGCCGGCACCCGGGTCACCCTGCCCGACGGCCAGATCGTCAAGGCCCGCGAGCTCAACGGCGCCTCCAACATCCTCTTCCGCCGCAACTCCGTCACCGGCAAGGTCGAGGCCCGCCCGAACAACGCCGTCTGGGGCGGTCTGAACGACGTCCTCCACAGCCACAACTGATCATCGGCCGGGGACCGGGCGCCCGCGCCTGCGCGCAGGTGCCCCGTCGCCCCGGGCGGTGGGCCCCCTCAGTGGCGGCGACCGGCACCTCGCCGAGGACCTGCCGCAGAACGCGCTGCGGTGATCACGCCGTCACCAGCCGCTCGTACGCCGCCAGCAGTCCGTCGACCGTCTCGCGGCCGGCGGGCCGCAGCGGTGGGCGGACCGGGCCCGCGGGCAGGCCGAGCGCCCCCAGCAGGCCCTTGGCGGTGACCGTGCCGGGCAGGCCGGCGGACATCATCATGTCGATCAGCGGGGTGGCCTGTTGCTGCAGCCGGGCCGCCCGAGCCGTGTCCCCCGCCTCGAACGCGTCCAGGACCGACCGGAGCCTGCGCGGGACGGCGTTCGCGACCGTGCTGACGTAACCGGCGGCGCCGACCGCGTACAGGGCGAGGTTGTGCTCGTCGCAGCCCGCGTAGTACGCCAACCCGGTCCGCGCCAGCACCTTCTGGGTGCCGAGGAAGTCGTACGCGCAGTCCTTGACCGCCACGATCCGCGGATGCTCCGCGAGCCGGATCATCGTCTCCGGTTCGATGCGGGTGCCGGTGCGGCCCGGGATGTCGTAGACCATGAGCGGCAGTCCCGAGGCGTCGGCGACCTCACGGAAGTGGGCCTCGACCGCGTCCTGCGGGGGCCGGCTGTAGTACGGCGTGACCACCAACAGCCCGTCCGCGCCCGCCTTCTCGGCCGCCAGTGCCAGCTCCACGGTGTGCCGGGTGTCCGAGGTGCCGACGCCCGCGACGATGGACGCCCGCCCGCCGACCGCCTCCCGGACCGCCCGCACCAGCGCGGCCTTCTCGGCGTCGGTGGTGGTCGGGGACTCTCCCGTGGTGCCCGACAGCACCAGGCCGTCGCAGCCCTCGCTCACGAGCAGGTCGGCGAGCCGCTGCACGCCGTCGAGGTCGAGCGCACCCGCCTCCGTGAAGGGTGTGATCATGGCGCACAGCGCGCGGCCGAAGGGACGGACGGTGAGGGATGCGGTCGTCATGGGAGTAGTCTCGGCACCGCGACTGTGAAGCTCCACTTAATTCTTCTTCAGGATATTGGTTAGAGCTGCTTGTGTTCGGTGTGGCCCCCAGCGGATCGAGTCCTCGTAGTCCCAGGTCAGGGAGCGGTGGCGGAGGCGCTCGGGCCCGGTGAGCCGAGCGCGGGGGGCGCGGTGCGGGGCGCGGGGGGTGCGCGGTCCGGGAACCGTCGGCGACCAGGCACTGGTGCCAAAACGGGCCGCGTGGGTCACCATGGCCGGGACGGTAACCAACAGCCGGGAGGCGTCATGAAGCTGGGCAAGGCACTCGCCACCGGGGTCGCCGAGGAGCGCCCGCAGGTGCACGAGGAACAGGCCGACCTCCGGGTCGCCGACGTCGCCGACATCGCGGAGCCCGTCGAGGAGGCGCCCGCCCCCGAAGAGGTCCCGGTCGCGCGATGAGACTGCGGCTCCCCGAGGAACGACCGACGGAGCCGCCGACCGGATACAAGATCGCCCACCCGGTGCTGTCCCAGGACGGCACCCGGGCCGGGTTCGCCGGTGTGTCGCTGGGCGGCGCGCTGCCCTACGCGGTCCTCGACGAGGCCCGGTGCGTCTACGGCCTGCGGCACCGCGCGCCGCACCGCCGCTGCGACTGCGGCTTCCACTGCGTCCACGACCGTGCCGAGGCGGAGGCGCTGCTGTGCACCGGGGAACACCGGGCGGCCGTGCTGCTCGAGGTCTCGGTCCTCGGCGCGTACATCCGCTTCGAACGCGGCTTCCGGTACGCGCGCCAGCGGGTGCGGACCATGACGGTCGGGACCTGCGCGTGCGGAGCATCGGCCGCAGCGCTGGCCGACGCCGGCTGGGGGCGGCCGGGCTGGCGCGTCCTGCAGGCGTCGTGCGCGGGGTGCGTACGCGGCCGTACGTCCCTGTCGCTCGCGGCGTTCGCCGGGCTCGCGGGGGAGGGGCTGCGGGTACGGGCCGCGTCGGGCGCCGAGGCCCCGCCGGCCGATCTCGGCGTGTCCGAACTGGTCGCCGAGGCGGCCCTGCTCCAGGCCCGGCTCGACTGGTTCCAGAGCCGGCTGGCGCGCCTGGAGGGCGGCGGACCCGTGCGGTGACCAACCCGGGCCGAAGCAGCCGGACTTGACCTCAAGTTAGGTCGAGGTCGGAACGTGGTCGGTGCATGCGGCAGCACCGACCACGGAGGCTTTTCATGACCCGTCGTACCACCATGCACCCCGACCTCACGGACTCCAGGGCGCAGGCGCCCTTCTTCAGTACCTGGCGTGTGGGGACGCCCCTGCGGCAGCGGCAGGCGGTCGAGGCCATCGCCGAGACCTGGGAGCGCCGGCCGTGGCCGGCCGACGGGCTGCTCGCCTACCACGTCTACACCGGACATGACACCTCCACCCTGCTGCACCACTCGCGCTGGGTGGACGAGCAGGCGTTTGAGGCGTACCTCAAGACGCAGCGGCAGGAACGCGTCGACGAGATCGACACCGCGGTACCGGGCATCGAACGGCTCTGGCTCGGCCGGTACCGGCACTACCGCAGCCACGTCCCGGCCGACCGGGCGGGACGCGTGCCCGGATGCATCGTGATCGTCGACATCGAGTTCGAGGGGCCCGACCCCGAGCGGCAGCGCGCCTGGGTCGACGCCGTCGTCGAGGCGCTCCAGAGCGAGCCGAACCCGCATCCCGGCGGCATCTCCGCCCACTTCCACCTCAGCACGGACGGCACCCGGGTCCTCAACTACGCCGAGTGGGAGAGCGCCCAGGCCCATCTGGAGGCGCTTGCCGCGCCCGGTGACGGCATCGGCTCGGCCACGGCCCGGTGGGAGCGCGTGCAGACGTGGCCCGGCCTCAAGAGCACCACCGTGAGCCGCTACGACCACGCGCTCGGACTCCTGCCGGACTGACATTCGCGGTGCCCTCCGCCGGCCCTCCGACCGAAAGCTTTATCCGTCTGGACAAAAAAAGTTTTCGGTGGGAGGGTGGAGCCATGTTGGACGTCACCGTGATCGAGGACCCCGAGGCTGCGGCCGTCTCGCTGGACCCCGTCCGCGCCCGGCTGCTCGCCGAGCTGGCGGCGGGGCCCGCGTCGGCCGCCATGTTGGCCGGAAAGGTCGGCCTGCCCCGGCAGAAGGTGAACTACCACCTCAAGGCCCTGGAGCGGCACGGCCTGGTCGAGCTGGCCGGCGAGCGCCGCAAGGGCAACGTCACCGAGCGGCTGATGCGGGCCACCGCGGCGTCGTACGTGATCAGTCCGCTGGCGCTCGCCTCCGTGCAGCCCGACCCGGACCGCTTCCGTGACCAGCTCTCGGCGCGCTGGCTGCTCGCCCTCGGCGCCCGGCTGGTCCGCGACGTCGGCTCGCTCGTCACCGGCGCGGCCAAGGCCCGCAAACGGCTCGCGACGTACGCCCTCGACGGCGAGGTCCGCTTCGCCTCGGCCGCCGACCGTGCCGCGTTCGTGCAGGAGCTGACGGCGGGCGTCAGCGCCCTGATCCGCAAGTACGACGCCCCGGACGCCGAGGGCGGCCGCGACCATCGGATCGTCGTGGCCGTCCACCCCACGGTCAAGGACCGCACCGGGACCGCGCCCGAACTCGACTCTCCGCAAGAATCCCAGTGAGCAGGAGCCCCGTCATGTCCAAGGAATTCGAGATCGCCCGCGAGTTCGAGGTCGACGCCACGCCCGAGGAGGTGTGGGAGGCGATCACCACCGGCACAGGCGGTTATCTGTGGCCGATGGACCCTCCCGAGCCCCGTGTCGGCGGCAGCGGGCCCTTCGGATCCAAGGTCACCGCCTGGGACCCACCGCACCGCTACACCAACCGCAGCGAGGACGTCGGCTTCCCCGTCCAGTCGGTCAACCAGCTCGACCACACCATCGAGCCGCGTGAGGAGGGTCGTCGCGCCTGGGTGCGGTACGTGCACAGCGGCATCTTCACCGACGACTGGGACAACCAGTACGACGGCGCGAGCAAGCACACCGACTTCTACCTGCACACCCTGCGCGAGTACCTGACCCACTTCGCGCCCCGCCCGGTCGCCTTCGCGACCCTGAACGGGCCGGACGCGTCCACCGCGCCCGACGCCTTCACCGCCGTCGGACGGGCCCTCGGACTCACCGACGGCACCCCCGAGGGGGCGCGCGTCCAGGCCCGCGGCCCGGAGGGCCAACTCCTCGACGCCGTACTCGACTTCCGCAACCCGTACTTCATCGGACTGCGCACCGACGACGCCCTCGTCCGCTTCTTCGGCCGCAACCACTGGGGCGCGCCGGTCGGCATCAGCGTCCACGACTTCGCACCGGACGCCGACGCCAAGGCGAACGAGGCCGCCTGGCAGGGCTGGCTGGACGGGGTGTTCGGCCAGCCCTGAACCCGAAAGACGGTTACGGCCGGAACCGCAGCACCTGCGGGTCGTGGTCGCTGATCTGGTCGTGGAACTCCGAGTTGATGTGCACGCTGTCGTAGTCCAGGTCGCAACCGCGGCGGATCGACGGGCTGACCAGGATCTGGTCCAGGACCTGCTCGTTGCCCTGGTAGTCGTACGTGTACCGCTCGCTCTTCGGCAGCGACTTGATCGCCGACCACAGCTCGCCGTCACCCTCGAGGATCTTCGCGGTGTCGGAGAACTCGAAGTCGTTCATGTCGCCGAGCGCGACGACGTCGGCGTTCTTCTGCGTGTCGAGGATGTCCTTGACGAAGGCGTTCACCTCGGTGGCCTGCAGGTGGCGCTGAACCTCCGAGCTGCGGGTCGGCGGCTGGTACTGCGAGTGCAGCGACTGGTCGCCGCCCTTGGAGGTGAGGTGGTTGGCGATCACGAAGACCGTCCTGCCGCGGAAGACGAACTCGCCGACCAGCGGCTTACGGCTGGACTTCCAGGCGTCGCTGGCCGGGTCGATGCGACCGGGCGACACCGTCAGCTGCGCCTTGCCGTGCACCCTGGTGACACCCACGGCCGTCGTGGAGTCGCCGCCCGGCCGGTCGGTGAAGGAGACCCGCTCCGGGTTGAACAGGAAGACCTGGCGGATGTTGCCGCCGGGCTCGCCGCCGTCCTGGTCGTTGACCGGGTCGATCGAGCGCCAGTCGTACTTCGGGCCGCCCGCCGCGACGATGGCGTCGATCAGCTTGTTCACCGTCTGGCTCGCGTCGACCGTGCCGTCGTCCTTGGCGCCGTTGTCGTCCTGGATCTCCTCCAGGGACACGATGTCCGGCGACTGCAGGTTGTTCACGATCGCGGAGGCGTGGGCCGCGAACGTGGTGTCCGACGGGTCCAGGTTCTCCACGTTGTAGGTCGCCACGGCCAGCTCGCCGCGCTCCTGCTTGCGGGTGGTCTCCCGCTCCAGCCCGCCGCTCTCGAGCGTGCCCAGCCGGCCGGCGACCAGGGTGTAACCGCCGAACTGGTTGTAGTCCAGCGGGCCGGTCGTGGTGCCGGCGAGCGTGTCACCGACGTTCGCCTGCGGGAAGTCGGCGGTGGAGCCCAGTGACTGGATCTGCAGTCGGCCGGTGTTCTGGGAGTCGTAGGAGCCGTAGACGGTGCCGCCGCGGCGGTTGCGGTGCTCGTACGGCTTCACCGTGACCCACAGCTCGCTGTAGGGGTCGGTCGCGGTGACCACGCGGGCGTCGGCGACCTGGACGTTCATGCCCTCCAGGGACTCGTAGTAGTCCAGGGCGTACGTCGACGGCCGAAGCGTCAGGCCGTTGATCGAGCCGTTCGCGGCCGGGTCACCCGCCGGGGTGTACTGGTCCGGCACGGAGTCCTCGTCGATCACGACCGGCGCCGGGACGGCGTTGCCGCTGGAACGGACCGTCACCGTCGGCTTGGTGATCTCCGTGACCGACTGGTTCCCGGACGAGGTGCCGCCCGGGACGTACTCCGAGACCGTGCCCGTCACCGTGACCGCGTCGCCGACCGCGACCTTCGGGGTGGAGCTGGTGAAGACGAAGACGCCCTCACTGGTGGCCGGGTCGTCGTCCGGGGTCGGGTCCTGCATCCAGAACCCTCTCGACGAGCCGTAGGTCCGCACACCCGTGACGATTCCGGCCACGTCCGTGACCTTCTGGCCCGCGAGCGGTGATATCCGGGTGGTGCCCTGGATGTCGTGGATGCGCACGGTGTCCGCGTGCGCGGGAGAGGTGAGGACCACACCGGACACGGCGGAGCAGACGGCGGCGACGGTGAGCGCGGCGAGCCGCGCGGAAGACTTGCTCGGCAACGGAATCCCTCCGGGGAGATACGTGGGCGCCGGGACGAAGTGGAGCGTGGAACCGGGGGCCGCGACCGGTGGGGCGGTGGCGACGCGCGTAGCGGACGGCGGACGGCACCGAACCTCAGTGAACAGCTGTCCCCCGACTTCTACGCGCGTCAATCTCCTGTGTTCTCAGGCCAGTTGTCAAGGTTTCGGCCATGTACGGCAGCCGGCGAGGAGATGAACCAGGCGGCATGGGTGGAAATCCGTCTAGGCTGAGCAGTGTGTTTCGGGGCGCCCCTCGGCCACCACGTACGTCCCCAAGGAGACCCAGCCGATGTCACACAGCTCCCTCCTGCCGCCGGTCCGGCTGCGTTCCGAGGCGGAGCTCGCACGGCACGCGCTCGCCACACCCCTGCTCTCCCGCGCCGCCCGGCTCGCCCGCTGGGCCGGACCGGACACGCGCGTCGGCCCCGGGGGCGAGCTGGTCGAGGAACAGCTGCCTGCCGCGGCCGAGGTCCTCGGGCTGACCGGTGAGGACGCCGCCGCCGCGAGCGAGGCCTGGCGGGTCGCCGTCGACGCCGGCCTCGTCCAGGTCGTCGACCAGGAGGCGGGGACGGTCACCACCGGAGCGGACCTCGCACTGCTCACCTCCGGCAGTCCGAGCGACGTGCTCGGCGTGTGGCTGGGCGCGCTCGAGGCCGTGCTCGCCGACGCGAGCGTGCCCGAGCTGGACGGGCTCGTCGACGCCATGGGGAAGGACGGCGGGATCGACCTGTCTGCCCTCGACTGGGACCCGGAGGCGGAGGCCGAGTTCCTCGACGGAGTGCTCGGCAACCTCTACGTGCTGACGGTCAGTGAGGAGGGGCCCGGCGACAGCGCGGTGCCGCTGCCCGCCCTCGCCGCGTCGATGATCGTGCCGGACGACATGGGCGAACCCACCAACGACGTCCTGGAGCAGGTCTCGGACGCCATGATGCGGCTGGACGACCAGTTCCGGATCCTTCAGCCCATCGGGCTCGTCGACTTCCAGCCGGTCGACGAGGCGCTGATGACCGACGCCGAGGACGAGTCCACGGCGGCCGTCGACGTGACGGACGTCAGCCGGTACGGGATGGTGCGGCTGACGCCGCTCGGGCTGTACGGGATGCGGATCCGGCTGCAGGAGGCCGGGATGACGGCGCCCGCGGTGGGGGAGCTGGCCGACAAGGGTGCGGACGCCCTGCTCGACGGCACGTCGGGGTTTCCGCCGGCAGCCGCGCAGGCGGAGACGGAGCAGTGGCTGGCACGCCGGGAACCGCTGACGGCGGCGCGGGAGCTGCTGGCCGCCGCGCGGGGCACGGACGCCGGAGCGCCCCTGCGCAGACTCCGCTGCCAGCAGGCGCTGTCCCTCGTCGGACTTCAGGCGGAACCCGCACTGCGTGAGGTGCTGGACGACGCGGAACTGGGCGGCCTGGCACGGGTATGGCTCACCGAGCGCGGAGCGGCGGACGTGCCGGCACCGCCGGAGTCGATGGTGTTCTGGC
This sequence comes from Streptomyces sp. NPDC001796, assembly GCF_042892355.1. Lineage (NCBI taxonomy): Bacteria > Bacillati > Actinomycetota > Actinomycetes > Kitasatosporales > Streptomycetaceae > Streptomyces > Streptomyces sp. NPDC001796. Next base: position 95,179 of record NZ_JBIAUC010000024.1, on the reverse strand, counting down.
TGACCATCGACACGCTGGCCGCGCAACTGGCGGCCGAGGGCAACTCGGAGGAGCTGCAGGGCCTGGTGGAGGGCCTGGCGGCCCAGCACAGCGGCTTCTTCGCCACGGCCTGGCGGGTGGACCATCCGGCGACTGCGGACGTCCTGGAGGCGATGGGGCGCCTGCACCCGGACAAGAAGGTGGCGAAGGAGGCGAGGAAGGCGGCGTTCAAGGCGCGGTCGCAGCAGGGGGGTTGACCGTAGAACGCCGTGGCCCTGCTTGGTGGATGACGGGGCGGGACGTTGCCTCGGCATTGCCCGCTATTGGTGTGCCTGCGCCCCCGCCAGAGCTGCGCTTTGCGGATTCATGGGAAAGCGTGCCCAGCCGTCGGCCGTCGTTCAATGGGAGTTCAGGAGCGAGCGGGAGCGTGTGCGCCCAGCGGAGGTCCGCCCCACCCCCCGACCGACTCCCTCCCTCCCACAGGAGACAGCATGTCGCTCACCCGCAGGGATTTCGCCAGGCAGTCCGCGGTCACCGGTGCCGGCATCGCCCTGGCCGGCAGCGTCGGCGCCCTCGCCACCGCTCCGAACGCCCTTGCGTCCACCGACACCGGGACCACGGACGGCAACCAGGAGCAGCGGCACGACGGCGTGGGCTACGGACCGCTCGTCCCCGACCCGAACGGCATCCTCGCCCTGCCCGCCGGTTTCTCGTACCGCGTCATCACCTACAGCGGCAGGACCAGGCTGGAATCAGGCGAGTTCACCCCGTCCAACCACGACGGCACCTCCACCTTCCCCGGCCCCCGCGGCGCCACCCTCCTCGTCAACAACCACGAGCTCAAGGGGCCCCGCTCCAAGTGGAAGTACCCGGTACCGCTCACCGAGGGCCTGGTCTACGACCCGGCCGCGTCCGGCGGCTGCACCGTCGTCGAGGTCCGCCACGACCACGTCGCCGAGTGGGTCGGCATCGCCGGCACCTCGACCAACTGCGCCGGCGGCAACACTCCCTGGGGGACCTGGCTGACCTGTGAGGAGACCGAGGACAAGGCCGGCCAGAACGGCATGACCAAGGACCACGGCTACGTCTTCGAGGTGGACCCCGCCGACCGGCGCGCCAACCGCGACCCCAAGCCCATCAAGGCGCTCGGCCGCTACGCCCACGAGGCAGTCGTCGTCGACCCCAAGCGCGGCCACCTCTACCTGACCGAGGACGCCTCCGGTCCCAACGGCCTGCTGTACCGCTGGACCCCGCCGGAGGGCTTCGAGCACGGCCGCGGCAAGCTTGCGCGCCCTCGCGGACGACGCGGGCCGCCTGCAGGCCTTCAAGTGCTTCGACTCCGGCGGCAGGTTCGTCGACGACCTCTCCCGTGCCACTAGGACCGGCACCGTCTACGGCGTCGACTGGATCGACGTACCGGACCGCGACGCGAAGACGGTCCCCGTGCGCAAGCAGTTCGCCGACGGCGAGATCACCCGCGCCCGCAAGCTGGAGGGCATGTGGTGGGGTGACGGCGGCGCGTACATCGTCTCCTCCTACGCCCGCGAGGAGGGCCCCGTCCAGCACGACGGCCAGGTCTGGTTCTACGACCCCAAGCGCCGCACCCTCACCCTGAAGGTCCTGCTCGGCGTGAACCCGGACCCGGCCGAGGACGGCAACTTCGACGGCCCCGACAACATCACCGTCTCCCCGTACGGCGGGCTGGTCATCGCCGAGGACGGCGAGGGCATCCAGCACCTCTTCGGCGCCACCGACAGCGGCCGCACCTACCCCATCGCCCGCAACGAACTGAACATCGGCACGGACGCCGAGCCGGAGTACAGCGAATTCACCGGCGTCACCTTCTCGCCCGACGGCAGGACCCTGTACGCCAACATCCAGGAACCCGGCATCATGCTGGCGATCACGGGGCCCTGGAAGCGGTAGAGGCGCGACTGAACGCCGGCGACTGACGACGACAAATAATTCGTTCGCTCGGCCAGCGGTACGCCTCCTAGAGTGATGCACGTCCAGGTGCGAAGGCAGGACCTACTTCCACTCATAATGGGGCGGCCGCGGGTTCGAGTCCCGCCACCGGTACCACGAGCCGGTGTAGCTCAGGGGTTAGAGCACCTTGTCGGTTCCGCCGACCTCGATCTCTGGACACCACAACTTCACGCACCTCCCGGTGCGCGGGCTGCGGCTGCTTCTTCTCACAAAGAATCCGATGCCGCCGCCGAATTGATCTCGGGAGGCGCAGCACATGGTGGGTGCCCGGTGCGCAGGCAGCGGATACTTCGGGATCGGGTATGTTGCGGGTTCGAATCCCGTCATCGACTCCGGGTCGGTGTGGCGGAAATGGAAGACGCGCCTGATGAACAGTCCCGTCGCCGACCCCTGACCTCGGGCACTTCCCTTCTGCTGCGGCTCCCTCCGAAACAGACATGAATTCGGGGGAATTCACCGTGGCGCGATTCAACACGAGAGCCGCCAAGGCGCAGCCCATTTCGCGGGTGACGTCCACGGGGCGTGTGCTCCGTACGTACCAGGGCGGCCGAGGCCGTGAGCGAGACGCACGCTCCGAGCTGTTTCTGCTCTCGGTCTCGAACTTCGTCTCGCAGCAGACCTTCTACGAGTCCGGCGCCGACCGCGACGACCGGTTCGCGCAGCTCGTGCGCGAACTCGCCGTCGCCGACCCGTCCTGGACGGCCGGCCTGCTCGGCTGGCTGCGCGGTGAGGGCAACCTGCGGACGGCCTCGATCGTGGGCGCCGCCGAGTACGTGAAGGCGCGGCTCGACGCGGGCGCCACCGGCGGCCCGTCGAACCGCCAGGTCGTGAACTCCGTCCTCCAGCGCCCCGACGAGCCCGGCGAGCTGCTCGCCTACTGGACCGCCACATACGGCCGCGCCGTCCCCAAGCCGGTCAAGCGCGGCATCGCCGACGCCGTGCGACGCCTCTACACCGGCAGGGCGCTGCTGAAGTACGACACCGCCTCGAAGGGCTACCGCTTCGGCGACATCCTCAACCTGGTGCACGCCGCGCCGGATCCCGGCAAGCCGTGGCAGGGCGACCTGTTCCAGTACGCGCTGGACCGCCGGCACAGCCCGGACACCGCGGTGCCGCCCGCCTCGGAGCCGGTGCTCACCGCGCACCGCGAGCTGACGCGGTTGCCCGTGGAGCGGCGGCGAGCGGTCGTCACCGAGCCCGGTGCCGCCGGGAGGCTTGCGGCGGCCGGGATGACGTGGGAGGCGCTGGCCGGCTGGCTGCAGGGACCGATGGACAAGGCGGCCTGGGAAGCCGTGATTCCGTCCATGGGTGCGATGGCGCTGGTCCGCAATCTGCGCAACTTCGACGAGGCCGGGGTCTCGGACGAGGTCGCGGCACAGGTCGCGGCCCGGATCAGCGACCCGGCCGAGGTCGCGCGCTCGCGGCAGTTCCCCTTCCGGTACCTCGCCGCGTACCGGCACACGCCGTCGCTGCGCTGGTCGTATCCGCTGGAGCAGGCGCTCGGCCACTCGCTGGCCAACGTGCCCGCGTTGCCCGGCCGCACCCTGGTGCTCGTGGACCGATCGGGTTCGATGTTCTACTCCCGGCTGTCGGACCGCTCCGAGCTGAACCGCGCCGACGCGGCGGCGATCTTCGGGACGGCTCTCGCACTGCGGGCGGCGGATGCGGACCTGGTCGAGTTCGGCACGACCAGCAAGCGGCTGATGTTCCGCAAGGGCGAGTCGGTGCTGAAGATCCTCGGCCGCTTCGGCGACCTGGGCGGTACCGACACCACCAGCGCGATCCGCGCGCATTACCGGGGGCAGGACCGGGTGCTGATCGTCACCGACGAGCAGTACAGCTGCAACCGGCACGGCGACCCGACCCAGCAGGTCCCGGCGCACATCCCGGTGTACACCTGGAACCTGGCGGGATACAGGGTGGGCCACGGCCCGTCCGGGACGGGCAACAGGCACACCTTCGGCGGCCTGTCGGACGCGGCCTTCCGGATGGTGCCGCTGCTGGAAGCCGCCCGGGACGCCGACTGGCCATGGGCGGCTGTCTGACCGCGCTCCGCGCGCTCTTCCGGCCCGTCATCCAGCCTGATGGCCGCTGAGCATGGCGGCCACGGCGGGCAGTCGGCCCATCGCGTGAGCCACTCCGAGGCCGTCCATGTAGTCGCGCACGTGCACGATCAAGCCGTTGCGGATCCGCATCACCAGAAGACCTGGGAACTCGAACCGCCCTCCAGTGGTGGCGATCGCGCCGGTGACGATCTGCTCGACGATGATCACCTCCCGGTCGGTCGACTGGTGGACGGCCACCTCACGGATCTGCTGCGGCTGCGCCGGGCTTGCGCCCCAGGCGGCCCTGTACCCCGCGCGTACCTCTTCGCGTCCGTGATAGCGCGCGGGCATGCCCGGGAAGAGGAACGGAAACTCATGGACGGCATCGGCCGAGTACAGGTCGGCCAGGTCGTCCGCCGACTTGTCGAGCACGGCGCGCCGGTAGCGGGCCAGTACGTCGCGCGGGCCGAGGCCGGTCGGGGCAGTGGTGGGCATACGGGTGGCCCTCCCTTCACTCAGCCGGGCAGGTAACCGGGGACAGTCTCCGGTTCGCTGCCGGATAAGATATGGAGGTGGTCCCCGGTTCGCAAGGAGTAACTGGATGGCGCAGGTCAGGCCCATGCGAGCGGACGCGCGGCGCAACTACGAGCGGTTGCTGAAGGTGGCGGCCGAGGCTTTCGCCGAGCATGGCGAGAACGCGTCGCTCGACGACATCGCGAAGCGGGCGGGGGTCGGGTCGGGCACGCTGTACCGGCACTTCCCGAACCGCCAGGCGTTGCTGGAGGCCGCGTACGTCGACCGGATCGAGGCGATCGCGGCCCGGGCCGACGAGATCGCGAAGGAGCTTCCGCCGGGCGAGGCGCTGGTGGAGTGGCTGAACGAGCTGTGCGTCGGGACGATCCAGGTACGGGGAATGAAGGCCCTGCTGGGCTCGGCCGTCACGGACGGCAGTGCCGCCGCGGTGACCGCCTGCGGCACCTCGATGAAGGAGGCGGCGTCACGACTGGTGGAGGCGGCGCAGCGGGAGGGGACCCTGCGGGCCGACATCGAGCCGATCGAGGTGCTGCGGCTGGCCCACGGCATCGCTGTCGCCTCGGAACTGGCGAACGGTCAGGGCGCGTACATCCGCCGCTACCTGTCGCTGCTGACGGAGGGGTTGCGGCCGTAGACCCCGGCTGCCGCACCCGCGGGCGCCCGCCGAAGGGTACCCGCGAGTGCGGTGGCGCCGTACGACCGGCTACAGCGCTTCCGCCGCCGGCTTGACCATGTTCCGCACCGTGCGGGCCTTGACGAAGTCGCCCATCGCGGTCATGTCCCACTCGCCGGAGAACTGCCGGACGAGCTTGGCCATCATCACGCCCGTCTGCGGCTCCGCACTCGTGAGGTCGAAACGCACCAGCTCCTGGTCGGTGGCGGCGTCCACGAGGCGGCAGTACGCCTTGGCGACCTCCGTGAACTTCTGGCCGGAGAACGAGTTCACCGTGAAGACCAGGCCCGTGACCTCCTGGGGCAGGCGCCCGAGGTCGACGGCGATGACCTCGTCGTCGCCTCCGCCCTCGCCCGTGAGGTTGTCCCCGGAGTGCTTGATCGCGCCGTTGAGGATGGTCAGCTTGCCGAAGTAGCAGCTGTCGATGTGGTTGCGCTGCGGGCCGTAGGCGATGACGGACGCGTCCAGGTCGATGTCCTTGCCGTGGAACGCCGGCTCCCAGCCCAAGCCCATCCTGACCTGGGACAGCAGCGGGCGGCCGCCCTTGACGAGGGACACGGTCTGGTTCTTCTGGAGGCTGACGCGGCCCTTGTCGAGGTTGATCTTTCCGGCGCCGGGGAGCGGGGTGGGGGGTGCGGGGGGCGTGACAGGCGCCGGGGGAGCGGCGACCGGGGGCTGCACGGCGGGCGGCGCGGGCTGTGGCGAGGCGGCCGGTTCCTCCACCGTGACGCCGAAGTCGGTCGCGATGCCCGCGAGGCCGTTGGCGTACCCCTGGCCGACGGCGCGCGCCTTCCACGCGCCGCCCCGCAGATAGACCTCCATGACCACCAGCGCGGTCTCGGTGCCGAGCTGCGGCGGCGTGAAGGTGGCCAGCACGCTGTTGTCGTCCGCGTTGCGGAGGGTGGCCGTCGGCTCGATGCCCTGGAAGGTCTGTCCGGCGGCGTCCGGGCTCGCGGTGACGACGATCTTCTCGATGCCCGGGGGGACGGAGGCGGTGTCGACTGTGATCGAGTCGGGGCTCGTGCCGCCGCCGGAGCGGTAGGTGACACCCGGGCCCATCGGCTGGTTGTAGAAGATGAAGTCGTCGTCGGAGCGCACCTTGCCGTCGGCGGTGAGCAGCAGGGCGGACACATCGAGCCGCACCGGGGCGGCGACCTCGACGGTCACGCGTGGGACGCCGAGGGGGAGGTTCGAGCCGGGGGTCATAGCTGTCATGCCAGAGGTAACGAGCGAGGTGGCTTTACCGTTCCCTTACCCGATGCGCCTCGGCCCGGTCCTCGCCCCCGCCGCCCCCGCGCGTCCCGCCTCCAGGGGCTCCGCCCCTCCAACCCCGGCACTGACGGACCCCCGTTCGGGGGCCGGCCCCCGGGTTCCGGGGGCGAAGCCCGCGGACGGGAAGGGCGGGGGCGCGAACCATCCGCGCCGCCGGCTAAGGCACCACCACGATCTTCCGCCCCACCCCCGCCGCGAACTGCTCCAGCGCCTGCGGGTACCGCTCCAGAGGCAGGCGGTCGCTGATGAACACCTCGGGGTTCAGCACCCCGTTCGCGAACAGCTCGGCCGCCCGTTCGAAGCTGTGCAGCACCGCCATCGAGCCCGTGATGGTGATCTCCTGGTTGTAAATGCGGTACGGGTCGATCGTCACCCGCGTCGCGTAGTCCGCCACCCCGAACTGCAGAAAGGTCCCCGCCTTCGCCACCCGTCCCAGGCCGTCCTGGATCGCGGCCGCGTTCCCCGTGGCGTCCACCACCACGTCCCAGCCCTGCGGTCGGTCCAGTTCGTCCGCGTTCGCCGCGGAGCCCGAGACACCCAGCCGCCGTGCGGTCTCCAGCCGCGCCGGGTTGACGTCCACCATGTCCACGCTCGCCGCGCCCGTCCGCTTGGCCAGTTCCAGCATCATCAGGCCCATCGTTCCCGAGCCGTAGATCAGGACGTGTGCCCCGAGACGGGAACGCAGGACGTCGTAGCCGCGCACCGCGCACGACAGCGGCTCCACCAACGCCGCGTCCTGCGTGCGGACATGCTCCGGGAGCTTCACGCAGTTCGCCACCGGCGCCACCGCGTACTGCGCGGCCCCGCCGGCCGTCGTCACCCCGATCGCCGCCCACCGCTCGCACAGGTTGTTGTGGCCCGTACGGCAGTACCGGCACTCGTGGCAGTACAGGGACGGGTCCACGGCGACCCGGTCGCCGATCGCCAGCTCCGTGACCTGCGTACCCACCCCGACGACCTCGCCCGCGAACTCGTGCCCGGGCACGATCGGCAGCTTGGGCGCGAACTCTCCCTGGAGGATGTGCAGGTCGGTGCCGCACAGTCCGCAGGCCGCGACCTCGACGACGACCTCGCGCGGTCCGGGCGTCGGGTCCGGGACCTCGGAGACGACGGCGCGGCCCACGGACTCGATGACGGCGGCCTTCATTTCACGGCTCCCAACGACAGGCCCTGGACCAGTTTGTCCTGGGCGGCGAACCCCGCGGCGAGCACCGGCAGGGAGATGACGAGCGACGCGGCGCACACCTTCGCCAGGAACAGGCCCTGGCTGGTGATGAAGCCGGTCAGGAAGACGGGGGCCGTCTCGGCCACCACGCCGGTGAGCACCCGGGCGAAGAGCAGCTCGTTCCAGCTGAAGATGAAGCAGATCAACGCCGTCGCCGCGATGCCGGGCAGCGCGATCGGGGCCACCACCCGCGCCAGGACCGTCGGCAGGCGCGCCCCGTCCACCCGAGCCGCCTCGATCACCGCGACCGGCACCTCGGCGAGGAACGACTGCATCATCCACACCGCGATCGGCAGGTTCATGGACGTGTAGAGGATGACGAGCAGCCAGATGTTGTCGAGCATCCCGGCGTTCTTCGCGAACAGGTAGATCGGCAGCAGGCCCGCCACCACCGGCAGCATCTTGGTGGACAGGAAGAAGAACAGGACGTCCGTCCACTTCCTCACCCGGCGGATCGAGAGCGCGTAGGCCGCGGGCAGCGCCAGCAGCAGCACGCACAGCGTCGACACCACCGACGCCACCGTCGAGTTGATCAGGGCGGGCCAGGGGCTCGCGCCGCCTCCCACGCCGAAGAAGTCGCGGTAGCCGTCCAGGGTCAGGGCGGCCCCGAAGGACGGGGGATTCGTGGCCGCGTCCGCCTCCGAGTGGAACGACGTCAGGGCCATCCAGGCGATGGGCAGGAAGAACAGCAGACCGGCCAGCCAGGCCAGCAGGCCGAGCCCGACTCCGCGGCGCCGGCGGGGGCGTACGGTGGCGGTGCGTGCGGCGGTGGCGCTCATGCGCGGGACACCTCCTCGCGGAACAGGGACGACACCACGCGCAGGGCGAAGGTCGCGATGATGATCGAACCGATGACGACCAGAACGCCGGCGGCCGAGGCGAGGCCGTTCTCATGGGCCTGGTAGAAGGTCTGGTAGACGGTGTAGGGGAGGTTCGCGGTGCCCAGACCGCCCGAGGTGAGCGTGAAGACCGCGTCGAAGTTCTGGACGATGTAGATCGAGCCCAGCAGTGCGCCGAGTTCCAGATAGCGGCGCAGGTGCGGGAGCGTCAGGTGACGGAAGATCTGCCAGTCGCTCGCGCCGTCCACCCGGGCGGCCTCGATCTGCTGGTGGTCGCGGCTCTGCAGACCGGCCAGCAGGATCAGCATCATGAACGGTGTCCACTGCCAGATGAGGGAGGCCTCGACCGCGAGCAGCGGGGTGCCCGAGATCCAGTCCGGCTGGGGGCCGCCCACATAGTGCAGCAACCCGTTGAACAGGCCGTATTCAGGGTTGTAGAGCACATGCTTCCAGAGCAGGGCCGCCGCCACGGGGACCACCAGGAAGGGTGCGATCAGCAGGGTGCGCACCATGCCCCGGCCGCGGAACTTCCGGTCCAGGAGCAGCGCCAGCGCGAGGCCCAGGACCAGGCTGACCAGCACCACGGCGACCGTCAGCAGGATGGTCGTCCACACCGAGTGGCGCAGGTCCGGATCGGTGAGGACCTGGCGGTAGTTGTCGACGCCGGTGAAGTGGCGGGCCTTCGGGTAGAGGGCGTTCCAGTCGAAGAAGGAGATCACCAGCGTCGCCACGAACGGCAGCTGGGTCACGACGATCATGAAGATCAGGGCGGGCAGCAGCGGGGCCCTCGTGGCCCAGGCTCGCAGCCGGGCCGACGGTTGGTGCGCGGTGCGTACGGGAGTGGCGGCCACGGGGGCCGTGGTCGTGGCGGTCATCGTCCTTCGTACTCCTTGGAGATCTGCTCGGCGAGCTGCTGGGACTTCTTCAGGGCCGACTCGACGGACTGGCGTCCGGCGATGGCCGCGCTGATCTCCTGGGAGACCTTGGTGCCGAGATCGGTGAACTCGGGGATGCCGACGAACTGGATGCCGGGCGCGGGGCGCGGCTGCACGCCGGGGTCGCGGGGCCGTGCGCCCTCGATGGCCTCGCGGGTCATCTCCTGGAAGGAGGCGGCGGCCTTGCGATAGTCGGCGTTCTCGTAGGTGGAGGCGCGTTTGCCCGCCGGAACGTCGGCCCAGCCGCTGGTGTCGCCGACGAGCTGTTCGTACTGCTTGCTGGACGCCCAGGAGACGAACTTCCAGGCCTTGTCGGGGTTGCGGGAGGCCTTCTGGATGCCCCAGGCCCAGGTGTAGAGCCACCCGGAGGACCTGGTCTCCTCCACGGGGGCGGGGGCGTAGCCGAGCTTGCCCTTGACGGGGGAGCCGGACGCCTCCAGGGAGCCGGCCGCGGAGGTGGCGTCGTACCACATGGCGACCTTGCCCTGGGTCATGTTGTTGAGGCACTCGGCGAACCCGGACTGCGCGGCGCCCGACTCGCCGTGCGTGCGGACGAGGTCGACGTAGAACTTCGTCGCCTTCTCGAACTCGGGGGAGTCCAGGTGCGCCTTCCAGTTCTTGTCGAACCAGGTGCCGCCGAAGGTGTTCACGACCGTCGTGAGCGGCGCCATGAGCTCGCCCCAGCCGGGCAGGCCGCGCAGACAGATGCCCCGCATCCCCGGCTTCGCGCCGTCCACCTCGGCGGCGAGGTCGGCGACCTGCTGCCAGGTGGGGTGGGCTGGCATCGTCAGGCCCTTCTCGGCGAAGACGTCCTTGCGGTACATGAGGAAGGACGACTCGCCGTAGAACGGCTGTCCGTACAGCTTGCCGTCGTCACCCGTCAGCGACTGGCGCATGGGGACCAGGACGTCCTGCTCGTCGTAGGCGTGGTCCTCGGCCACATACGCGTCCATGTCCTGCAGCCAGCCGTTGCGGGCGTAGATCGGTATCTCGTAGTTGCTGAGGGTGGCGACGTCGTACTGGCCCGCCTGGTTGGCGAAGTCCTGGCTGATCTTGTCGCGGACGTCGTTCTCGGGCAGCACGGTGAAGTTCACCTTGATGCCGGTGTCCTTGGTGAAGTGTGCGGCGGTGAGCTTCTGCAACTCCACCATCTGCGGGTTGTTGACCATCAGGACGTTGATGGAGTCGCCGCCGGAACCGGACCCGCCTGCTCCGACCCAGCAGCCGGAAAGCAGCGGGGCGAGCAGCGTCCCTGCGGCGGCCATGGCGAGCACGGCTCGCGGCCTCCGTCGGCTCTGGGTGCGCATGGATCGCTCCTGGACTTATGGGGAGATAAGGGGCGCGCTGGGGCGTGAGCGTCCCTGGGGAGGGGTTATGGCATTCACATGTTCTCGGAGGGTGTCAGACCCGGATGACCTGCGGGCCCAGCAGTGAGTAGCGGTGCGCCTCGGTCGTCGGCAGGAGCGTGCTCGTGACGATCGCCTCCAGCGCGCCGATCTCCGCGAACCGGCAGAAGCTGACCGCGCCGAACTTGGTGTGCACCCCCGCGAACACCGTGCGCCGGGACGCGCGGATCGCCTGGGCCTTGACCTCGCTGACCGCGGGGTCCGGAGTGGTCAGGCCGTGTTCGCGGGAGATGCCGTTCGCGCCGATGTACGCCAGGTCGATCACGAAACCGGCGAGCATCTTCGTCGTCCAGTGGTCGACGGTGGCGAGCGTGCCGTGCCGCACCCGGCCGCCCAGCAGCAGGACGGTGGTGTTCTCGGCCTCGGCGAGCGCGCCCGCGGTGGCCAGGGACGCGGTGACCACGGTCAGCGGCCGATCCCGGGGCAGCGCCTCGGCGATGAGCTGGGGGGTGAAGCCCTCGTCGACGAAGACCGTCTCGGCGTCCCCGAGGAGCTCGGCCGCGGCGGCCGCGATCCGGCGCTTCTCGGGCACGTGGCTGGTGGCGCGGAAGGCGAGGGTCGTCTCGAAGCCGGCGCTCTCCACGGGGTAGGCGCCGCCGTGGGTGCGGCGGACCAGCCCGTGGTCCTCCAGGGCGCGCAGATCGCGACGTACGGTCTCCTTGGCGACGCCCAGTTCGGCGGCGAGCGTGGTGACGTCGACCGAGCCCGTGCGACGGGCGGCCTTGACGATCTCACGCTGCCGTTCCTCCGCGGTCCTGGCCGTCATCGCGCCTCCCGCCTCCGCTCAGGTGTGCCCGTTCGGGCCCGGTGGGGCCCATGGAGGATTTTCTACAGCGGGAGTGCGGCGCTGACCAGGTCTGTTACGCGATCGAGTCTGCCCGACCCGGCCCGTTTGGCGGCAAGCGTGACCGTCCTGGACCTGCGGTGAAGCGGGGCGGCCGGTGGGATCGGGCAGCCGCCGTGCCCGAAAAGCGGCGCGGGCGGGCCCGTTCGGTGCCCGCCCGCCCTTGGAACCAGTCGCCTCAGTACGGCCAGATGGGCGGGGCCGTGACGAAGTGGCCGCCCAGGTGCGCGTGCGCCGGGTTGCCCGGGTCCAGCTCGCCCTGCTCGGCGACGAGCTTCTCGGCGTACGGCTCGGAGTCGTCCTGCGGCTCGTAACCGAGGGCCCGGGCGGTGGTCAGGTCCCACCACAGGCGGGTGTTGGCCGAAGAGCCGTAGACGACGGTGTGTCCGACCTCCTCGGCGGTCAGGGCCGCGTGGAAGAGGCGGGCGCCGTCCTCGGGGCTCATCCAGACGGAGAGCATGCGGACGCTGGTGGGCTCGGGGAAGCAGGAGCCGATGCGCACCGACACGGTCTCCAGGCCGTGTTTGTCCCAGTAGAACTGGGCCAGGTCCTCGCCGAAGGACTTGGACAGCCCGTAGAAGGTGTCGGGGCGGCGCGGGGTGTCGATCGGGATCAGCGGGTCGTCGCCCTGGGGGCGCGGGGTGAAGCCGACCGCGTGGTTGGAGGAGGCGAACACGATCCGGCGTACGCCTTCCTCGCGCGCCGCCTCGTACACGTTGTACGTGCCCTCGATGTTCGCCTTGAGGATCTTCTCGAACGTGGACTCAAGGGAGATGCCCGCGAGGTGGATGATCGCGTCGACGCCCCGTACGGCCTCGCGCACGGCGTCCTTGTCCGCGAGATCCGCGGTGATCGCGTCCGGCTCGCCCTCGATCGGCCGCAGGTCGAGGAGGCGCAGCTCGTAGCCGTACTGAGGCAGCAGTCCTCGCATCAGGGTGCCGAGTCCGCCGGCGGCGCCGGTGAGCAGAACGGTGCGGGGAGCGGGCATCCTCGGTCTCCTTGAGATCAACGGCCGCATTCGTGCACAGGATTCACATGCATGGACACGCTAGGGAGCGTCCGCCTGGTCCGTCAAGTGTGGCGCGGAAGTGCGGAATCCAGCCCTGACTTGCCTGATTGCGCGCTTGACCGGCCCTGAGATGGCCACATAGCGTGGATTCGTTCAGAGATATGGACGCGGATCAGAAACGTGCACCTGTCCGGGAGTGTGGTCCACTCCGGAACGCGCGTCGGTCCGCGTAGGAGCGCCTGTTCAAGGGAGAGCCCGTGACGTCAGCCCCTCTCGCCGCTCGACTCAGCCTCCCGAGCGGGCCGCTGTTCTTCCCCGTCACCGCGTTCGGACCCGACGGCTCCCTCGCGCTCGACGTCTACCGCGCCCATGTGCGGGGAGGCGTGGAGGCGGGCGCCGCCGCCGTGTTCGCGTGCTGCGGCACGGGCGAGTTCCACGCGCTGACGCCCGAGGAGTTCGAGGCCTGCGTACGGGCGGCCGTCGAGGCCACGGACGGACGGGTTCCGGTCGTGGCGGGCGCGGGTTACGGGACCGCGCTCGCCATGCGCTACGCGAAGCTCGCGGAGGGCGCCGGGGCGGACGGGCTGCTCGCCATGCCCCCCTATCTGGTGGTCGCGGGCCAGGAGGGGCTACTGCGGCACTACCGGGAGCTGGCCGCCGCGACCTCGCTGCCGACCGTCGTCTACCAGCGCGACAACGCCGTGTTCACGCCCGAGACGGTGGTGGAACTCGCCCGTACGGACGGTGTCATCGGCCTCAAGGACGGGCTTGGCGACTTGGACCTGATGCAGCGCATCGTCAGCGCCGTGCGCAGCGAGGTGCCGGGCGACTTCCTCTACTTCAACGGACTGCCGACCGCCGAGCAGACCCAGCTCGCCTACCGCGGCATCGGCGTCACGCTGTACTCGTCCGCCGTGTTCTGCTTCGCCCCGGAGATCGCCCTCGCCTTCCACCGCGCGCTCGCCTCGGGCGACGACACCACCGTGAACCGGCTCCTCGACGGCTTCTACCGCCCGTTCGTCGAACTGCGCAGCCGCGGCCGCGGTTACGCCGTGTCCCTCGTCAAGGCGGCCGTACGGCTGCGCGGCCTCGACGTCGGCGAGGTGCGACCGCCCCTGCACGAGCCGTCCGAGGACCACGTCAAACAGCTCGCCGCGCTGATCGACCGCGGATACGCGCTGCTCGAGGAGTGCGCGTGAAGGCGTCGGCGTTCGTCTACCCCTGGGACGTCAACGGAGACCCCGAGGCCCCGGACCGCATCGCCGCGCTGGGCGTCCGGCAGGCGACCCTCGCCTCCGCGTACCACTCCACACGCGCCCTCACGCCCCGGCACCCGCGCCACCGCATCGTGACCGCCCGCCACGCGGCCGTGCTCTACCCGGCGGACGCGCGCTGGGAGGGCCGGACCCTGCGCCCCTTCCCGGCCGGCGACTGGGCCCCCGGCGACGCCTTCGGCGAGGCGGCCCGCGCGCTCACCGTGGCCGGGCTCGAGGTGCACACCTGGGTGGTGCTGGTGCACAACTCCCGCCTGGGGGAGGAGCATCCCGGCACGTCCGTGGTCAACGCCTACGGCGACCGCTACCCCTGGGCGCCGTGCATCGCACAGCCCGCCACGCGCGCGTACCTGGTCGATCTGGCGGCCGAGGCTGCCGTACGGCCCGGCGCGCGCGGTACCGAACTCGAGTCGCTCGGCTGGTACGGGCTGGCGCACCTGCACGCCCATGACAAGCTCGGCGGCGTGACGCTCGGGGACGCCGGGCAGTACCTCATGTCCCTGTGCTTCTGCCCGAGCTGTCGTGAGGGCTACGGACGGCACGGACTGGATGCCGGGGAGCTGGCCGCGGCGGTACGGGCGGCACTGGAACCGGTGTGGCGCGGAGCGCCCTGCGACGGGGGCTGGGCGGGCGTCGAGAAGCTCCTCGGCGAGCCGAAAGCGGCCGCCACGCGCGTGTGGCGCGATTCCACCGCCCGCACGCTCCAGGAGGAGGCCGTGGCAGCGGTCCGGCTGGCCGCGCCCGACGGCTTCCAGGTGCTGCTGCACGCGGATCCGGTCTCGTACCACTGCGGCGCCAACGCGGGCGTCGACCCCGCGCACATCCTGTCCGTGGCGGACGGTGTGGTGGTGCCCTGCACGGGCGGCGCGGGCCTGATCGCGCCGTTCGCGCGGCAGGGCCAGGAGGGTGCCGTCCTCGCGGCCAACTTCACCGTGGTGTCCGGGATGGGCGGCAGCCCGGCGACGCTCGCACAGGACGCACGGGCCGCCGCGGAGCGGGGCGCCACGGAACTGCGGCTGTATCACGCCGGGTTGGCGTCCGACGGCGACCTGGATGCCGTACGGGAGGCCCTCGCGGAGCTCTGAAGCAACGGCGCCGTCGCCACCGGCGCGGCCAGGCCCAGCACCACCAGCGCCGGCCGGTGGCCGACCAGTTCGACGAGCCCCGCCCCGACGGCCAGCCCGACCGCGTTCGGCCCGAACAGCAGCGTGTTCGCCGTGGCGGCCGCACGGCCCAGCAGCGGGCCAGGCGTCTCCCGCTGCACCGCGGTGAACGCCGCGATCAGGACACACGGCAGTCCCGCACCGATGGCCGCGCTGCACACCAATGTCACCGGGTCGGACGGGATCGCCCTGAGCGCCACACCGGCGGCGAACAGGGCGATGCCGCAGGCCGCGAACCGGTGCTCGCCCAGGCGGCGCAGGGCGGGGCCCGAGACCGTGCCGATCAGCACCGAACCGGTGCCCTGGACGGCGAAGAGCACCCCGGCGAACGCGGGGGAGCGGCCGAGACCGTCCACGACCGCGTAGACCATCGCGCCGTTCAGCCCGGCGAACAACATGGTGATCCCGCCCGCCAGGACCAGCGGCCGCAGCCCCTCGTGCCGCCACAGATGACGCGCGCCCTCGGCGGATCGCGCGCGCCGGCGGTCTGTGGGCGGCTCCGGTCTGTCCTCGGGGACCCGCAGCAGCGCGTAAAGGCCCGTGGCGAGCACGAACGTGACAGCGTCAAGGAACGCCACGAAGGGTCCCCCATAAGCCGCGTAGATCCCTGCGCCGGCCAGCGGGGCGAGGAGCTTCATGCCCTCCGTGGCCGTCGTCCTCAGTCCGTTGAAGTCGCCGAGCAGCGAACCGTCGACGGCGGCGGCGACCAGCGCCGACTCGGCCGCGTCGTGCACGATCCCGGCCGCCCCATAGATGAACAGGACCACGTACAGCAGCCACAGCCCGTCGCGGGAGTGGACGGTGAAGAGCGTCGGCAGGAGGGCCGCGAGGCCGAGGTTCGTGCCGATCAGCAGCGGCTTGCGGCGGACGCGGTCGGCCAGCGTGCCCAGTGCCGGCCCGGCCAGGACCGGCGTCCACATGGCGAGCAGGCACAGCGCGGCCAGGCCGTCCGAGCCGGTGAGGTCCTTGACCCACACGCCGGACGCCAGCCACAGCGCCGACGTGCCGAAGCCGGACACCACCACCCCGGCCAGACAGAGCCCCGCATCGCGGTCGCGCAGCACGCGCACCGCCGTCCATGTCGTCGTCATGCCCGGTCATCGTGGCTCTAAGGACACGGGGGCGGGATCGGGCAGGTGCCTTAGAAAAGCGCGGGTCGGGGCGCCGTGCGTCGTCCCTGTCAGCGGGCGCTCACCGCGTGAGCTGCTGCGCGGCGGGCGGTCCACGCCCGACCGCCGACCCACGGCTGCCCGACCGGCCACCGATACACGGCGACTGACCGCTCGTCGCACAACCGCTGCCGCAACCCCCTTTGTCAGAAGCATTGACGAAACCCGGGGCCGCTCTTACCTTCGACGCGTCGTACTTCGTACGTCATATATGAGACGCGATACGCGACATCAGATACGCGAGATCAGATACGCGACATCGCATACGCGACATCCGAGAGGCGCGCATGACCTCTGTGCCCACGCCGATCCCCTCCCGCACGCAGTACGTGCTGGAGGGGATCAAACACCGCATCCTCACCGGGCAGCTGACGCCCGGCCAGGCCCTGGTGGAGACCGAACTCGCCGCACAGTTCGGGGTGTCGAAGACCCCCGTGCGCGAGGCGCTCAAGACCCTGGCCGGGACCGGGCTCGTCGTGATGAGCCAGTACAAGGGCGTCACGGTGCGCATGGTGGACGCGGCCATGGCGCGCGAGGTCTACGACGTCCGGCTGCTCCTGGAGCCGGAGGCGCTGCGGCGCTCGGTGCGGCGCGGGGCCTCCCTGGACGCCGCGCGGGACGCGCTGAGACGGGCCGACGAGGCGGGCGACACCGCCGAACGCTCCCTGGCCAACCGGGAGTTCCACCGCGCCCTGTACCTGCCGTGCGGCAACCCGCTGCTCGGCCGGATGCTCGACGAGGTCCGCGACCAGGCCGCCCTCGTCTCCGCCGTCGCCTGGGCCGCCGACCCCTCCTGGGAGCGGGAGGCCGCCGAGCACCGGGAGATCCTGCGGCTCGCCCTCGGAGGCGACGCCGACGGGGCGGCGAGCGCCCTTCACGCCCACATCGCGTCGTTCGTGCGACGGGCCTTCCCCGCGAGCGAAGCAGCGGAGCCCGAGGTCCAGGGAGAGGACGGTCAGGCATGACAACGACGTTCGAGACCCAGCGGGTGGCCCTGGCCGACGTGGTGGCGATCCCGGTGACCCCGTTCACCGAGGACGGCCGCGTGGACCAGGACGCCCACCGGGTGCTGCTGCGTCGCCTGCTCGACGGCGGGGTGAGGACCCTGACGCCCAACGGCAACACCGGCGAGTTCTACGCCCTCACTCCCGAGGAACGGCGCCTGGTCACCGAACTGACCGTGCAGGAGGCGGGGGAGCGGGCCGCGATCCTGGTCGGGGTGGGACACGACGTGCCCACCGCCGTCGCCTCTGCACGGCACGCCCGCGAGCTCGGCGCCCGGATGGTGATGGTCCACCAGCCCGTCCACCCGTACGTCTCGGCCGCCGGCTGGGTCGACTACCACCGCGCGATCGCCGAGGCGGTGCCCGAACTGGGCGTCGTGCCCTACATCCGCAACGCCCAGCTGCCCGGCGGGCGGCTCGCGGAGCTCGCCGACCACTGCCCGAACGTCATCGGGGTGAAGTACGCCGTCCCGGACGCCGCCAAGTTCGCGGCCTTCGCCCGCGACGCCGGCCTGGACCGGTTCGTATGGGTGGCGGGCCTCGCCGAACCGTACGCACCCTCTTACTTCTCGGCGGGCGCCACGGGCTTCACCTCGGGACTCGTGAACGTCGCCCCGTCCGTCTCGCTGAACATGATCGAAGCGCTTCGATCGGGTGACTACCCGGCCGCCATGAAGGTGTGGGAGCAGATCCGCCGCTTCGAGGAGCTGCGCGCCGCGAACGGCTCCGCCGACAACGTCACCGTCGTCAAGGAGGCCCTCGCCTCCCTCGGGCTGTGCCGGCGGGACGTGCGCCCGCCGGGCAGGGCGCTGCCCGAGGAGGAGCGTGCGGAGGTCGCCGCCATCGCCGCCGGGTGGTCCGTATGAAGAAGCCGGAACAGCTCAGAAGCCACCAGTGGTACGGCACCGACGGGCTGCGCTCCTTCAGCCACCGCGCCCGCACCCGACAGCTCGGCTATCTGCCCGAGGAGCACCTGGGCAAGCCCGTCATCGCCATCCTGAACAGCTGGTCCGACATCAACCCCTGCCATGTGCACCTGAGGGATCGCGCGCAGGCCGTGAAGCGGGGCGTGTGGCAGGCGGGCGGCTTCCCGCTGGAGTTCCCGGTCTCCACGCTCAGCGAGACCTACCAGAAGCCGACCCCGATGCTCTACCGCAACCTGCTCTCGATGGAGACCGAGGAACTGCTGCGGTCCTACCCGGTCGACGGGGCCGTGCTGATGGGCGGCTGCGACAAGTCCACGCCCGCGCTGCTCATGGGGGCCGCGAGCGTGGACCTGCCCACGATCTTCGTGCCCGCGGGGCCGATGCTGCCGGGCCACTGGCGGGGCGAGGTCCTCGGCTCCGGCACCGACATGTGGAAGTACTGGGACGACAAGCGCGCCGGCCTCATCGGTGACTGCGAGATGCAGGAGCTGGAGAGCGGCCTCGCCCGGTCGCCCGGGCACTGCATGACGATGGGGACGGCGTCCACGCTGACGGCCGCCGCCGAAGCGCTCGGTGTCACGATCCCGGGCGCGTCGAGCATCCCCGCCGTCGACTCGGGGCACGACCGGATGGCAGCCGCCGCGGGTCTGAGGATCGTCGAACTGGTCCACCGGGACCGGAAGCTGTCCGACATCCTCACCCCTGAGGCGTTCGAGGACGCGGTGACGGCGGTCCTCGGGCTCGGCGGCTCCACCAATGCCGTCATCCACCTGATCGCCATGGCCGGACGGGCCGGGGTCAAGCTCACGCTCGACGACTTCGACCGCATCGCGCGCACGGTCCCCGTGCTCGCCAACGTCCGGCCCGGCGGCGAGCGGTACCTGATGGAGGACTTCCACTTCGCCGGTGGCCTGCCCGGGTTCCTCTCCCGGATCCCGGACCTGCTGCACCTGGACCGGCCGACGGTCTCCCACGACACCCTGCGCGAGCAGATCGCCGGCGCGCAGGTCCACAACGACGACGTCATCCGGCCCCGCGACAACCCGGTCGCCCGCGAAGGCGGCGTCGCCGTCCTGCGCGGCAACCTCTGCCCGGACGGCGCCGTCATCAAGCACATCGCGGCCGAACCGCACCTGCTCAAGCACACCGGTCCCGCAGTCGTCTTCGACGACTACCGGACCATGCAGCGCACCATCAACGACCCGGACCTCGGCATCACCGCCGACAGCGTGCTGGTGCTGCGCAACGCAGGACCCAAGGGCGGCCCCGGGATGCCCGAGTACGGGATGCTGCCGATCCCGGACCACCTGCTCAAGCAGGGCGTGCGGGACATGGTGCGGATCTCCGACGCCCGGATGAGCGGCACGAGTTACGGCGCGTGTGTGCTGCACGTGGCGCCCGAGTCGCACATCGGCGGACCGCTCGCCCTGGTGCGCACCGGGGACAGCATCACTCTCGACGTCGAGGCCCGCACCCTCCAGCTCAACGTGGACGACGCGGAGCTCAGGCGCCGCAGGGCGGAGTGGACGCCGCCGCCCGTGCGGTACGAGCGCGGCTACGGCGTGCTCTACAACTCCCAGATCACCCAGGCCGACACCGGCTGCGACTTCGAGTTCCTGGCCCGGCCCGGCCAGGTCCCGGACCCGTACGCCGGCTGACGCACCGCACGACCCCCGGGCCTGCGCACGCACCACCGCAGGTACCGGGGTACCGAGCACCCCGGAACCACTGTCGAAGCGCTTCACCCATGCGTACCGTAGCAAGCGCTCCCTGTACTCGCTGACGGCTCCCTGCCCGACACCACGTTCCTGACCACGGCCAGTACCACCATCGGCGCGACCATGAACTGACCCGGGAAGGGCGCCGCGTTGGGCCCGTCGGCCGGTCGGGAAGGTATCGATCGGGCAACGGGCCTCGCGCTCACGGTGGTGACGCGCGTAGAAAACCTGTCATGCATAAGCCACTTCGTATCGCGGCGCTCGTCGCCGCCTGTGCCGTCGCCGGTGGGGCCCTCTACGGCGCCGGCGCGGCCACCGCCGGTCAGTCGACGGCGAACTCCACCCACGAGCCCTACAACATCGGGCTCCTGGTGAAGGACATCGACACCTACTACGGCACCACGGCCGACGCAGGCGGCGTCTACCAGGCGTCCCCGCAGAGCCCGTACGCCAAGGACCTGGCGCGCATCGACGCCGACGCCAGGCGGTACATCGACAAGGCCGCCCGCAAGGCGCACCACCGGGGCGAGAAGCCGGCCGTCGTCTTCGACATCGACGACACGCTTCTGCTCAGCCTCGACTACGAGAAGCGCTACAACTACACGTACAACTCGGCGACCTGGGCCGCGTACGTGAACAAGGCGGACCGCCCCGCCGTCTTCGGCAGCCCGGAACTCGTCCGGTACGCCGCGTCCAAGGGCGTCGAGGTCTTCTACAACTCGGGTCTGAGCGAGGCGCAGCGCTCCGCCGCCGTCGAGAACCTGAAGAAGGTCGGCGCCGATGTGAACCTCGACGCCGACCACATGTTCCTCAAGGACGCGGCCAACCCGCCGTCCTACCTGAGCGGCTGCGCCGCCCCGGGTGCCTGGAAGTGCACCACCGTCCAGTACAAGTCCGGCACCCGCAAGCACATCGAGGAGGACCTCGGGTACGAGATCGTCGCCGACTTCGGCGACCAGTACTCCGACCTCGACGGCGGTTACACGGGCCGGACGTACAAGCTGCCCAACCCGACGTACTTCGTCAGCTAGGCCGCACCGGCCGAACCGACTGCAGGGTCGGCACCACCGGCTTGATCGTGCCGTCGGCCGCGAACTCCATGCGGTCGACGGTCGTCTCCCGGTGCATGCCGTCCCCGCCGGACTTCCCGGGGCCGTTCAGCGCGAACCGGTGGTAGACGATGTACCAGTCGTCGGTGCCGGGCACATTCACCACCGAGTGGTGCCCGGTGCCGAGGATGCCGTACTCGGGGCGCTTGGACAGGATCGTGCCCCGCTTGGTCCACGGGCCGAGCGGGGACGGGCCGGTGGCGTAGGCGACGTGGTAGTTCTCGCTGCGGGTGTCGTCCTCGGACCACATGAAGTAGTACGTGCCCTTGCGCTTGATCATGAAGGATCCCTCACGGAAGTCGTCCGTGGTGATGTCCTTCACCTCGGAGGCGTCGTACGACGTCATGTCCGAGTTCAGCGGGACGACGTACGCGTGGCCGTTGCCCCAGTACAGATACGACCGGCCGTCGTCGTCCGTGAAGACCGCCGGGTCGATCATCTGGCCCTTCAGGCCCCCGCCCTTGGCGACCAGCGGCCTGCCCAGCGCGTCCTTGAACGGGCCCGCGGGCGAGTCGGCCACCGCCACGCCGATCTGCTGCTCGGCGCAGAAGTAGAAGTAGTACTTGCCGTTCTTCCCGGCGATCGCCGGCGCCCACGCGTACTTGTCCGCCCAGGAGACGTCCGGGCCGAGGTCCAGGATGACGCCGTGGTCCTTCCAGTGGACCAGGTCCTTCGACGAGTACGCCTTGAAGCTGGTGCCGCTCCAGCCGTTGTGGCCGTCGCTCGTCGGGTAGATCCAGTACTGGCCGTCCAGGTGGGCGATGTCGGGGTCGGCGTTCAGGCCGGGCAGGACCGGGCTGCGGGTCGGCACCGCCTCCACCGTCCAGGTGCGCTTCGTGCCGTCGGCGGCCGTGACGCTGTACGTCTGCGGGGCGCGGAAGTCACGGCGGGTACCGGAGGGCGGGGTGACGGTCGCGCCCTCACCCAGCCACAGCTTGGGAGCCAGATGCCGCAGGTCGGCGTCCGGGTCCATCGGCAGGACCACCTTGCTCGACGCCTCGGTGACGACCGCGTACCCCTGCTGGCCGTGCGCCGTCGCGTCCACCACCGAGGTGCCGGTGGCCGGGTAGGCGGCCAGCAGCCGGTCGTACTCCGCCTGCGTCACCGGGAGCACGGTGCCGTGCCGGGGGCTCGCCGGCAGCTGGTAGTTCGTGGACGGGGTCCACTTGCTCGAGTCCAGGTCGGTCGTCTCGAAGGGGACATAGCCCCGGCCGCCGTACTCGTCGATGAACAGGTACCACTTCTTCTCGGTGTTGGACTTGAACACCGTCGGGCCCTCGCCGCGGTCCATCGCGCCGCTGCCGATGCAGTCGGCGACGAAGTCGTACTGCGTCGAGGTCAGCGACGTCGACTTCTCCGCGGTGATGAACTTCGAGCAGGGGGAGCTGGAGGACGGGTCCCGCTCGTCCTTGGTGTAGCGGTAGTAGGTGTCCTTGTACTTGACCACCGTGGAGTCGATCACCGAGTAGCCGGGGTCGTCCCAGACCTTGGGCGCGCTGAAGGTGCGGAAGTCCTTCGTCGTCGCGTAGAGCATCTTGTTGTACGTCGAGCCCGTGTGGTCCGGGTCGTCGTCGGCGTACAGCTTCGACGCCCAGAAGACCACGTACTCACCGAGTGAGTCGTCCCAGTAGGCCTCCGGCGCCCAGGTGTTGCCCGCGGTGTCGGGCGCGACCTTCACCAGGCGCTGGTCGGTCCAGTGGACCAGGTCCGTGGACTCCCAGATCATGACGGACTTGCTGCCGTGCCGCTGGACGTGGTCCCAGCTGCCGCTGCTGTTCCTGTACATCCTGAGGTCGGTGGCGATGAGGTAGAACTTGTCACCCTTGGGCGAGCGGATGACGAACGGGTCGCGCAGGCCCTTCTCGCCGATCGTGGACGTCAGCACCGGCTTGCCGCCGTTCAGCTCCCGCCAGTGCAGCGGGTCGTTGCCGCGGCTGAGCGCGTAGCGGATCTGCTCGCCGTCGGCGGTGCCCTCGCCGGTGAAGTAGGCGAAGAGGTAGCCGGCGTACTCGGGGTGGTTCACGGGCGGTGCTCCGGAGTGTGCGGGGCTGGGCGGCGCGGCGAGAAGGCCCAGCAGAAGGGCGAGGAGGGGGACCAGGAACGTGCGGGCGGTGCGGGGTCGCATGACACATCCTGTGGGAGTCTGATGGATTCTGTTGGCTGCACTGCCATCGGAGTGTCATCAGTGAGGGGCAGAACGTCAATCGGTGCGTGGGGGGTGGGAGGGGACCGAAAATTTCGATCGATTTCGGGCCCGGTGCGGCAACCCTCTCGGGCCACGGCGGCGACCAGGGATCGCCCTCGCCGACCGGAACCGGTGGGGGCGTCCTCGTCCGCCTCTGGTCGCCGCCGCCTACGAGTCGCCGCTCGCGCCGTCGCCGTGCGAGGTGAAGTCGCCCCGGACCGTGAGCTGTTCACGACCCGTCGATGCCGTCATCGTGTAGCTGTCGCCCCTGGCGTCCCGGCCGCCGCGGTGGTGGTCGTACTGCCCCGCGAACACCCACTGGCCCACCGGCACCGAACGGCCCTGCTTGAGCACCCAGGTGTAGACCAGGAAGCCGTCCTTCTCGCCGACCGTGAACGTGAAGTCGTCCTGAGGCAGGGATCGCCAGGCGCCCGACGAGGACACGCCGCCGGTCTGCGCGACCTTCAACTCGACGGTGAGCGCGGTGAGTTTCTCGCTGGTCCTCAGGGTCAGGTCGCTCTGGGCCCAGAAGTCGTTGCTGTGCGGGTCCACCGAGCCGTCCGACCACAGCGGGCCGTCCTGGACGCCGGAGGCGGCCGGCGGGGCGGTGGCGGTCGCTGAGGCTTTCGGGCTCTTCGAGGCCGACGTGCCGGGTTTCCCGGAGCCGTGCGAGCCTGCGGTCGGTGCCGGCTCGGCCGGGCGGACCGGGGCGCGGCTCGTCGCGGCCGGGGACGGGGTGGGTGTGGGCGAGACGACCACCGTCTGCTGGGCGGGGGTGTCGTCCTGCACCGCCGAGGCGACCGCGTAGCCGCCCACCGCGAGGACGCCCGCGACCCCGGCCGTGGCCCCCACCACCCGCACCCAGCCCCACAGCGGCGGACGCGTCGCCCGGCGGCTCGGACGGGACTGCGCGGCCATCCCGCGCTCGACGCGGGCCAGGATGCGCGCGCGGTCGGGCTCGTGCGCCTCGGCCGCCGAGTGCAGCCTGGCGCGAAGCTCGTCGTGCACGTCCCGCGGCGTAGTCATCGGTTCCTTCCTCCAGCTCCACCGGTGCGCACCACCGCCGCGGGAACGCGCCGAGGGGCCTCGGCGGTGCCCAGGAGCCGCTGTATTTCGGCCATCCCCTTGGACGTCTGGCTCTTCACCGTACCCACCGAGATGCCCAGCGCGAGCGCCGTGTCCTTCTCGGAGAGGTCGAAGGCGTGCCGCAGCACCACGCAGGCCCGCTTGCGGAACGGCAGACGGCGCAGGGCCTCCTGTACGTCGACGACCGCCGGCACGTCCGGGTTCTCGGTCTTCTCCTCGCGCTGCGACCAGAAGAGGGTGATCCGCCGGCGTTCGCGCACCGCGCTGCGGATCCGGGTGCGGGCCAGGTTGGCGACCACACCGCGCGCGTACGCCACCGGGTGGTCGGCGGCGCGCACCCGGTCCCAGCGGTGCCACAGCGCGAGCAGCGCGTCGGCGGCCAGATCGTCGGCGGCGTCCGCCTCACCGGTCAGCAGGTGGGCGAGCCGGGCGAGTTCGGCGTAGTGGCGTTCGAAGAAGGCGTGGAACTCCACGGCGGCGTCGTCGTCGACGACAGTGCCCACGGGCGACCTCTCCTCGCTGCGGTTCCGGCACCTCTCCGGGCGCCCCGTGCATGCCATGTGGATGCCATGTGGACGTCCGGAGTGCGTTCTGGGGTGAGGTCCGGAAGCGTAGCAGCGTCCGTACGGGCCTTCGAACGTCGTATGACAGGCCGAACTCTTCGATTCCGTAACACGGAGAAAACCTGAAACGGGTTCGCCACGGGAACAATCCAGCCAGCATCCCGCACTGGTTCAACAGGCAACAAGGAGTCTCGCCATGTCCGACACACAGAAGGTGGCCGACCGGTCAAGTTCCGCGCCCCCGGCGGTGAACGGCCTCGACCGGTACTTCAGGATCTCCGAACGGGGCTCCACCTTCGGCCGGGAGATACGCGGCGGTTTCGCCACGTTCTTCACGATGGCCTACATCCTTGTACTGAACCCGATCATTCTGGGCAGCGCCAAGGACAAGTTCGGCCACCAACTGGACGCGGGACAACTGGTCACGGCCACCGCCCTGGTGGCGTGTGTGATGACGATCATCATGGGTGTCGGCGGCAACCTGCCGCTCGCCATCGCCGCCGGCCTCGGCCTCAACGCCGTCGTCGCCTTCCAGCTCGCCCCGTTGATGAGCTGGTCCGACGCCATGGGCCTCGTCGTCATCGAGGGCGTCCTGATCTGCGTCCTGGTGCTCACCGGACTGCGCGAGGCCATCATGAACGCGATCCCGCAACAGCTGAAGCAGGCCATCGGCGTCGGCATCGGCCTGTTCATCGCCTTCATCGGCTTCGTCGACGCCGGGTTCGTCAGCCGCATCCCGGACGCCGCGAACACCACCGTGCCGGTGCAACTGGGCGCCGTGGGACGCCTTACCGGCTGGCCCGTCCTGGTCTTCTGCCTCGGGGTGCTGCTCACCGTCGCACTGCTCGCCCGCAAGGTGAAGGGCGCGATCCTGATCAGCATCGTGACCATGACGGTCGTCGCGATCGTCATCAACGCCGTCGCCGACATCAAGAGCTGGGGCCTGACCACCCCGAAGGTCCCCGACAAGGTCGTGGCGGCTCCCGACTTCGGGCTCGTCGGTCACTTCAGCCTGTTCGGCGCCTTCGGCGAAACGAGCGCCATCACGGTCGTGCTGCTGATCTTCACGCTGATCCTGTCGGACTTCTTCGACGCCATGGGCACCATCGTCGGCATCAGCGCGGAGGCCGGGCTGCTCGACGAGCAGGGCCAGGTGCCGGGCATCGGCCGGGTGCTGTTCATCGACGGCGCCGCCGCGATCGCCGGCGGCGTGGGCTCCGCCTCCTCCAACACCGCGTACATCGAGTCCGCCGCCGGCGTCGGCGAGGGCGCGCGCACCGGGTTCGCCAACCTGATCACCGGCGGCCTGTTCGGCCTCGCGCTGTTCCTCACGCCGCTGCTGACCATCGTGCCGCTCCAGGCGGCGGCGCCCGCCCTGATAGCCGTCGGCTTCCTGATGCTGACGCATGTCAAGCACATCGACTGGGACCGGTACGAGATCGCCATCCCGGCGTTCCTCACCATCGCCGCCATGCCGTTCACGTACTCGATCACCGACGGCATCGGCGCCGGCTTCCTGTCCTACGTCGTCATCAAGACGGTCCTCGGCAAGGCCAGGGAGGTCAACTGGCTGCTGTGGGGAGTGTCGGCGCTGTTCCTGGTGTACTTCGCGATCGATCCGGTGGAGCAGATCCTCGGAGTCAAGTGAGGCGAGGGGGCAGCCCGTCGCGGGGCTGCCCCCGACCTAACTCTTGAGCGCTGCCTGCATCATGGCCTTGGCCACCGGCGCCGCCAGCCCATTGCCGCTCACCTCGGAACGTGCCGCGTCCGACTGCTCGACCACCACCGCGACCGCGATCTCCTTGCCCGTCGCGTCGGACTTGCCGTACGCCGTGAACCAGGCGTACGGCACCTGGCTGTTGTTCTCGCCGTGCTGCGCGGTACCGGTCTTGCCGCCCACGGTGACGCCCGGTACCCGCGCGCTCGTACCCGTGCCCTTCTCGACGACCGTCTGCATGGCGGACTCCAGCTGGGCGGCGGTCGAGGAGCTGACGATCCGCTTCGTGGACGTGTCGTTGTCGTAGTTCTTCAGCACGTCGCCGCCGCTGTCGGTGATCTGCGACACCATATGCGGGCTGACCAGTTCGCCGCCGTCGGCCAGGGCGGCGGACACCATGGCCATCTGCAGCGGGGTCGCGGTCACGTCGAACTGGCCGATGCCGGACAGGGCCGTCTGCGCCCGGTCCATCTTCGAGGGGTACACGCTCGCGTACGCCCGCACCGGCACGTCCACCTGGTCGTCGTTGAAGCCGAACTTCTCGGCCATCGCCTTCACCTTGTCCTGACCCAGGTCGACGGCCATCTTCGCGAAGACGTTGTTGCACGAGTACTCCAGGGCCACCCGGATCGAGGCGTTCTCGCAGGGGGCGGAGGGGTTCTCGTTGGACAGCTCGTCGGTCGACAGCGGCAGCCGGTACGGGTTCGGGCTGACGGTCCTCTGGTCCACCGACGAATACAGCCCGTCCTCCAGCGCGGCGGCCGCCACCACCAGCTTGAACGTCGAGCCCGGCGGCAGGGGCTGGCGCAGCGCGCGGTTGGTGAGCGGCTTGCCCGGATCGGCGTTGAGCTGCTTCCAGGCGGCCCCGGCGGTGTTGGCGTCGGTCAGCGAGGTCGGATCGTAGGACGGGGTCGACACGACCGCGAGGATGCGGCCGGTCTTCGGGTCGATCGCGACGGCGGCGCCCTTCTTGTCGCCGAGCGCGTCGTACGCCGCCTTCTGCACGTCCGGGTCGATCGTCGTCACCACGTTGCCCGGTTCGGCCCGCTGGTTGGTGATCGTGTCCATGGCAGTCTTCAGGCGGGGATCGGTGCCGTCGAGCAGATCCTGGTAGATGCCTTCGAGTTGGGTCGGCGCATAGCTCTGCGAGGCGTAGCCCGTCACCGCGGCGTACAGCCTGCCGTCGGTGTAGGTGCGCTTGTACGCCAGGTCGCCGTCGGTCGTCCGCGCCGAGCCGGTGACCGCCCTTCCGGCCACGATGATGTTCCCCAGCGGCTGCGAGTACGTCTCGATCGCGCCTCGCCGGTTGTCCTTGTCGTCCGCGAGCGCCTTGCCGTCGTAGAACTGCACCCAGGTGGCCCTGACCAGCAGAGCGAACACCAGGGCCAGCACGAAGACGGAGGCGCGCCTGATCGTCTTGTTCATCCCGCCAGGAGGACGAACGGGGCGGTTCGGATCGTTCCCGAACGCCCCTTTTCTCATCCGGCACTCATGTTCCGGCCGGACCGCACCGGCCCGGCTTCACCCCTCCAGCGTCAGCACCACCTCGTCGATCTCCTCGCCCCTGGCATGCGCGTACCCCCTGGCCCGTGCGGCCTCGCGGAAGCCGCACTTCTCCAGCACGCGCAGCGACCCCGCGTTGTCCGCCGCCGCCCGTGCGTACAGCGGGCGTTCCGGCACCTGAGCCAGCAGCCCCCGCAGCGCGGCCGTCGCCACGCCCCGCCCCCAGTACGCGCGGTCGATCCAGTACGTCACCTCGCGCTCGCCCGGTTCCCCGTACACCGCCGCGCTCCCCACCACGTCGCCGTCCGCCAGGACCGTGCGGGCGAGCACGTCGGACGAGGACCGTATCTTCTTCCAGTGGGCGTCGAAGACGTCCGGGTCGGCCGGATCCCCGGGGGTGAACGCGGCCATCCGGACCGCCTCGGGATCGCTCATCTGCCGGTAGAAGACCGGCAGGTCGCTGTCGTGGACCTCGCGGAGCACGACCTCCATGGTTCACAGCCTCCGGGTGGCGAGCGTCAGACGGTCCCTCGCGTCGAAGAGGGCGTCCTTGATCATCTGCTCGTGGGCCGGGGTCAGGCGGGCCACCGGGACCGAGCAGCTGATCGCGTCGCGGGCCGGGGTGCGGTAGGGGATCGCGACCCCGAAGCAGCGCAGCCCCAGCGTGTTCTCCTCCCGGTCCACGGCGAAGCCCTGTTCCCGGACCTGGTGCAGCTCCTCGATCAGCTTCTCACGGTCGGTGATGGTGTGTTCGGTCAGCGCCGGGAGCGTCTCCGGGAGCATCTTGCGGACCTGCTCGTCCGTGTACGTGCTCAGCAGCGCCTTGCCCAGCGACGTCGAGTGCGCGGGCAGCCGGCGCCCCACCCGGGTGAAGGGCCGCAGGTAGTGCTGCGACTGGCGGGTCGCCAGGTACACCACGTTCGTGCCGTCGAGGCGCGCCAGGTGGATCGTCTCCGTCGTGTCGTCCGACAGCCGGTCCAGGGTCGGGCGGGCGGCCGCCACCACCTCGTCGCCGTCGATGTACGACGTGCCGACCAGCAGCGCCCGCACCCCGATGCCGTACCGCGTGCCCGTCGCGTCCGTCTCCACCCAGCCCAGCTCCACGAGCGTGCGCAGCAGCATGTACAGGCTGGACTTGGGGTATCCGACGGCCTCCTGCACGGAGGCCAGCGAGTGCATGCCGGGGCGGCCGGCGAAGTACTCGAGCAATTCGACCGTCCGCACTGCGGACTTGACCTGCGCCCCGCCGCCTGTCTCGCCTGCCGACATCGCCCTTGACCCCTTCGTTCGCCGGGAAATAGTCTCCGAGCAGCATATTCATCATCAGAGACAGTGTTCAGTATATCGAACGCCCTGATGGATGGCGTACGAACTGCGGCATGACATCTGGAGGGACCCGCGGTGGCAGCAGCACCAGTCTGGAGTGTCGACCCCCGAACCGGGAAGCAGCGTGAACAGGTTGCGGTGGAGGCCACAACTGAGGAGGTGGACGCCGCTGTCCGGGCCGCCCGCGACGCGCGTGGTTCCCTCGCCGACCGCACGGTCCGCTCGGCGTTCCTGCGCACCGCCGCCGACGAGCTGGAGACGGCCAAGGACCACCTCGTCGAGGCGGCGGACGCGGAGACCGCCCTCGGTCCGGTCCGGCTGAGCGGCGAGCTCGCCCGCACCTGCTACCAGCTGCGTGCCTTCGCGGACATCGTCGACGAGGGCGCCTTCCTCGACGTCGTGATCAACCACCCCGACGACACTGCGACCCCGCCCATCCCCGACCTGCGCCGCTACAAGGTCCCGCTGGGCGTCGTCGCCGTGTACTCGGCCTCCAACTTCCCGTTCGCCTTCTCGGTGGCCGGCGGCGACACCGCGAGCGCGCTCGCCGCGGGCTGCCCCGTCGTCGTCAAGGCCCACCCCGACCACCCGGCCCTGTCCGAACTGGTCGCGGCGGCCCTGCGCCGCGCCGCCGAGCGGCACGACATCCCGAAGAGCGTGCTCGGCCTCGTCCACGGTTTCCAGGCGGGCATCGAGCTGATCAAGCACCCGCTGGTCGCCGCCGCCGGGTTCACCGGCTCCGTTCGCGGCGGCCGTGCCCTCTTCGACGCGGCGGCCGCCCGCCCCGTCCCGATCCCGTTCCACGGTGAACTCGGCTCGCTCAACCCGGTGGTGGTCACCGAGGCCGCAGCCGCCGAGCGCGCCGAGACGATCGGCGCGGGTCTCGCGGGCTCCATGACGCTGGGCGTCGGACAGTTCTGCGTCAAGCCCGGCCTCGTCCTGGCCCCCACCGGGGCGGCGGGCGACCGTCTGGTGAAGTCCCTGACCGAGGCGGTCAGCGACACCGACGCCGGCGTCCTGCTCGACCACCGGATGCGCGACAACTTCATCGCCGGGGTCGCCGAGCGCGCGGCCCTCCCCGATGTGGAGTCCCCGGTCACCGCAGGCCCGGGCGGCGAGCACACCGTGAGCCCGGGCTTCCTCACCGTCCCGGCCGAGAAGCTCACCACGGACGGCGACCACGACCTGCTGCTGGAGGAGTGCTTCGGCCCGATCACGGTCGTCGCCCGCTACGAGGACGAGGACGAGGCCCAGCGCGTCCTGGGCCGGCTGCCCGGCAACCTCACCGCGACGGTGCACCTGTCGAGCGAGGAGGCGGCGGGGGAGGGCCGTGGCGCTGAGATCCTGCAGGAGCTGACCCCGCTGGCCGGGCGCGTGCTCGTCAACGGCTGGCCCACCGGGGTGGCGGTGGCGCCCGCTCAGCACCACGGTGGTCCCTACCCGGCGACCACGTCCACCTCCACGTCGGTCGGTGGTACGGCGATCGAGCGCTGGCTGCGTCCCGTGGTGTACCAGAACGCTCCGGAGGCCCTGCTTCCGCCGGAGCTGCGGGACGACAACCCGCTGGGCCTGCCGCGGCGGTTCGACGGCCGTCTGGAGCGGTGACCGTCTCGTCGCGGCTCGCGCCGTAGGGGCGTTGCGGGTGCGGCGCCCGTGCGGTCGGTCACACCCGCCCGGCGGAGCCGCACGAGGCGTCACATCCCCGCGCCCCGAAGAAGCACTGCGCCCCGAAAAAGCACTGATCCCCACCTCGGCACCTGGGACACTCTGCGAATGGACCTCGAACTTCCCGAACTCCCTTTCCTTCTCCGTACGTACGGGCCCGAAGGCCACTGGTCGTACGAGGACGGGGTGCTCACCGGCTGGGCCGGGGCCCGGCAGGATCGTTTCGTGCCGCCCACCGGCGAGTCCCTGGACGCCGCCTCCGACGCGCCCCGGCTGCTCGGGGCGCCGGAAGGGGACTTCCAGCTGATCGCCCGCGTCACCGTCGGCTTCGCCGCGGCCTTCGACGCCGGTGTGCTCTACGTCCACGTCGGTGAGCGGGCGTGGGCGAAGCTGTGCCTGGAGTACTCGCCGGACGTGCCCACCGTGTGCACCGTGGTGACGCGCGGACACTCCGACGACGCGAACTCCTTCACGGTGGAGGGCAGTTCGGTCTGGCTTCGGATCAGCCGGACCGGCCGCGCCTTCGCCTTCCACGCCTCGCGGGACGGGAAGCGGTGGACGTTCGTCCGGTTGTTCACCCTGGGCGACGAGAAGGAGACGGAGGCCGCGCTGGTCGGCTTCATGGCCCAGTCGCCGCTGGGCGAGGGCTGTGTGGTGACGTACGACGGGATCGAGTACCGCCCCCACTGGCCGCAGGACCTGCGGGACGGTTCATGACGAGCCGGCCCCGCCGTCCGCCCGCCTCGTCCGTCGTACGGGCCTGACCCCGAGCGCCCACCGCGCCCGGTTCAGCCGCCTCGGAACCGCCCCGGCCGCCGTCACGTCCTCCGTTGCATGATCGAAGAGCGTGTGACCGGAAGCCGGGTGATCCGCACCGCCCTGCCCGCCGAGGTACCGGCTGTGGCCGCTCTGCACGGGCGGGCCCGGGCGACGTACTACCCCGAGGGGCTGCCGCAGGACGGCACCGACTGGCTCGCCGCCTGGCGGACCGCCATCGAGCGGCCCGACGGGCATGTGCTGTGCGCCGTCGAGCACGGGCACCTCGTCGCAGTCGCCTCCTTCCGCACCCCGCAGGGAGCCCCCGCCGACACGGTCGAACTCTTCCAGTTCCATGTCGACCCCGATCACTGGTGCCGCGGCATCGGTGCCGAGCTCCACGCGGCCTGTGTGGAGGAGTGGCAGGCCGACGGCAAGCGGAGGGCCGTCCTCGACGTGCACGTGGACAACCGGCGCGCCCGGGCCTTCTACGCCCGCCACGGCTGGGTCCCCGACCCGGAGAACCCGCCCGCCCAGGGCGCCCACCACGTCCACCTCCGGTACACCGTCCCCGGTGTCCCGGGGGAATGAAACGGAGCGCTTGAACGTTCACAGAGTCTGCGGAGGGAGGCTCCGTACCCGTACCACCTGGAGAGAAGCCGAAGACATGCGCGTGGAGATCTGGTCCGACATCGCCTGTCCCTGGTGCTACGTCGGAAAGGCCCGCTTCGAGAAGGCGCTCCAGGCCTTCCCGCACCGGGACGAGGTCGAGGTGGTGCACCGCTCCTTCGAGCTGGACCCCCACCGCGCCAAGGACGACGTGCAGCCGGTCCTCACGATGCTCGCCAAGAAGTACGGGATGAGCGAGGCGCAGGCCCAGGCCGGTGAGGAGAACCTGGGCGCCCAGGCCGCCGCCGAGGGCCTCGCGTACCGCACCACGGGCCGCGACCACGGCAACACCTTCGACATGCACCGCCTGCTGCACTTCGCCAAGGAGCAGGGCAAGCAGGACGAGCTGATCCAGATCCTGTACCGGGCGAACTTCGCCGAGGAGCGGTCCCTGTTCACCGAGGGCGACGAGCGGCTGGTGGAGCTTGCCGTTCAGGCGGGGATCGCCGCCGAGGACGCCCGCAAGGTCCTCGCCGACCCGACCGCCTACGCCGACGCCGTGCGCGCCGACGAGCGCGAGGCCGCAGAGCTGGGTGCGAACGGCGTCCCCTTCTTCGTCCTCGACCGGAAGTACGGCGTCTCCGGCGCCCAGCCCGCGGAGGTCTTCACACAGGCGCTCACCCAGGCCTGGGGCGACCGCCCGCCGCTCAGGCTGATCGACGAGGGTGACGCGGACGCCTGCGGCCCGGACGGCTGCGCGGTGCCGCAGCACTGAGGACCCGCAGGTCAGGCGGATGTATAAGGGTTCCTTGACGGAACCACGCACAAATAGGCGATGGACTGGGACTTCCACGGGCCGCACAGTGGTCCCATGGAGACCTTCGAGACCCTCGTCCGCGCCGAGTTCGCCCCGAAGAACACCTACCTGAACACCGCGAGCACCGGGCTGCTGCCGGCCCGCACGGTGGAGGCCCTGCGGACCGCCGTGGAGTCGGCCGCCGTCGGGCAGCCCACGGACATGT
Source organism: Streptomyces sp. NPDC001796 (assembly GCF_042892355.1). Lineage (NCBI taxonomy): Bacteria > Bacillati > Actinomycetota > Actinomycetes > Kitasatosporales > Streptomycetaceae > Streptomyces > Streptomyces sp. NPDC001796. Next base: position 61,637 of record NZ_JBIAUC010000024.1, on the reverse strand, counting down.
TCGCCGACGTCGAGGCCGCACGCGGCTCCTTCGCCCGGCTGGCCGGGGTTCCCGACGGCCGGGTGGCGGCGGGGGCCTCGGTCGCCGTCTACACCGGGCTGATCGCCGCCTCGCTGCCCGAGGGCGCCGAAGTCGTCACCGCCGAGGGCGACTTCAGCTCCGTGGTGAACCCCTTCCACATGCGCCGCGACCTGAGGGTCCGCACCGTTCCGCTGGAGCGGATCGCCGAGTCGGTACGGCCAGGCACAGCCCTCGTCGCGGTCAGCGCGGCGCAGTCCGCCGACGGCCGTATCGCCGATCTGCCCGCCATCGGCGCGGCGGCCCGGGAGCACGGCGCCCGTACGTACGTGGACGCGTCCCAGGCCGCCGGCTGGCTGGACCTCGACGCGGACGCGTACGACTACGTCGCCGCCGTCGCCTTCAAGTGGCTCTTCTGCCCGCGCGGAGTGGCCTTCCTGGTGGTCCCGGAGGACCTGGGCTCCCTCTCCCCGCTCTTCGCCGGCTGGGTCGCGGGGGAGGAGCCCTGGGACAGCTGCTACGGACCGGTCGCCGAACTCGCCCGCTCCGCACGGAGGTTCGACGAGAGCCCCGCGCTGTTCTCGTACGCGGGCGCCCGCCGCTCCCTGGAACTGCTGGAGGAGGTGGGCGTGGCGCGGGTACGGGCCCACGACCTCGCCCTCGCCGACCGCTTCCTCAAGGGCCTCGGCGCACTCGGCCACGAAGCGGTCCCCGCGCCGGGCTCACCGATCGTGTCCGTGCCCGGGCTCGGCCACCGGCAGGGCGAGTTGAGCCGCGCGGGAGTCGAGGTCTCGAACCGCGCGGGCAACCTGCGGGCGGCCTTCCACCTGTACAACACGCCTGCGGACGTCGACCGGCTTCTGGACGTACTCGTCGGCTGAACGCCAAGGGGCCGGGCCTCCCGTCCGCACGAGGAGGCCCGGCCCGGTGACGTGCCGGAGTCACGCCACGGTCACTTCACCGGCGTGAAGTCCCTCGCCCCGATGCTGTGATCTCCGGGGGACGACCCCCGGACCCCCGGCCGGGGCCCGGCTCACTTCACCGGCGTGAAGTCCCTCGCCCCGATGAACTCCGGTCGCCGGACCGGAGCCGCGAAGGGCTCCACCGCCGCGTTCTCCACGCTGTTGAACACGATGAACACGTTGCTGCGCGGGAACGGGGTGATGTTGTCGCCCGAGCCGTGCATGCAGTTGCAGTCGAACCAGGTCGCCGAACCGGCCTTGCCCGTGAACAGCTTGATGCCGTACTCGGAGGCCATCTTCGTCAGCGCCTCGTCCGACGGAGTGCCCGCGTCCTGCATCTGCAGCGACTTCTTGTAGTTGTCCTTCGGCGTGGCGCCCGCACAGCCGAGGAACGTCCTGTGCGACCCCGGCATGATCATCAGGCCGCCGTTGGTGTCGTAGTTCTCGGTCAGCGCGATCGAGACGGACACCGTCCGCATGTTCGGCAGACCGTCCTCCGCATGCCAGGTCTCGAAGTCGGAGTGCCAGTAGAAGCCGCTGGCACCGAAGCCCGGCTTCACGTTGATCCGCGACTGGTGGACGTACACGTCCGAGCCGAGGATCTGCCGCGCCCGCCCGACGACGCGCTCGTCGCGCACGAGATTCGCGAACACCTCGCTGATCCTGTGCACCTCGAAGACGGAGCGGATCTCCTTGGACTTCGGTTCCACGATCGACCGCTCGTCGGCGCGGATGCCCGGATCGGTGACGAGCCGCTCCAGCTCCTGCCGGTAGACGGCGACCTCGTCCTCGGTGATCAGCTCGTCGATGGCCAGGAAGCCGTCGCGCTCGTACGCCTGGAGGTCGGTCAACGAGATGGGCCCCGGCGTACCGGGAGCGCCCCAGACGACCGGGTCCTGGCGCGGAATCGACACCTCGGTGGCGCCGCGGCTGGGATAGAGGTCGGTGACGGCTGTGCTGGTGGTCAGGGTCATCGGTGATTCACACCTCCTCGGTGAGCAGGGGGTAGACGCCGTTCTCGTCGTGGTCCTCACGGCCGGTCACGGGCGGGTTGAAGACGCAGAGGCAGCGGAAGTCCTTCTTGACCCGCAGCGTGTGCCGCTCGTGCCCGTCCAGCAGGTAGAGGGTCCCGGGTGTGATCGTGTACGTCTTCCCGGTCTCGTGGTCGGTCAGCTCCGCCTCGCCCTCGACGCACACGACCGCCTCGATGTGGTTCGCGTACCACATCGACGTCTCGGTGCCCGCGTACAGGATCGTCTCGTGCAGGGAGAAGCCGACCTTCTCCCGGGCGAGGACGATGCGCTTGCTCTCCCAGGTGCCCGACGCGGCTTTCACATGCCGGTCTGTACCTTCGATGTCCTTGAACGAACGGACGATCACGGTGCTGTGTGCCTCCTCTTCAGGGGTTCTCAGGCGGTTTCGCGGACGGCGCGGGCGAGGACGCCAAGACCCTCGTCCAGCTCGTCGGGGGTGATGGTGAGGGCGGGCAGCAGTTTGACGACCTCGCTCTCGGGACCCGAGGTCTCCACGAGCAGCCCGAGCTCGTAGGCGCGGCGCGCGACCCGCGAGGCCCGCTCCTTGTCGTGGAACTCCAGGCCCCACACGAGCCCGCGGCCGCGGTACTCCTTCACATCGGCGCGGTTCTCGTCGGCGATCGAGGCCAGCTCGCGCTCGACCAGCTCGCCGCGCGCCCGGGTCTGCTTCTCCATCGCGGACCCGTCGCTCCAGTAGGTCTCCAGTGCGGCGGTGGCCGTGACGAACGCCGGGTTGTTGCCGCGGAAGGTGCCGTTGTGCTCGCCCGGCTCCCAGACGTCCAGCTCGGGCTTGAACAGGCACAGCGACATCGGCAGCCCGTAGCCGCTGATCGACTTGGACACGGTGACGATGTCCGGCACGATCCCGGCCTCCTCGAAGGAGAAGAAGGCGCCGGTTCGGCCGCAGCCCATCTGGATGTCGTCGACGATCAGCAGCATGTCCTGCCGCCGGCACAGCTCGGCGAGGGCGCGAAGCCACTCGGGGCGCGCGACGTTGATGCCGCCCTCGCCCTGCACGGTCTCGACGATCACGGCGGCGGGCTTGTTCAGACCGGATCCCTGGTCCTCCAGGAGCCGCTCGAACCAGAGGAAGTCCTGGACCGTGCCGTCGAAGTAGTTGTCGAAGGGCATGGGCGTGCCGTGCACCAGCGGGATGCCGGCACCGGCGCGCTTGAAGGCGTTGCCGGTGACGGCCAGCGACCCCAGGGACATCCCGTGGAAGGCGTTGGTGAAGGACACGATGGCCTCGCGTCCCTTCACCTTGCGCGCCAGCTTCAGGGCGGACTCGACGGCGTTGGTGCCGGTCGGCCCCGGGAACATGACCTTGTAGGGCAGGTCGCGCGGGCGCAGCACCACGTCCTGGAAGGTCTGCAGGAAGGAACGCTTGGCGACGGTGGACATGTCCAGCCCGTGGGTGACGCCGTCCCGCTCCAGATAGTCGATCAACGCCCGTTTCAGCACGGGGTTGTTGTGGCCGTAGTTGAGTGATCCGGCGCCGGCGAAGAAGTCGAGGTACTCGTGCCCGTCCTCGTCGTACATGCGGCTGCCCCGCGCGCGGTCGAAGACGGTGGGCCAGCCGCGGCAGTAGCTGCGCACCTCCGACTCGAGGGTCTCGAAGACGCTGAGGTCCGGCTGGGTGATGGTCACGACGGAAACGCTCCTCGGTGTGTGGGGGAGGGGGAGTCGGACTGGGGGTGGGGGAGTCGGACTGGGGTGGGGGTGAGGGGATCAGGCGGCGTGCGGGAGTGGCCCGATGCGGTACAGGACCTCCGGGTCGTGCGGGCCGTCCGGGAACTGGCGCGTGTCGAAGAGCACTTCACGCTCGACGGTCGCGCCGTGCCGGGCGGCGAACGACGTGAACAGCCGCTCGGAGGCGGTGTTGCCCGGGGTGATGGTGGTCTCGATGCCGGTGACGCCGTGCTCGGCGGAGACCCGTGCCGCGACCGCGTCGAGCAGACGGGCGGCGAGGCCGCGCCCGCGGTACGAGGCGTCCACGGCTACCTGCCACACCAGGAGGGTGCGGGGGCGCTCGGGCCGCAGGTACGCGGTGAGGAACCCGACGGGCCGCCCGCCGGGCTCGGCGCGCACCACAGCCGAGGTGCCGGCGAAGTCACGGCACCACAGCAGATAGCTGTAGGAGGAGTTCAGATCGAGGGCTTCGGAGTCCTTGGCGATACGCCAGAGAGCGGCGCCGTCCGCCACCTCCGGACGGTCGATCCGTAGTCCCTCCGACATTTCCAGGAATTCCGCTGACAGGTCTGCTTGTGCGGCGGTCATGCGGATTCAATTTACCCGTGGAAATTCGAAAATGCATCGCCGGCGGGGGTTACGGACGGGTGATGGATGTGATATCGCGCGGGCGCGCACGTACGCGCGAACCGGCGGCGCTTGCTGGAGAAATATGCCGACATTGCCGGACGAAGTGCCCGTCCTGTGGAGTCGATCACACCCCGGTGACCCACACGAGATCTGCCCGAATTACCTCGGACGGCGTTCGCAGAATCTTTGCGTTTAGGTCGGAGAAGAGCGGGCAGAAGAATGCGGGGAGCTGCCCTTGAGGGAATTCCAGAAATACCTTGGAAGGAGCCCGAAGGGCAATGTGTATTTCAGGAGCCGGTCACTCGGTCGCCATGTTCCGGCAAGTCCGGCCGGTGGTGACTGCGGGAGTCGGAGCCCGGAGCGGCACATCGGCCTGTGCGGCTTTCGGTGACGCCGGGGCCGGGGCCCACGGGAATGGGAAGCGTGTGGGCGGCGGGGGCGAGAACCCCTCGGCCCCCGCCCCGTGCACCGCTAGCCCCACACCTCCGCCACAACCCCCCGGGCCGCCTCCGCATCCACGTCCGCCCCGGACTCCCTCAGTGCCGCCCCCAGCGCCGCAAGCGCCGCCCCCACGACCTCCGCCGTCGCATCGGGCCCGTAGTGGTTGACCCGGATCATCTCCTTCGCCAGCGCACCCCCGCCCGCCGCCAACGGCACCCCCGGGTCGTGCTCCAGCGCCCGTGCGACCAGCTCAGCCGCCACCACACCGGACGGTGTCCGCAACGTCGTGGCCACCGGCGCCGCCTCCGACGCCTCTGTCGGTCCTGAGGGTAACCGGCGGCCGTCATCACCCGTTTGCCGATCACTTCTGAGGCGAGAAGGCCCTCCAGCCATCGGTTTGGTTTGAGGAACCCAAACTGCTCCTTATAATCGGAACCCGCTCATCCCCCACAGGGGAAGTCGAGACTCCCCACAGAGAGGTCCTCCGTGAACACGCTCCTCGGGCGCCGGGCCCGCATCCTGGCCGCCACCACCGCGACGGCCGGCGTGCTGCTCGTGGCCGGCTGCACCTCGAGCGGCAGCGGCGGCAGCGCCGGCAAGTCGGCCGCCGGCGGGGTGGAACTCGTCAAGGCCGGTCAGCTCACCACCTGCACCCACCTGCCGTATCCCCCCTTCCAGTCGGAGATCAACGGCAAGGTGCAGGGCTTCGACGTCTCGATGATCGACCTGGTCGCCAAGGACCTCGGGGTGAAGCAGGCCGTCCTCGACACACCCTTCGAGAACTTCAAGACCGGCGCGTTCCTCAACTCCGGCCAGTGCGACCTCGCCGCGGCCGGCATGACCATCACCGCCGAGCGCAAGAAGCACGTCGACTTCTCCGACCCATACTTCGACGCCACCCAGGCCGTCCTGGTCGACAAGAAGAGCGGCATCACCTCGCTGGCCGACGTCAAGGCCAAGGGCAAGAAGCTCGGCGCCCAGGCGCAGACCACCGGCGAGGACTACGCGAAGCAGCAGGGCTTCGACCCGATCTCCTTCGAGTCCTCCGACGCCGTCCTCAACGGCCTGCGCACCGGCCAGGTCCAGGCGGTCGTCATCGACTACCCGGTCGTCCAGGGCTGGCTCAAGGACAAGGCCAACGCCGACGCCTTCAAGATGGTCGGCAACATCCACACCGGTGAGCAGTACGGCTTCACGGTGAAGAAGGGCAACACCAAGCTCCTCGCCGCCATCAACAAGGCGATCAAGGACGCGAAGGCCGACGGCACGTACAAGAAGCTGTACGAGCAGTGGATCGGCCCGTACAACCCGTCCGTCGCCTCGCCCGCCGCCTCATGACCGACACGACGGACACGGCCAGGGCCGACGCGCAGCCCCGTAGGAAGGGGCTGACCCGGACCCAGAAGCGCAGGGTGTCGCGCGGTGTCCAGTACGCCGTCTTCGTCGTCGCCGTGATCGCCTTCGCGGTCACGGCGGACTGGGGACGGCTGCAGAACCAGTTCGCGCAGGTGGACATCGCCCGGCAGATGTTCCCGGACGTCATCACGCTGGCGCTGAAGAACACCGTGCTGTACACGGTGTCCGGCTTCGTCGTCGGCCTGGTGCTCGGCATGCTCCTCGCACTGATGCGGCTGTCGTCCGTCGGCCCGTACCGCTGGGTCGCCGGCATCTACATCGAGATCTTCCGCGGCCTGCCGGCGCTGCTGATCTTCATCTTCGTCGGTGTCGCCGTACCGCTCGCCTTCCCCGGCACGGAGGTCGTCGGCGGCACGTACGGCAAGGTCGCCCTGGCACTCGGTCTGGTGTCGGCCGCGTACATGGCGGAGACGATCCGCGCGGGCATCCAGGCCGTGCCGAAGGGCCAGATGGAGGCGGCGCGTTCGCTGGGCTTCTCGCCCGCTCGCGCGATGATCTCCATCATCGTCCCGCAGGCCTTCCGGATCATCCTCCCGCCGCTCACCAACGAACTCGTCCTCCTCTTCAAGGACTCCTCGCTGGTGCTGTTCCTCGGCGTCACGCTGGAGGAGCGCGAACTGTCCAAGTTCGGCCGCGACCTCGCCAGCACGACCGCCAACTCCACGCCGATCCTGGTCGCCGGCCTGTGCTACCTCTTGGTCACGATCCCGCTCGGCTTCGTCGTCCGCCGTATGGAGGCCAAGGCCCAGGGAGCCGCCAAGTGAGCAGCACCCCCGAGATCGCGATCCGCGACCTGCACAAGTCCTTCGGTGACAACGAGGTGCTGCGCGGCATCGACCTGGAGATCGGCCAGGGCGAGGTGGTCTGCGTCATCGGCCCCTCCGGCTCCGGCAAGTCCACCCTGCTGCGCTGCGTCAACCTCCTGGAGGAGCCCAGCAAGGGCCAGGTCTTCGTCGGCGGCACCGAGGTCACCGACCCGGATGTGGACATCGACGCCGTACGCCGCCGTATCGGCATGGTGTTCCAGCAGTTCAACCTCTTCCCGCACCTCACGGTGACCGAGAACCTCACGCTGCCGCAGCGCCGGGTCCTCAAGCGGGACAAGGCCGAGGCCGCGAGGATCGCCGCCGAGAACCTGGAGCGGGTCGGCCTGGCCGAGAAGGCGGACGCCTACCCCTCATCCCTCTCCGGCGGCCAGCAGCAGCGTGTCGCCATCGCCCGCGCTCTCGCCATGGGCCCCGAGGTGATGTTGTTCGACGAGCCGACCTCGGCGCTGGACCCGGAGCTGGTCGGCGACGTCCTCGCCGTGATGCGCAGGCTGGCGCAGGAAGGCATGACGATGATGGTCGTCACCCACGAGATGACCTTCGCGCGCGAGGTCGCCGACCGGGTCGTCTTCATGGACGGCGGCGTGATCGTCGAGGACGGGACCCCCGAGCAGGTCATCGGCGACCCGAGCCACGAGCGCACCCGGCACTTCCTCTCCCGCCTCCTGGACCCCGCGAGGGCCGAGGTGGAGGAGGAGAGCTCCGATCAGGTCGGTGGGAAGCAGCAGCGGGCGAACGCCAACTAAGGTGCAGTACATGAGCGATCACGCGGTCCTGCACGTGAGGGGACGGGTGCTCGTCGGGCCCGAGGACGTCCGCGACGAGCTGTGGGTGGTCGACGGTCGGATCTCGTACGACCGCCCCGCCGCGGCCCGTGACGTCCGTACCGTCGAGGGCTGGGCGCTGCCCGGCCTGGTCGACGCACACTGCCACGTCGGCCTCGACGCGCACGGCCCGGTCCCCGAGGACGTCTCGGAGAAGCAGGCGCTGACGGACCGGGACGCGGGCACGCTGCTGATCCGGGACGCGGGTTCTCCGTCGGACACCCGCTGGATCGACGACCGGGACGATCTCCCGAAGATCATCCGGGCCGGTCGGCACATCGCGCGCACGCGCCGCTACATCCGCAACTACGCCTGGGAGATCGAGCCGGACGACCTGGTCGCCCACGTCGCCCAGGAGGCGCGGCGCGGCGACGGCTGGGTGAAGCTGGTCGGCGACTGGATCGACCGTGAGGTGGGCGACCTGTCGGCCTGCTGGCCGCGGGAGGCGGTGGAGGCGGCCATCGCGGAGGCCCACCGCCTGGGTGCCCGGGTCACGGCGCACTGCTTCGCCGAGGACTCGCTGCGGGACCTGGTCGAGGCGGGCATCGACTGCATCGAGCACGCGACGGGACTGACGGAGGAGACGATCCCGCTGTTCGCGGAGCGGGGGGTCGCGATCGTGCCGACGCTGGTGAACATCGCGACGTTCCCGGCGCTGGCGGACGGTGGCGAGTCGAAGTTCCCCCGCTGGTCGGCCCATATGCGCCGGCTGTACGAACGGCGCTACGACACGGTGCGGGCGGCGTACGACGCCGGAATCCCGGTGTACGTGGGCACGGACGCCGGGGGAACCCTGCCGCACGGCCTGGTCGCGGCGGAGGTGGCGGAACTGGTGACGGCGGGCATGCCTCCGGTGGAGGCCCTGTCGGCGGCGACCTGGGCCGCCCACGACTGGCTGCGCCGGCCGGGGCTGGAGGAGGGCGCGGCCGCGGACCTGGTGGTGTACGAGACGGATCCACGAGCGGACGTACGGGTCCTGGCGGCGCCGCGCCGAGTCATCCTCAACGGCAGGGCGGTCGCCTGACCCGGGGCGAGACACCCCCTCACCGCGCGGCCAGCGTCACCGCCCGGTCCAGCGCCTGCAGAAAGCGGTTGACCGTCACCCGGTCCCGTACCGCCAGCCGCAGCCACTCCTCGCCCAGCCCCGGGAACGTGTCCCCGCGGCGCACCGCGAAGCCCAGGTCCCGCAGATTCCGCCGCACGGCAGCCGCACGCGCCAGGCGGACCAGCACGAACGGCCCCTCCGCGGGCTCCGCCACATACAACCCGTCCGGCCCGAACTCCCGCAGCCCCGCCACCAGATGCGCGCGATCCGCCGTCACCCGGTGCGCCGCGTGCGCCGCCTCCGCCAGCGCCCGCGGCGACACACAGGCCTGGGCCGCCGCGAGCGCCGGTGTCGACACCGGCCACAGCGGCTGTGCCCGCTCCAGTCGCGCGATCGTCCCGGGGTCGGCCAGGACGTAGCCGATGCGCAGCCCCGCCAGACCCCAGGTCTTGGTCAGGCTGCGCAGGACCACCAGGCCCGGCACGTCCGTCCGGCCCGCCAGCGCCTCCCGTTCCCCGGGCACCGCGTCCATGAACGCCTCGTCGACCACCAACACCCGCCCCGGGCGGGCCAGTTCCTCGATCACCGACGCGGGGTGCAGGACGGACGTGGGGTTCGTGGGATTCCCGATCACCACCAGGTCCGCGTCCTGCGGCACCAGCGCCGGATCCAGCCGGAAACCGTCCGCCTGCCGCAGCAGCACCCGCCCCACCACGTGCCCGGCGGCCCGCAACGCCGCCTCCGGCTCAGTGAACTGCGGGTGCACCACGACCGGCCGCCGCACCTTCAGGGCGCGGGCGAGCAGCACGAACGCCTCCGCCGCCCCCGCCGTCAGCAGCACCCGCTCGGCCGGCACCCCGTGCCGCTCCGCCACCGCCGCCCGCGCCGCCCGCCCGTCCGGGTAGGCCGCGAGCCCGCCCAGCGACTCGGCGATCACCTCCCGCAGCCACGCCGGCGGCGTGTCCGCGCGCACGTTCACCGCGAGGTCGGTCAGTCCCGCCCCGCCGTCACGGACCTCGGCGTCCCCGTGGTGCCGCAGGTCGTGCTGTGCTCCGTCCCGTTCAGTGCGCATGGGAGTGCGCGTGCCCCCCGTGGTGGTGTCCATGACCATGATGGTGATGCCCGTCGTCGTGACCGTGCGCGTGCCCGTCGTCGTCCGGGTGGAAGTGCGGCTCCTGCGGCAGCCCCACCTTGTCCTCGAAGCCGGGCAGCGCGATCCGGTACACGCACGAGTCGCAGTTCATCCGCAGATCCCCCTTCAGCGCCTCCTGGTACCGCTCCATCACCAGGTCCAGCAGCTCCGGCTCCGGCCCGATGACGTCCGCCGACCGCACCTCGACCTGCGGATGCGCCGCCGCCCACTCCTCCGCCTGCTGCCGCACCCGGTCCGGCAGGATCCCCGTGAACAGGAAGTACGGCAGGACGACGATCCGCTTCGCACCCAGCTTCGCGCACCGGTCGAGGCCGCTCGGCACGTCCGGCGCCGCCAGCGACACGAACGCCGTCTCCACGCCCGCGTACCCGCGCCCCTCCCACAGCAGCCGCGCCGCCTTGTACACCTCGGCGTTCGCGTCGGGATCGGTGGAGCCACGGCCCACCAGCAGCACCGTCACCTCGGCGCGCTCCTCCGGCGTGCGAGCCGCCCCGCCCATCGCCTCGTCCAGACGCCGCTCCAGCACCGACAGCAGCGCAGGGTGCGGGCCGAGCGGGCGCCCGTAGGTGTACGAGATGCCCGGGTGCCGCTCCTTCTCCCGGGCCAGCGCCGCCGGGATGTCCCCCTTCGCGTGTCCGGCGGACACAAGCATCAGCGGCACGGCCGCGAACCGGCGCACCCCCCGCTCCACCAGCTCGGTCACCGCCTCGCCCAGCGGCGGCGGCGACAGCTCGATGAAGCCGCCCGCGACGGGCAGGTCGGGGTGGCGGCGCCCCAGCTCCCGAACGAAGTCGCGGAACGCCTCGGCTCCGGCCTCGTCCCGGGTGCCGTGGCCGGCGATGAGCAGGGCGGGCGGCGGGGTGGTCACGATGTCTCCTCGAACTTCGGAACGGGGTGGTACAGCAGGGCGTTGAGCGCGGCGGCGGCGACCGCCGAACCGCCCTTCTCGGACACGTTGCTCACGGCGGGCAGCCCGCTCTCGCGCAACGCGGCCTTGGACTCGGCCGCGCCGACGAAACCGACGGGCAGACCGATGACGAGTGCGGGGGAGGCGTCCAGCTTCAGCAGCTCCTCCAGGGCGGTCGGCGCGCAGCCGATCACCCACAGGGCGCCCGGGCCGACGTCCTCGTACGCCAGCCGGATCGCGTGCGCCGAACGTGTCATGCCGGGGCCCGACCTGGCGTCCTTCAGGCGGCAGACCGTCTCGCGGCGTGTGATCCCGGCCGCGACCATCTCCACGTCCACCACCACCGGCGCCCCGGTGTGCAGCGCCGTGTGCGCCTTCTCCAACTCGCTCTCGTCCATGACGAGGTCGGTGGCGTAGTCGAGGTCGGCGGCGGAGTGGATGACCCGCTCCACCACCGCCCGGGTCAGCGGCGGGAGGTGCGAGGTGTCGAGGCGGGCGCGCAGCCGCCGGAAGGACTCCTGCTCGATCGGGTGCACCACACGGTTCACTTCGCCTCCTCCTGCCAGCGGTATCCGCGCGGCGTGACCATGCGGCCCGCGATCTCACGGGTCGCCGTGTTGCCCACGGTCACGACCGTCATCATGTCGACCGTCGCCGGGTCCAGTTCGGCCAGGGTCGTGAGGCGACCGGACTCGTCCGGCCGCGACGCGTTGCGTACGACACCGACCGGTGTCGTCGGCTCCCGGTGCCCGGCGAGGATCGCGAGGGCCTTCGGCAGCTGCCAGTCGCGGCCCCGGGAGCGGGGGTTGTAGAAGGTGACCACGAGGTCGGCCTCGGCCGCGGCCCGTACCCGCCGCTCGATGACCTCCCACGGCGTGTGCAGGTCGGAGAGGCTGATCGACACATGGTCGTGGCCGAGCGGCGCGCCCAGGATCGCCCCGGCCGCGAGCGCCGCCGTGACGCCGGGCACCCCGACCACGTCGATGTCGTCGGACGCCTCGGCGAGCGCGGGCGACGCCATCGCGTACACCCCGGCGTCCCCGCTGCCGATCAGCGCGACGGCATGCCCCTTGCGCGCCTGTGCGACCGCCGTGCGCGCCCGCTCCTCCTCGGCGCCGAGCCCCGACTCCAGGACCCTGGTGCCGGGCCGCAGCAGGTCACGGATCTGGTCGACGTACTGGTCGAGGCCGACGAGCACGGACGCGCGCCGCAGTTCCTGCTGCGCGCGCGGTGTGAGCAGGTCCCGGGCGCCCGGCCCCAGCCCGACGACCGCGAGCCGTCCGCGCCCCGGCCGCCGCCCGACCGCGCAGGTGGCCATGGCCGACTTCCGCTTGGGCACGAGGAGTTCGCCGCCGCCCACCAGGGCCGCGGCCTCCGCGACGGACGGTGTGCCGACGGCGGCGAGCGGTGCCTCGGACGGGTTGGGCACGTCGACCTGCGCCAACTCCTCGGCGGCGTAGGTCACGAGCGGAACGCCGAGCCGCCGCGCCGCCTCGACGATGCCGGGCTCCTCCGCCTTGGCGTCGACGGTGGCGAGTTCGGCGAGCGACGCCCCGGAGAGCCCCGCGTCCCGGAGCGCGCCCTCGACGAGCCCCAGCACCTCATCGGCCGGGGCACCCCTGGACGCGCCGACGCCCGCGACCAGGGTGGGCGGCCGCAGTACGACCTCCCGTTCGGCGGGTTCGGCGGCACGGTCGGTGACCCGGATCGTGTACGCCCCCTCGGCGGCGACGGGCAGCGGCGGCAGCGGCCAGCTCACCTCCGCAACCAGCGCCACCGGCTCGCCGTCGAGCAACGCCCGCGACACCGCGGCGACATCGCCCTCCACCGGGAACCCGAGGGTGTCCAGCCCGGGCAGCCCCACGGCGTCCGTGGCGGTCGTCACGACCGGTTCCGCGCCCAGCACCCCGCCCACTGCGCGGGCGAGTTCGTTGGCGCCGCCGGCGTGCCCGCCCACGAGGGACACCGCGAACCGCCCGCCCTCGTCGACGCAGACCACACCCGGGTCGGAGGCCTTCTCACCCAGCAGCGGCGCGATCAGCCGTACGACCGCCCCCGTCGCCAGGAAGCACACGAGCTGCTCGCACTCCGCGAAGGCGGTCCGCACGGCGTCCTTCACGGGCCCGTCGTACACCCGCGTACGGTCCGGCCACGCCGCGGCCAGCCGGTCCCGCGCAGCCGCCCCCGCCGCGGTGGCGGAAATGAGGCCGATCACTTCGCTACTCCTTCGTGCAGTGCCGGGGTCCGCGTGCCCCACAGCAGGAAAACAGGGTTGGTCGCCGCGAGCCGGGTCACGTCGCCCGGCAGCGGCGCGAGGCGCGAGGACTGCAGCAGGACGCCGTCGCAGGAGAACCCGGCGGTGACGAGCGCCTCGCGCGCCGCGGGTACGCGGTCCAGTGCCGCCATGGCGACCACCACCGCCCGCCGGGCGCGTCGCGCGCACGCGCTGACGATGGCGGGCAGTTCGCGTCCGCCGCCGCCGACGAACACCGCGTCGGGGTCGTCGAGTTCGTCGAGCGCGTCCGGTGCGGTCCCGTGCACGACCCGCACGTCCACGCCGTGCGCGGTCGCGTTGGCGCGGATCCGCTCCACCCCGTCGGGTGCCTTCTCGACGGCGGTGACGGCGGCGCCCAGCCGTGCGCACTCGACCGCGATCGAGCCGGAGCCCGCGCCGACGTCCCAGACCAGATCGCCGAGCCGGGGCCCGAGCCGGGCCAGGGCCAGGGCGCGCACCTCGAACTTGGTGATCATCGAGTCCCTGTGTGCGAAGGCGCTCTCGTCCAGGGCCCATGCGGAGGGACCCGGGGGCGCCCCCGCGACCGTGCGCACCGGCCCCGGCGCCCGCGCCTCGTCCAGGCACAGCACCACGCTCACCGCCGCCCCCCAGTCGCGTTCTGCCGCCTCGGCGGGCGTCACCCGCTCCACCCGCTCATGCCCCGGGTCACCGAGCGCGGTCGCGACGACGAGGACCCGGTCGGTGCAACCGTCGCGGAGCGCCGCCCCCAGCTCGGCGGGACCGGCTCCGGGCCCGGTCAGCACGGCGACCTTGGGACGCGCCCGGCAGACGTTCACTGCGGTGCGCATCTCGCGCCCGTGCGCGCTGACCACCACCGCGTCGTCCCAGGTCAGCCCGAGCCGCGCGAAAGCACCGGCCACCGACGACACGCCGGGTCGCACATCCAGCCGGTCCGGCCCGAACCGCTCGCCCAGCGCCCGCACGATGCCGAAGAACCCGGGATCGCCGGAGGCGAGCACGACGACCCGCCGCTCCTTGTCCAGGTACCGCTCGATGGCGTCCAGCGCGGGCGCCAGCGGCCCGAGCACGATCCGCTCGGCGCCCTCGGGCGACCGGGCGGCGTCCAGATGCCGCCGCCCGCCCACGACGAGGTCCGCCCCCGCGAGGACCTCCTCGTCGAGCGGCGCCCCCGTGCCCGTGCCGACGACAGTGATCACGTGCTCGCACCCCGTGTGCGCAGGGCCTTGCGGGCCTCGGGGTCGGCCTTGCGGTAGCCGTGGAAGTGACCGGGGTGGTAGAGGTGCGAGCGCGTGCCCTGCGCCTCCAGCGCCGGGCCGACCAGGAAGAGGGTGTGCTTCCAGAGCTTGTGCTCCTTGACGGTCTCCTCCAGCGTGCCGATCGTGCACTTCACGACCAGTTCCTCGGGCCATGTCGCCTGGTAGGCGACCACGACCGGGGTGGTCGTCGGGTAGCCGCCCTCCAGCAGCTCCCGCACCAGCTGCCCGCTCCGCGCCGCCGACAGGAAGATCGCCATGGTGGTGCCGTGCCGGGCGAACTCGCGCACCTCCTCGCCGGGTGGCATCGGCGTCTTGCCGCCGCCGAGCCGGGTGAGCACCACGGACTGCGCGACCTCGGGGATCGTCAGCTCGCGCCGGGCGAGCGCGGCGACGGCGGAGAAGGAGGAGACGCCGGGGACGACCTCGGTCGCGATACCGATCTCCGCGCACCGGTCGAGCTGCTCCTGGGTGCCGCCCCACAGGGCCGGGTCGCCGGAGTGGATGCGGGCGACCTTCAGCCCCTCCGCGTACGCCCGCCGGTACACGGCGACGACGTCCTCCAGCGACATGGTCGCCGAGTCCAGGACCTCCGCGTCCGCACGCGCGTGCTCCAGGACCTCCGCCTGGACCAGGCTGGCCGCCCAGATCACGACATCGGCCTCGGCGATGGCGCGCGCGGCACGGAACGTCAACAGGTCGGCGGCGCCGGGGCCGGCACCGACGAAGGTCACCTTGCCGGTGGGGGCATCGGCCATGGGTTCAGGTCCTCTCGTACGGAATGTCACGATGTGTGCGGGCGGAATCGGGGCCGGATGTGCGCGACGGGGGCCTCATCGGATAGCAAGGGCACATGGCGGTCTTCGTCGCGCTCGGCGCGTTCCTGATGACGCTGGCCGGCGGCTGGACGGCACAGCGCGTGACCGACCGTCGCCATCTGGTCCTGGGCCTGGCCGGCGGACTGATGCTCGGTGTGGTCGGCCTCGACCTGCCGCCGGAGGCGCTGCGTGCCGCGGGCACCGAGGTCTTCGGCGTGCCGGCGGCCCTGCTGCTGTTCGTGGGCGGCTTCCTGCTGGCCCACCTGGTGGAGCGGCTGCTGGCCGCGCGCCGGGCGGGACACGGGGCGGACGAGCACGACGTGTACATGGTTCCGCCTCCGGGGCGCTTCAGCCGGCGTCGAGCGGACGACCGTGCTCTGCCCTCCGGGCCTCCGCGCGGCCGTCCGCTCGCCTCCGAGGCGCCCCCGCGGCTCCACGAGCACCGGGCGCCCGAGGTGGGCCTCACGGCGGCGGCCGCCATGGTGGGTCACAGCGCCATGGACGGCGTGGCGATCGGTGCGGCCTTCCAGGTGGGCGGCGGTATGGGCCTCGCGGTGGCGCTGGCCGTCATCGCCCACGACTTCGCGGACGGCTTCAACACCTTCACCCTCACCAGCCTGTACGGCAACGCGCGCCGCAAGGCGGTCGCGATGCTGTTCGCGGACGCGCTGGCGCCCGTGCTGGGCGCGGCCTCGACCGCGTTCCTCGCCATCCCGGAGTGGTTCCTCGGCGGCTACCTCGGCCTCTTCGGCGGCGTACTTCTCTACCTCGCCGCGGCCGAGATCCTGCCCGAGGCCCACCACGAGCACCCCGCGCACTCGACCCTGCTGTGCACGGTGGCGGGCACGGCCTTCATCTGGCTGGTGGTGGGCCTCGCGGGCTGATCCGCCTCCGGTCACAGCTTGCCGCCACGGGTGCCGTCGCGCCGGGCGGGCGCGATGAGGGTGGAGAGGTAGGGCAGCGAACCGCCGTCGAGGTCGGCGGCCGGGCGGATGGACTCCTCCGGGAGCCCGAGCGCGGACCCCCACACGGCGTCCTCGATGCGCCCGGTCTCCCGCAGCGCCTCGGCGACCTCCCGCGCCTGCCGCCCGAACTTGTACGCGACGACGGTCCCGGGACCGGCGAGCGCCTCCTTGAGAACGCCGGAACCGGCCGTGACGGGCACGAGCGTGAGCGGCTCGGTGCCCTCGGTCAGCACGGCACCCGACCGTGCGGCCAGGTCCTGCATGGCGGTGATGCCGGGCACCGTCTCGACGGCGGTTCCGGGCACGAGCTCCTGTACGGTCTGCGCGAGGTACGTGAACGTCGAGTACACGTTGGGGTCGCCGATGGTGGCGAACGCGACGGCCGCGTGCCGCCGGAGCAGCCGGGCGACCCGCTCCCCGGCGGCGTCCCAGGCGGCCTCGCGCCGCGCCCGGTCGGTCCGCTCGTTGAGCGCGAAGACGACGCGGACGACCTTCTCCTCGGGCACGTAGTGCAGCACGGTCGCCTCGGCGCGCCCCCGCTCGCCCACATCTGTTCCATCAGACGCAGCCATCACGGGTACGACGACGACATCGGCGGCGCGCAGAGCGTTGACGCCCTTGACGGTCACCAGCTCGGGGTCGCCGGGGCCCACCCCGACTCCGATCAGCCTGCTGCTCATGACGTCCGGCACCTCTCCACGAACCGACGGGCCGCACCGGGCGCACCGGCCCAGTGCGTGTGCAGATAACTCGCGTGCACCCCTTGCTGCACAAAACCTTCCACGCGCGGCCGAGGAGCGCGCACCCCCCAGGCGGGAGCCGCCCCAGCGCCGGGCTCGACGGCGGTCCGGTGGAACTCGTGCCCCCGCACACGGGTCCCCGCCGCGGCGAGCGCGCTCTCACCGACGGCCACGGCGTCGCGATAGCCGAGGGTCAGCCGCTCCGTCATCCGGGCGGTGGCGTCGAGCACCCCGCACATGGGCTGCCCGTCCAACTCCCGGCACAGGTACAGCAGCCCGGCGCACTCGGCGGCGACGGGCGCACCGCTGAACGCCAGCTCGGCGACGGCCTTGCGCAACGGCTCGTTGGCGGACAGCTCGCAGGCGTACACCTCCGGGAAGCCGCCCCCGATGACCAGGCCGCGGGCGCCGTCGGGCAGTTGCTCGTCACGGAGCGGATCGAAGGTGACGACCTCGGCGCCGGCGGCGGTGAGCAGTTCGGTGTTCTCGGCGTAGGAGAACGTGAAGGCCGCGCCTCCGGCAACGGCGACCACCGGTCCCCTCCCAGGGGCGGAGGGCGCTCCCCCCTGCTCGAGCGAAGCCGAGAGGTCGGAGGAGGTAAGGGGCGGCGGCGACCCCCATACGGCCTCAGCCGCATCCCAAGTCGCATCCGACAGGGCACCCGCACTCCGCGCCAGCCCCATCAGCGCATCCAAGTCGCACCCGTCGGAGACCTGCGCGGCCATGGCCGCAACCGCCTCCACCGCCTCGGCCCGCCGCTCGGCTACCGGCACCAGCCCCAGATGACGCGACGGCGTGTCGACCTGCGGAGCCCTCCGCAGCACCCCCAGCACGGGCACCCCGGCCGAATCGAGCGCCTCCCGGAGAAGCTCCTCGTGCCGATCGGACCCGACCTTGTTCAGGATCACGCCCCCGACCCGCACCTCCGGATCCCACGAGGCGAACCCGTGCACGAGAGCCGCCACCGACCGCGACTGCGCCGACGCGTCGACCACGAGCACCACCGGTGCCCGCAGCAGCTTCGCCACCTGGGCCGTGGACGCCAGTTCACCCTCGCCCGCCGCACCGTCGTACAGCCCCATCACACCCTCGACGACGGCGAGGTCGCACCCCCGCGACCCGTGCAGAAAAAGCGGAGCGACAAGATCCGGTCCGCACAGGTACGCGTCGAGGTTGCGCCCCACGCGCCCGGTGGCGAGCGCGTGGTACCCGGGGTCGATGTAGTCCGGCCCGACCTTGTGCGGGGACACGGCGAGCCCCCGCCCGGCGAACGCGGCCATCAACCCCGTGGCAACGGTGGTCTTGCCGCTGCCGGAGGAAGGCGCGGCAATGACCAGCCGGGGCACGGACGAGGAGGAGGACTTCAGCACGAGGTCACCACTCGATGCCCTTCTGGCCCTTCTGGCCCACGTCCATCGGGTGCTTGACCTTGGACATGTCGGTGACGAGGTCCGCGAAGCCGACGAGCTTCTCCGGCGCGTTCCGCCCGGTGATCACCACGTGCTGGGTGCCGGGCCGGTTGCGGAGCACGTCGACGACCTCGTCGGTGTCGACCCAGCCCCAGTGCATCGGGTACGCGAACTCGTCGAGCACGTACAGCCGGTACGTCTCGGCGGCCAGGTCCCGCTTGACCTGCTCCCAGCCCTCGCGGGCCTTCTCCTCGTTGGTCGAGTTGTCACCCTGGAGGTCCCGCTGGACCCAGGACCAGCCCTCGCCCATCTTGTGCCAGTCCACTGTCCCGCCCTGCCCGGACGCCCCCAGCACCTTGAGCGCGTTCTCCTCGCCGACCTTCCACTTCGCCGACTTGACGAACTGGAACACCCCGATCGGCCACCCCTGGTTCCAGGCGCGCAGCGCCAGCCCGAAGGCCGCGGTCGACTTGCCCTTGCCGACGCCCGTGTGCACGACGACGAGGGGACGGTTGCGGCGCTGACGGGTCGTCAGTCCGTCGTCCGGTACGACACTCGGCTGTCCCTGCGGCATTACGCGGCCCTCCTCTGCACGTCCTTCACCAGTCCGGCGATCGAGTCCGCCCGCAACTCGTCGAGCGTCACCGCCGTACCGCCCAGCTCACCCGCGAGGCGCCCGGCGAGCCCGAGCCGCACGGGTCCCGACTCGCAGTCGACGACCACCGAGGCGATCCCCTCGGCCGCGAACAGCCGGGCCGCCCGCCCGGCCAGAGCGACCGGTTCAGGACCACCCGTGGCCCGTCCGTCCGTCACCACGACCACGAGCGCCCGCCGCGCCGGATCCCGCAGCCGCTCCACCCGCAGCACGTCGTGCGCCTTCAGCAGCCCGGCGGCCAGCGGCGTACGGCCCCCGGTGGGCAGCGACTCCAGGCGGGCCGCCGCCGCGTCCACCGACGAGGTCGGCGGCAGCGCCACCTCGGCCGCCGAGCCGCGGAAGGTCACGAGCCCCACCTTGTCGCGCCGCTGGTAGGCGTCCAGCAGGAGTGACAGCACGGCGCCCTTCACCGCGCTCATCCGCTGCCGGGCCGCCATCGAGCCGGAGGCGTCCACCACGAACAGCACGAGGTTGCCCTCGCGCCCCTCCCGGGTCGCCTGCCGCAGATCGTCCCGGCGCACCACGAGCCCGGGCCCCGACCGCCCGCGCGCCCGCTGATGAGGCGCCGCCGCCTGCACGGTCGCCGCCAGGTGCAGCTTGGTGAGCGCGCCCTGGGGCCGTCGGGCCCCGGTGGTCCGCCCGTGCGGCGTCCGCGCCCGCGAACGCCGCCCGGCGGCGCCGTCCCCGAGCCCGGGCACGGTCAGCACCTTCGCACGGAAGGGCTCGGAGGCGCGTGCGGGTGCCTGCTCGCCGGCACCGGAGGTCTGCGACGGGCCGCCCTCGCCGGGCTCGGCCTGCGCCGGCGTGTCACCGTCGCCCGCGGGACCGTCCTGCGGCGGCCGGCCGCCACCCCCGCCCGGCCCGTCCGGATCCGGGTCGTCGTCCTCACCGGGATCCCCGAACTGCTCCAGCGTCTCGTCGAGCTTGTCCTCGTCGAGGCCCGGCGCGTCGAAGGGGTTCCGCCGCCTGCGGTGCGGCAGCGCGAGCAGCGCTGCCTGCCGTACGTCCTCCGCGAGCACGTCGGTCCGCCCGGCCCAGGCGGCCAGCGCGGTCGCCGTACGCGCCATCACGATGTCGGCGCGCATGCCGTCGACCTCGAACGCGGCGCAGGTCGCGGCGATCTGCCGCAGCGCACCGTCCCCGAGCCGCACGGACGGCAGCAGCTCGCGCGCGGCCACGATGCGGGCCCGTACGGCGGCCTCCTCCTCGGCCCAGCGCGCCGCGAAACCGGCGGGGTCGTCGTCGTGGGCGAGCCGCCGCCGGACGACCTCCACGCGCTGGTCGGGTTCGCGGGAGGCGGCGACCTCGACGGTCAGCCCGAACCGGTCGAGCAACTGCGGGCGCAGCTCGCCCTCTTCTGGATTCATGGTGCCCACGAGCAGGAAACGCGCCGCGTGCCGCACGGAGACGCCCTCGCGCTCGACGTACGAGGCGCCCATCGCGGCGGCGTCCAGGAGCAGGTCGACGAGGTGGTCATGGAGGAGGTTGACCTCGTCCACGTACAGGATGCCGCGGTGCGCGTCGGCGAGCAGGCCCGGCTCGAAAGCCTTCACGCCCTCCGCCAGCGCCCGCTCGATGTCGAGGGCGCCCACGAGCCGGTCCTCGGAGGCACCGACGGGCAGCTCCACCATGCGGGCCGGACGGGACACCCCCGCCCCGGCCTCATGCGGTCCGTCCGGGCACGACGGATCCGGTGCGGCCGGGTCGCACGAGAAACGGCACCCGGGGACGACCGCCACTTCAGGCAGCAGCGCGGACAGGGCGCGCACGGCCGTCGACTTGGCGGTGCCCTTCTCACCGCGCACCAGCACACCGCCGACCGCCGGCGAGACCGCGTTCAGCAGCAGCGCGAGCCGCAGGTCGTCCTGGCCGACGACGGCCGTGAACGGAAACGGGGTACTCACTTCTCGTCGCCCTCCAGGTCGCCTTCCAGCTCCAGATAGGTGGCGCGCAGCCGCTCCAGCGTGTCCGCGTCCGGCTCGGCCCACAGGCCACGGTCGGCGGCCTCCAGGAGCCGTTCCGTGATGCCGCGCAGCGCCCACGGGTTGGACTTCTTCATGAAGTCGCGGTTCTCGGCGTCGAAGACGTACTCCGCGCTGAGCTTCTCGTACATCCAGTCGTCGACGACCCCGGCCGTGGCGTCGTACCCGAACAGGTAGTCGACGGTCGCCGCCATCTCGAAGGCGCCCTTGTAGCCGTGCCGCCGCATGGCCGCCATCCAGCGCGGGTTGACCACGCGGGCGCGGAAGACGCGGTGGGTCTCCTCACCGAGGGTGCGGGTCTTGATCTGGTCGGGTACGGCGCTGTCGCCGACGTACGCCTCGGGGGATGCACCGGTGAGGTGCCGCACCATGGCGACCATGCCGCCGTGGTACTGGAAGTAGTCGTCCGCGTCGACGAGGTCGTGCTCGCGGGTGTCGACGTTCTTCGCGGCGACCGCGATGCGCCTGAACGCCGTCTCCATGTCCCCGCGCGCCGCCCGCCCGTCCAGCCCGCGCCCGTACGCGTAGCCGCCCCACACCGCGTACACCTCGGCCAGGTCGGCGTCGGAGCGCCAGTTGCGGGCGTCGATCAGCGGCAGCAGACCGGCGCCGTACGCACCCGGCTTGGAGCCGAAGACACGGGCCGTGGCGCGCCGCCGGTCGCCGTGCTCGGCGGTGTCCTCGTCGGCGTGCGCCTTCACGAAGTTCTCCCCGGCGGGCTCGTCCAGCTCGGCCACCGCGCGCACCGCGTCGTCGATCAGACCGACGACGTGCGGGAACGCGTCCCGGAAGAACCCGGAGATGCGGACCGTGACGTCGATACGGGGGCGGCCCAGCTCCTCCAGCGGGACCACCTCGAACCCGGTCACGCGGCGCGAGGCGTCGTCCCAGACGGGGCGGCAGCCGAGCAGGGCCAGGATCTCGGCGATGTCGTCGCCCTGGGTGCGCATCGCGGAGGTTCCCCAGACCGTCAGGCCGACGGACCTCGGGTACTCGCCGGTGTCCTGGAGGTAGCGGGCGACCAGCGAGTCGGCGAGCGACTGACCGACCTCCCAGCTCAGGCGGGAGGGAATCGCCTTGGGGTCGACCGAGTAGAAGTTGCGGCCGGTCGGCAGGACGTTGACGAGCCCTCGGGTCGGCGAGCCGGACGGGCCCGCCGGAACGTAACCGCCGTCCAGCGCCTTGAGGATGTGGCCGATCTCGTCGGTGGTGCGGGCGAGACGCGGCACGACCTCCGTGCACGCGAACTCCAGCACCGCGACGGCGTCGGCGAGTTCGGTGCCCAGCACCTCCCGCACGAGAGCACCGCTCTCGGAGGCCGGCCAGCCGCGCGCCTCCATCCCCTCCGCGATCCGCCGGCACAGCTGCTCCAGCAGGTCGATCGCGTCCGCCGCCGTACGGGACGGGCCTTCCACCAGGTCCGTCAGCTCCACCGGCACCTTCACCGGAGCGCCGGGCTCCGCCAGCAGCTCCTTCTCGACCAGGCCGAAGTGCTCAGCGAGCGCGGCCCGCAGACCGGGCAGCGCGTTCGCCTGCCCGCCCCACACCTGCGAGGCGCGCAGCACGGCCAGCACCAGGTTGACGCGCGGCTCGCCGACCGGGCCGCCACCCAGGATGTGCAGGCCGTCGCGGATCTGCACGTCCTTGATCTCGCACAGATAGCCGTCGATGTGCATGACGAACTCGTCGAACTCGTCGTCGTCCGGCTGCTCGTCCACGTGCAGGTCGTGGTGGAGCTCGGCCGCCTTGACCAGCGTCCAGATCTGGGCGCGCACGGCCGGTGCCTTCGCCGGGTCCAGGTCGGAGACCAGCGCGTACTCGTCGAGGAGCTGTTCCAGCTTGGCCAGGTCGCCGTAGGTGTCGGCACGCGCCATCGGCGGTACGAGGTGGTCGACCACGGTGGCGTGGCCGCGCCGCTTGGCCTGGGTGCCCTCGCCGGGGTCGTTGACGATGAAGGGGTAGACGAGGGGCAGGTCGCCGAGGACGGCGTCCGGCGCGCATCCCCCGCTGAGACCGAGGCCCTTGCCGGGCAGCCACTCCATCGTCCCGTGCTTGCCCATGTGGACGATCGCGTCTGCGCCGAAACTGTTCTCCAGCCAGCGGTAGGCCGCCATGTAGTGGTGCGACGGCGGCATGTCGGGATCGTGGTAGATCGCGATCGGGTTCTCGCCGAAGCCGCGCGGCGGCTGGATCATGACCACGACGTTCCCGAACTGCAGCGAGGCGAGCACAATGTCGTCGCCGTCGACGTACAGCGAGCCCGGCGGCTCGCCCCACGCCTCGGTCATGGCGTCCCTCAGCTCCGGGTCGAGCTTCTCGAACCACGACCGGTAGTCGGCCAGCGGCACGCGCGCGGGAGCGGCGGCCAACTGCTCCTCGGTCAGCCATTCCACGTCGTGACCGCCGGCCTCGATGAGGCGGTGGATCAGCTCGTCGCCGCCCGCCGGGTACTCGGTCAGGCCGTATCCCGCGTCCCGCAGCGCGTCCAGCACCCGTACCGCCGACGCGGGGGTGTCCAGACCGACCGCGTTGCCGACTCGCGAGTGCTTGGTCGGGTATGCGGTGAAGACGAGCGCGATCCTCTTCTCCGCGTTCGGCTTGTGCTTGAGCCGCGCGTGGCGCACGGCGATCCCGGCGACCCGCGCGGCCCGCTCCGGGTCGGCGACGTACACCGGGACGTCGTCCGGACCCTGCTCCTTGAACGAGAACGGGACCGTGATCAGACGGCCGTCGAACTCCGGGATGGCGACCTGCATCGCCGCGTCCATGGGGGACAGGGCGGCGTCGGACGCCTCCCACGCGGCGCGCGAGGAGGTCAGGCACAGCCCCTGCAGCACCGGGACGTCCATCTCGGCCAGCGCGCCGACGTCCCAGGACTCCTCGTCACCACCGGCCGACGCCTGAGAGGCGTGCGTGCCGCCGGCCGCCAGGACCGTGGCCACCAGCGCATCGGCCTCGGCGAGGATCTCGTACAGCCCGTCGTCGGCGCCGCGCAGCGAACCGCAGTACACGGGGAGGGCGTTGGCGCCGTGCGCCTCGATCGCGTCGCACAGGGTGTCCACGAAGGCGGTGTTGCCGCTGAGTTCGTGGGCCCGGTAGAAGAGCACGCCGACGGTCGGGCGGCCCTCGGTGAACGGGCGCTCGCCGTGGACGCCGTACTCCGGCATCTTCCGCGGCTCCTCGAAGCCCTCGCCGGTCAGCAGCACCGTGTCGGACAGGAACCGGGCGAGTTCGGTGAGGTTGGCCGGGCCGCCCTCGACCAGGTACTTCAGCGCCTCCGCCACGACACCGGCCGGTACGGAGGACTCCGCCATCAGCTCGGCGTCGGGGACGGCCTCCCCGCCGAGCAGCACGGTCGGGATGCCGGACGCCTTCAGCCGGGCCAGCCCGTCCTCCCAGGCGCGCTTGCCGCCGAGCAGGCGCACGACGGCGATGTCCGCGCCCTCGACCAGTCCCGGAAGCTCCTCGGCGACATCCACCCGGGTCGGGTTGCCGATCCGGTAGGGCGCGCCGGAGGCACGGGCCGCCAGCAGATCGGTGTCGGCGGTCGACAACAACAACACTGTGCTCATGCGGGCGCTCCCGGGGGGATGAAAGGCAGTCCTTGCGGCGCGCCCGACTCGATGAGCCGCCACAGCGCGTCCGTGTCCGCGTGTTGTTCGATCAGGTCGCCGAGCCGGTCGAGCTGCTCCTCGCGCAGCGCGGCGAACGAGGTGTCCGGAGCCGGCACGAAGCGGCGGCCCGCGGCGGCGGCCACCTCGCGCAGGAAGGCCCGCCGGAAGCCGTCCGACTCCAGGGACCCGTGCCAGTGGGTGCCCCAGGTCTGCCCGACCCGGCAGCCGTCCAGGCTGTGTCCTTCGTCATCGGAGATGAACGTGTCGCCGCCGGTGATGTCGGCGACCCCGTGATGGATCTCGTACCCCTCGACGGGCTCGCCGAGGGCTTCCCCCGCCGGCCGGGTGAGGGTCTTCTCGCGGGCGAACCGCACCCGCACGGGCAGCACTCCGAGCCCGTCGACGTGCCCCCTGCGGCTCTCCACCTCGTCCTCGATGTGCTCGCCGAGGATCTGGAAGCCGCCGCAGACGCCGAGGATCGGCCGCCCTTCCGCGGCCCTTCGGACGAGGGCGTCCGCGAGGCCGCGCTCGCGCAGCCACTCCAGGGCGCGGACGGTTCCCCGGGTCCCCGGGATCACCACGAGGTCCGCGTCCGCCAGCTCCTCCGGCCGGTCCACGAACCGGACGACCACACCCGGCTCGGCGGCCAGCGCGTCCACGTCCGTGAAGTTGGACATGAGAGGGATGGCGCAGACGGCGACACGCAGCACGTCCTCGCCGACGGGGGCGGTCACCTCGGACTCACGGACCGCGCCCCGCAGGGACACCCTGAGCCCGTCTTCTTCGTCGATCCCGAGCCCGTGCCGGAACGGCAGGACGCCGTAGGCGCGCCGCCCGGTGAGGCCCCGCAGCATGTCGAGGCCCGGCTCCAGCAGGCTGACGTCCCCGCGGAACTTGTTGACCAGGAACCCGGCGACGAGTTCCTGGTCCTCGGGCGAGAGCAGCGCCACCGTCCCGAAGAAGGACGCGAAGACGCCGCCGCGGTCGATGTCGCCGACGACGAGGACGGGCAGCCGCGCGTTGCGGGCGATCCCCATGTTCACGATGTCGGTGCGCCGCAGGTTGATCTCCGCCGGACTGCCGGCCCCCTCACAGATCACCGCGTCATACGTGCCCCGCAGCTCGGCCAGGCAGTCCAGCACGGTGCCGAGGAGCCGCTGCTGCCGCCCCCCGTGGTACCCGCGCGCGCTCAGTTCACCGACCGGCTTGCCCAGCAGCACGACCTGGCTGCTCTGCTCGCCACCCGGCTTGAGCAGCACGGGGTTCATCAGCGCGGTCGGCTCGATGCGGCACGCCTGGGCCTGCATGGCCTGCGCCCGCCCGATCTCCGCGCCCTCGCGGGTGACGAAGGAGTTCAGGGACATGTTCTGCGCCTTGAACGGCGCGACCTTGACCCCCCGCCGTACGAGCCAGCGGCAGATCCCGGCGGTGACGACGCTCTTGCCGGCGTCGGAGGTGGTACCGGCGACGAGGAGTCCGCCGCTCATGACGTCCGTCCCTTCGCGAGAAGCCTTCGGGCCACCAGGCGCCCGGCGACCGTGATGCCGAGCGCGAGCCCGCCCACGCGCCGGGAGAGCCGTACGGCCCGCTCGATGTCGTCCGTACGGACGGCGCGTCCCGCCGCGTTGAGAACGGGCCGATGCTCCACGCGCCCCCCGTACGACAGCGTCCCGCCCAGCCGCACACCCAGGGCGCCCGCGAACGACGCCTCCACGGGCCCGGCGTTGGGGCTCGGGTGCTTCGCGGCGTCGGCACGCCAGGCGCGCACCGCGCCCCGCACATCGGGGCCCGCCGCTGCCGCGAGAACGGCCGTGAGCCGTGCCCCCGGCCATCCCGCCACGTCGTCGAGGCGTGCCGAGGCCCATCCGTAGCGCCGGTAACGGGGCGACTTGTGCCCGACCATGGCGTCGAGCGTGTTGACGGCGCGGAAACCCACGAGACCGGGCACCCCGGCGACCGCTCCCCAGGTGAGCGCGCCCACCACGGCGTCGGAGGTGTTCTCGGCGACGGACTCGACGACCGCCCGGGCGATCCCGTCCGTGTCCAGCGCCTGCGGATCCCGCCCGCACAGATGCGGCAGCCGGGCGCGCGCGGCCTCGACGTCCCCCGCCTCCAGGGCGCGCCCGATGGCGCGTGCCTCCCGGGCGAGCGACGTGCCCCCGACCACCGCCCAGGTGGCGGCGGCGGTCAGGGCCGTGGCGGCGGTACGGGAGGGACGGACTGCGGACGCGGTGAGCGCCGCCAGTGTCACGGCACCCCCGGCGCAGACGGCGGTGTGCAGCGCGCCCCACCCGCGGTGGTCCCGCCACAGCACCCGTTCCACGGCCGCCGCGGCCCGTCCGAACGCGGCGACCGGATGCCCGCGGCGTGGATCGCCCAGCAGGAGGTCACCGAGGAGACCGGCGGCGGCGCCGTACGCGAAGACGCGATCGGCACCCATCGGCTCAGCCGACCGTGCGGTCGGACAGGGCCCGGTGACAGAACCTCAATCGGCAGCCGCGCATGGCGATATGTCCTCACTCAGGGTGTCCACGCCCTGGTTCGACGAGACCGGCGGCGAGAGTTCCTGGCTCCCGGGGAGTGCTTCCCCGGTGACAGTGGCGGGACCGCGCCGGACTCGCACCGGCTTCCTCTCCTGCCGCCGTACTGGCTCCGGCAGTCCACCACGCGCCCAGAACAGCCGTCAACTTGCTCTTGACCTGCGACGCTGCGGTGTGCCGAGTCCCACACCACTGAAAACGCGTCAGTTGCCCGAATAGCGCTTTTCGTTGCGAAGTGGCGGTCGAAGTGGGCCGTCCACGGGCGCGCGTTCCGGCGCGTGACTCGAAACGGCGCACCGGTCCGGTGCTCGTCTTTCGCCGTACGGCGGGGTGTGCTTTGCTGGCCGAACTCGAGAAACCCGGCAGTGGACGGCGTCCGAGCGAACCGTCCAGAGGACGGGAGGGACCCACATGGGGGACAGGGCCAAGGAATTCTCGGCAGGCGCGGGAGGTCCCCACGCGCCGCACCCCTCGCTGGCGGCGGCGGCCCCGCTGGCGCTCTTCTCCCTGACGACGGGGATGTTCGCGGTCGGCATCGGTGCCCTGGCGGCGCTGCTGGTGCCCGGAAGCCCGGCGCGGGCCCTCGTATGGCTGGTGGTCACCCTCGCGGCCGCCGCCTGCGCGGGGCTGTGGTGGGGCCTCACCCCGGTCACGGAGCGTCTCCGCGTCCTGGGCCGGGCGACGGCGGCCGTCCGGCAACGCGACTCGCGGACCCCTTGACCCTCGGGAACGTGGGAAACCCCCGCAGCGACACCGCTGCGGGGGTGACTCGCAGCGACACCGCTGCGGGGTGATTGTGAAGTGCTCCGGCCGTCAGGCGACGATCAGATGGATCCCGTACGCGACCGCCGCCGCGCACGCAGCGAAGCAGGCGTAGGCGCCGGTGGCCGCCAGGGCGGCCGTGCCGCCCCGGGCCGAGTCCTTCTTGGTGAGGCCCACGACGCCCAGGGTGAACAGGGCCACCAGGGCCACGGTGACCCCGAGGCTGACGCCGAAGACGGAGCCGAGGGCTGCCCAGTCGATCTTCATGAGTGGTGATTCCTTAAACCGTGGCGGCGGGGGCCGGCTCCGCGGAGGGGCCGGCGTCCGGAGCCGGGATCGTGGCCTGCAGGTCGGTGGTGGCGTCCGTGCCCGCCGGGGCGGTGCCGGGCGCCGCGCTGTCGGCCGCGGCGGCGTCGGCCGCGACGACGGGGCCCGCCGGGGGCGGGATGACCGCCGCGATCGCCGCGGTGACGACGCCCGCGGGCTCCGTCTCGACGTCGTTGACGTTGTCGACCGTGACCGGCTTGCGGCGCGAGAGCGTCCAGATGACACCGGCGCCGGCGACCAGCAGCACGCCGGTGGCGACCGTGCCCCAGGTGCCCTGCTTGGTGAGGAGTTCGGCGCCCGCGCCGACCAGGCCGGCCGCGGGGAGCGTCAGAACCCACGCGGTCAGCATCCGGGTCGCGGTGGACCAGCGGACCACGCCGCCCTTGCGGCCGAGGCCCGCGCCCATGACGGCGCCGGAGCAGACCTGGGTGGTGGAGAGGGAGAAGCCGAGGTGCGAGGAGGCGAGGATCGCGGTCGCCGCGCTGGTCTGGGCGGCGAAGCCCTGCTGCGGCGCCAGGTCCGTCAGACCCTTGCCGAGGGTGCGGATGATGCGCCAGCCGCCCAGGTAGGTGCCGAGCGCGATGGCCAGACCGGCCGAGACGATGACCCAGGTGGGAGGGTTCGAGCCGGGGGCGATGACACCGCCGGTGACCAGGGCCAGCGTGATGATGCCCATCGTCTTCTGCGCGTCGTTCGTGCCGTGGGCCAGGGAGACCAGTCCGGCCGAGGCGATCGACCCGGCGCGGTAGCCCTTCGCGGTCGCCTTCTCGTCGGCGCGGCTGCCGATCACGTACGACAGGCGGGTGGCGAGCATGGAGGCGAGGCCCGCCACGAGCGGCGCGGCCACCGCGGGGATCAGGACCTTGGTGACGATCGTCGAGCCGTTCACCGCGGACCAGCCGGCCGAGGTGACGGCGGCACCGATCAGACCGCCGAAGAGAGCGTGGGAGGAACTGGAGGGCAGACCGAGGAGCCAGGTCAGCAGGTTCCACAGGATGGCGCCCACCAGGGCGGCGAAGATCACTTCGACGCGTATGCCCTGTTCGTTGATGATGCCGCCGGAGATCGTCTTGGCGACCTCGACGGACAGGAAGGCGCCGAGGAGGTTCAGCGCGGCGGACATCGCCACCGCCGTCTTGGGCCTCAGGGCGCCGGTCGAGATGGTCGTCGCCATCGCGTTGGCTGTGTCGTGGAAACCGTTCGTGAAATCGAACACGAGAGCGGTGACGATCACGATTCCGAGGAGGAGCGTGATGTGTTCCATTTACCCAGGCTTCTGTGGGAGGTCAGTGGCTGTTGGACCGTAGGCAACCTGGGTGAACGGAAGATGAACTGAGGCGGGCTGAAGGGTGTACCGATCGGCGTACCGGCGTTCCGCTTGTGGTCGGCCGACGAGGGTTGCGGCCTCGAACGGAAGCCGGAATTCGGGCTTCAGGAAGCCTTGGCGTGCCTCAGGGGGGTGCGCCCTGCTCTCCGCCGGTTCGTCGTGAACCGCTTCAGCCGGTCCCGGGGCCCGTCGAAGAGACTTTGGTCACCCTTCGGGCTCCCGCTGTCGTGGACCGCCTCCTGGGGAAGGTACGTCCACATATGCGTACTTACCGATCGGGTCTCCGGCCCACAGTGCGCCGGACCGATCGGGGCTCCGGGCGCACAGTGCGCCGGGTCACCCCCCGCGCGGACCCCGCCTGGCAGGATCACGGCATGGCCGATCAGCGACATGACGCAGGGGACGCCCGGGAGGCCGTACGGCACGGGCAGGGGTCGGGTGCGGCGGAGGAGGTGGCGCGGGCCTGGGACCAGCTCGTCGCGACGGCCCGCCGCACGGTCGCCGACGGACTGGTCGTCGGTACCTCCGGCAACGTCTCCGTACGCGTCGGCGACACCGTGCTGGTCACCCCCACCGGAGTGCCGTACGAGCGGTTGACCCCAGATGACGTCGTCGGAGTCGACCTGAACGGACGACAGGTGCTCGGCACGCTGCGCCCGACCAGCGAGCTGCCCATGCACCTGGCCGTCTACCGCACGACGGACGCCCGGGCCGTCGTGCACACCCACGCCCCCGACGCCACGGCCGTCTCCACGCTCGTACGGGAGCTGCCGCTGATCCACTACATGGCCGCCGCGCTGGGAGGTGCGGTGCGGGTCGCTCCGTACGCGGCCTACGGCACCCCCGAGTTGGCCGAGAACATGCTCCGCGCCCTGACCGACCGCAGCGCCTGCCTCCTGCAGAACCACGGCACGGTCGCCCACGGTGCCTCGCTGGACCAGGCCTACGACCGCACGGCCCAGCTGGAGTGGATGTGCCGCGTGTGGCTGAGGGCGTCGTCCGTGCCGGGCCTCACCCCGCACCTGCTCAGCCCGGAGCAGGTGGCGGAGGTAGGGGAGCGGTTGCGGGGGTACGGGCAGCATCAGGGGCCCACGAACCCCTAGTGGACCGGCCGGCCGGGGCCGCCTTGCGGCGCGCCCCGTGGGTCACACCCCCACGCCCTTCTCCCCACTGGCCGGGGGCGGGCTCCACCGGGAGACTGGATGGATGCGCACTGTCAAAGCGGCGGCCGCAGCCGTCACCGTAGCCATCGCCGCGGGCGCTGCGGGAATCGCCGCGGGCCGCTTCGCCAGCGACGCCGCGCTGAAGGCACCGCCGGGGCGTCCGCTGCCCACGGAACCCCGCCTCACCGTGCACTCCCTGGCGGCCGGCCGGATCGCCCTCACCCGCGACCTGGCCTCCCAGCGGCCGGGCACCTACGGACTGACCGGTGACGGCTCGCACGCGGTCGTCGGCCCGGTCCTGGACTCCGCCCCGCACACCGTCGACACGGTCGTACGCCGGCTGGAACGCGTCACACAGGGCACGCTCGAGCCCGGTGACAAGGTCTGGCTCACCCCCGCCCTGTACACCGGCGATCCCCGGACCGCCCTCGGCCTGGAGCACACCGACGTGGAGGTGCCCGCCGAACTCGGGACCCTGCCCGCCTGGTTCCTGCCGGGCGCCCGCGACACCTGGGTGATCACCGTGCACGGGCTCGGCACCACCCGGGAACACCCCATGAACGTCCTGGGATTCCTGCAGCGCCACCACTTCCCGGTCCTCGACATCGCCTACCGCGGCGACCCCGGGGCGCCCCGCTCCCCGGACGGCCTGAACCACCTCGGCGAGACCGAGTGGCGCGACGTGGACGCCGCGATCCGCCACGCTGTGCGGGCCGGGGCCGAGCGGGTCGTACTGCACGGCTGGTCCACCGGCGCCGCCATGGCGCTGCACGCCGCCGCCCACTCGGCGATGCGCGAGCGGGTCTCCGGGCTCGTCCTGGACTCGCCCGTCCTCAGCTGGGAGGTCACGCTGCGCGCCCTGGCCGCAGCGCGCCGCACCCCCGGAGCCCTGCTGCCGCTGGCCGTCCGCGCCGCGCAGGGCCGCACCGGTGTGCACGGCGACCGCACCCAGAAGGCGGCGGACCCCCAGCACCTCAAGGTGCCGGTGCTGATCTTCCACGGGCCCGACGACACGATCGCCCCCTGGGGCCTTTCACGCCGTCTGGCCGAGCGGCGCGCGAACCTGGTCACCCTGCACACGGTGGAGAACGCCCCGCACGGCGCCATGTGGAACGCCGACCCCGAGGCCTACGAGGAGGCCATGCGGCGCTTCCTCACGCCGTTGATGTGACGGTGCCGACGCAACGGCCCGCGTCGCCGGCACACAGTCGCGGCACCCTTTGGCACCCCCTTCCGCTTGGCCCACCCGACCAGAGCTGTCCCTCTTCCCGGCCCCTCTGAGAGTTGTCTCGTCGGCTCCCGTCGGGCCCCCCGAGGCATTCCGTTTGGGTTTTCGGACCGTCAACCGGAAGACTGCACCCGTGACGTCCCGTACTCCGCGCGACTCCAGGCTCCGACTCGTCCGACCCCGGCCGCTGGCCGCCGCCCCCCGAGCGGTGACCCAGCGCCGCACGCGCCGCCCCGCACCCAGGCCGCCGGAGGGCACGCCGCCGCCCGCGGAACTGGCGAAAATGGCCCGCACCCGCCTGGCCGGCGCGGCCCGTGTCGCCCACTGGGCCGACGCCACGCTCGGGCCCGGACGCGAGGGCGCGTCCCCCGACGGCAAGGGCACTCTGTCCGACGCCACCGCGCAACGGGCGGCCGCCGACCTGGGCCTGACCGTCGCTCAGGTGCGCGCCGACTGGGACACCGCGCGCCTGGCCGGCCTCGTCGAGGTGCACGGCGACAGCGCCCGCCCCGGCTGGCGGCTGCGCGCCTGGGACCGGGACGACTCCGCCGTACTGCGCGGCTGGGTCGCCCTCTTCGACGCCTGGTCGCTCGCCTGCCCCGAGCCGGCGGACCGAGAGCACGCCGCCGTCGCCGAAGTCGTCTCGGCCATGCCCCAGGTGCTCTCCTTCCTTCAGCTGTCCGCCGGGCCCGTCCCCGTC
Organism: Streptomyces sp. NPDC001796; assembly: GCF_042892355.1. Classification (NCBI taxonomy): domain Bacteria; kingdom Bacillati; phylum Actinomycetota; class Actinomycetes; order Kitasatosporales; family Streptomycetaceae; genus Streptomyces; species Streptomyces sp. NPDC001796. Next base: position 28,951 of record NZ_JBIAUC010000024.1, on the reverse strand, counting down.
GAGCAGCTCCTCGACCTGCTCCAGCAGCGGGTCACCGAACTGCGCACCGAGCGCTGCGAGGTCCCCTACGGGCCCCGGCCCGAGCCCGTCGTGCCGCCGGTCCCGGACTCCGCCGACGAGTCCGAGCTCGCCCCCCTGCTCGCCTGGGCCCTCGACGCGCTCGCCTACGTCGGCGCCCTCACCTGCGCCGACGGGCAGGCCACCCTCACCCCGCTCGGCAGCTGGGCGGTGTGGGTCAAGCTGGAGCAGATCTGCGTGGCCGCGCAGAGCCCCGCCGGGAACATCGAGCAGAACGCCGAGGACATGCTCCGCGGTTGCGCCCAGCTCCGCCCGAACGCGGCGCGTGCCGAGTACCGCGCCTGGCTGGCTGCCCGCCCCGTAGGCGGCGCCGTCACCGAACTCCTCGACGCCGCCCGCGGCGAGGACGCCCTGCTGCGCGGGCTGGCCTTCGAGGCGCTGCGCGTGGTCGGCGCGCCCGCCGAGCCCGAGGTGCGCCGCGCCGCCGAGGACACCACGCTGCGCCCCTACGCCCTGCTCTGGCTCGCCGAGCACGACGGCGTCGACCCGGAGGACGCCCACGAGGTGCTCACCCGCGAGGAGGCCACCTGGCTGTGGGTCGACACCGCCGCCGCCGTCGCCGACCACGGTGAGGCCCCGCTCCTGGTCCGCCACCTGGAGTCCGCCGTGCAGGCCACCGTGCCCGCGCTGCTCGACGAGGTGCGCGCGGTCGGACACCCCCGTACCGTCCAGGTCCTGGTCGCCCTCGCCGCGGCCCACCCGGACCCGGCGCTCGCCAGGGCCGTGCGCCGAGCCGCCTTCCAGGTCCACACCGGAGGCAGCTGACCCCCTCGGACAGAGGCCGTCAGGAGGCTGTCTCGGGCGCGTACGTGCCGAAACTCCAGATGTTGCCCTCGGCGTCCCGGGCCATGTAGTCCCGCGACCCGTAGTCCTGGTCCGTCGGGGGCATCAGGATCTCCGCGCCGTGCTCCACGGCCCGCTGGTGGTGTGCGTCGACGTCGTCCACCACGACGTACACCCCGCAGGGACCCGCCCCCTTCATCACCTCGTCGAAGAGGCCGCCGCGGCCCTTCGAACCCAGCATCACCACGCCGTTGCCCTGCACCAGCTCGGCGTGCAGCACCGATCCGTCCTCGCCCTCGTACACCGACAGCTCCGTGAAACCGAAGGCCTCCGTGAGCTGCCTGATCGCCGCCTTCGCGTCCGCGTACAGCAGCGCCGGGCAGATGCTGGGACGCCTGCCGTCCATGCCCGCCATCGCCGTCACTCCCTTCGGTGTCCGGCCCGAATCCCGGCCTGTGCCCACTCTCGCACCGACCACTGACAACGCGGCGGACGACGGGAGTTCCACAACAGGCCCTGGCGCCAGGGGTGCCAGCCTCGCACCGCCCCACCGAGTGACGCCGGGCCGTGGCCCGAACGGGGGACACACCGGCCGCGCCGCGCCCCCGTGCGCCGCTTCGGCGCGTACCCTGCGCGGCGCGTAGTGAACGTCACACCACCGCCGTCACGCTGCCGCGAAGACGGACGTCGCGGCCCGGGACGCCGCGTACGGAAAAAGTGCTTGCACCGCCCCGTTAGACTGGGGCCCATGGCCATTCTCCTCGCGCATTAGACGGCGGGAACGTCCTCAGCCGCCCATCCCGCCACCGTCCCGCCCAGGAGTCTGTCCGTGATCTCCGCCTCCGGCATCGAGCTGCGCGCCGGTGCCCGCATCCTCATCGAGAACGCCACCTTCCGCGTCACCAAGGGCGACCGCATCGGCCTCGTCGGCCGCAACGGCGCAGGGAAGACCACCCTCACCAAGGTCCTCGCCGGCGAGGGCATCCCGGCCGCGGGCACCGTCACCCGCTCCGGCGAGGTCGGCTACCTCCCGCAGGACCCGCGCACCGGCGACCTCGACGTCCTCGCCCGCGACCGCATCCTCTCCGCGCGCGGCCTCGACGTCCTGATCCGCAAGATGCGCGAGAACGAGCAGCGCATCGCCACCGGCAAGGGGTCCACCCGCGAGAAGGCCCTGCGGCAGTACGAGCGCCAGGAGACCGAGTTCCTCACCAAGGGCGGGTACTCCGCCGAGGCCGAGGCCGCCACCATCGCCGCCGCGCTCAACCTGCCCGACCGGGTGCTCAGCCAGCCCCTGCACACGCTCTCCGGCGGTCAGCGCCGCCGCATCGAGCTGGCCCGCATCCTGTTCTCCGACGCGGACACCCTGCTCCTGGACGAGCCGACCAACCACCTGGACGCGGACTCGATCATCTGGCTGCGCGACTACCTGAAGACCTACCGCGGCGGCTTCATCGTCATCTCGCACGACGTCGACCTGGTCGAGACGGTCGTCAACAAGGTGTTCTACCTGGACGCCAACCGCGCCCAGATCGACGTCTACAACATGGGCTGGAAGCTCTACCAGCAGCAGCGTGAGGCCGACGAGAAGCGCCGCAAGCGGGAGCGCGCCAACGCCGAGAAGAAGGCCGCCGCGCTCAACGCCCAGGCCGACAAGATGCGCGCCAAGGCCACCAAGACGGTCGCCGCGCAGAACATGGCCCGCCGGGCCGAGAAGCTGCTGGCCGGCCTGGATGAGGTCCGCCAGCAGGACAAGGTGGCCAAGCTCCGCTTCCCCGAGCCGGCCCCCTGCGGCAGGACCCCGCTGATGGCGGAGGGGCTGTCGAAGTCGTACGGCTCCCTGGAGATCTTCACCGACGTCGACCTGGCCATCGACAAGGGCTCCCGGGTCGTCATCCTGGGCCTCAACGGCGCGGGCAAGACCACCCTGCTGCGTCTGCTCGCGGGCGTCGAGCAGCCGGACACCGGCAAGGTCGTCCCCGGTCACGGCCTCAAGCTCGGCTACTACGCGCAGGAGCACGAGACCCTCGACCCGGACCGGACGGTGCTGGAGAACATGCGCTCGGCCGCGCCCGACATGGACCTGGTCGAGGTCCGCAAGGTGCTCGGCTCGTTCCTGTTCTCCGGCGACGACGTCGACAAGCCCGCCGGCGTCCTGTCCGGCGGCGAGAAGACCCGTCTCGCCCTCGCCACCCTGGTCGTCTCCTCCGCGAACGTGCTGCTCCTCGACGAGCCGACCAACAACCTCGACCCGGCCAGCCGCGAGGAGATCCTCGGCGCACTGCGCACCTACAAGGGCGCGGTCGTCCTCGTCACCCACGACGAGGGCGCGGTCGAGGCGCTCCAGCCGGAGCGGATCATCCTGCTGCCGGACGGTGTCGAAGACCTGTGGGGCGCGGACTACGCCGACCTCGTCACGCTCGCCTGACGGCCCCCGCGCCGGGCGGTCAGGGGCGCTTGATCGAACGGCTGATCCACTGCGTATGGATCATTCGGCCGATCCGTGATCCATCATCTGTGTGAGATCTCCTCGTACCAGGGTGTGTCCTGCACCGATTCGACGGCCGAGCCGCTCCGTGGGGCGGGCTCGGCTGTCGCACGTCACTGACCTGGCGATTCCCCGATGAACCCGTTCGGGTGTACGGACACGACCGGGCGGAATCCCGGATTCCACTCGTGGGGATGTGCTCCTGTCGTCACAACCTTGTCGCACGGACCTTGCCGAATGGGTGGCCATCGCGCCCCGGAGGGGTGATCATGAGGAGACCAGAGCGCACTTCCCATGAGGAGGCACGGGTGGCCGAGACTCTGAAGAAGGGCAGCCGGGTGACCGGCGCCGCGCGCGACAAGCTCGCGGCAGACCTGAAGAAGAAGTACGACTCCGGTGCGAGCATCCGAGCGCTGGCCGAGGAGACCGGCCGCTCGTATGGCTTCGTTCACCGGATGCTCAGCGAGTCGGGCGTCACGCTTCGAGGGCGTGGCGGGGCGACGCGGGGCAAGAAGGCCCAGTCGGCCTGACGCCGGGCGGCCCATCGGCTTCGGTGGTGGCCACCCGGTCGGTCAGTCCCCCAGCGCCTTGAGGGCCCGGGGGGTGCCCCCGTCCGGCCGGGTGGTTACTGTGCAGTCACTTAGGATGCCGTGCCACGGCACCCGCTGTTGACCGCACCCATCGGAGGCGCCCCATGGCTTCGCTCGACCCGGTACTCGACAAGGACGGCGTACGGCTCACCGTCGACGAGGCGATCGCCACGGTGACGCTGACCAACCCGGCCAAGCGCAACGCGCAGAGCCCCGCTCTGTGGCGCGCGCTGACGGAGGCCGGGCGGGCGCTGCCCGGTTCGGTCCGCGTGGTCGTGCTGCGTGCCGAGGGTCAGTCGTTCTCGGCCGGGCTGGACCGTCAGATGTTCACGCCCGAGGGGATCGAGGGCGAACCGAGCTTCATCGACCTCGCGCGCAGCGGCGACACGGAGCTGGACGCCACCATCGCCGGGTACCAGGAGGCGTTCACCTGGTGGCGGCAGAGCGACATCGTGTCCGTCGCCGCTGTCCAGGGCCATGCGATCGGAGCGGGGTTCCAGCTCGCCCTCGCCTGTGACCTGCGCGTCGTCGCCGACGACGTGCAGTTCGCCATGCGGGAGACGAGCCTGGGCCTGGTACCGGACCTCACCGGCACGCATCCGCTGGTGGGCCTGGTCGGCTATGCCCGCGCGCTGGAGATCTGCGTGACGGGCCGCTTCGTCGGGGCCGAGGAAGCCGTGGCCACCGGGCTCGCGAACATCTCCGTATCGCGCGACCAGCTCGACGAGGCGGTGGGGGACCTGGCGAGCGCCCTGCTCGCGGCGCCCCGCGACGCCGTGATCGAGACCAAGGCACTGCTGCGCGGCGCGCAGGAGCGGACCTACGAGGCCCAGCGCGCCGCGGAACGGGCCGCCCAGGCCCGGCGGCTGCGGGATCTGGCGGGCGTGGGCGAATAGACGTACCCCGAACCGGGCCCGCGACGCGCGGGCCCGGTGGCTCTGCCTGCCTGGGACACCTGGGACGCCTGCGGCGCGTTCGGCGTCGACCCGGGCCGGGCGCCGTCGGCCGGCCGAGCGCGGGATCCGGCACCGGGCCGAGCGCCGTCGCCGGCCGCGTGGCGTCCGCGGGCCGGGCCGAGCGTCGTAGGCGGCCGCGTGGCGTCCGGCGCCGGGCCGAGCCGTCCGCGGGCCGGCCGTACGCGACTCAGAAGCCGTGGAGCGCCCCGCCGTCCACCGGGACCATGATGCCGGTCAGGTACGACGCCGCCGGGGACAGCAGGAACGCGGCCGTGCGGCCGAACTCGTCCGGGGTGCCGTAGCGGCGCAGCGGGATGCGGGACTCGTTGGCCGCGCGGGCCGCCTCCGGGTCGGGGGACAGCGCGTCCAGCTCGCGCACCCGGTCGGTGTCGATGCGGGCCGGGAGCAGGCCGACGACCCGGATGCCGCGCGGGCCCAGCTCGTCCGCGATGGACTTGGCGAAGCCCGCGAGACCGGGGCGCAGCCCGTTGGAGATGGTCAGCCCCGGGATCGGCTCGTACACGGAACCGGACAGCACGAACCCGATGACGCCGCCCTCGGTCAGCTCCGCGGCGGCCCCGCGCGCCAGCCGCACCGCGCCCAGGAACACCGACTCGAACGCCGCCGTCCACTGCTCGTCCGTGTTGTCGGCGACCCCTCCGGCCGGCGGCCCGCCGACGCTGATCAGGATGCCGTCGAAGCCGCCGAAGTGCTCACGGGCCGTCGCGATCAGCCGGGCCGCCGCCTGCGGGTCGGAGTTGTCGGCGGTCACGCCCACTGCGTTCGCGCCCAGTTCCGCCGCCGCCTCCTCGGCCCGCTTCCCGTCGCGGCCGGTGATCACCACCTTCGCCCCGTCGGCGACGAGTTCCCGCGCGGCCGCGTTGCCCAGCCCGCGGGTCGCCCCGGTGACGACGTACACCCGGTCCTTCAGTCCAAGATCCATGGCCCCTATCCTGCCTTCTCGCCCCCGTCCAGGGCGAGGGCGGTCCCCACCAGGCCGAGATGGCTGAACGCCTGCGGGAAGTTGCCGAGCTGCCGGCCGGTCACCGGGTCGTACTCCTCGGCGAGCAGACCGACGTCGTTGCACAGCTCGACCAGCCGCTCGAACAGCTCCCGGGCCTCGTCCGTGCGACCGGTGAGGTGCAGGGCGTCCGCGAGCCAGAACGAGCACGCGAGGAACGCGCCCTCCTCGCCCGGCAGCGCATCGACGTCGGTGTGCCGCGGGTCGTACCGGAGCAGCAGACCGTCGCAGGACAGCTCCGCGCGCACCGCGTCGATCGTGCCGGTCACCCGCGGGTCGTCCGGCGGCAGGAAGCCGACGAGCGGGATCTGCAGCAGCGAGGCGTCCAGCGCCCGTGAGCCGTAGTACTGGGTGAACGTGTTCCGCTCGTGGTCGTAGCCCCGCTCGCACACCTCCCGGTGCACCTCCTGCCGCATGGCCTGCCAGCCGTCGAGGTCGCCGTCGAGGTGCGGGTGCTCCTCCAGGGTGCGCACGGCGCGGTCGGCGGCCACCCATGCCATCACCTTCGAGTAGACGAAGTGGCGGCGCCGCCCGCGCACCTCCCACAGTCCCGCGTCAGGCTGCCGCCAGGCCGTCCGCAGGAACTCCAGCAGCGCGCACTGCACCCGCCACATGGGCGGTCTGACGGGCAGACCCGCGCGGCGGGCCACCGACAGGGAGTCGATGACCTCGCCGTACACGTCCAGCTGGAACTGCCTCACCGCGTCGTTGCCGACCCGGACCGGCGCCGAACCGTGGAAACCGGGCAGCCAGGGCAGCTCGTACTCGGGCAGCCGCCGCTCGCCCGAGATGCCGTACATGATCTGCAGGTCCGCCGGCTTGCCGGCGACCGCGCGCAGCAGCCAGTCACGCCAGGCCTCGGCCTCCTCGTGGTAGCCGGCCGCCAGCAGGGCCTGGAGGGTGAGCGTGGAATCGCGCAGCCAGCTGTAGCGGTAGTCCCAGTTGCGTACGCCGCCCAGGGACTCCGGCAGGGAGGTGGTGGGGGCCGCGACGATACCGCCGGTGGGCGCGTAGGTGAGCGCCTTGAGGGTGATCAGGGAGCGGACCACGACGTCCCGGTGCGGGCCGCGGTAACGGCACCGCGCCGCCCACGCGCGCCAGTCCTCGACACTGCTGTCCAGGGCCTCGAACGGGTCGACGAGGGCGGGGCGGGGCTCGTGGGAGGGGTGCCAGGTCAGGACGAAGGCGACCCTGTCCCCTTTGCCGACCGTGAACTCGGAGTGGGTGGCGAAGTCCTTGCCCCAGGTGCGCACGGGGGGCTCACTGCGCAACCACACCGAGTCCGGTCCCGCCACCGCCACCCGGTGACCGTCGCTCCGCCGCATCCACGGCACGATCGAGCCGTAGTCGAAGCGCAGCCGGAGCTCACCGTGCACGGTGACCCGGCCGTCCAGGCCCTCGATGACGCGTACGACGTCGGGGGCGCGGTCGCGCTGGGGCATGAAGTCGGTGACGCGGACCGTGCCGTCCGGGGTGTCCCAGTCGGTGTCGAGGACGAGGGTGTCGGGACGGTAGGCGCGGCGCGTGCACAGGTGGGCGCCCCTGGGCACGATCCTCCAGTGGCCGTGCTCCTCGCTGCCGAGCAGCTTGGCGAAGCAGGCGGGCGAGTCGAAGCGGGGCAGGCACAGCCAGTCGATGGACCCGTCCCGGCCGACCAGGGCGGCGGTCTGTTCGTCGCCGATGAGTGCGTAGTCCTCGATCCGCGGGTGCACGGGGAGCGGGTTCCCGATGGGATGAGGCGGCAACCAGGGGGTGGGCCGGGCGGGTGACGCCGTGCCGCCCACGTGCGTACCGCTGGTCCATGCTCAGTGGCGCCCGCGCCGGAGAAGAGCGCCGACCGCCACCGGACCCGAGCGGACCCGGCCGGGGTCATACCGTGGCCGGTGCCGGCTCCTCGCTCGTCTCCTGCGCCGCCTTCGCCCGCTCCCGGGCCTCGCGGCGGACCAGGATCACCCAGCCGAGGGGAACGCCCGCCGCGAACAGCCACCACTGGACCGCGTACGGCAGATTGATGTCGCCGAGGCCGATCCAGCTGCTGTCCTCCTTGGGCGACGGGATCAGCTCGGGGCTGCCGCCCTTCGGGGCCGGGGAGACCAGTTCCACGTAGCCGCCGAGCAGTTCCTTGGCGGAGGTGTCGCCCGCGTCGCGCAGCAGAGCGCCGACCTGCTTGCTGTTGATCAGCATGATCTGGCGGTCGGGCAACCCCTTGAGGTTCTTGATGCCGCTCGCGGCCGTCGTCTCGTCCTGCATCAGCCGACCGGTGACCGTGATCTCGCCCTGGGCGGGTGCCGGGATGTCCGGGAAGGCGGTCTGCGAGGCGGGGGAGTCGATCCAGCCCCGGTTGACGAGGAGCGTCCTGCCGTCGTTCAGCACGAAGGGGGTCAGGACGTGGTAGCCGACCTCGTTGGCCGAGTTCGTACGACGGCGCACCACCAGTTCGTGCGCCGCGTCGAAGCGGCCCTTCGCGGTCACCCGGCGGTAGAGGTCCTCGTGCCGGACGGTGCCGCCCACCGAGGTGAGCGTCTCGGCGGGCACGGGCGACGCGGCCAGCGATTCGGTGATCAGCTTGTTCAGCGACTGCCTGTGGTCGTGACGGTGCAGCTGCCAGAAGCCCAGCCTGATCATCGTGGGGATGAGCAGGAGAGCCACGAGGGTGAGGATCACCCACTGCCGGGACAACAGGAAGCGGTACACCCCACGACGGTACATCTCGGACCGGGCCGCGCCCGCACGGGGGTGCCTCAGACCCGGTCGACGATCCCCACCTGCCCCTCCGCGCGGGCGCAGTGGGCGCCGCAGTACCAGTGGCCGTCGACGTCGACGCCCTGGCCGATGATCTGGACGCGACAGTGTTCGCAGATGGGCGCCATACGGTGGATGGCGCAGGCGAAACAGTCGAAGACGTGCACCGCGCCCTGCGCGTGCACCTCGAACGTCATTCCGTAGTCGTTTCCGCAGACCTCGCAACGTGCCATGCGCCACAGCGTGAGCCGTCGCCGCGGCGCGGGCGAGCGGGCGCCGGGCGAGTCGCGCGGCAATCACCCGTCCGTACGGGTCACTCCGCCGACGGTACGGTCACTCCGGCGACGCGGGCTCCACGTCCCGCAGCAACTGCCCGAACGCCGCCTCGTCGATCACCGGTGTCCCGTACTGCCGCGCCTTCACGGTCTTGGAGGTGCCCGAGTCCGGGTCGTTGGTGACGAGCAGGCTGGTGAGCCGGGACAGGCTCGTCGCCACGTGCAGCCCCGCCTCGACGGCGCGGTCCTCCAGCAGCTCCCGGTCGGTCGAGGTGTCCCCGGAGAACGCCACCCGCATGCCCTGCTTGAGCCGCTTGCCCTCCTCGTACCGGCCCGGGTTGGGGTAGGGGCAGGCGGGGCGCCTGCGGGAGGGGCGCCAACTGCTGGGTCGGTAGCCCCCGGAGGACTGGCGGGGCACCGTGGGGGTGGCGGACCACTCCGTCAGCGGGCGGCACTCCAGCAGCGGCAGCCGTACGCCGTCCCGGGCGGCGGCGTGCAGACTCGGCCGGAACGCCTCGGCCAGCACCCGCGCGTCGTCCAGCGCGTGGTGCGCGCGCTGCTGGACCACCCCAAAGTGCGCGGCCAGCGTCTCCAGCTTGTGGTTGGCCAGCGGCAGGCGCAGCTCCTTCGACAGCGCGATGGTGCACAGCCGCTGACGGACCGGCGCCTCGCGCTCCGCGCGCGCGTACTCCCGGGCGATCATCTGCCAGTCGAAGACCGCGTTGTGCGCGACGAGCACGCGGCCGTCGAGCCGGGCCGCGAACTCCTCGGCGATGTCCTGGAACAGGGGCGCCCCTTCGAGGGCCTCGCTCGTCAGACCGTGGATCCACACCGGGCCCGGGTCGCGCTCCGGGTTGACCAGCGTGTACCAGTGGTCCTCGACCTCACCGCGCGCGTCCAGCCGGTAGACGGCGGCCGAGATGATCCGGTCGTCCCGGGCCAGGCCGGTGGTCTCCACGTCGACGACCGCGTACCTCTCCGGATACGCGGCCGGCCAGGCGGCCGGGGACGCCGCGGTCGTACGGTCTTCGAGCATGGTCACTGAGGATACGGGCCACGACTGACAGCCCCACGCCCCACCCACGACCCCCGATCCTCTCGCGCCGGGCGCACAACCCTGGAGTCCCCTCGCACCAGTTGACGACACCGTAGCTGAGCTCCCGTCAGGGGAGCCGGTGACGGGCGCGCCCGGGGTGCCGTCCGCCTCGAGAGGTGCCATCCTCCCCGTGTGATGGAACCCACGCACGACGACGAGGCACACGGCGGCGCCCTCGGCGCGCGGCTGAACTGGCTGCGGGCGGCGGTGCTCGGCGCGAACGACGGCATCGTGTCCACGGCGGGCCTGGTCGTCGGCGTCGCCGGGGCGACGACGGACCGCGGCACGCTGCTGACGGCCGGCCTCGCCGGGCTGCTGGCCGGCTCCATGTCGATGGCGGCGGGCGAGTACGTGTCCGTGTCGACCCAACGGGACTCGGAGCAGGCGGCGCTGGCCCTGGAGAGGCGGGAACTGAGGGAGCAGCCGGAGGCAGAGCTCGAGGAACTGGCGGAGATACTGGAGCGGCGCGGCCTGTCCCCGCACGTGGCCCGCGAGGCCGCGCTGCAGTTGACGGCACGGGACGCCCTGCGCGCCCACGCGCGCGTGGAACTCGGCATCGACCCCGACGAGCTGACGAACCCCTGGCACGCGGCGTGGGCGAGCTTCCTGGCGTTCACGGTGGGGGCGCTGCTGCCGCTGCTGGCGATCGTGCTGCCTCCGGCCGGGGTGCGCCTGCTCGTGACGGTCGCCTCCGTCCTGGCCGCGCTCGTCATCACCGGCTGGACGAGCGCCCGCCTGGGCGCGGCGAAGCCGGGACAGGCCGTGGCCCGCAACGTACTGGGCGGCGCCTTGGCGATGGGGATCACCTACGCGGCAGGGACGTTGCTGGGGGCGGCGGGTGTGTGACCCGGCCATCGGCCACCGGGCCGCCGATGCTCCTCGTCCTGCCGACTCCCGAGGACGCTCGCCACGGCCGGCCGGTCATGACCAGCGGATCGGGAGCGGCAGCGCCGTCAGCAGGCCCGAGACCGCGACCACCAGCCCCAGCACCACCACTTCCGCCCGCGCGGGCACACAGGCGCCGAGCGGGTCGGCGGCGCGCCGCAGTCGCAGCCGGGCGGCCAGGGCGAGCACGGCGACGACGGCCACCAGCAGCAGCTTCGCGACCAGCGTGCGGCCGTACGCCGTAGTCGTCAACTGGTCGAGGACGGTGTCCGGCGGCATGCGGCGCAGCGAACTCCACACTCCCGTCGCGGTGATCGAGGCGAGCAGAACGGCCGCCACGCGCGCGTAGCGGCCCAGCAGAGCGGCGCCCGCCGCCGGAGCCGTGCGCCAGTGCGTCAGCAGCCGCAGGGCGTGCAGCAGACCGCCCGACCACAGCGCAGCACAGCCGAGGTGAACCAGCGTCAGGCCGGACCCGACCAGAGGGGAGTGCTCGGTGGCCGGGTGGGCGCGCAGCGCCTCGGCGACGACCACCGCGGTCAGCGGCCAGACCTGGAGCGCCGTTCGCCGCGACAGCGCGCACAGGCCGGCCACGAGAAACGCGTTGACCTCCAGCAGGGCCAGCGCGCCGTCCCGGGTGCGGTACAGCCCGCCGACGTCGATCTGGGCGAGCCTGTCGGGGACCAGATTGCCGGTGGCGACGACCGAGGCGAGCCCCAGCGCCGCGACGAAACCCGCACCGGCCGCCCAGGGCGCCCAACTGCGCGGCTCCTCCGCCACGGGCGCACCCGGCGTCCGACGCACCAGGCGAGCGACCAACAGCTCGCCCACGGGTATGCACAGCGCCGCGAACAGCACCGCACGCAGCAGGCCGATGCCACCCGCCCCCGGCGCGGCCGCCTCACCCGTGCCGTGCAGCGCGGCCGAGGGGCCGAGCAGCGGCATCAGGGCGGCGGCCGTCACAAGGACGAGCGCGGCGACGGCCCGGCGGGCCGAGGGGCGCGAGACGGGCACGGCGACCGGGGCGGGCGCGGGCGTCATGTCGGAGCCGGAGCCGGAGTCTGAGTTTGAGCCGTCGGGCTGGGCAGCGGGACGTATCGAGCTCATGTCAGGATCTTCGCCAGTCGCCACAGAACCGGGCAACCGAAGTCAATCAACTGAGGAGACGCATTCCGCCCACGGGTGCGATGTCGGCCACCGGTGACTCAGTTCCCGCGCGGGTCCGGCTGCCACCGCGCCGGGTCCTGCCCCCACCGCCCCGCCGGACGCGCCCAGTCGACCGGCCCGCCTGCGAAGCGGACCGGTGACAGGGCGTACCGCAGCCTGCCCAGCGGGCTGTCGGTCTCGGCGAGCCAGGGCTCGGGGCCGTCGTACACCTGCCCGCCCCCGGCGTCCTGTGCGCCCCCGGCGTTCCGGACGGCCCCGTCCGTCAGCCAGGCCGCCGTCCGTGCCAGCGCCAGCCGTAGCACCCGGGTCCCGCCCTCCTCGGTCTGCTCGGTCAGGGACCTCAGGACCGCCCCGGCCAGTAGATACCCCGTGCCGTGATCGAGGGCCTGCGCGGGCAGCGAACCCGGCCGCTCCGGCGCCCCCTCGGTCGCCGCGATCCCGGTGGCGACCTGCACCAGGCTGTCGAAGCCGCGCCGTCCGCCCCACGGCCCGTACGCGCCCCACGCCGACAACTGCGCCACGACCAGGCCGGGCCGGCGTTCGGCCAGTTGCTCGGCGGAGATGCCGAACCGGTCGAGTGAGCCGGGCCGGTAGCCCGTGACGACCACGTCCGCCTCCACCAGCAGATTCTCGAAGGCCCGCCGGTCCGCGGACGCCGTCAGGTCCAGGGCGGCGGATCGCTTCCCGATGTCCATGTCGGCGTGCTGGTCGGGGAGTTCGGGCAGGTGCGGGCTGTCGATGCGCAGGACGTCCGCGCCGAGCAGTGCCAGCGTGCGCGTGGCCACGGGGCCTGAGATGACCCGGGTGAGGTCCAGGACGCGGACGCCCGCCAGGGGGAGCAGCGGATCACCGTCCAGCCGCACGAGGGGGCGTACGGGCGCCTTGTCCAGCCGCTCACGCCCCACCAGCGGGTGCGCGGCGACGGCGCGACCCTGTTCATGCGCCGCCCACTCCCAGGGCGTGCGCAGCGCGACCGCGAGCCCGCCGGCCGCGTACACGCTCTCCTCCACCTCGACGGCCGGCCGCTCGGCGAGCGCGGCGGCCACGGTCTCCACGGACGCGTCCGCCGCCAGTCCCAGAGCGGCGAGCAGACGTTCCCGGTGGTGCGGATAGTTCGCGTGGGTGCGCACCCAACCGTCCGCCGTGCGCCAGAAGCGCGAAAGTGGCGCGAAGTTGACCGGTTCGCGGCCGTCGACCAGCAGATGCCGCTCGCTGTGGAAGGCGGTCGCCACGGCCCCGTCGTCGACCCGCACCTGTGGCACCTCCGCCGGCCCGGACCGCCGCGCCGCCCACTCGGCGGCGGCCAGCGCGCACACCCCGACGCAGGCCCGCGCCACCTCCCGTACGGGAAGCCGCGAGGGCAGCGCCCCCTCCCGTACGACCGTCGTGATCCTCTGCAACAGTGCGGGATCGCCGCCCAGTGCCGCCCACGCCAACTCTGTGTCCGTCATGGTGGGCACTATGCCCTGTGGACAGGATCGCCATGGCGAAGGGGCCGTGCGCAGGCCCGGCCCCTTCTGCGCGGCTTCTCAGCGGTCCGACCGCCGGCGACTACTTCACCGCGCGCAGGGCGTTGACGATGCCGAAGCCGTAGAACCCGTTCACGCGCTTGCCGCCCACGCATTTCGCGTCCACGACCCCGTCGCCGTCGCCGTCGTAGGGGGCGGTCGGGCAGCCCGGGTTGTCCGCCTGCGCCTTGAGGAGCGCCTGGAGCTGGGCCGGGGTCGCCCACGGGTGCGCGGACTTCAGCAGTGCGGCCACGCCCGCGACGTGCGGCGACGCCATCGACGTGCCCTGCAGGAAGCCGTACTGGCCGTTCGGCATCGTGGAGAGGATGCGCCCGTTCTTCGACGGTGTGTCCGGGATCTGGTACTTGTCTCCGCCCGGGCCGGCGACGTCGATCACGCCGTCGCCGTAACTGGAGTAGTAGGACTTGGCATTGGTGACCCCCGTCGCGCTGACCGTGACGACGCCCGGCAACTGGGTCGGCACGTCGAAGCACTCGTGCGGGTCGACGGTGCGGGTCACCGCGGTCGAGTCGTCGGGGCTGGAATCGTCGACCAGGGCGTGGGAGTCCAGGTCGTCGTTGGAATTGCCCGCCGAGGCGACGTTGAGGGTGCCCTTGCGCTGGGCGTACAGCTGGGCCCGGTCGACCGCGTCGACGATGGCCCGCTGGTCCGGGTCGTCCATGCAGTTGTACAGCCACGGGTCCACGTAGTAGCTGTTGTTCGTGATCTCGACGCCGTGGTCGGCGGCAAACACGAACGCGCAGACGACGCTCTCGGGGTAGAAGAGCTCGTTGACCGGGTCGGCCACCTTGATGGCGGAGACCTTGACGTTCGGGGCGACACCGGCGACGCCGATGCCGTTGCGGGCCGCCGCGATCTCGCCGGCGACATGGGTGCCGTGGTAGTGCTCGGGCTTCGCCGGCCGCCAGGCGCCGTACGCGGTGTCCGCCTTGCCGCCGACGCAGTTCGCGGACTGCGACGCGGAGAAGTTCGGCGCGAGGTCCGGGTGCGTGTCGTCGACACCGGTGTCGATGACGGCGACCGTGACGTTGCGGCTGCCCGGGTTGATCTTCGCGGCCTTGTCGGCGCCTATCGCGCGAAGGTCCCACTGGTCGGCCTCGAGGGGCTCGCTGCCGTCCGCGGTCGCCGAGGACTTCGTGATCTTCGCCGCCTCCGCCTTCGTCAGGTACTGCGCGGCGCCCTCGTCCGTCGTGCCCGCGGCCGTCAACGGGGCGGTCCGGGTCGCGCCCGCGGACTGCACTCCGCGGACGGCGCGGAGGGTGCGGGCGAAGTCCGGATTGGCGGAGTGCGCGACGATCACGCCGATCTTGTCGTACGTCACCACGATCGTGCCACCGGCCGCGGTTATCGCCTGCTGCACCGTCGAGAGCGTGTGACGGTCCGTCCGGGTGTTGACGACGTAGGCGAGTTCCTGCCCCTCGGCGCTCTGGGCGGTGGTGGCGGTGCGCGGGGCGGCCGAGGCGGCACCCGGCAGGAAGCCCAGCGATGCGGTGAGCGACAGCACGACGGGTACCGCAAGGGCGAGGCGGCGTCTCGAACGGCGATGAGCCATGGGGTCTCCACATCATCCGGAAAACGTGAACCTGCCGGACACGGGTGACGTGACCGGCAGGTACATGACGAGTGGTGCAGGGCGAAGCTATCCGCCGCTCGGCCCGGCCAGCAACAAGTTCAAGCGAAATTAAAAAAGGGAGTTGAACCGGCCCCCGCGCGGCGCCGTGACCCAGGACAGGGAGCCCGCACACGGCCGAGGGCCCCTGTCGGATCACAATCCGGAGCGCTACGGTCGCAGCCGGTTACGTGATTGCCGTCACCCCACCCGCAACGCGAGGAGACACCGTGGCCACCGACGCACCTCCCCCCTCCAGGACCGAACACGTCCTGCCGTCCGCCGAGGAGTTCGGCGCGGTGCAGCAGAGCGCCGAGTTCACCGAACTGCGCCGCTCCCACCGCTCGTTCGCCTTCCCGCTGACCGTGGCGTTCATCGCCTGGTACCTGGCCTACGTCCTGCTGTCCAACTACGCGGGCGATTTCATGGGCACCAAGCTCTTCGGCAACGTCAACGTCGCCCTGGTGCTCGGCCTCGCCCAGTTCCTCACCACGTTCCTGATCGCCTGGTGGTACGCGCGGCACGCCGCCGCCAAGCTCGACCCCAAGGCCGAGGCCATCAAGTCCCGGATGGAGGGCCGCGCATGAGCCCCGCACTCGTCCTGGCCGCCGGTGAGGCGAGCGAGCACCGGCCGCTGATCATCACCCTGTTCGCGGTGTTCGTCGCCGCGACCCTCGTCATCACCGTCTGGGCGGGCCGTCAGACCAAGGACGCCGCCGACTTCTACGCGGGCGGACGGCAGTTCACCGCCTTCCAGAACGGCCTCGCCGTCTCCGGCGACTACATGTCCGCGGCGTCCTTCCTCGGCATCGCGGGCGCCATCGCCCTCTTCGGCTACGACGGCTTCCTGTACTCCATCGGCTTCCTGGTCGCCTGGCTGGTCGCCCTGCTCCTGGTCGCCGAGCCACTGCGCAACTCCGGCCGCTACACCATGGGCGACGTCCTCGCCTACCGCATGCGCCAGCGCCCGGTCCGCACCGCCGCCGGCACCTCCACGATCGTCGTGTCGATCTTCTACCTGCTGGCACAGATGGCGGGCGCGGGCGTCCTCGTCTCACTGCTGCTCGGCATCACCAGCGACGGCGGCAAGATCGGCATCGTCGCCCTGGTCGGCGTGCTGATGATCGTGTACGTCACGATCGGTGGCATGAAGGGCACCACCTGGGTGCAGATGGTCAAGGCCGTGCTGCTGATCGCGGGCGCCCTGCTGCTGACCTTCCTGGTGCTGCTGAAGTTCCACTTCAACATCTCCGACCTGCTCGGCAAGGCCGCCGACAACAGCGGCAAGGGCTCCGCCTTCCTGGAGCCCGGCCTGAAGTACGGCGCCACGGGCACCACCAAACTGGACTTCATCTCCCTCGGGATCGCCCTGGTCCTCGGCACCGCCGGCCTGCCGCACATCCTGATCCGCTTCTACACCGTGCCCACCGCCAAGGCGGCCCGGAAGTCCGTGAACTGGGCCATCGGCCTCATCGGCGCCTTCTACCTGATGACGCTCGCCCTCGGCTTCGGTGCCGCGGCACTCATCAAACCGGACGAGATCATCGCCTCCAACAAGGCGGGCAACACCGCCGCACCCCTGCTCGCCCTGCACCTCGGCGGGGTGGACTCCAGCTGGGGCGCCATCCTGCTGGCCACCATCTCCGCGGTCGCCTTCGCCACCATCCTCGCGGTCGTGGCCGGCCTGACCCTGGCCTCCTCCTCGTCGTTCGCGCACGACATCTACGCGAACGTCATCAAGAAGGGCACCGCCACCGAGAAGCAGGAGGTGGGCGCGGCCCGGTGGGCGACGGTCGGCATCGGTGCCGTCTCCATCGTCCTCGGCGCCCTGGCCCGTGACCTGAACGTCGCCGGCCTGGTCGCCCTGGCCTTCGCGGTCGCGGCCTCCGCCAACCTGCCGACGATCCTCTACAGCCTGTTCTGGAAGCGGTTCACCACCTCCGGCGCCCTGTGGTCGATCTACGGCGGCCTGGTCACCGCCGTCGGCCTGGTGCTGTTCTCGCCGGTGGTCTCGGGCAAGCCGACGTCGATGTTCCCGAAAGTCGACTTCTACTGGTTCCCGCTGGACAACCCGGGCATCATCTCCATCCCGGTCGGCTTCCTGCTGGGCTGGCTCGGCACCCTCCTGTCGAAGGAGGAGCCCGACGCGGGCAAGTACGCCGAGCTGGAGGTGCGGTCGCTGACCGGCGCCGGGGCGCACTGAGCTCCGCTTCTCGCCGACGGCCGCGTCGTCAGGATCGTGGGGTCCTACGACGCGGCCGCGTCGTCCCTCGCGGGAACGGGCGGCTGTCGTTGTCAGTCGCGTCACGTAGGCTCGCAGGTGATAGTACGGGTGACGGAGAATCTGTGATCCGCGACGAGGGAGGGGGCCCACGTGCTCATCGACACCTACGGCCGGGTGGCCACCGACCTCAGGGTCTCGCTGACCGACCGGTGCAATCTGCGCTGTACGTACTGCATGCCCGAGGAGGGCCTGCAGTGGCTGGCCAAGCCGGACCTGCTCACAGACGACGAGATCGTCCGCCTGATCGGCATCGCGGTCACCTCACTGGGCATCGAGGAGGTCCGCTTCACCGGCGGCGAGCCTCTGCTGCGCCCCGGTCTGGTCGGCATCGTGGAGCGGGTCGCGGCCCTTCGGCCCCGCCCCCAGATGTCTCTCACCACCAACGGCATCGGCCTCGGACGCACCGCGGCGGCCCTGAAGGCGGCGGGCCTGGACCGGGTGAACGTCTCGCTGGACACCCTGCGCCCGGACGTCTTCAAGACCCTCACCCGCAGGGACCGCCACAAGGACGTCCTCCACGGCCTGACGGCCGCCCGGGAGGCCTGCCTGACCCCGGTCAAGGTCAACGCGGTCCTCATGCCGGGCCTGAACGCCGACGAGGCCCCGGACCTGCTCGCCTGGGCGATCGAGCACGACTACGAGCTGCGCTTCATCGAGCAGATGCCCCTGGACGCCCAGCACGGCTGGAAGCGCGAGGGCATGGTCACCGCCGGGGACATCCTCGCCTCGCTGCGCACCCGCTTCGAGCTGACCCCGGAGCAAGCCGAGGAGCGCGGCTCCGCCCCGGCCGAACGCTGGCTCGTCGACGGCGGTCCGCACCGCGTCGGCGTCATCGCCTCGGTGACCCGCCCGTTCTGCGCGGCCTGCGACCGCACCCGCCTGACGGCCGACGGCCAGATACGCACCTGCCTGTTCGCCACCGAGGAGACCGACCTGCGCGGCGCGCTCCGCTCCGGCGCTCCGGACGAGGAGATCGCCCGCATCTGGCGGCTCGCGATGTGGGGCAAGAAGGCGGGCGCGGGCCTGGACGACCCGTCGTTCGTCCAGCCGGACCGGCCGATGTCGGCGATCGGGGGTTAGTACCGCTGGGGTGTCAGGCGCCCTCGGGCGCTTCCCAGTCCTCCAGCTTGACGACGTCCTTCAGGAACCCCCGCACACCGAGGAACTGCGACAGATGCTCCCGGTGCTCCTCGCACGCCAGCCACGTCTTGCGGCGCTCCGGCGTGTGGATCTTCGGGTTGTTCCACGCCAGCACCCACACGGCGTCGGCACGGCAGCCCTTGGCGGAGCAGATCGGGGTTTCGTCAGTCACAGCTTCGTCTCACAGCCACGGCAAACAAGGCGACGCCGAGCAGCCACGGGGGGAGCTGCCCGGCGTCGGTCTGTCGCTCCGACGGGGGATGCGGAGCGCGTACGAAGTATGTCACGGGTAACCCTGTACCCGGCACCGGAACAACATGATTGATCTGAGCTTTTCCTGAGCTTGGTGCGGGGGGCGATTCCGCTTGCCCGGCATCCGTCGTGGTCAGGTCCGCTCGCGTGGTTCGCCCGGGACTCCGGCCGCGGGCTCCGCCGGGGCGTCGTCCTGACCGGATTCCTTCGATGCGTCCGCCGCCGGCGGCGCGATCATCGGACGCACCGGCACGTTGATGAACGTCGACGGCAGCGACGGCGCGTTCTCCCGCCCGGCGTTCGCGATGACCACGGCGATGTAGGGCAGCGCAGCGCCGAGCACCAGCGCGATGATCGCGACGGGCCGCTCCACGTTCCACAGGGTGGCCGCGAGGATCACCGACACCGTACGGATGCTCATCGACACGACATAGCGGCGCTGCCGGCCGCGCACGTCCGCCTCGAGCCCCTGCCGGGCGCCCGTGATCCGGAACACCTGGGCGCTGCCGCCGCCGCTCCGCTTCCGCATCACACCACACCACCCGCCTGTCCCGGACTCTCCCCGGCCCGTACCTGCCGCGTAGCCGGTCAGGACCCGAGCCCGAACACTCACCACGTTACGCCGCGCCCCGGGCGCCATCGAGACCGGGGCACCGCCTGCCTGCGTGAACGCACCGCGGACCCTGCGTACGGGTGATCCCGGCGTGCGCCGTACGGCGGGCGGTCCGAGACTGGGCGTACTGCTCACGTCTCACGTCGAGCCGTACAAGGTGCGAGGAGTCGAGGAGGCAGCCATGGGCTGGTTGTGGGCGATCATCGTCGGATTCGTGCTGGGCCTGCTGGCCAAGCTCATCCTGCCGGGCAGACAGCACAGCCCGCTGTGGCTGACCACCCTCCTGGGCACGATCGGCGGCCTCGTGGGGAACGCTGTCGCCCGCGCCATCGGGATCGCCGCCACCCCGGGCATCGACTGGGGCCGCCACGGCCTCCAGCTCGCCGCGGCGGTCCTCCTCGTCTTCGTCGGCGAGATGGCGTACATGACACGCAGGGGCAGCAGACAGCGGGCATGACGGTACGGCGAAGGGGCGGGCCCATGACGGGACCGCCCCTCCTTCCTGCCCTGCGTGCCCCAGGGCGTCACACGCCCTGGCTGACCGAGCTCATGTTGAAGTCCGGCACCCGCAGCGGCGGCATCGCGGCTCGGGTGAACCAGTCGCTCCACTCGCGCGGCAGGGTCTTCTCCGTGCGGCCGGCCTCGGTGGCGCGACCCAGCAGGCCGACCGGGGACTCGTTGAACCGGAAGTTGTTGACCTCGCCGACGACCTCGCCGTTCTCGACCAGGTAGACGCCGTCCCGGGTCAGGCCGGTGAGCAGCAGGGTCGCCGGGTCGACCTCGCGGATGTACCACAGGCAGGTCAGCAGCAGCCCGCGCCCGGTGTCGGCGACCATCTCCTCCAAGGAGCGGTCGGCGCCCCCGTCCAGGATCAGGTTCCCGATCGCGGGCGCGAGCGGCAGCCCGGTCAGGGCCGCGGTGTGCCGGGTGGTCGTCAGGTGCTTCAGCTCGCCGCCGCCGATCCACTCGGTGGCCCGCACCGGCAGCCCGTTGTCGAACACCGACATGTCGTCGCCGGAGGCGTGCGCGACCACGAAGGGCGGTGTCTCCAGACCTGGTTCGTTCGGATCGCTGCGCAGGGTCAGCGGCAGCTCGGAGAGCCTCTCGCCGACGCGGGTGCCGCCGCCGGGCTTGCTGAAGACCGTACGGCCCTCGGCCGCGTCCCGGGCCGACGCCGACCACAGCTGGTAGATCAGCAGGTCCGCGACCGCCGTCGGGGGCAGCAGCGTCTCGTAGCGGCCCGCGGGCAGCTCGATCCTGCGCTCCGCCCACGCCAGCCGCTGGGCCAGCTCCGCGTCCAGCGCCGCCGGGTCGACGTCCTTGAAGTCACGGGTCGAACGCCCCGCCCATGCCGAACGCGTACGGTCCGGGGACTTCGCGTTCAGCTCCAGCGTGCCGTTGGGCTGGTCGTGGCGCAGGCGCAGCCCGGTGGACGTACCCAGGTACGTCGACACGAGCTCATGGTTGGCGAAGCCGTACAGCTCGCGCCCACCCGCACGGGCTCGCGCGAACGACTCGCCGAGCGCCGGCGCGAAGTCCGTGAAGACGGCGGAGGAGGTCTCTGTGGGCGCGTCCGTGAAGTCCGGCGACTCGGCCACGCCCGTGACCAGCGGCTGCGCGTCCTCGGCCGGCCCGGCGCCGCGCGCGGCGGCCTCCGCGGCCCGGACCAGGGGCTCCAGCTCGTCCGCGGTGACCGCCGAGCGGGAGACGACCCCGGAGGCGGTGCCCTCCTTGCCGTCGACGGTCGCGACGACGGTGAGGGTGCGCCCGCGGGTGACACCGTTCGTGGTCAGCGCGTTGCCCGCCCACCGCAGATTGGCGGTGGAGTGCTCGTCGGCGATGACGACACACCCGTCCGCGCGGGACAGCTCGAGAGCACGCTCGACGATCTCGTGCGGCTTGTTCGTACGGGCACTCATCGACCGGCCTCCTGCGTGGTGTTGAGACTGTGCTGTCCCGGGGGGCGACCCCCGGACCCCCGGCCGATGCCGCGGCTGACGCTCATCGACCGGCCTCCTGCGTGGTGTTGAGACTGTGCTGTCCCGGGGGACGACCCCCGGACCCCCGGCCGACGCCGCGGCTGACGCTCATCGACCCGCCTCCTGCGTGGTGTTGAGGATGTTGACTCCCCTGAAGAGAGCGGAGGGGCAGCCGTGCGAGACGGACGCGACCTGGCCCGGCTGGGCCTTGCCGCAGTTGAAGGCGCCGCCGAGGACGTACGTCTGGGGACCGCCGACGGCCGCCATGGAGCCCCAGAAGTCCGTCGTCGTGGCCTGGTAGGCGACATCCCGCAGCTGACCGGTGATCCGCCCGTTCTCGATCCTGAAGAACCGCTGCCCGGTGAACTGGAAGTTGTAGCGCTGCATGTCGATGGACCAGGAGCGGTCCCCGACGACGTAGATGCCCCGGTCCACGCCCCCGATGAGATCCTCCGTCGACAGTCCGGCCGGGTCCGGCTGCAGCGACACGTTGGCCATGCGCTGCACCGGCACGTGCGCGGGGGAGTCGGCGTACGCGCACCCGTTGGACCGCTCGAAGCCGGTGAGCCTCGCGATGCGCCGGTCCAGCTGGTAGCCGACCAGCGTTCCGTCCTTGACCAGGTCCCAGGACTGGGCCGCCACGCCCTCGTCGTCGTACCCGATCGTCGCGAGCCCGTGCTCGGCGGTGCGGTCGCCGGTGACGTTCATCAGCTCGGAGCCGTACCTGAGCTTGCCGAGCTGGTCGAAGGTGGCGAAGGAGGTGCCGGCGTACGCGGCCTCGTAGCCGAGGGCCCGGTCCAGTTCGGTGGCGTGCCCGATGGACTCGTGGATGGTCAGCCACAGGTTGGAAGGGTCGACGACCAGGTCGTACACCCCGGCCTCGACGCTCGGCGCGCGCATCTTCTCGGCGAGCAGCCCCGGAATCTGTTCCAGCTCCGCGTCCCAGTCCCAGCCGGTGCCCGTCAGGTACTCCCACCCGCGCCCGACCGGCGGCGCCAGAGTGCGCATGGAGTCGAACTCACCCGTGGACTCGTCCACCGACACGGCGGTCAGCTGCGGATGCAGCCGCACGCGCTGCTGGGTGGTCACGGTCCCCGCCGTGTCCGCGTAGAACTTGTTCTCGTGGACGGTCAGCAGGGAGGCGTCCACGTGGTTGACGCCGTCGGCCGCGAGCAGCCGCCCGCTCCACTCGGCGAGCAGACCCGTCTTCTGCTCGTCGGGCACGGTGAAGGGATCGATCTCGTACGACGAGACCCACGTCTTCTCGGAGTGCACCGGCTCGTCCGCGAGCTCCACCCGCTCGTCCGACCCCGCCGCCTTGATCACCTGCGCCGACAGCTTCGCCATCGCCACGGCCTGCGACGCGACCTTGGCGGCGGAGTCCTGGGTCAGATCGACACCCGAGGCGAACCCCCAGGTCCCGCCGTGCACGACCCGCACCGCGTACCCCAGGTCGGTGGTGTCCGAGGACCCGGCGGGCTTGCCGTCCCTGAGCCGCCAGGCGGCACTGCGCACCCGCTCGAGCCGGAAGTCGGCGTGCTCGGCCCCGAGCGACCGCGCGCGTGCCAGCGCGGCGTCGGCCAGGGCCCGCAGCGGCAGTGCCGTGAAGGCTTCGTCGATGGAATGAGGCACGGAGGTCTCCCTGCTGTCGTGGCCTGTCGGGTCCGATCATGTCGCGCGGGCGGGCGCAGGGACCACACCTTTGCGTCCGGTGGCCGGACCCGGCCGTCCGGGACCGTCTCCACGGCGGACGCTTCTGTAGGGACCCGACAGTGAGTCCCCCACGCCACTGTCGGTGCCCGATTGTTCGCGCGGCCGGGTGGACCGATAGGTTTTCGACGTAGGCGCCTGTCCTGCAGGGGTTCCTGACCGCTAACGAAAGGGTGATCCGTTGAGCCGCTCGGTTCTCGTCACTGGAGGCAACCGGGGCATCGGCCTCGCCATCGCCCGCGCGTTCGCCGACGCCGGCGACAAGGTCGCGATCACGTACCGCTCGGGTGAGCCTCCGGCCGCCCTGAAGGAATTGGGCTGCCTCGCGGTCAAGTGCGACATCACCGACACCGAGCAGGTGGAGCAGGCCTACAAGGAGATCGAGGCCCAGCACGGCCCGGTCGAGGTCCTCGTCGCCAACGCCGGCGTCACCCGGGACCAGCTTCTGATGCGGATGTCCGAGGAGGACTTCACCTCCGTCATCGAGACCAACCTGACCGGCACCTTCCGCGTCGTCAAGCGCGCCAACCGCGGCATGCTGCGCGCCAAGAAGGGCCGCGTGGTGCTGATCTCCTCGGTCGTCGGACTGCTCGGCTCGGCAGGGCAGTCCAACTACGCCGCCTCCAAGGCCGCCCTGGTCGGCTTCGCGCGCTCCCTCGCCCGTGAGCTGGGCTCGCGCAACATCACCTTCAACGTCGTCGCCCCCGGTTTCGTCGACACCGACATGACCCGGGCGCTCACCGACGAGCAGCGCGAGAGCATCGTGTCGCAGGTGCCGCTCGGCCGGTACGCGCAGCCGGAGGAGATCGCCGCGACGGTGCGGTTCCTCGCCTCCGACGACGCCTCGTACATCACTGGAGCCGTCATCCCCGTTGACGGCGGACTGGGAATGGGTCACTGATCACCATGAGCGGAATTCTCGAGGGCAAGCGCGTCCTGATCACCGGTGTGCTGACGGAGGCCTCGATCGCCTTCCACGCGGCGAAGCTCGCCCAGGAGCAGGGCGCCGAGGTCATCCTGACCGCGTTCCCGCGGCCCACCCTGACCGAGCGCATCGCCAAGAAGCTGCCGAAGCCCACCAAGGTCGTCGAGCTGGACGTCACCAACGACGAGCACCTCGGCCGCCTGGCCGACGTCGTCGGCGAGGAGCTGGGCGGCCTCGACGGCGTCGTCCACTCCATCGGCTTCGCCCCTCAGGACGCCCTCGGTGGCAACTTCCTCAACACCCCGTTCGAGTCGGTCGCCACCGCGATGCACGTCTCGGCGTACTCCCTGAAGTCGCTGACCATGGCCTGCCTGCCGCTGATGCAGAACGGCGGCTCGGTCGTCGGCCTCACCTTCGACGCCCAGTTCGCCTGGCCGCAGTACGACTGGATGGGCCCGGCCAAGGCCGCCCTGGAGGCCACCAGCCGCTACCTCGCCCGTGACCTGGGCAAGCAGAACATCCGCTGCAATCTCGTCTCCGCGGGCCCGCTCGGCTCCATGGCCGCCAAGTCCATCCCGGGCTTCGACCAGCTGGCCTCCGTCTGGGACAGCCGCTCCCCGCTGGAGTGGGACCTGAAGGACCCGGAGCCGGCCGGCCGGGGCATCGTCGCCCTGCTGAGCGACTGGTTCCCGAAGACCACCGGCGAGATCGTCCACGTGGACGGCGGACTGCACGCCATCGGCGCCTGAGCCCGCGCCGCGGGTACGCCGTGGAGTGCGTGAACGCGCGCTCTCGGCCCGCGTAAGCGATTGCGCAATCGCTTACGCACCCGCATCGCCCGGTCGTACGAGGCCGACGCCCCGTTTCCCGCTGCGCGCGGGGAGCGGGGCGTCGCCCGTTCGGAGTACCTGACCGGGCGTGCCGGGCCGTCCGGGACCCACGCTGGGAGCAACGCACCGCCCCGCACGCCGCACGGCCGAGGAGGTTCCCTTGTGCGCTTGTCCCACCGCTTCGCCCCGGCCTTCCTCGCGCTCGCCCTGGTGACGGTCCTGCCGTACGACGCCATGCCGCCGCACGGGAAGCGCAGCGCGTCGCACGCGCGCGAGGACGCCGGAAAGTCCGCCGACCCGGCGCCCTTCGGCTCCGAGTGCCGAATCGGTGTCACCGGCGCCCATGTCGTCGCGTACTGCCACAACCCCTATCCGGACACCGATCGCGTGAGCCTGCACATCCAGTGCGCCCAGTGGTGGGACATCGACACCGACACCGCCCCGGCCGAGGCGGGGCCCGCGATGACCGTACGGCTGACCGGGCGGTGCTGGGAGGCGGTGCGCTCGGTGTGGGTCACCCACCACAGATGAGTGGGCCTCAGCGGCCGACGGACTCCGGGTGCCCCGGACCGCACATGCGCGGATAGCTCGCCGCCGCCGCGCCCGCCGCGTCGGCATCGCCCGCGCGGATCGCGTCCACGAGCGCCGTGTGGTCCATGTACGCCTCCGGCGTGAGCTCCTCGCCGACGTCGCCGCGCAGCCAGTCCCGCAGCACCTCGCCCAGGTCCGCATACATCGCGGTCATCACGTCGTTGTGGGACGCGGCCACCACGGCCAGGTGGAAGGTCGCGTCGGCGGTCACGAACGCCTCCGCGTCCCCGGACTCCCAGGCCTCCGCACGGCGCAGGAGGAGGGTGTCCAACTGCTTGAGGTCCCGCTCGGTACGCCGCTCGGCCGCCAGCCGGGCGGCGCTCGACTCCAGGGTGCGCCGCAGCTCGGCGATGTGGTTCGGGTCGGCGCCGGCGAAGCGGCGGTGCATCACGCCCGCCAGTTCGCTGGTCGCCACCACGTAGGTGCCGGAGCCCTGGCGGATGTCCAGCAGGCCGTTGTGGGCGAGCGCCCGGACGGCCTCGCGGACCGTGTTGCGGGCGACCCCCAGCTGCTCGACCAGTTCGGGCTCGGTGGGGATGCGGGAGCCCACCGGCCACTCACCCGAGGTGATCTGGTTCCGCAGCTCGGCGATGACCTGCTCGGACAGCGCGGATCTGCGGGGGTGGCTCAGCGGCATGACCGTCCTTCGTGCGGGCCCGGGAGGCGTGGCCGGATGATCGGGAGCGTAACGCAACCCCGCACCTATAATCATCCTATGATTCTATGATAGTCGCATGGCATCCGAAGAGACCGGAACAACGACGTCCGCACCGATACGCGTTTCCGAGGGGAAGCAGGTCGATGCCGGGGTCTTGGCCACGCGCGCGTGGCGGACGCGTCTGCTGGTCGTCGGCATCGTCCTCAGCGCCCTCAACCTGCGGCCCGCCATCACCAGCCTCGGCGCCCTCCTCGAAGAGGTGCGCGACGGGCTCGGCATGAGCGGCAGTGTCGCGGGCCTGCTCACCTCCGTGCCGCCCCTCTGCTTCGCCGTCTTCGGCGTCATGGCGCCACGACTCGCCCGCCGCTTCGGGCCGGGCGCCGTGGTGTGCGCCGGAATGGCCGCGATCACCGCCGGCCTGGTGATCCGCCCGTATGCCGGGAACACCGCCGGCTTCCTGGCGGCGAGCGCGCTCGCCCTGATGGGCATCGCGGTCAGCAACGTCCTGATGCCCGTGATCGTCAAGCGCTGGTTCCCCGACCGGGTCGGCTCGATGACCGGCCTGTATTCCATGGCGCTGGCCCTGGGCACCTCCCTGGCGGCAGCGCTCACGGTGCCCATGACCGACGCCCTGGGCGGACGGTGGCAGTCCGGGCTCGCCGTGTGGGCGGCGCTGGCGGCGGCGGCCGTTCTGCCGTGGATCCCGTTCGCCCGAGCGCGCGACGCCGGTCCAGCGGACGGCGACACCGTCTCCGCGGACAGCGACACCGCCTCCGCGCGCGTGGAGCCCGACGGGCTGAGGATCACCCGTAGCCGTACCGCGTGGGCGCTGGCCGTCTTCTTCGGGCTCCAGGCCACGGCGGCCTACATCACGATGGGCTGGATGGCGCAGATCTTCCGCGACGCCGGGGTGCCCGCCGGCACGGCCGGTGTGCTGCTGGCCGTCACCATGGTGATGGGCGTGCCCCTCGCCTTTCTCATCCCGCGACTGGCCGCCCGGCTGCCGCACCAGGGTCCGATCGTGATCGCGCTCGGTGTCTGCGGTCTGGCCGGATACGCGGGCCTGTACTGGGCCCCGGCGGGCGGGGCCTGGGCGTGGGCGGTGCTGCTCGGCATCTCCAACTGCGCCTTCCCGCTGGCGCTCACCATGGTGGGGATGCGGGCCCGCACCGGCGCGGGCGTGGTCAAGCTGTCGGCGTTCGCGCAGAGCACCGGGTATCTGCTGTCGATCCCGGGGCCGCTGCTGGTCGGCGTCCTCTACCAGCACAGCGGCGGCTGGGGCCGGCCGCTCGCTCTCATGGCCGGGCTCATGCTCCCGCAGATCGCGGTGGGCGTCCTGGCAGGCCGCGACCGGATCGTGGAGGACGAGGCGACGCGCTGAGCGACGGGCCGCCCCGCCGCGGCCCGAGCAGGGGAGGGGTGCGAAACTGGGCGTATGCCCGTGCTCGAACCGAATCCCCAGAACGGCCAGAAGAAGATGCTGCTCGTCTTCGGCGCGTTCTTCGCCATCTTCGCGATCATCGCCGTCATTGCGACGATCGCCTCGCCGTGACGATCGCCTCACCGTCCACGCACCGGTGACGGCCCATGGTGGTGCTGGCCCCACCATCCCCTAGGGGGTGAGTGTCAGGGTCAAGTGGGTGGATCACCGGATGGGTTGAGGGCCGCCGCGTCCGTACCTTCGAGATGTGGTCGCGAGAGCGGCCCATGGACCACTCGAGGACCCACGGAGGCAGCCATGTCGGCCCGTACGCACACCCGGCCCCGCCCGGCGACCACGGGCGGCGTCGACATCCGGCTGCCCTGGTGGGCCCTCGCCCTGCCCACGCTCGCCTTCATCGCCCTGCTGGCCCTGATACTCAACCCGGCGGACACGAGCGCCGGCGGCGACCCCGCCCTCAGCCACCTCCTCGAGCGCGTCCAGCACGCGGTGACGCACCACGCGCGGTGACCCGGCCTGATCGGGGCGTGACACCGCCCGGGTGCGGTGCGCTTCCCGCGGATCCGGGCGGTGAGGAGGCCGGTGAGCAGGCAGATCGCGGCGCTGCCAACTCCCTGCGCCCGTTGGCCTGTTTCATGCGAAGCTGGGACTCATGAGCTCCGCAGAACCCCGCAGGATTGTCCTCTTCCGGCATGCGAAGGCCGACTGGCCGCAGGTTCCCGACCACGAACGTCCGCTCGCCGACCGGGGCCGCCAGGACGCGGCCGCCGCCGGACTCAAGCTGGCCGAGACCGGCATCCCCTTCGACCTGGCCCTGTGCTCCACCGCCGTCCGCACCCGCGAGACCTGGAAGCTCGCAGTCCAGGAGCTGCCGCATCGGCCGAAGACCGTCTATGAGGAGCGGCTCTACGAGGCCTCGCCCGGCGAGCTGATCGCCGTGCTCAACGAAACCGCCGACGACGTGCGGAACGTGGTCCTGATCGGTCACAACCCCGGCATCCAGGGCCTCGCCGACGTCCTGTCCGGCGCGACCGAGGGCGATGCCCGCGAGCGGATGAGCCGACGCGGCTTCCCGGCCGCCGCCTTCGCCGTGCTCTCCTTCGACGGCTCCTGGAAGGCGCTGGAACCGGGCACGGCCACCCTGCTCGACTACTGGGCGCCCAGCGAGTAAGAGCTCCGACCCCCGCGGCCGGGGGGGGGCGGGGGGCCCCCCCCCCGGGGGGGGGCCCCCCCCCCCCGGCGCCGCCCCCCCCCAAAAGCGGGGCGGGGCGGGGCCCCCCCCCACCCACAACCCCGGGGACCCCCCCCGCGG
>NZ_JBIAUC010000023.1:0-113528 GCF_042892355.1 Streptomyces sp. NPDC001796 | reverse complement strand
AACAGGACCCTCGACAAGTCCCATCGTTGCAGGTCAGAAGCACTCTCTGCTTATTCGATCAACCCTCGGACACGACGTCTCGCGAAAGCGCGAGGTTAGGGATTGCCGGGAGATGGGTGAACCGCCGCCCCTGTCGCGGAGCGCGGCGGCTCGCCTCGCAGCAGAACCCGGCCGGTGCAGGGACTGCCGGACGAACGTTCGAGCGGTGGCGTGGGCGTGCAGGGTCCGGACGGGCTCTTGATCCCCATGTCCGACACCCACCCGGCCGCCCCCACCGCCTTGGTGTACCCGCGGAACTGCGCCACATTTCCCGGATGTGTCGCAGTTCCGCCGGTACACCACCTCCGTCGGCACGCCCCCCGCGCACGGGGCCCATCACCGCCCCTCCATCCGTCCGAACACCTCCAGCACCTCCGCGTCGCCCGCCCGGGCGTTGAGGAAGTAGTCCGCCCACTCGGCGATGTCCTCGTACGCCGACTCCCGGGTCAGGCGGCTGATGGCGGACGGGATGTCGAAGTGCGTTCTGCGCAGGTCCACTCCGGGGCCGAGAAGGCACCAGTGGGCGCCGGGACGGCCGTAGGGCATGCCGACGCTGCCGGGGTTGACCACCTGACGGCCCTGGGCGAGGCGGACGTACGGCATGTGGGTGTGGCCGCACACCACCGTGCCGATCGTTTCCGGCAGCTTCTCCCACACCTCCGCCCAGCGGGTGATGGGCGAATCGACGAGCACGACCTCCTCGTCGTTCCTCGGCGTCGCGTGGCAGAACAGGACGTCGCCGAGACCGCGCACCGGGAGTGTCACCGTCAGCGGCAGAGCGGACAGGAAGTCGACCTGTTCGTCGCGGAGCCGGGACGCCGCATACGGGCCGATCGGGTCGGGAATGTCCGTCCGCTCGCCGCGGCGGTACTCGACGAGCTCCCGGTCCGCGTTCCCCGCGACCCACACCACCCGCTCGCCCTCCCGCGCCAGCAGGTCCAGGACCTCGGCCGGCTGCGGGCCCGCCGTGATGTCGCCCGTCACCACGACGCGGTCGGCGGCGGCGACCTCCGGCTCCGCGAGTACCGCTTCCAGGGCGGGCAGTACGCCGTGGATGTCGGAGAGGACCGCCACCCGGTCCAGTACGTCGCTCACTTAGTCGTCCCCCTCCTTGTCGACGGCCTCATCCAGCCCCTCCGCCATCACCTCCGCCAGGTGCCGTGCCCTGACGCCCGCCAGTTGCCGGAGCTGGGTGCGGCAGGAGTAGCCGTCCGCCAGGATCACCGCGTCCGGTGGGGCCGAGCGCACCGCGGGGAGCAGTTGGTCCTCCGCGCAGGCCGTCGAGACGTCGTAGTGGCCCTTCTCGAAGCCGAAGTTGCCCGCGAGGCCGCAGCAGCCGCCGGTGAGTTCGCCGGTCAGGCCCGCCGCCGTGCGCAACCGGCGGTCGGCCGTGTCGCCGAGGACCGCGTGCTGGTGGCAGTGGGTCTGGCCGGCCGCCGGGCGGTCGAGGCGGGGCGGTGCCCAGTCGGGGGCGTGCTTCTCCAGGGCCTGCGCGAACGTCAGCACCGCCGTGGCGAGGCGCTGTGCGCGCGGGTCGTCGTGCAGCAGCTCGGGGAGGTCCGTGCGCAGGGCGGCGGCGCAGCTCGGCTCGAGGACGACAACCGGGGCGCCCGCCGCCAGGACCGGCTCCATCAGGTCCAGGGTGCGGCGCATGACCTTGCGGGCGCGGTCCAGTTGGCCCGTGGAGACGTACGTCAGGCCGCAGCAGACCCGGCCACGGCGGCCCGGCGGCAGAGCGACCCCGAGGCCGGCCGCTTCCAGGACGCGGACCGCCGCGCGGCCCACGGACGGCGCCAGGTGTTCCGTGAAGGTGTCCGGCCAGAGGGCCATCAGGGGGCCGGTCGCGCGGAGGCGCCCGCCCGTCGTGCGCCTCCACCATCGGGTGAACGGCTCCTGTGGCAGCCGGGGGAGCCGGCGCTCGGGCGCGATCCCGGCCAGGCGCTTGGCGAGCGCCGCCAAGGGGTCGGCCGAGGCCAGGGCGTTGACCAATGGGGCCGTGCGGGTGCGGTCCACCGCCCCCAGCCACAGCGGCAGCCATCCCATCGCGTAGTGCGCGGCCGGGCGGCGGCGGCCGGCGTAGTGGTGGTGCAGGAACTCCGCCTTGTACGCGGCCATGTCGACGCCGACCGGGCAGTCCGTACGGCAGCCCTTGCAGGACAGGCACAGGTCGAGGGCGTCCCTGACCTCCGTCGAGCGCCAGCCGTCCCTCACCACCTCGCCCGCCAGCATCTCGTGCAGCAGCCGGGCCCGCCCGCGCGTGGAGTGCTCCTCCGCGCCCGTCGCCCGGAAGGACGGGCACATCACCGAAGAGCCGGACACCGTCGTCGTACGGCACTTGGCGACGCCGACGCACCGGCGGACCGCCGCCGAGAAGTCCCCGCCGTCCGCCGGATAGCCGAAGGCGACCTCGACCGGCTCCCGGGGAAGCACCGCGAACCTCAGGTTCTCGTCCAGGCGGGCCGGGCGGACCAGCATTCCGGGGTTGAGCAGGCCGCGCGGGTCCCACAGGTCCTTGGCGCGGGTGAACAGGGCGACCAGATCGGGGCCGTACATCTTCGGCAGCAGCTCCGCGCGCGCCTGCCCGTCACCGTGCTCCCCCGACAGCGAACCGCCATGGGCGACAACCAGGTCCGCGAGGTCCTCGGAGAAGCGGCGGAATCGGGCGACGCCCTCCTCGGTCAGCAGGTCGAAGTCGATACGGACGTGGATGCAGCCGTCCCCGAAGTGGCCGTACGGGGTGCCGCGCAGGCCGTGGCCGGTCAGGAGGCGGCGGAAGTCCCGGAGGTAGTCGCCGAGCCGGGCGGGCGGCACCGCGCAGTCCTCCCAGCCCGGCCAGGCTTCACTCCCGTCCGGCGTACGGGTCGCCGTACCGGCGGCGTCCTCCCGCAGCCGCCACAGCGCGCGCTGTCCGGCAGGGTCGGTGACCACCGTGGCGTCCGTGACGTCCGCCGCCCGGACGACGGCCTCCGCACGCGCGCGTGCCTCCGCCTCATCCCCGCCGCCCGCCTCCACGAACAGCCAGGCGCCACCGCGCGGCAGCCCCGCCGACGGTGGTACGAGATCGGCGGCCATGCCCTCCACCGTCAGCGGGCCGAGCGGCAGCAGCCCGGCCGCCGCCTGGGCCGCCGCCGTCTCGTCCGCGTACCCCAGCACGGCGAGCGCACGCGCGCGGGGTGCCTCGACGAGGCGGACGACCGCCTCCGTCAGGACGCCCAGCGTGCCCTCGGAGCCGCAGAAGGAACGGGCCACGTCCGCGCCCCTCTCCGGCAGCAGAGCGTCCAGCGCGTATCCGGAGATGCGGCGCGGCAGAGATGGGAAGCCGGTGCGCAGGAGCGCCAACTCCCCCTCCACCAGTGCCCGCAGGCCCTCGGGGGCGCCCTTCCAGTCCCGGCCCAGGGTCAGCGGCTCGCCCCGCGCGGTGAGCACCGACAGCTCCCGTACGTTGTCCGCCGTCGTCCCCCACGCCACCGAGTGCGAGCCGCACGCGTTGTTGCCGATCATCCCGCCCAGCGTGCAGCGGGCGTGGGTGGAGGGGTCCGGGCCGAAGCGCAGGCCGTGCGGGGCGGCGGCCTCCTGGAGGCGGTCCAGGACCAGGCCCGGCTGCACCACCGCCGTGCGCTCCTCGGGGTCCAGGGACACGATCCGGTTCATGTGGCGGGTGAAGTCGAGCACCACGCCCGTGCCCGTCGCCTGCCCGCCGATCGACGTGCCTCCGCCGCGGGCCACGACCGGCACGCCGTGCGCCCGGCACACCGCGAGCGCCGCCGCCACGTCGTCCGCGTCCCGGGGCGCCACCACGCCGAGCGGGACGCGCCGGTAGTTGGACGCGTCCATGGTGTGCAGCGCCCGCGCGGTCGTGTCGAACTCGACCGCACCGCGCACCGCCGCGTGCAGCTCCCGACGCAGCGCACCGACGTCGGCGCCGGCGCCCACCGCCTGCTGCCCTCGCACCCCACGATCCGTCATGCCACCAGCATGCCTGCCGCCACTGACAGTGACCGTCCCGGGGCACACCCCCGAACAACCCCGACCGTCCGAACAGGAGCTGGTGTGACCTCCGCCCCCGTGCCCCTGAGCGGGCCGAGGTTCCAGACCGAACCCGCCGCGCTCTACCGCGAGATGCGGCGCGAGCACGGCGCCGTCACCCCGGTCCTGCAACAAGCCGGTGGTGACGCAGAACGACCTGTTCGAGCTGCCGGTACGGCTCGAGGGCTGAGGCAGGGGTTCCTCGCCCCCGTCCCTGCCCTTCCCGTCCCTGGGGGCTGCGCCCCCAGGACCCCCGCTGTCGGCCTTACGGCCTCGCACGCGAACGCCGAGCGGGCTGAATTCTCAGCCCGCCCGGCATGCGAGGAGCCGGAGCCCGGAAGCAGGCGCCCCGGAGGGCGCGCAGGGGCAGACCGACGGAAGGCCGACTCACGCGGTCCCGCTTCAGTGCTGTGCGCCCTGGGTTTCCCTCGAGCCGGCGACGAGCCCCTGCGTGTCCTGGGCCTGGGCGGTGGACTCCTGAGTGTTCTCCGGCCTGTCGGCGAGCTTGAGCCAGACCACTCCGACGATGATGACGCCCAGCCACAGGGCCTGGACCGGGGTGAGGGTCTCGCCGAAGAAGACCGGGCCGAGCAGCGCCGCGCCGGCTGCCCCGATTCCCGCCCAGACGGCATAGCCGATACCGACGTCGATGGTGCGCAGTGCGACGCTCAGCGCCCAGAGCGTCAGGAGGAAGAACACGACGGCGACCAGTGACCACGTCAGACGGGTGAAGCCGTGGCTGCCGCCGACGGAGAGCGCGTAGCCGACTTCGAATCCTCCGGCGAGGAGGAGCATGAGCCAGGAGTTGGCCGAGGAGCGGTCGGTGTGGGACATGTACCCGGGTCCTTTCGGGGAGACGGATCAGGCGTGGGCGGGATTCCTAGGCGGCACCGCTGAGCTGGAGGCCGACGACCCCCGCGATGATGACGACGATGCCGAGGGCCTTGCGCCAGTTCAGGCGCTGGCCGAAGAGCAGCACTCCGAGAACGGTGATGCCGACACCGGCGATGGACGTCCAGATGGCGTAGCCCACGCCGACGTCGAAGGTCAGCAGTGCCCTGCTGAGGAAGTAGGTCCCGAGCGCGCCGCTGACCAGGGTGATGGCGGTCCACCGGCGGTTCTTGAAGCCTTCGGCCTTGCCGGCTGCGATGGCGACGACGATCTCGAAGATGTCCGCGATGGCGAGGTAGAGCCACTGCATGGCAGTCCTTTCGTTCGGTGAGGGGCAGCGTGTTTCGGGACCGGCTCGCCGTGAGCGACGGTGGCCCGGACGGCGGCGGCAACAGCGGCCAGGCCACACTTCCCCATGACATTTGCTTGTACGTGCATGCTCAGCGCGTCCATAGAGCCACGTCACAAGGCTCTCGAGCAGACAGGTAAAGCTTGCATGAACATGTATCTAGTTGTCAATGCCGCTCGGGAGAGTGCCGCGTGCGACCGGCCCAGGTGATGTACACGCCCCCCGCCCCCGCCGCCACGGCCACCACCACACCGAGCAGGGTCGCGCTCAAGCCGATGCCGACCGCGTCACCGAGGTAGCCCGAGCCGACCGGCAGGAGCCCGGCGAACAGATATCCCCAGGAGCTCAGCGCCGCGTTCGACTCGGCCAGCCGGGCCGCGTCGACCCGGGCACCCAGCAGGGAGAAGCCGCCCAGCTGCCCCATCCCCTGCCCGGCACCGGCGAGGACGGCGGCCGCGAGCAGCAGACCGATCGACCGGCCGTGCACGGCCGACACGACCAGCGCCATGCCCGCGGCGGTCGCCACGGTGGCGGTGGCCAGCAGCCGGCGTGTCGGCCATCCGCTCACCACGAACTGCACCGCGGTCGACGTACCGAACATCACGAACGCCGTGCCGCCCGCCACGATCCGGTTCTCGGTCCCGAGCAGGGCCGCCAGCAGGGACGGGCCGAGCGCGAGCAGGAACGACGTCCCGGTCATGCCCGGCATGTACGCGGCCAGCCCCAGCAGGAGGTCGCGCCTGTTGCGGCGCGGCACGGACGGCAGGCGCAGCCACGGCCCCGTGGCGGGGCGGCGGACGTTCGGCACGTGGCGTACCACCAGGAGCGCCGACAGCAGCAGCACGGCCTCGACGACGAACACCGTCACCGTGGGCGCCGGCAGCGTCTGGGCCACACAGCCCGCCAGCAGCGGGCCGGTGGCCAGGCCGGCGCCCATGGCCACCGACCCGGCGAGCGAGGCCTGCCGACGCCGCTCGGGTCCGCCGACGTCCACCACCGCCGCCATGCCCGCGGCCACCGTGCCGCCCACCGCGAGACCGGTCAGCAACCGGGCGGCCAGCAGCGCGGCGACGCTCGTCGCGGTCGCGTAGAACAGACACGCGAGCAGCGCGCACAGCACGCTCGGCAGCAGCACGGTCCGCCGGCCGCAGCGGTCCGAAAGGGCGCCCGCGACCGGCAGGGCGAGCAGCAGTCCGCCGATGTACATCGCGAAGACCACGGTCAGGGTGCCCGTGGCGAAACCGATCCGGTGCTGCCACAGCACGAACAGCGGGGTCGGCGCGTTCGACAGCATGAACACCGCGGTCAGCGGCCAGGCGGCGCGCCAGATGTCCCCCTGGCCCGCCCGGCTCGTCCCGGTCGGCGACGCGACATGCCGACCCGCCCGTGGCGTACGGGTGGTCCCCATCACGCGGCGGAGCGCAGCAGGGGCAGCAGTTCCTCGGCGGTGCGCTCCAGGGCCGCCCGGTAACGGGGCTCTTGGAGGTCGGCGGTGGGCAACCGAAGCACGAGGTGGCGGGCACCGGCCTCGATGTAGCCGCCGAGCCATTCGGCGACCTGTTCGGCGGTGCCGCCGAAGATCCCCTGGGTGGTGCGCATGGTGGGCAGGTCGAGCCGGTAGTAGGCGCGGAAGTAGGCCTCCAGGGTCTGCTCGGCCTTCTCCCGGCTGTCGTCGACGGCGACCGACAGGTAGACGGCGGCGGTGACGTCGCCCTCGGGACGCCCTGCGGTCCCGGCGGCCTCCCGCACCCGCAGCCAGCCCTTCTCGTAGTTCGCGGCGGTGGTGCTGGTGGGCATCCAGCCGTCGTAGAGCCGCCCCGTGCGCTCCAGCATCTTCTCGCCGGAGTGGGCCATCCACACCGGCGGCCCGCCCGGCCGGCCGGGCACGGGCAGCAGCGCCACGTCGTCGAGGCGGTGGTAGGTGCCCTCGTACGACACGGGGTCGCCCTCGGCGACCCACAGGGCCCGGCAGATCTCGATGGTCTCCCGCATCCGGCCCACCCGCTCCTGGAACGGGACGCCGTACGCCGCGAACTCGGCCTGGGTGGCGGGCGAGGAGAAGCCGGAGCCCAGACCGGCGATCAGGCGGCCGCCGGAGATCCGGTCCAGGCAGGCCAGTTCGTGGGCCAGGTGCACCGGCGGGCGCAGCGGCAGCAGGACGGCGGTACCGAGGCCGACCCGCTCGGTGGTGGTGGCCGCGGCGGTCAGGGCCAGCAGCGGGTTCATCCGGGAGCGGGCCAGCGGGGACTCGCCCGCCCAGATGGAGTCGTAACCCGACGCCTCGATCTTCGCGGCGAGTTCGCCGAGGTGGCTCGGGTAGTCGCCGCGGTCGACGACGGACTCGCGTCCGGGCAGGACGACGCCGATACGCAGGTCGGAGGTGGGCTTGGGCATGGGGGTTCCTCTCGGGCGGTCCGCAGGGCCGGTGCTCGGCGCCGCTGCTGGGTGGGGTCTCGGCCCGGTCGCACGGGCCCGGGTCAGGCGAAGACGGCGTCGATCAGCTCGTGTGCCTGGCGGGGGTTGAGGCGCGGGTCGCACAGGGTCAGGTAGCGCTCGGACAGCAGGTGTTCGGCGACCGGGCCGCCGACGCACTCGGTGACGTCGGCCGGGGTGGTCTCCAGGTGGAGCCCACCGAGATGCTGTCCGTGCCGGTGCAGCTCCCGCCGGACGGTGACGGCCTCGGCGACGGCGTCATCGAGGTGACGGGTCTTGATCCCGGCCGCGGCCGTCACGGTGTTG
The DNA here is from genome assembly GCF_042892355.1 of Streptomyces sp. NPDC001796. Classification (NCBI taxonomy): domain Bacteria; kingdom Bacillati; phylum Actinomycetota; class Actinomycetes; order Kitasatosporales; family Streptomycetaceae; genus Streptomyces; species Streptomyces sp. NPDC001796. The sequence goes on along the minus strand of NZ_JBIAUC010000023.1, from coordinate 105,484 downwards.
CCGTGCAGCGGGTCGCTAAGCCACACCACGGGATGACCCGCGCGGCGCACCGCCTCGGCGATCGGTCCGGTGGCGGTGGCCGCGGCCTGTGCGCCCATGCGCAGGATCAGGGTGAGCCGGCCGGGCAGCCGGTGCGGATCGAGGACCCCGCACAGCCGCACCACCTCGTCGGGCGTGGCGGAGGGGCCGATCTTGCAGCCGACGGGGTTGGCCATCGCGGCGAGCAGTTCCACGTGCGCCAGGCCGAGCTGGCGGGTGCGCTCGCCGATCCACGGGAAGTGCGTGGAGGCCAGGTACGGCATACCGGTCGCCACGTCCCGGCGCACCAGCGCGCCCTCGTAGTCCAGCACGAGCGCCTCATGGCTCGCCCACGGCCCGGTGGAGTCCGTGCGCAGCAGGTCGAGGGCGCCGATGACGCGCTCGCTCGCCTCGTAGGCCCGCAGCATCCGGACCGGGTCGTGGCGGCGGGCGGGCGCGGTCGGCTCGTGGGAGTTGATCAGGTGCCCGCGGAAGACGGGCAGGTCCATGCCGTCGGTCCGCTCCGTGGGACGGCTGCGCGGCTTGGCGAACTGGCCGCCCATCCGGCCGATGCGGACCACCGGCCGGCCGGTGCGCGCGGCGATCCGGTCGGCGAGATCGGCGAGCAGTCCGGCCTTGCGCTCGGTGTGATGCGGGGCGCACTCACGGATGTCCTCGGCGCAGTCGCCGGTCTGCAACAGCACGGCCCGGCCCAGCGCCACCTCGGCGAGCTGCCCGCGCAGGGTCCGCACGTCCCGCGCCGACGTGAGCGCGGGCGCGCCGCGCAGCTCCGCGCGCACCCGGGGCAGGTCGGGGTGGGCGCCCCAGTGGGGCTGTTGTTCGGCGGGGAGCAGGTCCCACACCGCGGGGGTGGTGGTCTCCGGCGCGGACAGCGAGGGAGACTCGCTCATCGGGTCCACTCCGGTCCGGGGACCAGGCCTTCGATCTCCACGAGCAGGTCGTCGCGGCACACGGCCACGTTCAGGTACACGGTCTCCGCGTCGGGACCGAGCGCCTCCCGGCAGCGGGCGCGCACCACCGCGAGGTCCTCCTCGTGGCGGACGTACACCTTCACCAGGCGCAGGTCCTTCAGCTCGTGGCCGCTCCGCAGGCCGGCCGCGGCCAGGTTGGGGCCGCTGATCAGCTCGGCGATGTTCTCCAGGACCACCTCGGTCTGCCGGGCGACGTCGCCGCGGTGCACGGTCTCGTGGCCGAGGATGCTCGCGGTGCCGGAGACGAACAGCGTGCCGCCGGTGGGTGCGTCGGCCGGTTCCAGCAGGGTGGCTCGGGCGAAGCTCGGCGGCTTCGGTCCGTACTGCTCGGGGTAGTGGTAGGCGGGCGTCTGCCGCTGGTTCTCCACGTGCCGGGGGCGGCCGTCGCGGCAGGCGATCAGAGTGAAGGAGATGCCCTCGCCGCGGGTGCCGATGCCGGTGGCGGCCGGCATGTGGCCGGTGCCGTCGCCGTAGGAGGCGAAGGCCTCGGCGCGTCCTGCCACGAAGTCCCGGTAGATCTCCATGCCCTCGGCGTTGGTGCCGATGATGTCGCCGACGAAGTTCCACATCCGGAAGATGTGCGGGTAGCCGAGGTCGGAGACGAGTGCGAAGGCGGCCTCGTAGGTGGCGCGGACCGTGGGCGCGTAGACCGGCAGCGGGTCGATGGTGCCGGAGACGAAGAGGTGTTCGCCGTCGTGGGCGAAGGCCAGGCCGTCACGGGTGCCGAAGACCGGTTCGGCGGTGGTGGTCCACACCTCGCGGAAGGCGTCGAAGCCGGGCGAGGACATGGGGATGGCCAGCTCGGGGTGGCCCTGGGGGGTGAGGGCGAGGCCGGAGTGCTCGCCGAAGGCCACCGTGGCGAGGACGTGGCGGCCGAGGACCGGCTGGGGGGTGCCGTCGAGGGGGGCGAAGTAGGCCTGTAAGCCGGGGTGCTGGGACATGGCTGATGCCTTTCCGTGCGTGGGGGGCGGCCCGGAGGCCGCCGGTGACGGGCCCGTGCGAGGGGTGCCGCACGGGCCCGGGTGGTTCAGCCGGCCGCGCCGGCGTAACGCGGCCGCGGTTCCTCGGGCGCGAATGAGGGGGCGGTCTCGCTGCCGTGCGCGTAGCGGCGGAAGCCCGGTACGAGCTCGGCCTGGCGCAGCGCGCCGCGGTACAGGACCAGGCCGTGGACGGTGGTGCCGTCGTCACGCCAGCAGACCAGCGGCAGGCCGTAGGTGTCTCCCTCGGGGGTGCCGAACAGGGCGATGTGGCCGTCGGCCGCCAGCAGGCTCATGACGCACCGCTCCCGGGTGCCGTGTCGAACAGCCGCCCGTAACCGGTGATCCGGGCTGCGGCCTCACCCGCGCCGGCCAGGTGCAGGGCGTGCCAGAACAGCACCTGGTTGGCGGTCAGGACGGCGAAGTCCAGCTCCTTCTCCAGGGCGTTGATGACGCCGACCGCGCGGATGCCGTTGCCGGCGACCAGGACGGCGTCGGGCCGGTGGCGGGCGACGGTGGTGCGGATCCAGTCGGACAGGGCCTCGGGCGTGATCAGCTTCTGGTTGCTGGGCAGGCCGCACGGGCCGTGGTGGACGACCGTGAATCCCTGCTCGGTGAAGTAGTCGGCGCCGAGCCCGGAGAGCCGGTCGTCGAACCACGGCGGGTTGACGATCGCCACCTTGCGGGCGCCGAGCGCGGTGAAGCCGGTGACGGCGGCCGCGGTGGTGCCGGTGAGCGGGATGCCCCGGGTACGGCGCGCCAGCCGGTCGAACAGCTCTTTCTCACCGCTCGCGCCGAGCACATAGGCGGAGCTGGTGAAGCCGAGCGCGATCACGTCGAGCGGGGACGCCGCGAGCAGTTCCACCGCGTCGTCGATGAGCGGCGGCTCCACGAAGGCGCGCACGGGGTCGTGCGGGATCTTCGGGTCCATCTCGCCGCCGGGGCGCATCGCCGCGAAGTGCACGCGTGAGCCGTGGACGAAGACGTCGTCGGGGGCGATGGCCTGGAACTCCGACTCCGGGCCGACGTCCGCGTGCGGTACGACCACGCCCACCCGGGCCCGGGCCTCCCAGCCGTCCTTCTCGGCCTGGACGTTGCTCATGTTGGTCACTCCTTCCGGGGTCAGGCCTTCGCCTCGGCGGCCAGCGAGCCGCCGCGGACCGTGCCGGTGCCGCTGCCGTCCAGGAAGCGGGGGTGCTTGCGGCGCATCTGGGACATGACGAACTCGTAGGGCACGTCGTCGAAGTCGCCGTGGTCGGCGACGAACTCCATGTTCTTCTCGCCCTGGTCGTCGAAGGGGTGGTGCACGCTGTCGGCGGTGCCGTCGAACTCCAGCGGCGTCATCCCGTACAGACGGCAAAGGATCTTGTTGAAGACCGGGGTGGCCTTCACCCATCTGCCGTCCAGGTGGACGGTGTTGAGGCCGTGGAAGAAGACGTCTCCGCCGATGTGGGCGCGCAGCCGGTCGGAGGCGAGGTGGTTGCGCACGTCGCCGTAGTGCAGACGGGCGGGGATGCCCACGGCCCGGCAGGCCGCCGCGTACAGCACGGACTTGTGCAGGCAGAAGCCCTTCTTCGTGGTCGCGACGTGGCTGGCCCGCAGTCCCTCCGGGGACAGATCGGCCCCGTACACCTCGTAGAAGACGTCGTCGCGGACCGCGTAGTACAGCTCGACGGCGAGCCGGCGCTTGTCGGCGGCCCGGTCGGCGACCGCGTGGTCGACGAAGGCCTGGACGGCGTCCGTCTCGTAGTCCAGGAATGCGGTGGGCGCGGTGAGCCGGGCGTGCTCGGCACTCGTGATGGCGTTCATGGTCCCCCTTTCGTCAGCGCTGCCCGCTCACAGGCCCAGCAGGGCGGCGATGCGGTTGCGCTGGATCTCGCTGGTGCCGGAGTAGATGGTTCCGCCGACGGCGTTGCGCACGTCGCGCTCGATGCCGGTGCCGGTCAGATAGCCCTGGCCGCCGAAGATCTGCACCGCGTCCAGAGCGGTGCTCTTGTTGGCCTCGCTGACCACGGCCTTGGTCGCGGCGATGTCGATCGCCGCGTCCTGGCCGGCCTCGACCTTGGCGCCGGTGTCGGTGAGCCACTTGCGTGAGGTCTCCACCGCGATCTTCATGTCGGCGATCCGGTGTGAGACGCCCTGGAACCGGCCGATCGGCTGGTCGAACTGGCGGCGTGTCCGGGCGTGGCGGATCACCCGCTCCAGGCGGTGGCTCATCTCTCCGAGCGTGAGGGAGAAGGAGAACAGGATCTCCCGCTTCATCACGTGGTCGAGGATCAGGAAGCCGGCGCCCTCCTGGCCGATGCGGCGGGTGGCGGGCACCCGCAGGCCCTCGAAGGTCACCTCGCTCAGCGGGGAGGTGCGCAGTCCCATCTTGGCCAGCGGTTCACCGACCCTGAGGCCGGGGGTGTCCCGCTCGACGAGAAAGACGCTCAGGCCGAAGGGGCCGGGGTCGCCGGTACGCACGTACAGGAGGAACAGGTCGGCGATCGGCGCGTTGGTGATGAACATCTTGCCGCCGTCGATGACGTAGTCGTCGCCGTCACGTCGCGCGGTGGTGGTGATGTTCAGGGCGTCCGAGCCGTGTTCCGGCTCGGTGATGGCATGTGCCGTGATCAGCTCGCCGGAGATGATCCGTGGCAGGAAACGGGACTTGAGCTCCTCGCCGGCGAACGCCTGGAGGGGTACGCCGACGCTGACGATCTGGGTGGAGGTGGAGAAGCCGAGGCCTGCGTCCCGGCAGGTGTGGCCGAGTCCCTCCAGGGCGCGCATCGTCTCGGTCAGGGTGCCGCCTCTGCCGCCGTAACGCGTCTCGAAGGGGACCGCCAGGATTCCCGAGCGCCGGATGGTCTTCCACTTCTCCCAAGGGAATTCGGCGCGGGCATCGAACTCCTCGACGTCACGGTTGAGTTCCTCTGCCCAAGGGGCGGCGAGTTCATAGGGATCGGGGGCGGGATCGGGGGTCTGTGGAGCGGACTGCGCGAATGCGGATGTCATGGCTGTGCCGGCCTTCCGGTACGTGGTGAGCTGAGGGGCCGGGGCCCGTCGGCGTGCGGGCCCCGGAAACACGTGACTCAGTACTGGGAGAAGCCGTCGGGGGACAGCGTGTGCTTCTCGTCGCCGCGCAGGGCCGGACTGAAGATGGATATCAGCCGCAGGTCCTCGTAGTCGGACGCCACGAGGTGGTGCGCGTCGTGCTCGTTGAGGGCGTAGATGGTGCCCTCCGTTATCTTGAAGCGCGTCCCGTCCTTGGTTATGACTTCGCCGGAACCACCGGTGCAGTAGCAGGCCTCCAGGTGCCGGCGGTACTGCAGTGCACTCGAGGTGCCCTTGCGGACCAGGGTCTCGCACACCGTGAAGCCCATGCCGTCGGCCTCGGTCAGCAGACGGTGGCTGGTACCGTTGCCCCACTCCACGGGGACGACGTCACTGATGCTCCGAACGATCATGACAAAACTCCTTCTCGATGTGTGGGTTTCGCTTCTCCGGGGTTCTCCCGGAAGATCAGGCGGCAGCCCGGTTCGCGTTCTCGACGAAGGCGACGATGGCGCCGATGCTGCGGAAGTGCTCCGGCTTCAGCGGGATGTCGTCGATGGGAATCGCGTAGGCACTGGAGAGGTGCGAGACGATCCTGACCAGTCCGAGACTGTCGACGACTCCGCTGTCGATCAGGTCGAATTCGGTGGTCAGGTCGGAGGTGTCCTCTCCGTCGAGGAATTCGGTGACGACATAGCCGCGGATCTCGTCCGTCAGCGTGCTCATGCGTGGTTTCCCTTCTGGCGCAGCGCCTTGATGAGGTTGCGGTCGGGTTTTCCGGTCGCGGTGCGCGGCAGGGGTGTGTCGCCCACCTGGACCGAGGAGGGGATGGCGTGCCGGGGCAGGTGCGCGGCGCTGTGGGTGCGCAGACGCAGGGAGGTGAGCGTGGTGCCGGGCCGCCGGGTCACCTGGGCGTGCAGCCGGTAGCCCGCCTCCGGGTCGGGGAGGGCCACCACGGCGGCCTCGGCGACGTCCGGATGGGCGGCCAGGACGTTCTCGACCTCCTGGACGTTGGTGCGCACACCGCGGACCTTGACCTGGAAGTCGGTCCGCCCGTCGAGCCAGTGCAGGCCCTCGGAGTCCCGGGAGACGACGTCGCCGGTCCGGTAGAACACCTCGGGTCCGCCGTCGGGCGCGGGGACGAACACGCCTTCGTTGCGCTCGCGTTGCAGGTAGCCCGCGGTCTGGAACGGGGTCGACACGAAGAGTTCACCCTTGCCGGGCCCGTCGAGGACCTTCCCCTCGTCGTCGAGCAGCAGGGCCCGCACGCCCGGCAGCGGACGGCCGATCGGGGTCTTCTCCCCCGCGGCGGCGGGGTCGACGTCGTGGAGGAAGCTGTCGTTGGTCTCGGTGCAGCCGAAGACGTTGTGGAAGCGGGCACCGGGGAAGGCCGCGCCCAGCCGGGCCAGCAGCGGAGGCGGCATCGCGTCTCCGGTGAAGATCACGGTGCGGACGTGCGGGTGCCGGGCGTCGTCCTGGGTGAGCAGCCGGTACAGCATGGGGACGCCCTGCACGAAGGTGACCTCGTGCTCCGCGAGCAGGTCCCGCAGGTGGCGGGCGTCGGTGCTGGAGTCCTGCTCGACGAGCACGACGGCGGCGCCGAGCCGGAGCCCGGTCCAGACGTCGAGCAGCGAGAGGTCGAAGTTGAGCGGGGCGTAACTGAGCAGCGTGTCCCGCTCGGTGAGGTGGAAGCGTTCGGTGGCCCATGCGGCGAACCGGTCGAAGCCGTCGGCCGCGATGGGCACGATCTTGGGCGTTCCGGTGGATCCGGAGGTGGTGAGCAGCAGGCGGGCGGCGGTGGGGTCGACGGCGTCGAATCCGCGGGCGGCCGCCTCGTCCTGCGGGACGTCGTCGTGGTGGAGCGCACCCTGGTCGTCCACGGTGAGGACCACGGAGCACCGGGCCTGCACGGTGAGCGTTTCCAGGACCGCGGCGCCCAGCCCGGGCGAAGGGGTGAGGACGGCGTAGCCGGCCCGGAAGGCCCCGATGAGCAGGGCGATGGTCTCCGGCGTCTTGTGTGCGGGTACGCACAGCGGGCGGCTGGGGTCGAGGCCCAGGCGGTCCAGCGCGGCGGCCAGTTCCCCGGCGAGGTCGACGAGCCGGCGATACGTCGTACGCCGCCCGCGCCACACCAGGGCCACGGCCTCGGGCCGGTGCCGCGCATGCTCCGCCAATGCGTCGCAGAGGCATAAGGATGGCATGGTTCCCCCTAGTTCATCCCGGTTTCGACGGGAAGAGTGATCTCCGCTGCAAGGGGGGTGACGGCGCATGAGGCGCGCCGAAATGCCGCGCCCGGAGACCGGCGCCCATCAGGCCGAGCCGGCTCCGGCCACGTCCCCCGTGGCGGTTCGGTCATTCACCGTAGCGGCAATGCATGCAGAGTCAAGCATGTATTTGCTGCAACGGGCGTGACAGAAGTCACGTCGGGCCATGGGGCGACCCTGCTTCATGAAGTATTCATTTCAAAGGGATTAAAAACGCACTACCGAAGCATCAAAGGCGTCACGGGTCGCTCCACCTCAGAAAGAGGGCGTTTGCCGTCGGCTGCCGCACCGGCGTCCGGAAACGCCGAGAGCCGCCCCGAAAAACCGGGCGGCTCTCGATCGGGCCATACAGGGGGAGTGTCGGCGGAAGCCGACGAAGCGCAGGTCAGACGCCGCTGCGCAGCGCCTGGACGATGCGGGCGAGCTCGGGGACGGCTCCCGCGGTGTTCAGTGCCGCGCTCAGCACCTCGCCGTAGGTGCCGCGGGCGGCGGCATAGCGCTGCCGGCCCTCGTCGGTGATCACCGCGTACACCCCGCGTTTGTCGTCGGGACACAGGTCCCGGAAGGCGAATCCGGCCGTGCTCAGGCGGCCGACCAGGCGCGTCACCGAACTCTGGCCGAGACCTACCTTGTCCGCCAGGTCCTGCATGCGCAGCTCGCCGTCGGCGGCCTGGGCCAGGCATTCCAGGGCGCGAAATTCGGACAGGCCGATGCCGTGCTTGCGCTGCAGCACCTGGGTCAGCTGGCGCTCGACATGCGCGAACAGAGTGAGCACCCTGTTCCACATGGCTTGGTCAGAGGAAGCAGTGGGCGCGTGAGGGATGGTTGTCATCTGGGGTACCGGCTCCTCCCAAGCGGCGTTGACAACAAGATACATGTTCATGCAATCTTTTGCTCCATCCCTTCGATTCCTCAGGAGGTCGTCTCACATAGGGATTACTTGTACGCACAAGCAAGCAGATGAGGGGCGCACTCATGCCGGAGAACGCGGAGTACCCCGCAGGCGGTTCCCTCCGCCGAGGCCGCCCGGCTGCCGTGGCCCTCGCTCTTGGAGATCATGTCCGCGCTGAGCACCCGCACCGCCGAGAGCTGCGCCCGGAGGATCGCCTCGGCCGGGCTTCTCTCCTTCGCCTCGATCACCGGCGGCGCCCTTCCGCTCCGCCCGACCGCCCTCTGACAGGAGTGCAGCCATGACACCCACCGAGAGCCGGCTGGCCGAATACGTCCAGGAAGCGGTGCGAATCAGCAGAGAGCACGTCGCCGAGGGCGGCATCCCCTTCTCGGGGATCGTCGTCAACCACGGGCAGATCCTGGCCACCGGTTTCAACCGCGTGCGCGAGGACGACGACCCCACCGCCCACGCCGAGGTCGTCGCGCTGCGCAAGGCGGCGGCCGAACGAGGGGTGTGGGCCACCGCCGGAGCCACGCTGATCGCCTCCGGCGAGCCGTGCGCCCTGTGCTACATGGCGTCGTTGTACTTCAGCGTCAGCCATGTCGTGTACGCCGTCGACCGCAAGACGGCCGCGCAGTACGGCTTCGACTACTCGGGCTCGTACTCGATCTTCGCGAAGGACCCGGTCGACTGGCCGGTGAAGGTGACGTACCTGCAGGTGCCGGACGCGACGAAGCCGTTCGAGGAGTACCTCATGAGCAAGGGGAGGCTGGGATGAGCGACGCGACGAACGACCGGGTGAGCGTGAAGGTCTGGTCGGACTACGTCTGTCCGTACTGCATGCTCGCCGAGGGGCCGCTGCACGAGGCCACGCACGATCTGGACGTCGACATCGAGTGGATGCCGTTCGAACTGCGGCCGTACCCGAAGCCGACGCTGCGGCCCGAGGACGAGTACCTGCCCGCGGTGTGGGCGAGTTCGGTCTATCCCATGGCCCGCCGGATGGGGGTGGACATCACCCTGCCCACCGTCTCGCCACAGCCGTACACCCGGCTGGCGTTCGAGGGGTACCAGTACGCGGCCGAGCACGGCAAGGCGGCCGCGTACACCCCGCGCATGCTGCGGGCGTTCTTCCAGGAGAACCAGGACATCGGCCGGCTGGAGGTGCTCACCGCCATCGCGGACGAACTCGGCCTCGACGCCGACGACTACGCACGGGCGCTGGAGGAGGGCACCTACCGGGAGACCCACCAGGAGGCGCTGCGCACCGCGGAGGCGTACCGCATCTCGGTCGTTCCCACGATCGTCGTCAACGACCGGCACCGCATCGAGGGCGTGCCGAACGCGGCCCGGCTGCGCAAGGCGATCCTCGACGAACAGGCCTCCCTGGCCGTCGTCCAGGGCAACGCCTGCGGGATCGACGGCTGCTGAACCGCGGCGACCGCCCCCAGGATCGCCGCAGTTCCGAGCCACCGCCCACCGTGCCGAAGGCCGGTGCGTGGTGCCCACTTCCCGGAAGACTCCGGGAAGCCCGACGGACGGCCCGGATTCCCCCGACGGGCCGTCCGTCTCGGCCTGCCCGCACACCGCCCCTACGACGGAGCGGAGCCGTCCGCCGGATCCGCGAGATCCGCACCGCCGGAAGCAGCTCGTGACGGAGCAGGGGACGCAGTCCCCGACGGAGGCACAGGGGGACGCAGTCCCCCCGGCCCCGTCCGGGTTCCAGGGGCCGGGCACTGGCGGGGTCGGAGGGGCGGAGCCCTTGGAGGACGGGAAGAGAAAGGGGTGGCGGGGGCGGTTCACCCCCTCGGGGGACACCCCGTCTCAGCCGACGGACCACGTTTCGCCCAGGTTTCCTCCAGCGGCTACGCTCCCGTCCGTGGCTGATATCCAGATCCCTGACGACATCAAGCCCGCCGATGGTCGTTTCGGCGCGGGTCCCTCCAAGGTGCGGGTCGAGGCGCTGGACGCCCTCGCCGCCACGGGTAGCTCCCTGCTCGGCACGTCCCACCGCCAGGCCCCGGTCAAGAACCTGGTCGGCAAGGTGCGCGAGGGTGTCCGCGAGCTGTTCCAGCTCCCCGACGGCTACGAGGTCGTCCTGGGCAACGGCGGGTCCACCGCGTTCTGGGACATCGCGACCCACGGCCTGATCGAGAACAAGTCGCAGCACCTCAGCTTCGGCGAGTTCTCCTCGAAGTTCGCCAAGGCGGCCAAGCTCGCCCCCTGGCTCGCCGAGCCCACCGTCGTCGCCACCGACCCCGGCACCCACCCCGAGCCGCAGGCCGAGGCGGGCGTCGACGTCTACGCCTTCACGCACAACGAGACGTCGACCGGCGTCGCCATGCCGATCAAGCGCGTCGAGGGTGCCGACGAAGGCGCGCTGGTCCTCGTGGACGCCACCTCCGGCGCCGGCGGCCTCCCGGTCGACATCGCCGAGACCGACGTCTACTACTTCGCCCCGCAGAAGTCCTTCGCCTCCGACGGCGGCCTGTGGATCGGTGTCTTCTCCCCGGCCGCGATCGAGCGCGCCGAGCGCATCCACGCCTCTGGCCGCCACATCCCGGAGTTCTTCAGCCTCCCCACGGCGATCGACAACTCCCGCAAGAACCAGACGTACAACACCCCGGCCCTCGCCACCCTGTTCCTGCTCAACGAGCAGCTGGAGTGGATCAACGGCCAGGGCGGCCTGGACTGGGCGGTCCGCCGCACCGCCACCTCGGCGCGCACGCTGTACGGCTGGGCCGAGGACGTCAAGTTCGCGACCCCGTTCGTCACCGACCCGGCCAAGCGCTCCCAGGTGATCGGCACGATCGACTTCTCGGACGAGATCGACGCCGCCGCCGTCGCCAAGGTCCTGCGCGCCAACGGCATCGTCGACACCGAGCCGTACCGCAAGCTGGGCCGCAACCAGCTCCGCATCGCGATGTTCCCGGCGATCGAGCCGACGGACATCGAGGCGCTGACGAAGTGCGTCGACTACGTGATCGAGAAGCTGTAGGGCTCAGCCGACTTCATGCGTACGACGGAAGGGGCGTCCGGTGTCACCGGGCGCCCCTTCCGCCCTTCTCTAGCGCGGGGTGCGGCGCAGCAGGCGTTTGAGGACCAGGACCACGGCCAGGCCGGCGGCGAGGACCAGGGCGCCCACCTTGTAGTCGGCGTTCAGTGGTGAGCCGTTTCCGGCTCCGGTCTGCGTACTCCCTTTCCCTGAGGGCGACTTGGACGACTGGTGACCGGGCACCTTCTCCGCCTGCACCGGGCTGTCCGCGCCCTCGCTCCCGTACAGGAGCTTGGAGCCGTCGAGCGTGTACGTGACCGACTCGCCCTGCCGCTGCAGGGGGACGTCCAGGCGGGTCTGCTTCTTGATCCGCCCGCCGTTCCACGCGTACGCGATGCCGCCGAAGTAGCCGCGCACGGCGAGCTGTCCGCCGTCGGGTGAGAAGGCGGCGTCGGTGGCCCACAGGTCGACGGCGGCGGTGGGGCGGAAAACGTTCGTCCCCGTGGCGGAGAGCCTGGCCGGGCCCTCGTAGAGGTGGCCGCCGTCCTCCTTCTTGTCGATGATGTAGACGCGCCCGGTCTTCGGGTGGACCAGCAGGGACTCGGCGTCCCTGGGTCCGTCCGCGTACTTGACGACGTACTGGGTGGCGCGGATCGTCTGGTCCTTGAGCACCTTCGGCTCGGGCAGCTTGTAGATCCACACGTACGGCCACCTGCCGCCGAAGTTGTCGCCGATGTCGCCGAGGTAGATCTCGTTCCCCGGGCCTATGGAGACGGCCTCCACGTCACGGGGCGTGCCGATGCCGCGGAGGGTGAGGGTGGCCACCGTCCTTCCGGTGCGGCTGTCCACCGCGTAGACGTACGGGCCGTCGTCGCTGTCGTTGTGCGTCCAGTAGATCCCCGGGTGGAGACGGGAGGCGGCGAGCCCGCTCGACTCGGTGATCCGGGGGTCCTTGATGGTGAAGCCGCCGTCATCGGCGGACGCGGGCGCCGACGCGACGAGCGCGAGCACACCGGCGAGAAGGGCCCCGAAGAGGCCGGAGAGGAACGCGAACGATCGACGCATGGCCCCAGCGTGCCATCCCGTGATCGACGGCCGTCGCGCGTGTCGATCCTCACACCCACCCCGTCCCATACGTCCCACCCCGCTCCCCCGCTGATCCTCCATCATGAGCGGATGCTCAGGTTCATGCCCGTAGGCGACTCCCAGACGATCGGCAGCGCGGGCGAACACACATGGCGCTACCGGCTGTGGCGGCATCTGTGCGAGACGTACGGCGGCCCGTACACGCTCGTCGGTCCGCGCGAGACGCTGTACGACAAGGCGGAGGACGCGCCGACGTCGTACGCCTACGCCGAACCCGACTTCCCGCGTGCCCACCTGGCGGGCTGGGGCGAGGGCTGGCTGCACATGGCGCCGCTGATCGGGGACGCGGTCCGCGCGTCGCGGGCGGACGTGCTCCTGGTCTCCCTGGGCCTGATCGACCTCGGCTTCTACACGAACGCGGAGCAGACGGCGGAGAACGTGCGCCGCTTCGTGGCGGAGGCCCGGGCGGCCGACCCGCGCATCCGTATGGTCATGCTCCCCGTGATCCCGAACATCCGGGCGGAGGCGGACGCCTCGTTCGCGGCCCAGGTGACGCTCTTCAACGAGCTTCTGGCAAAGGCGGTGGCCGACCTGGACGAGCCCCGGTCGCCGATCCTGCTGGCCTCGCCGCCGCCGTCGTACGACATCCACGTCGACACGTACGACGGTACGCATCCGAATGCCTCCGGCGAGCACAAGATCGCGGCGGCGTTCGCGGGGGCCATGTATCAGGGGTGGGGATTCGGACAGCCATACGCGGCTGGAACGAGTTGACCGAATACCGGCGTGCCCCGGTCACCGTGCGTATCGTTGTACTGCGCGCCTGCACTCGTGCGGAGAGTGGCCGGGGAGTAGCGCCACGATGACCGTCGTTGCAGACAGGATCGAGATGGCCGACAAGAGCGGCGAGCTGACTCTCGACATCATGTTCGAGTCGCTCGAGAAGATGCCCATCCCCGAGGGAACGAAAGTCGAGATCGTCGGGGGGCACATCTTCATGTCACCGCAGCGGCAGACCCACTGGGAGATCATCCTCGGCATCATCGAGCAACTGCGCGGCAAGTACCCGCGCAATCGGCTCGCGTCGGACGTACGCATCGACTTCCCCGGGCACCTGAACGGCTTCGCGTGTGACGTGGCGGCAATGACGGAACGGTCGGTGAAAGACGGCAACGGCCGCTGGCGCTACCAGGATGTCGAGTTCGTGGCCGAAGTCATCTCCGAGGACACGGCTGCCAACGACTACGGACCCAAGAAGCTCGCCTACGCCCTCGCGGAAGTGCCCGTCTACCTCATCGCCGACCCGTACGAGGGCCGATGCCACCTCTTCACACAGCCGAAGGGCGGCGATTACATCAGCGAACTCTCCGTCGCCTTCGGAGCCGACGTCGACATGACCACCACTCCACTCGGCCTGACCCTCAAAACCGACGACTTCCCCCGCGACTGATCCACCCCCTCCCCAACCCCCCTTGCCTAGAGCGCACTCCACGCCGTTGGCTAAGCAGTCATGAGGTACACGCAGCTCGGACGCACGGGACTCAAGGTCAGCCGGCTCGTTCTCGGGACCATGAACTTCGGTCCGCAGACCGAGGAAACCGACAGTCACGCGATCATGGACGCGGCCCTGGACGCGGGGATCAACTTCTTCGACACCGCCAACGTGTACGGCTGGGGCGAGAACAAGGGCCGTACCGAGACCATCATCGGCAACTGGTTCGCCAAGGGGGGCGAGCGGCGCGACAAGGTCGTGCTCGCCACGAAGGTGTACGGCAACATGGCCCCGGACGGCACCACCGCCTGGCCCAACCACGACAAGCTCTCCGCCGTGAACATCCGGCGGGCGGTCGACGCCAGCCTCAAGCGCCTCCAGACCGACTACATCGACCTGTACCAGTTCCACCACATCGACCGGAACACTCCCTTCGAGGAGATCTGGCAGGCCCTGGACGTGCTGGTCCAGCAGGGCAAGGTCCTGTACGTCGGCTCCAGCAATTTCCCCGGCTACAAGATCGCCCAGGCGAACGAGACCGCCGCCCGGCTCGGCTCGCTGGGGCTGGTCAGTGAGCAGTGCCTGTACAACCTCTTCGAGCGCCGCGCCGAGATGGAGGTCATCCCGGCCGCGCAGGACTACGGCGTCGGGGTCATCCCGTGGTCGCCGCTGCACGGCGGGTTGCTGGGCGGTGTCATCAAGAAGGAGGTCCAAGGCGGACGCCGGGCCGGTGGGCGCACCGCCGACTCGCTCGCCGACCCCGCGGTCCGGGCACAGATCCAGTCCTACGAGGACCTGCTGGAGAAGCACGGCCTGGAGCCCGGCGAGGCGGCTCTCGCCTGGCTGCTGACCCGCCCGGGCGTCACGGGCCCGATCGTCGGCCCGCGCACCGCCGAGCAGCTTCAGTCCGCGATCAGGGCGGTGGAGCTGGAGCTGTCGGAGGAGGTCCTGGCGGGCCTGGAGGAGATCTTCCCCGGTCCGGGTCCGTCGCCGGAGGCCTTCGCCTGGTAGCCCGCCGGCGGGGCGTGGGGTGGTGTCCGCGGGCCGGGGAGGCCTGGCCCGGGGCACCTTGCCCGCGTTCCGCGCGGGACCTCCGGATCTACTTCCCGACCGCCGCCGTCAGCGCAACCACCGCGAACATCAGCACGAGCACACCGGCCATGATCCGGTTACGGGTCTTCGGGTCCACGTATCGAGCGTAACCGGACCTCGTCACTCCTCTGCGCCGAGCCCCCACCGCTCCACCGTCTCGTAGCGCGGCTGCTCCCCCGGCATGCCCGACCTCGGCAGGCGGCTGCGCACGAGGGTCAGGTCGGCGACCGTCCACTCGCGGCCCGCGAACTCGCGCAGTGCCGCCACATACGGCCGGAAGTCCGCCGTGCCCCGGCTGCGGGCCAGGGTCAGATGCGGGCGGTAGGGGCGGTGCTCCCCCATCTCCAGGCCCGCCTTGCGCGCCGCGGACTCCACACGGTCGGCGAGCAGCCGGAGCGCCCGTACGTCCCCGGAGGCGCCCATCCACAGTGCCCGGTCCCCGAAGCGCCCGCCCCCGGACACGGACAGCGGGAACGGCTCGGTGCGCCGGGCCGCCCGTGCCAGCCGCTCGGACAGCTCCGGTACGACGTCCTCGGCCACCTCGCCGTAGAAGGCCAGCGTGAAGTGCCAGGCCGGCCGTTCCGTCCAGCGCAGTGAGCGCGCCCCCGGAAGCCCCTCCAACTCGCGTACCGCCGAGGCCACTTCCCGGAGGGCGTCCGGAGGCGGCAGCACCGCGGCGAAGAGTCTCATGACCTCACCTTCGCAGGGATCGGATTCCCCGGCCACACCGGCCACCAGGCGCGCAGGGGGGCGCCCCCCGCCCCGGGCGCCCCGAACCCCTCAGGCCGGCACCGGCTCCTCGCGCGGCACGAACCGCACCCGCGGGTGCCCCCGGTGCCAGCCCACCTCCGGGCGCAGGCCGCTCGTCCGGACCAGGATCAGGCCGATGGTCACGGCGGCCAGGGCCGAGATCAGGCCGCCCAGGGCGAACCCGACCCGGGCGCCGTACGCGTCCGTGATCCAGCCGACCACGGGCGCACCGAGCGGCGTACCGCCCATGAAGACCATCATGAACAGGGCCATGACGCGGCCGCGCATCGCCGGGTCCGTGCCCATCTGGACGGCCGTGTTCGCCGTGACGTTCACCGTGAGGCCGAAGATCCCTATCGGCACCATCAGCAGCGAGAACAGCCACAGGGACGGCGCCCCGGCCGCCACGATCTCCAGCGTGCCGAAGAGGGCCGCCGCCGCGATCAGCACCCGCAGCCGGGCCGTGCCGCGGCGGGCGGCGAGCAGTGCGCCGGTCAGCGAGCCGATCGCCATCAGGGTGTTGAAGAGGCTGTAGGCGCCGGCGCCCGCGTGGAAGACGTCGTCCGCGTAGGCCGAAAGCCACACGGGGAAGTTGAAGCCGAAGGTGCCGATGAACCCGACCAGCACGATCGGCCAGATCAGATCGGGATGCCCGGCGACATAGCGCAGGCCCTCGCGCAGCTGGCCCTTGCCGCGCGGCGCGCGCTCCACGGCGTGCAGCTCACGGGCGCGCATCAGCAGCAGGCCGGCGATGGGCGCGACGAAGGACAGGCCGTTGAGCAGGAAGGCCCAGCCCGTGCCCACGCCGGTGATCAGGACACCGGCTACGGCGGGACCGACCAGACGGGCGGACTGGAAGTTCGCCGAGTTCAGGCTGACCGCGTTCTGCAACTGCTTCGGGCCGACCATCTCGGAGACGAAGGACTGCCGGGCCGGGTTGTCGACGACCGTGGCGAGTCCGACGGCGAAGGCGGCCACGTACACGTGCCAGACCTGGACGTGCCCGGTCAGGGTCAGGAAGGCGAGGACGAGGCCGGTGGCCCCCATCGCCGACTGCGTGACGAGCAGCGTCGGGCGCTTGGGCAGGCGGTCGACGAGTACGCCCCCGTACAGGCCGAACAGCAGCATCGGCAGGAACTGCAGCGCCGTGGTGACACCGACGGCGGTGGAGGAGCCGGTCAGGCTGAGCACCAGCCAGTCCTGAGCGATGCGCTGCATCCAGGTGCCGGTGTTGGAGACGACCTGGCCGAGGAAGAAGAGCCGGTAGTTACGGATGCGCAGCGAACTGAACATCGATGACCTGCGGGGCTCGGCCGGGACGGCGGTCCGGGGGTGCTCGGCGGACTCGGCCGGCAGAACGGGCTTGGTCGGCGCGACGGGCTCGGTCCGAGCGACGGGCTCGGTCCGAGCGACGAGGCCGGTCCGTACGACGGTCTCGGTGCGTTCGACCGTCTCGATCCGCTCGGCGGGCTCGGGGCTCTCGGCGGCGGTGGGGGGCTGTGCCGGTTGTGCGGTCTCGGGGGCGGGCGGGGAGTCGTGGGTGGCTGGTGCGGGGGCGGAAGCTGCTCCGGTTCCCGAACTCAAAGGGATTCGCCTCCTTGCGATGACGGCTTCGTACGTACGCGGGTGGAGGCCGCGTCGGTCACGGTGGGCGTCCGGCACGGGCACGCACCCGTGGCCGCGGCACCCCGGCTCGGGGCGCCGCGGTACCCCGGATGCGCCCCGGTCACAGGTGTGCGAGCTTCTCGAGGACGGGGGCCGCGGCGCGCAGTGCCGCCCACTCGTCCTCGTCCAGGCCCTCGATGAGTCCGGCCAGGAACGCGTTCCTCTTGCGGCGGCTCTCCTCGAGCATCACCTCGGCACGCTCGGTCTGGGTGACCACCTTCTGGCGCCGGTCCTCGGGGTGGGGCTCCAGGGCGACCAGACCCTTGCTCTCCAGCAGCGCCACGATGCGGGTCATGGAAGGCGGCTGGACGTGCTCCTTGCGGGCGAGCTCGCCCGGGGTCGCGGAGCCGCAGCGGGCCAGGGTGCCGAGCACCGACATCTCGGTCGGGCTCAGCGACTCGTCGACCCGCTGGTGCTTGAGTCGGCGCGACAGGCGCATCACGGCGGAGCGGAGAGCGTTCACGGCGGCGGCGTCGTCGCCATGGGTCAGGTCAGGCATGCTCTTTAGGATAACTCATTACTTTCCCTAAAGACCACCCGGGACGTACGCCCATAAGGGTGACTCCGACCACTTCCGGAGCCGCACTCCCGAGCCCCGGCCAAGAAGCCGCCGAACCGCCCACATCACTCGAACGAGTGATCCCGTGGCGGAACGTGACGCGTCGCGCGCCCGGGTCCGGCAACCCTCTTAGCCATGGGGACCAGCGTGCTCAGCCTGCGGATGGACGGGGAACTGCTCGAGCGGCTCCGGCACCACGCCGCCAGAAGAGGAATGAGCGTCCAGGACTATGTCGTCCGGACGCTCATTCGGGATGACTTCGACCAGCGGTTCGAGGCCGCCGTCGAGGAGACGGAACGGTTCTACGGGGTCACCTGACCGTCACCGGACCCCGGGGCCGATCCGGCGGCTCAGGTCAGACCAAGCGCCGGCATCAGGTAGTAGAAGGCGAAGACCGCCGCCACCACGTACATCGCCGCCGGGACCTCGCGCCCGCGGCCCGCGGCCAGGCGCAGCAGGGCGAAGGTGATGAAGCCCATGCCGATGCCGTTCGTGATCGAGTACGTGAACGGCATCATCAGCATGGTCACGAAGGCGGGGATGGCGATCGTGTGGTCCGCCCAGTCGATCTCCTTGATCGAGTTGGACAGGATCAGGAAGCCCACCGCGACCAGGGCCGGGGTGGCCGCCTGGGACGGGACCATCGTGGCGACCGGGGTGAGGAAGAGCGCCACCGCGAAGAGCAGGCCGGTGACGACGTTCGCGAAGCCCGTGCGCGCGCCCTCGCCGACACCGGCCGTGGACTCCACGAAGCAGGTGGTGGCCGAGGAGGAGCTGGCGCCGCCCGCCGCGACGGCGATGCCGTCGACGAAGAGGACCTTGTTGATGCCGGGCATGTTGCCCTCGGCGTCGGTCAGCTTGGCCTCGTCGCTGATGCCCATGATCGTGCCCATCGCGTCGAAGAAGCACGACAGCAGGACCGTGAAGACGAACAGGATGCCGGTCAGCACGCCGACCTTGCCGAAGCCTCCGAACAGGCTGACCTTGCCGATCAGGCCGAAGTCGGGGCTGGCGACCGGGTTGCCGGGCCACTTCGGGACGGTCAGGCCCCAGCTGGGGATCTTGGCGACGGCGTTGAGGACCACCGCGAGGACCGTCATCGCGACGATCGAGATCAGGATCGCGCCCGGCACCTTGCGGACGATCAGCGCGAAGGTGAGCAGCGCGCCGAGGACGAAGACCAGCACCGGCCAGCCGTTCAGGTGACCGTTCATGCCGAGCTGGAGCGGGACCGTGGTCTGGGCGACGTCGGGGATACGGGTGACGAAGCCGGAGTCCACGAGACCGATCAGCATGATGAACAGGCCGATGCCGATCGCGATGCCCTTGCGCAGGCCGAGCGGCACGGCGCTCATCACGCGCTCGCGCAGACCGGTGGCGACGAGGAGCATGACCACGAAACCGGCGAGGACGACCATGCCCATCGCGTCCGGCCACGACATGCGCGGGGCGAGCTGGAGAGCGACGACCGTGTTCACCCCGAGGCCGGCGGCGAGGGCGATCGGGACGTTGCCGATCACGCCCATGAGCAGTGTGGTGAAGGCCGCGGTCACGGCCGTCGCGGTGACGAGCTGGCCGTGGTCCAGCTGGTGCCCGTACATGTCCTTCGCGCTGCCGAGGATGATCGGGTTCAGCACGATGATGTACGCCATCGCGAAGAAGGTGGCGAAACCGCCGCGGATCTCACGGGACAGCGTGCTGCCCCGCTCGGAGATCTTGAAGTAGCGGTCGAGGGCGCCGGACGGCGGCCGGGTGCCCGGCTGCTGCGGGGCGGAGGCCTTGGCGGGGGCCGAGATGGGCATGCGGGACCTCAATGTGCACGGGGATCACGGGGATCGCTGACAAACGTGATCGAGTCTCGCCGTCGCCTGTCACCAACAGGTTCCCCCTCGCTGCTGTTGGTGCTTCATACGAACGTAAGTGGCCAGACTCGAACCGTTTCAGTATGAACATATAAGGCGCTGATCGCTATCTCCGCGCGTAGACCCTTGGTGTGTAAGGGCCCCAAGCACCCGGGCTCGTGCCCTGGCCGCCCCCGGGTCGCCCCCACGGCCGCGCCCGGGCCGCAGTCGGTGCGGTTTCGGCCCCTCGTAAGCTGTGCGCATGGCGAAGTGGACCCCCAGGCATGAGGCGCCGGAGCCCCTCGAGGGCCCCGTGGTGCCCGTCATCACCGGCGGCACGATCCTCTGGTTCCTGATGTTCCTGGTCCAGCTGCCGTTCTACGGCTGGTTCGCCGACCACGGGCACACATGGTGGCTGTGGACGTGCCTGGCGGGGGCGGGACTGGGCTGCGTGGGCATCTGGTACGTACGCAGGCGGGACGCCGCGATCAAGCGGGCCTCCGACGCCGGACGGCGACTCTCCCAGCAGTAGCCCTCGGCCGTTCCCCTACGACCACCGCACGAGGCCCCTCCTTCCCGGGTCTGATCTTCGGTGCGTTCGGCGGGTGAAGGCGCAAATCCGCACGTACCGTCGAATGCATGACGCACATCGACGCGGGTGCCGAACTCGATCCCGTGCACCCCGCCCCGATGCCCGTGCGGACGCGCGGCCTGACCGCCGCGGAAGTGGCCGAGCGGGTCGCCCGCGGTGACGTCAACGACGTTCCCGTGCGCAGCAGCCGCTCCCTGAGCGAGATCGTCCGCGCGAACGTCTTCACCCGCTTCAACGCGATCATCGGTGCGCTCTGGCTGATCATGCTGTTCGTGGCGCCGTTCCAGGACAGCCTGTTCGGATACGTGATCATCGCGAACACCGGGATCGGCATCATCCAGGAATGGCGGGCCAAGAAGACCCTGGACTCCCTCGCGGTGATCGGCGAGGCGCGGCCGACCGTGCGCCGGGACGGGACGGCGGCCGAGATCAGCACGTCCGGGATCGTGCTGGACGACGTCATCGAGATCGGGCCGGGGGACAAGATCGTCGTCGACGGCGTCTGCGTCGAGACCGACGGGCTGGAGATCGACGAGTCACTGCTCACCGGAGAGGCCGATCCCGTCGTCAAACGGCCCGGTGACCCGGTGATGTCCGGCAGCTTCGTGGTCGCGGGCGGCGGAGCGTTCCAGGCGACCAAGGTCGGCCGGGAGGCCTACGCCGTCCAGCTCGCCGAGGAGGCGAGCCGTTTCACGCTCGTGCACTCCGAGCTGCGCACCGGCATCTCCACGATCCTCAAGTACGTCACCTGGATGATGGTCCCGACCGCGGTCGGCCTCATCATCAGCCAGTTGGTGACGACCCGGCACGGGATCAAGGACTCCGTCGCCCGCACGGTCGGCGGCATCGTGCCCATGGTCCCCGAGGGGCTGGTCCTGCTGACCTCCGTGGCCTTCGCGATCGGCGTCATACGCCTCGGCCGCAAGCAGGTCCTCGTCCAGGAGCTGCCCGCCATCGAGGGGCTCGCCCGCGTCGACACCGTCTGCCTGGACAAGACGGGCACGCTCACCGAGGGCGGCATGGACGTCACCGAGCTGCGACCGCTCCAGGGCGCCGACGAGACCTACATACGCAAGGTCCTCGGCGCCCTCGGCGAGGCGGACCCGCGTCCGAACGCCTCCCTCCAGGCGATCATCGACGCCTACCCGGACAGCGAGGAGTGGCGCTGCACCCAGGCCCTGCCCTTTTCCTCCGCCCGCAAGTACAGCGGCGCCTCCTTCAGCGAGGGCGACGGCCAGGCCAGTACCTGGCTGCTGGGCGCACCCGACGTCCTCCTGGACCCCGACGACCCGGCCCTGACCGAGACCGAGCGGCTGAACGGCCAGGGGCTGCGCGTGCTGCTGCTCGCCCGCGCCTCCCGGGCCCTGGACGACCCCCGGGTCGCGGCAGGCGTCCGGCCCACCGCGCTGGTCGTCCTGGAGCAGCGGCTGCGCCCGGACGCCGCCGACACCCTGCGCTACTTCGCCGACCAGAACGTCCACGCCAAGGTCATCTCCGGCGACAACGCGGTGTCGGTGGGCGCGGTGGCCGGAAAACTCGGCATCCGCGGCGAGGTGCTGGACGCCCGGCACCTGCCGCAGAACCAGGACGAGATGGGGAAGTCCCTGGACAAGGGCACCGTCTTCGGCCGGGTCACCCCGCGGCAGAAGCGGGACATGGTGGGCGCGCTCCAGTCGCGCGGGCACACGGTGGCGATGACAGGCGACGGCGTGAACGACGTGCTGGCGCTCAAGGACGCGGACATCGGGGTGTCGATGGGCTCCGGCTCCGAGGCGACCCGGGCGGTGGCGCAGATCGTGCTGCTCGACAACAGCTTCGCGACGCTGCCGTCGGTGGTCGGCGAGGGACGGCGCGTCATCGGGAACATCACGCGGGTCGCGACCCTGTTCCTGGTGAAGACGGTGTACTCGGTGCTGCTGGCGGTGCTGGTGGTGTGCTCGCAGGTGGAGTACCCGTTCCTGCCCAGGCACCTGACCCTGCTGTCGACGCTGACGATCGGCGTCCCGGCGTTCTTCCTGGCCCTCGCGCCCAACAAGGAGCGGGCAAGACCCCACTTCGTCCGGCGGGTGATGCGGTACTCGATCCCGGGCGGGGCGGTCGCGGCGGTCGCCACGTTCGTCACCTACCTGATCGCCCGCCACCACTACAGCGGCCCCGGCTCCCTGGAGGCGGAGACCAGCGCCGCGACCCTCACGCTGTTCCTGATCTCCATGTGGGTGCTGGCCATCGTCGCCCGCCCCTACACCTGGTGGCGGATCGGTCTGGTGGCCGCGATGGGCGTGGCGTTCGTGTGCGTGCTGGCCGTGCCGTGGCTGCAGCACTTCTTCGCCCTCAGGCTGGTCGGGGAGACGATCCCGTGGGTCGCGGTGGGTGTCGCGGCGGTTTCGGCGGCCGCCCTGGAGCTGCTCTGGAAGTGGGTCGACCGCCGGTTCCCCGCGTGATGCCTCAGTCGAACGTGATGCCTCTGTCCATGCCCTAGTCGAACCAGCGGTCCCGCGCCAGTTCCTCGGTGCGGGACGGGTCCTCCAGCAGCGCCGCCACCTCGAAGCGGCGCGGCCACTGGCCCGCCGCCCAGGCCAGGCCGGCCGCGACGCCCTCCAGGGTGGCCGCGTGCAGGACGCCGCCGGCTGTCAGGCGCCAGTCCAGCTCGACCCCGTCGACGACGAGTTCCTCGTGCTCCACGTACGTCTCGGGTGTCCGCGGTCCGAGCAGGACCCGCACCGAGTCCGGTACGTCGTGCTCGACGCCCTCGGAGGTCACCTCGCCCGTCACCGACTCGCTCAGCCGCCGCACCTGGAACAGCTCGGCCAGGTCGGCGGCCCGGGCCGGGCGGACCGGCAGCAGGGGGACGCCCTCGGTGAAAGGCAGCAGATCGGGCGAGTCGACGACCACAGCGTCGGCGGCGTCCACCACGGTCACCCGCCCGTCGACCACCGCCCGCAGCTCCTCCGGCAGGGTCACCTGCTGCGGGTCCAGCTCGGCCAACGCTCCGTACAGCGCGTGCAGTTGGGCGGCCGTGACGGGGCGGTCCGGGTCGGCGAGCCGGTCGAGGAGTTCCGCCGCGCCGCCGGGCTCGTCGAGGAGGGCGGCGACCGACGTCCGTACGCCGAGGGCGCGCAGCACCTGCTCGTCGTCGAAGCCGGTGGCGTCCGCCTCCTCGTACAGGCCGGCGAGCAGCGGGTCGCCGCCCGCCGCGCGCAGACCGGCCGGGCGGCGGCCGTCCAGCACCGGGTGGCCGCGCAGCCACCAGGCCGTGTAGGGGCGTACGACCTCGTGGGTGCCGTCCGGCAGCAGCACCCGCACCGGCTGGGTGAGCGCGTCCCTGAGCGGGGGCTGCGAGAGCAGGGCGAGGGCCTGCGGCCACCGGTCGTCGTCGACCAGGTCCAGGTCCCGTACCGCGACGACCTCGGTCGCCACCGGCGGCACCGGTGTGTCGGGCAGCCGGTCGAGGACGTCCTCGCACCACACGTCGACCGCGTCGAGCAGCCCCACGTCGTCGGGTTCGGCGAAGTCGGAGTCGCGGGGCTCCAGTTCGTCCGGGTCGAGGACGACGTCGGTGGCGCGGACGAGGGCGAAGCCGGCGAGCACGCCACAGGCGGCCAGCGGCTGCTGACCCCAGCGTTCGGCCAGGTCGGCGTCCACGAAGGCCAGTTCGCCCTCGCGCATGACGCTCGCGAAGGGGCTGCCGGGCAGCACGAGTTCCCCGGCGGGCGCGAGTTCGCCGTCCTCGTCGGGCAGCGCGAGCGCGCCGAGCCACGGCTCGTCACCGGGGTCGAGGCCCGCCTCGCGGACGAGGGCGAGCACGGTGTCCGCCAGTTCCTCGGCGTCCAGGCCGTCCTCCTCCCAGCCCACACCCTCGTCATCGAGGGAGGCGGCGACGGCGGCCCGCACCTGCGGGGTGGTGAGGATGGCCCGCGGGGTGGCCGGGAGCGCGCCGAGCTTCTCCAGCAGCGGGTGGGCGCCGTCCGCGTGGGCGACCTTCAGTCCCAGCCGGGCCAGCGCCTCGGGAGCCACCGGCGGCCCGTCGAACGTCGGCAGGAGGACCTGCCGGGGCCCGATGGTCGTGCGCCCGTCGGCCAGCGGCACCGGCAGCCCGGACAGCCGGTCCGGGTCGACCCCGGCCAGGCTGTCGTACAGCCGCCACCACCACTCCGGCGCCTTCTCCAGCCCCGCGAGCCGGTCGATCGCCTCGGTCAGCGGCACCCGGGCCACGCCCAGCGTCCGCAGTTCCACCCGGCGTTCGAGGCCGGCGGGCAGCAGGCAGGGCAGCACCTCCGCGAGGACCCGTACGGTCCCGGCTCCGGCGCCCTCGACGACCTCGGCGTCCCGGGGGCGCAGCGCCTCGGGCAGTTCGTCGTCGTCGCCGGGCTCGTTCGCGGGCGGCAGGAAAGCGGTGCGCGGCAAACGCTCCAGGATGGCCCCGCGCAGCGCTCCGTCCAGCTCGCCCTTGCCCAGCGGCCCAGGCACCAGGTCGAGGATGCCGGAGGTCACCGGGCGCCAGGCGGCGAGGAGTTCGGCGTAGGCGTCGGCCGCGCGCTCCACCAGGAAGTCGGTCAGCGGGCCGGGCGCGGCGTGACGGCGGCTGGTGTCCAGCGGGAACGACGCGATGAGCAGGGCGGGCACCCCGAGCGGCTCGTCGCTGGGGGTCGGCGCGTGCACCACCGGGGCGGTGCGGGGACGGCCCGGGGTGCCGTCGGCCTCGGCGGGGACGGCCCAGGTGACGGACCAGTGGGGGCGCAGCCGCTCCTCGACCGGACGGTCGGCGAGCAGATCGGGGGTGAGGGGGCCGTGCTGGGAGACGGTACGCCAGCGGGTGGTGCCGTCCCGTGAGTCCTCCACGACGGTGGAGGTGCCCTCGGTGCGCCGGATCAGCGTGCGGGGGCCGAAGTCATGGATCTCGACGACGACTTCTTCGAGGCCGGGCAGGGCGAGCAGCAGCGCGTCGTCGACGGCCCCCAGCAGCCGCTCGGCGAGGTCGGCGGCCGCCGCGTCGCGCAGCGGGAGGATGACGGCGGTGTCGTACGGGTCCGGGGCGGTGCCCTCGGCGGCGAACGGCAGCCTCAGCAGCGGTACGTGCCCGTCGCGGCGGCGGATCTCGTCGCCGAGGCCGGGGCTGTGCCGGGCGGTCTCGGTGGCGAGCTCCCTGGCCTCGGACAGGGACCAGCGCACTCCGCCGTGCCGGCCGACGACCGCGGGTTCGTCGCTGACGGAGAGGACGGCCGCGAAGCCGACGCCGAAGCGGCCGACGGCCTGTTCGCGTTCGTCGCGCTTGGCGGACGCCCGCAGGGTGGACAGCGACTCGACACCGGCCGCGTCCAGCGGGGCACCGGTGTTGGCGGCGACGAGCACACCCTCGCGGAGGGTCAGCCGGAGCCGGCCGGGCACCCCCGCCCGGGCCGCGGCGTCGGCGGCGTTCTGTGCGAGCTCCACGACGAGGCGGTCGCGGTAGCCGCCGAGGACGAGGTCCTCCTCGGCGTTGGCGTCCTCGCGGAACCGGGCCGGGCTGGTCGCCCAGGCGTCCAGCACGCCGCGGCGCAGGCGGGCCGTGCCGAACGGGTCCCCTTCGGCTGCCGGTCGCACGAACTTGCTCACGCTTCATCCTCCACCGGGTCGCTTCGCTGGATGAAGGTACCGTGCGGGAGGCCCGCCCTTCGCTCTGGGAAGGCGCCGTCTGCCAGGGTGACCGTTGCGGGGGCTCCGCCCCGGGCCCCCGTGTCGGCCTGAAGGGCCTCGTCCTCGAACTCCCCCAAGCTCTTCGAGCAGGGGACCCCAGACAGGCTCAGGTGCTCGACCAGGCTGCGAACGCGCCCTACGAGTGCCCGAGCTCCGCCGACGACTCGTCCGCCACCGCCGGCACCGACCCCTCCGGCGAGGGCCGCAGCGGAAACGGTTCGACCTTCGTCTCGTCGACCACCGGCGGAGCCGGGCGCGGCGTCTTCGGCATGACCGCCGCCTCCGAGTGGCCGCCGCAGCCGTACGACAGGGAGACCACGCGGCCGTCCGCCGGGGAGAACTCGTTGGCGCACACCCCGAAGGCCTGTCCGAGCGAGCCGCCGATCGGGACCAGGAAGCCGCAGGAGACACAGGAGGCAGGAGCCGCCTGTGCCATCGGCGTCTTGGCGCCGAACGCCTCCTCCCAGCGGTCGGCGGCCACGTGCAGTCCGTAGCGGGACAGGACCCGGGCGCGGCGCATGCCCAGCTCCTCCGCCACCGCGGAGATCGAACCGCGCGACGGGGCGATCGGCAGGTTCGCCGGGGCCCCGCCGGTCACCTCCGCGTCCTCCGCCTCGACCAGCTCGGCCATCTCGCCGGAGACCGCGGAGTTCGGCGGCGCCTCCTCCTCTCCGATGAACCCGGGCTCCAGGCGCGGGTCCTCGGCGTCCGTCGGCAGCAGGTCGCCCGGACCCAGGTCGCCGGGGCGCAGCCGCTCGCTCCACGGCACCCACTCCGGCGCGAGCAGTGCGTCGGGGCCGGGCACCAGGACCGTCTCGTCCACCGTGACGATCTTCGCGCGCGAGGCCCGCGCGACCGTCACCGCCCAGCGCCAGCCCCGGTACCCCAGTTCCTTGCACTCGAAGAAGTGCGTGACAACACGGTCACCCTCGGAGACCATCCCGGTGTGCTCGCCGACGACGCCGGGCGCGGCGGCCTCCTCGGCGGCGGTGCGGGCGAGATCGATCGCCTCGGCGCACAGGCGGTCGGGGGTGCGGCTTCGCGTTGTCGCGCTCACAGGTATCGCTTCTCTCCTACGCCGTCTCACGGGTGCGCCCTTTCTCGGCTGGGTGCGGACGGAGCGGACCTGGGGGCCGCGTCGACGTCCGCGCCCGATCGCGCTCGGGCGCACCCACACCATCCATTCTGCGGGATGGATTTCAGGCGCGCGGCCGAGAACAATCGCCACGGCGCGCTACGCACGCTACCCTCTCCGGGCCCCGCGGCCCACACCGAGTCGCCGCGCTTTCCCGGAGCCCGGCCCTCCGCATGCCGTTCCGGACATGTCGGCGCGGCCTCCTCGGGCGGGCGCGTCCCGCCGCCGGCACGACACCCGTCGATCCCGTACGTGCGGTAACGGCACTACACCCGCGCTTCTCGGGGCACTATGACGGGGTGGCAGCCGCGAGGTCGTCCCAGGGAACCACCGGGGCCGGTGGGGTCGGGGGGCGCAGCCGGGATGGCGGTTCGGGCCGGTTCGGCGGGTCCGTCCGCACGGTCGGCCGTGCCGTGCGCCGTCCGTTCACGGGTGTCGCCCGCGGTATCCGGAAGGCCACGCACGCGCACGGCGCGGGCGAGTCCGGCCTCGGCAAGCTGATCGAACTGCACGCCGTGAACGGCGCCGGCGACGTCATGGTCACCGTCGCCCTCGCCTCCACCGTGTTCTTCTCCGTGCCGACCGACGAGGCCCGCGGACGCGTCGCGCTCTATCTCGCCATCACGATGGCGCCGTTCACGGTGCTCGCCCCCGTGATCGGTCCCCTCCTCGACCGCCTGCCGCACGGCCGGCGGGCCGCGATGGCGGGCGCGATGCTCGCCCGCGCCCTGCTCGCGCTGATCATCTCCGGGGCGGTGGCGAGCGGAAGCCTGGAGCTGTACCCGGCGGCGCTCGGCGTCCTCGTCGCGTCGAAGGCGTACGGCGTCGTCCGCAGCGCCGTGGTGCCCCGGCTGCTGCCGCCCCGCATCTCCCTGGTGAAGGCCAACTCCCGGGTCACTCTCGGCGGCCTGCTCGCCACCGGGCTGGCCGCCCCGGTCGGGGCCGCACTGCACGCCATCGGTCCGGGCTGGCCGCTTTACGGCGCCTTCGTCCTGTTCGTCGCGGGGACGTTCCTGTCGTTCTCGCTGCCGCCGAAGGTCGACTCGGCGAAGGGGGAGGACCGCGCGCTGCTCGCCTCGGACGAGGACCATCTGCACGGCCCGGCACGCAAGGCGGCCTCACGCCGGCCAGGGCTGCGCACCGTGGGCCCCGCCGTCATCAACGCCCTGGCCGCCAACGCCGCGCTGCGCTGTCTGTCCGGCTTCCTGATCTTCTTCCTCGCCTTCCTGCTGCGCGAGCACCCGCTCACCGGGGAGAGCGCGGCGGTGTCGCTGGGCATCGTGGGCGTGGCGGCGGGCGCGGGCAACGCGCTGGGTACGGCCGTCGGCGCCTGGCTGAGGTCGCGCGCACCGGAAGTGATCATCGTGACGGTGGTGGCGATCGTGCTGGGCGCGGCGATCACCGCGGCCGTGTTCTTCGGCGCGTTCCTGGTGGCGTGTCTGGCGGCGGTCGCCGGGTTCGCGCAGGCGCTCGCCAAGCTGGCCCTGGACGCGCTGATCCAGCGGGACGTGCCGGAGCTGGTGCGTACGTCGGCGTTCGCGCGTTCGGAGACGTTGTTGCAGATGGCCTGGGTACTGGGCGGGGCGATCGGGATCGTGCTCCCCCTCAACGGGGTGCTGGGGCTCTCGGTCGGCGCGGCGATCGTCGCGGCGGGCTGGCTGCCGACGGTACGGGCGCTGCTGACCTCGGCACGGCGCGAGGGCACGACCCCGGCGCGGGTGCGCGGGGCCTGATCGCGGGAGCGGGCGGCACGTCGTCCACCCCGCGTGGGGGGCGCTCCGGCCGTGCCCGATAGCCTTCGGCCATGACCGCACTGCGTTCCCGTCGCGCCGTAGCCGCCTTCGGCGCCGTTTCCGCCGGACTGCTCCTGCTGTCCGCCTGTGAGAAGCCTTCGCCGCTGGCGACCGTCACGGTCGGCACGAACTCGGTGAGCTCCCAGACCGACTGCTACAACGACGGCAAGGAAGTCCCCCCCACCGACCTGGCGAAGTGCCTGAAGTCGAAGGACATCGAGTCGATCAAGGTCGACCCCGACGAGACGGTCCGCTTCGGCGTCGACCCGACCATCGCGGACAAGGGCTGGACGATCCTGATGAACGGCCAGCCGCTGACCGAGTCCAGCACCAAGACCTACCGCACGATCCCGGGCAGCGTGTTCTTCAACGCCCAGTACGGGGCGAGCGGCAACTCCACGCTCGTCTCCATCAAGGAGGGCGAGAGCAAGGTGACGGGGTTGTGGTCCTTCAAGCTCGAGAAGGCTTCCTGATCACGTCCTCCCCAGCGCGGGTCCTGGTGGCCACCGCGGTCCCCGTGGAACGGGACGCGGTGGCCAGGGCCTTCGCATCCCCGGCTACCGAGGTACGGCTTCCCGGGGCGACCCTGCACCGCACCGGCGCCTACGACCTGCTCGCAGCCGGGGTGGGCCCCGCCCTCGCCGCCGCCTCCACCGCCACCGCGCTCACCGCCGCCGCCCTCGAGGGCTCCCCCTACGACCTGGTCGTCTCCGCCGGCATCGCGGGCGGCTTCGCGCCCGGCGCGCCCGTCGGCTCGCTGGTGGTCGCCGACGCCATCGTGGCCGCCGACCTCGGGGCCGAGACCGCGGACGGCTTCCTGCCGGTCACCGAACTCGGCTTCGGGACCGTCAGTCATCGACCGCCGGAATCACTCGTACGAGATCTCGTCGCCGCCACCGGGGCGCGCGCCGGGACCGTGCTCACCGTCTCCACCGTGACCGGCAGCGCCGCCCGCGCCGCCGAGCTGCGGGCCCGGCATCCTCGGGCGCTCGCGGAGGCGATGGAGGGGTTCGGGGTCGCGGAGGCGGCCGCCTCGCACGGCACGCCCGTCGTGGAGGTCCGGGCCGTCTCCAACCCGGTCGGCCCGCGCGACCGCGCCGCCTGGCGCATCGGTGACGCGCTCACGGCCCTCACGGAGGGCTTCGGGAAGCTAGCGCCCGTATTGGAGAGTTGGGAGTCAGCATGACCGCATCCGCCGAGCCCCTGAAGATCGCCTACTCCCCCTGCCCGAACGACACGTTCGTCTTCGACGCCCTCGCCCACGACCGCGTGCCCGGCGCCCCCGCGCTCGACGTGAGGTTCGCCGACATCGACATCACCAACGGGATGGCCGAGCGCGGCGAGCTGGACGTGCTGAAGGTGTCGTACGCCGTGCTGCCGTACGTCCTGGACGAGTACGCCCTGCTGCCCTGCGGGGGCGCGCTGGGGCGGGGCTGCGGGCCGCTGGTGCTCACCCGGGAGCCGGACGTCGACCTGACCGGCCGGACGGTCGCGGTGCCGAGCGAGAAGTCGACGGCGTA
This sequence comes from Streptomyces sp. NPDC001796, assembly GCF_042892355.1. NCBI lineage: Bacteria > Bacillati > Actinomycetota > Actinomycetes > Kitasatosporales > Streptomycetaceae > Streptomyces > Streptomyces sp. NPDC001796. Next base: position 75,112 of record NZ_JBIAUC010000023.1, on the reverse strand, counting down.
CCTGCTGTTCCGGCTCTGGGCGGCGGACACGGTCCCCGGCGGCGTCGGGGAGATCGTGGTCATGCCGTTCCACGAGATCATGCCGGCCGTGCGGGACGGGAAGGTCGACGCGGGGCTGGTCATCCACGAGGCGCGGTTCACGTACCAGAACTACGGGCTGCACAAGCTGGCGGACATGGGCGAGCACTGGGAGGACACCACCGGCCTGCCGATCCCGCTGGGCGCGATCATCGCCAAGCGGTCGCTGGGCGCGGACGCGCTGAAGCTGCTCGCCGACTCGATCCGCACGTCCGTGCGGGCGGCCTGGGACGACCCCGAGGTCTCACGCCCGTACGTCATGGAGCACGCGCAGGAGATGGACCCGGCGGTGGCGGACCAGCACATCGGCCTGTACGTCAACGAGTTCACGGCCGACCTGGGCGAGGACGGCTACGCGGCGGTCCGCGGTCTGCTCACACGCGCGGCGGCCGAGGGGCTGGTACCGCCCCTCGGCCCGAATGCGCTCGCTTTCCCCTGACGGGGCCGGTGCCCTGTGCGCGTGGTCAGACGTCCAACTGGTCGGCGACCGCGCGCAGCAGGCCCGCGATCTTCTTGCCGGATGCCTTGTCGGGGTAGCGGCCCTTCTCCAGCATCGGGGTGATGTTCTCGAGGAGAGTCGTCAGGTCCTGGACGATGGAGGCCAGTTCGTCCGGCTTCTTGCGCTGGGCGGCGGCGACCGAGGGGGTCGGCTCCAGAAGGGTGACGGACAGCGCCTGGTCGCCGCGCTGGCCGGCGACCACTCCGAACTCCACGCGCTGTCCCGGCTTCAGGGAATCCACTCCGGCGGGGAGAACCGAGGAATGGACGAAGACGTCGCCGCCGTCGTCGCGGGAGAGAAAGCCGAAGCCCTTCTCACTGTTGAACCACTTGACCTTGCCGGTAGGCACGTCTGTCCTCGTCCTCGTACTCGTCGGAAACTGCGTCTGCAAAGTGTTTCGGGAAACTGCTCTGGAGAGCACTGCAGCGGGCCGCGTGGACCCGCCGGTACCAAGGCTAATGGTCCGGGGGCCGGTGACAAGACGTCGCCGAGTGGTTCCTCGCGGTGGGAACTACCCTGGTCCAGTGCGTGACAAAACCCAAGCGAATTCCGCCGCGGCCGGCGACCGGCTGATCCGTGCCGGCGCCATCGTGTTCTTCGTCGGAGCCGTGTCCACTTTGGTCACCGTGGCCCCGTTGCTGCTGGGGACGAAGCCTTTCCCAACGTACATGTACGGCCTGTGCATGCTCATGGGCGTGGGCTTCCTGATGGCAGGGGCCGGTGTGCTCCAGTCGATCGCTCAGGGGCGCAGGCAGGCGCGCGGAGTGGGGCAGCGCCAGGAGTAGCGGGGTCGCTACCGAGCCCGGTACGTCGCGAGCCAGGCCGGGAACTCGGTGAGGTCGGCGAGGACGACGTCCGCGCCCGCGGCCCGCAGCTCGTCGGCGTCGCAGGGGCCTGTGGCGACGGCGACGGAGTGGGCCCCCGCCGTACGGGCGCCGCGTACGTCGCCCGTGTGGTCGCCGACGTAGACCGCCGCGCCGTGGTCGAGCAGGGCCTCCGCCTTGCGCTCGGCCCACAGATCGCCGATCACCGCGTCGGGTTCGATGCCGAGGTGCTCCAGGTGCAGCTTGGCGTTGGGCTCGTACTTGGCGGTGACGACGATCGCGCGCCCGCCGGCCGCCCGTACGGCGTCGATCGCCTCCCGGGCGCCGGGCAGGGCGGGCGTCGCGGCGATGGCGATGGTGGGGTACATCTCGCGGTAGAGGTCGGCCACGGCGTCGATCTCCTCCGCCGGGAACCAGTTCACGAGCTCCTCCGCGAGCGGCGGCCCGAGCCGGGTGACGGCCAGGTCGGCGTCGATGTACCTGCCGGTCCGGGCGGAGAGTGCCTGGTAGCAGGCGTGGATTCCGGGCCGGGAGTCGATCAGCGTCATGTCGAGGTCGAAGCCGACGGTGAGCGCGCGAGAAGTCATATCGGGGATTGTCCCAGGGGAGAACAAGCCCAAAGGGCCCAAATCATCCCATCAGTGACATCATGAGTAGTGAATTCCGTATCACGACGTTCGTCCGACGGACGACACCTGAGCCTCTTCCCGCTTGTCAGCACGGGAAGGCGGTGAGCACGTGAGCGATCCCGAGCAGGAGCCCACTGCGGCCGAAGGGACAGAGGCAGAGACCACCCCCGAGCAGACGCCGGCCACGACCGGGTCCGGCCATGCCGAAGGCGAAGAGCCGACCGCCGAGGCGGCGGACACCGGGACGGAAGGGCCCGAGGCCACCACGGCGACCGAGGAGGCCGGGGCTGAGGAACCCGCCGCCCCCGCAACCGAGGAGAACGCGACCGAAGAACCCGCGACCACCGCGGCGGAGGACACCGGGACTGAAGCACCCGAAAGCGCCACGGCCGAGGAGAGCGGGGCTGAAGCACCCGAAACCGCCACGGCCGAGGACACCGGGACTGAAGCACCCGAAACCACCACGGCCGAGGAGAGCGGGAGCGCGGAGACCACCACGGAGGAGTGAGGAGTAACAGAAAACTAAGTGATCGCGACCGAGCAATCGTGCAGTGATGAGTACGGAAACGGCCCCGGCTCCGACGTGAGCCGGGGCCTTTGCGGTGTCACCGGCGGCGCTGTGAGCGCCAGACCAGGAACAGGGCCGAGGCGACGGCGGCGCCGCGGACCACCCAGGGCCAGGTCTGGGAGATCGCGTCGTTCATGTGGCCCTCCGGGATGGGGGTGCCCCAGCGGCCTTCCGTGCGGCCCCACAGCCAGACGATGCCGGCGGCCGCGACCAGGCCGGGCATGCCCATGACCGCCCACTTGGACTCCGTGGGGCTCAACCGACGGGAGGCCCAGGCGATGAGCCAGCCGAGGCCGAGGGCGATCCAGTTGCCGAGCACGGCGCCGGCGACGAGGAGACCGGCGGCGAGGAGCAGCAGCGGATTGCGCCACCCCGTCAGGCGCGGCGCACGGCGGGCAGGGGCGGCTGCGGTCTCCTCGACGGCGGGGGCGGCCTCGACGGTCGGTACCGGCTCCGGTTGCTTCCGCTCGGTCTCGGGCTTCGGCGGGTCGCGCGGCGGCGGCTTCAGCAGCTCGGGGATCTCCACTCCGCCGACGAACCCCGGGACGCCGTCACCGGCCTCGAAACCACCGCCCGGCCCGCCGTCGACCCGCCACCAGTCGGGGCGGACGGCGCTGTCGCCGAGCTCGTGGGCACCGGCCAGGTGGGGCGGGGAAGGGGCGTTCCGGGAGGTGTCGGCGGGCGGCGGATCGGCCTGGCGGGGCCGGGGTACGACCCGGCGCAGGCCCTTGGGGCGGTCGTCCGTGTCGTTCGCCCGCTGGAGGGGGACGGAGGCGGGGCGGCTGTCGGTGGCGCCTGCGGGGGCGTCGGCGGACGCGGCGGCGACGACCTCGTCGGGGGTGCCGAGCCGGGCGAGGATCCGGCGGACGGCCGTGGGGCTGTCGACGGCGGCCTTCGCCCGCCGCCGGTCGATCTCGTTCCGCAACTCGGACACGAGGCGCATGCGCGCGGCCGACGGCAACTGGCGCTGCTGGGCCACGTCTCCGACCCGGCTCAGATAGTCGAAGACGAGCTGATCGCTCTCAATCCCCACGAAGCCCCTCCGGGGTGGCGCCGCATCTTCCCCGTACCGTACCGGGGGGAACCGTGCTCTGGGGGCTCCGCCCCCAGGACCCCGGTCGGCCTTCGGCCCGAGGAATGGGGCGGCTTCGGCGAGTGCCCGACTGCGGGGCGTACGTGGCTGAGCGCGCAGTTCCCCGCGCCCCTTCAGGGGGCTCCGCCCCCAGGACCCCGGTCGGCCTTCGGCCCGAGGAATGGGGCGGCTTCGGCGAGTGCCCGACTGCGGGCCGTACGTGGCTGAGCGCGCAGTTCCCCGCGCCCCTTCAGGGGGCTCCGCCCCCAGGACCCCGGTCGGCCTTCGGCCCGAGGAATAGGGCGGCTTCGGCGAGTGCCCGACTGCGGGCCGTACGTGGCTGAGCGCGCAGTTCCCCGCGCCCTTCTGGGGGCTTCGCCCCAGGCCTCTCGGTGGTTGGCGCGGTGGGGCACGCGTCGGTCCCGTCCCACCCGCTACCGTTGACCGGATGACGACCGAGGAGCGCTCACGCAAGGAAGCCACCGGCACCGGTGCGCCCCGTTCGCTGGCCGAATCCCTGCGCACCCGGGACGACGCCTCCCTGGCCGCCCTCCTCCGCGCTCGCCCGGACCTCATCACCCCGGTCCCCACGGACCTCACCCAGCTCGCCACCCGCGCCGCCACCCGCGCGAGCGTCGTCCGCGCGCTGGAGCGCCTCGACCGGTTCGCCCAGCAGACGGCCGAGGCACTCGCCGTGGCAGCGGACCCGGCGTCGTACGAAGAACTCCTCCAGCTGATGACCGGTGACGGCGGCGCCGAGGCCGATCCCGTGGTCGCAGAGGCCGTCCCCCACGCCCTCGCCACCCTGCGCGAGCAGGCCCTCGTGTGGGGCACCGACGACCGGCTCCACCTCGTCCGCACCGCCCGTGAGCTGCTCGCCCCCACCCCACAGCACCCCTCCCCCACCGGCCTCGGGCCCACCGTCGCCGAGGCCACCGCCGGCATGTCCCCGGGGCGGATCCAGGAGATCCTCACCGTCGCCGGGCTGCCGACGACCCACGACGCCGTGTCCGCCGTCTCCTCGCTCACCGGCCTCTTCAGCGACCGCGCCCGCATGGCCGCGCTCCTCGCCACGGCCCCCGCCGAGTCCCTCGAGGTGCTCCACCGGCTGGTGTGGGGACCGCCGTACGGGCAGGTCACCCCGGACCCCGCCCCACGTCTGCGCTGGCTCCTCGACCGCGGTCTGCTGCTGCCCACGGCGCCCGGCACCGTCGTACTCCCCCGCGAAGTCGCCCTGCATCTGAGGTCCGGGCGGGCGCACCGCCACCCCGAGCCGCTGCCCCCCGCCGTGGAGCCCGCCGCCACCCACCGTCCACAGGTTGTGGACGCCACCGCGGCCGGTCAGGCGTACACGGCGCTCGCCACCGTCGAGGAGCTGCTGAAGGACTGGGACGAGGGCGGGCCGGCCGTGCTGCGGGCCGGCGGGCTCAGCGTGCGGGATCTGAAGCGGACGGCCGTCGCCCTCGACGTGTCGGAACCCGTCGCCGCCTTCTGGGTGGAACTCGCCTACGCGGCGGGCCTGCTGGCCTCGGACGGCGAGGCCGACGAGCGGTACGCGGCCACCCCGGCCTACGACGAGTGGCTGGAACGCCCCGCCGCCGAGCGGTGGACCCGGCTCGCCACCGCCTGGCTGGCCGCCACCCGCACCCCCGGTCTGGTCGGCGGGCGGGACGCCAAGGACCGTACTCTGTCCGCGCTCGGCCCCGGTCTGGACCGCTCGGCCGCGCCCGAGGTCCGCCACCGGGTCCTGACTCTGCTCGCCGGGCTGCCGGAAGGCGCCTCGGCCACCCCGGAGTCGATCCTGGCCCGGCTGCGCTGGGAGCGGCCCCCGCGCGGCACCCAGCCCGCGACCGTCCAGCCCGCCGCCACCCAGCCCCCCGCCGACGACCTGCGCACCCGCCTCGCCCAGTGGTCCCTCGCCGAAGCGGAACTCCTCGGCGTCACCGGCCGCGGTGCCCTGTCCGCCCACGGCCGCGCCCTGATCGGGGAGCCCTCCGGTCACGCGCCGGCCGTCGAGCCCGCCGCGACCGGCCCCGGCGACAAGCTCCCCGTCCACCGGCAGCACCACCGGGCCGCCGCGCCCCGCGCGCCGCTCACCCCCGCCGAGCAGGCCGCGGCCGCCTCCCGCGCCGCCCGCCTGCTCGCCCCGCTGCTGCCCGAACCGCTGGACCACGTCCTGCTGCAGGCGGACCTCACGGCGGTGGCCCCCGGCCCGCTGCAGCGCCCGCTGGCCGACGTGCTCGACGTGCTCGCGGAGGTGGAGTCGAAGGGCGGCGCGACCGTCTACCGCTTCACGCCCGCCTCCGTCCGCCGCGCCCTGGACGCCGGTCGCACCGCGTCCGACCTGCACGCCTTCCTCGCCGCCCACTCCCGCACACCGGTCCCGCAGCCGCTGGCCTATCTGATCGACGACGTCGCGCGGAAACACGGCCACCTGCGCGTCGGCGCGGCCTCGGCGTATGTGCGCTGCGACGACGACGCCCTGCTCAACGAGATCCTCGCCGACAAGCGTTCGGCCGCCCTGCGCCTGCGCCGCCTGGCCCCCACCGTCCTGGCCGCGCAGACCGACCCGGCGGCCCTGCTGGAGGGGCTGCGCGCCATGGGGCTCGCCCCGGCCGCCGAGTCCGCCGAGGGCGACGTCCTGATCGCCCGGGCCCACGCCCACCGCACCCCGCCGCGCACCCCGCCCGAGCCGGTCCCGGACGGCCCGCCGACCCCGGACACCACTCTCCTCACGGCCGCCCTGCGCGCCATCCGCGCCGGCGACCTGGCGTCCACGGCCCCCCGCAAACCCGCCGGCGCTCCCGCCACAGGAGGCGACCTGCCGCGCACCACCTCCGCCGAGACCCTGGCCACCATGCAGGCCGCCGTGCTCACCGGCGAGTCCCTGTGGATCGGCTACGTCAACGCCGAGGGCGCCGCCAGCCAGCGCGTCATCGCTCCGATCCGCGTCGAGGGCGGCTTCGTGACGGCGTACGACCACACGGCGGACGAGGTCCGCACCTATCCGCTGCACCGGGTCACGGGGGTCGCGGAACTCGCGGACGACCAGCAGTGATCCTTCCGGTGGGGCCGGCCGTGATCGTCCCTGCATGAGGCACACTGGACGTTTGGCCACAGCGTATGGCCGTAGCGAAAGGGTGCGCGCGTGAATGGTCCGCTGATCGTCCAGTCCGACAAGACCCTGCTCCTCGAAGTCGAGCACGAGCAGGCCGACGACTGCCGTCGGGCCATCGCGCCGTTCGCCGAACTGGAACGGGCGCCCGAGCACATCCACACCTACCGCGTGACCCCGCTCGGCCTGTGGAACGCGCGCGCGGCGGGTCACGACGCCGAGCAGGTCGTTGACGCGCTCGTGCAGTACAGCCGGTATCCCGTGCCGCACGCGCTGCTCGTCGACATCGCCGACACCATGGACCGGTACGGGCGGCTGACCCTCACCAAGCACCCGGCCCACGGGCTGGTCCTGAGCACCACCGACCGGCCCGTCCTGGAGGAGGTGCTGCGCTCCAAGCGGATCGCTCCGCTGGTCGGGGCCCGGATCGACGAGGACACCGTCGCCGTGCACCCCTCCGAGCGCGGGCAGATCAAGCAGGTGCTGCTGAAGCTGGGCTGGCCCGCCGAGGACCTCGCGGGCTACGTGGACGGCGAGGCGCACCCCATCGAACTGCGCGAGGACGGGTGGGCCCTGCGGGCCTACCAGAAGCAGGCCGTGGAGAACTTCTGGCACGGCGGCAGCGGGGTCGTCGTGCTGCCCTGTGGCGCCGGGAAGACCCTGGTCGGCGCCGGGTCCATGGCGCAGGCCAAGGCCACCACACTGATCCTCGTCACCAACACCGTCTCCGCCCGCCAGTGGAAGCACGAACTGGTGAAGCGGACCACGCTCACCGAGGACGAGATCGGCGAGTACTCGGGGACCAGAAAGGAGATCCGGCCGGTCACCATCGCCACCTACCAGGTCCTCACCACCAAGCGGAAGGGCATCTACCCGCACCTGGAACTGTTCGACTCCCGCGACTGGGGGCTCATCGTCTACGACGAGGTGCACCTGCTGCCCGCGCCCGTCTTCAAGTTCACGGCGGACCTGCAGGCGCGGCGGCGGCTCGGGCTGACGGCGACGCTGGTGCGGGAGGACGGGCGCGAGTCGGACGTGTTCTCCCTGATCGGGCCCAAGAGGTTCGACGCGCCGTGGAAGGAGATCGAGGCCCAGGGATACATCGCGCCCGCGGACTGCGTGGAGGTGCGGGTGAACCTCACCGACTCCGAGCGGCTCGCCTACGCCACCGCCGAGACCGAGGAGAAGTACCGGTACTGCGCGACCACCGACACCAAGCGGAAAGTGACAGAGGCGCTGGTCAGACGCTTCGCCGGGCAGCAGATCCTCGTCATCGGGCAGTACATCGACCAGTTGGACGAGCTGGGTGAGCATCTGCGCGCGCCGGTCATCAAGGGCGAGACGTCCAACGTGCAGCGCGAGAAGCTCTTCGACGCCTTCCGCCAGGGCGAGATCAGCGTGCTCGTCGTCTCCAAGGTCGCGAACTTCTCCATCGACCTGCCGGAGGCGACGGTCGCCATCCAGGTGTCGGGGACGTTCGGGTCACGGCAGGAGGAGGCTCAGCGGCTGGGGCGGGTGCTGCGCCCCAAGGCCGACGGCCACCAGGCCCACTTCTACTCGGTCGTCGCCCGGGACACGATCGACCAGGACTTCGCGGCCCACCGCCAGCGCTTCCTGGCGGAACAGGGCTACGCGTACCGGATCGTGGACGCGGACGAGATCCTGGCCGCAGAGAGCTGAGAGGCCGGGCGACCAGGGGCGACCGGGCGACCCGGGGCACCTGCGCGACCAGGGGCGGCCGGGCGACCAGGGGCGGCCGGGCGACCAGGGGCGCCTGCGCGACCAGGGGCGGCCGGGTGACTAGGGGCGGCGGCGGATGCCCGCCTCCTCGCCGTACTCGCCGAAGAGGACCACGTCCACCGCGGCGCCCAGGAACACCTTGACGGCGCGCAGGGCGTCGGCGAGGCGGTGACGGTGGTGGTCGCCGTCGAGGGCCGTCGCGCCGGACGGCGGGCCGTGCCGGGAGGGGGTGAAGGTTGCTGCGCTCATGTCTCCATGGTGGAACCGCACAACCCGAATGGCGTCGGACCAGGGACGTAACCTGCACGGCCCTCGCCTCCCCCTGGAGTCGCCCCCGCGTAGTACCCGGGAGGGACACCGGCTCCTAGGGCACTCGGGCCGTACCCCTGAGACGGCGCCCGGCGCGGCGGAAAAACCGTTGGCCCCCGTATCCGACCGTCACCTAGAATCCCCTCTCTTGCCCGCCTCCCTTCACGGAGAGCCGTCGTCCGGACGGAAACCGGACGGCAGAACCGCCACCCGTCACCGCAGCGGCCGGCCGCCGGTACGCGCGCGCGTGCCCGCGTACCGCCCGGCTCCTTGCCACGCCCCGGAGGCACCTTTCCGTGTCCACCCCGACCACCCCGACCACCTCGTCCGACACCGACACCGACCCCCTCTCCCGCGAGCGCGCCCACCTCGCCGCCTCCCGGGCCGCCCTGCGGGCCATGCGCGAGGACGTGGAGAACCTCGACATCCGCGACGTCACCGCGAACTGGGTCAACGCGGAGGTCCTCGCCCACCAGATCGAGGAACGCATCAAGGCCCTGGCCGACCTCAGCCACACCCCGCTCTTCTTCGGCCGCCTCGACTACCTCCACGCCCCCGGCGCCGACCAGGCGGAGGGGGCGGAGGGCGAGCGCCCGCAGCCGGAGGCTGCTTATCAAACACTGCACATCGGGCGCCGGCACGTGCACGACGCCGATGGCGACCCCATGGTCATCGACTGGCGCGCCCCCGTCTCCCAGCCGTTCTACCGGGCCTCCAAGAAGGACCCGATGGACGTCGGGCTGCGCCGCCGCTTCGGCTACACCGGCGGGGACCTCACCGCGTACGAGGACGAACACCTCTCCGACCCCGCCGAGGCCGCCACCACCAGCAAACTGCTCCAGCAGGAGATCGAGCGCCCGCGCGTCGGCCCGATGCGCGACATCGTGGCCACCATCCAGCCCGAGCAGGACGAGATCGTACGAGCCGGACTGTCCGGGACCGTGTGCGTCCAGGGTGGACCCGGCACCGGCAAGACCGCCGTCGGTCTGCACCGCGTCGCCTACCTCCTCTACGCCCACCGCGAGCGCCTGGCGCGCACCGGGACGCTCGTCATCGGCCCGAACAAGTCCTTCCTGCACTACATCGAACAGGTGCTGCCCGCACTCGGGGAACTGGAGGTCCGGCAGGCGACGGTCGACGACCTGGTCGCGCACGTCGAGGTGCGCGGAACGGACACCGCGGCCGCCGCCGTGATCAAGGGCGACGCGCGCATGGCGGAGGTCCTGCGCCGGGCCGTCCGTTCGCACGTGACGATGCCCACCGAGCCCGTCGTGGTGGTGCGGGGCTCGCGGCGGTGGCGGGTACCGGCGTACGAACTGGAGGAGATCGTCCGCGAGTTGCTGGACCGGGACATCCGGTACGGCGCCGCCCGCGACGCCCTGCCGCAGCGGATCGCGCACGCCGTGCTCGTCCAGATGGAGCGCTCGGGGGAGGCACCGGACGACCGGGTGCAGGACGCCGTGGCCCGCAACGCGGCCGTCAAGGCGGCGGTGAAGGCGATCTGGCCGCCGGTCGACCCCGCCAAGCTGGTCCTGCGGCTGCTCACCGACGCCGACTTCCTCGCCGAGCACGCGGAGGGGGTCCTCGACGCGGACGAGCAGAAGGAGATCCTCTGGTCGAAGCCGGTCAGGTCGGTCAAGTCCGCCAAGTGGTCGCCCGCGGACGCCGTGCTGATCGACGAGGCCACCGACCTGGTGCAGCGCACGCACTCGCTCGGGCACGTGGTGCTGGACGAGGCGCAGGACCTCTCCCCGATGCAGTACCGGGCGGTCGGCCGGCGCTGCACCACCGGTTCGGCGACCGTGCTCGGCGACCTGGCCCAGGGCACCACGCCCTGGGCGACGCGGAGTTGGCGGGAGGCGCTGTCCCACCTCGGGAAGCCGGAGGCGGTGATCGAGGAGCTGACGGCGGGTTTCCGTGTGCCGACGGACGTGATCACGTACGCCTCCCGGCTGCTGCCGCACATCGCGCCGGACCTGACACCGGTCGCCTCGGTCCGCGAGAACCCCGGCTTCTTCGAGGTCCGCTCGGTCAAGGAGGCCACCGAAGTGGTCACCGCCTGCGCGGAGTTGCTGCGCAACGAGGGATCGACGGGTCTCATCGCCGCCGACGCCCGCATCCCCGCTCTGGCCGAGGCCCTGACGGCGGCGGGCGTCCCGTACCTGGCCCCCGGTGAGGAGACCACCCGCGAGACCCGTCTGACCCTGGTCCCGGCCTCACTCGCCAAGGGTCTCGAGTACGACTACGTCGTACTCGACGAACCGCAGGCCGTCGTCGACGGCGAACCCGACGAACGCACGGGCCTGCGCCGCCTGTACGTCGCCCTCACCCGAGCGGTCTCGGGCCTGATCGTCACGCATGCGGCGCCGCTGCCACCGCAGCTCGGCTAGGGCCTGCCGCCACCACCGGACTCCACGGGGGGCAGGCGTGGCACCTCGCGCGGTGCCACGCCTGCGCCCTGGTCAGATGAGCGAGTTGTAGATGTTCCAGCCGTAACCGACGGAGGTGCGGGCCAGGAAGGGCGCCGAGGCGTTGCCGGTGCCGCGGTAGAGCCACAGACCGCCCCGGCCGTCGCGGGCGACCAGGTCGGCCCTGCCGTCCCCGGTCAGGTCAGCGGTGCCGACGACGGAGTTGTAGATGTTCCAGCCGTAACCGATCTGCTTCCGGGGCGCGAAAGGCGCGTTCGGGTTGCCGGTGCCCTGGTACAGCCACAGGCCGCCCTGGCCGTCGCGGGCGACCAGGTCGGCCTTCCCGTCCCCCGTCAGGTCACCGGTGCCGACGACGGAGTTGTAGATGTTCCAGCCGTAACCGACGAAGGTGCGGGCCAGGAAGGGCGCCGAGGCGTTGCCGGTGCCGCGGTAGAGCCACAGACCGCCCCGGCCGTCGCGGGCGACCAGGTCGGCCCTGCCGTCCCCGGTCACGTCACGGGCGCCGACGACGGAGCTGTAGATGTTCCAGCCCGAGCCGACCTGCTTCCGGGGCGCGAAGGGCGCCTTCGGGTCGCCGGTGCCCTGGTAGAACCACAGCGTGCCCTTGCTGTCACGGCCTACGGCGGTTCCGGTGCCGTCCGCCATCTCACCGCTGACACTGGTGATGAGGTTGTAGGTGTTCCAGCCGGTTCCTATGGCGGTCCGGGCGGCGAGTGTCCCGGAGGGCACACCGGTGCCGTGGTACTGCCACAGGGTGCCGGAGTAGTCCCGTGCCAGCACGGTGCCCAGCTGTGAAGCCGGGGGCACCCCTGTGCCGGTGAGCGGCTCCAGCTGTGCCCCCTGCCCGCCGTCGCCGGTGACCTCGTACGTGGCCGACTGGCTGCCGCTCACCGTCGGGGCGAAGGTGACCGTCTGCCGGACACTCTGCTCCGGACCGATGACCAGGCCCTCGGGGAGCGGGTCGGCACTGCTGAACACACCTGCCGGGGCCTTCGCCTTGGTGACGGTGACCGGGATGTTCCCGGTGTTGGTGATGGTGAAGGTCCGGGTGCTCGACGTGCCGCGGACCACCGCGCCGAACGAGAGGGCCGTCGGATTGAACACCAGGTGGCCCTGACCGCTGATCGCGCTGCCCCGGACCGGGAGGGTGAGCGGACCGCTGGTGCTGCTCAGTGTGATCGACGAGGAGTTCTGGCCGGTGGCCGTGGGCGCGTACCCGACCTGCAGGACGATCGAGCTCTGGGCCGGGATCACCGTCGGGTTCGCCGGGTCGGTGCTCGGCAGGCCGGCGGCCGTGAACGGTCCGTCGGGCGGGGTGACGGAGGTGATGGTCTCGGGGTCGGTGCCCGTGTTCGTCAGCTGGACGCTGGCGGTGGCCGTGGTCCCCGTCGGCTGGTTGTCGAAGGACACCGCGCCCGGGAACGCGGCCAGACCGGGCTTGGTGCCGACGCCGTGCAGGCTCAGTGCGAAACTGCCTGCGTCGGTGGCCACGGTGAGGGTTCCGCCGGCGCCCAGGACCGCGGTGGGCTTGAAGGAGACGGGTATTCGCAGCTGCCCGCCCGCAGGGATCGTCGGCGGCAGCGACGAGGTGTCCGCGGTGAACGGGCCGTCGACGGTGACGCCCTTGATGCCGAGGGACCGGGAAGGGTTCTGGTTCTCCGTCAGGACCACGTCGGTGCTCGCGGAGCCGCCCACCGGCACGAGCCCGAATTCGACCGGGCCGCCCTTGAGGGGGCTGCCCACCGGGTTGCCGAAGGCATAGACCTTCCCCTCCCGGGTGCCGACGAAGACCTGCCCGCCGTCGGTCGCGGGGGTGGCGAACTTCGACGCGGTGCCGATCGGCGCGGACCAGACCAGTGGCAGGACGCCGTTCGGGTCGGGAACCGGGTCGTACGCGCGCAGCTGCGCGTTGACGCCGGTCGGTCCGCCCGACCAGACCACCCACACCAGGGCGCTGCCCGAGCGTGTTCCGTCGGAGGTCACCACGGGCGATCCGCTGGTGTAGGGGAAGGCGTCCTGGCTGGACCCGGCGACGGTCAGCGCGGGGTCGCCCGAGCCCGTCAGGCCGCGGTGCAGCGCCACCAGTGAGCCACCGTTGCCGACGCAGTAGACATAACCCCCGTCACCGCCCCAGACCGCGGGGTGGCCCCACTGGCCCTTGAGCGGACCGGTGACCCCCACCACGTCGTCGGTCCCGCCGGCGCCCTGCGACCTGCCGCCGAGGTCGTCGCGGTCCAGCAGGAACACCCGGCCGTCCTTGCCCTGCTCCACCATCAGATGCGGGTGGGAGGCGGTGCCGAAGCCGTCCGGCAGGCCGACCGGCCCGCCGGAGCCCAGGTCCTTGTCCTGCTGGTCCAGGGTCGGTGCGTTGGACGGGCTGAAGAAGTCGGCGGTCTTCAGACTCCGGTCGGCCTGCACCTGCAGCCGGACCACGGACTCCGCGAGCGTGCCGGGCGGGGCGCTGCCGGGGCCGGGCGCCGGGCTGACGCCGTTGCCGGTGGCGAGGAAGATCCGGCCGGGACCGTCCGAGACGAGTCCCCCGCCGGCCTGCCAGACGCCGGCCCCGCTGATGCCGGCGCCGGTCTCCGTCGCCCACATCGAGGTCACCGAGGGGTTGGCGGTGCTGACGCCGACCACGTAACCGCGATAGGGCTTGGCGTCGCAGTGTCCGCCGAACGCCGCGTACACCACTCCGTCGAGGAGCAGCAGGCCCGGACGCTGCATCTGGTACGCGGGCAGGAACGACTGGGTGGGGTCGTTGGACGGGGCGCCCTGGATCGTCACGGGGAAGCCGGGCTTCTCCGCCCCGGTGACAGGGTCGAGCGCGTGCATGTACCAGTGGGGGCTCAGGGCACTGGAACCGTCGTCGACCTTGGTGGTCAGATAGACGGTCCCACTGGCCGGGTCGTAGACCGGCGTCGCGGTGCTGCCGATGCTCGGCACGAGATCCCCGCAGTTGAGGGTGGACGCGGGCCATGCGGGCCCGAAGCTGCGCTGCCACAGCACGGCTCCTGTGGCGCGGTCGAGTCCGTAGGCCTTGTTGTTCTCGGTGACCGCCACCACTGTGCCCCCGATGACGATCGGCTGGGCGTATATCTGCCCGTCGAGCTGCGCGGGAGCCTTCCAGAGCTGCCCGAAGGAAGAGGAGCGGACGTCGGAGGGGCCGAGGTTCGGTTCATTCGGGTCCCAGCCGGTCCGGAGGGTGTCCACCGAGCCGGTCGTCTCGCTCGCCTGCGCCTGTGGGACGCCCAGCCCGATCAGGCCCGCGGTCACCGCGGTCACCGCGGCCGTTACGGCGAGCGCCAGGAAGCGCCGACCGGTGTCTCTGCGTCCGTATACGTGTCCGGTGGCGCCCTCCGCCACATCGCCGCGTGAAATCGCCAAGGAAACCCCCCTGAGTCCCCGTCCGCGAAGGCCTCCCCAGGCCCTCCTCCCGCGTCACGGCGGCCTCCACGGTTCACATGGGAGGCCGCGGCGCACGGGCACAGTCCGCGCATCCAATCACAAACCGGCATCCGTGCCTACGGTTGTGGACTTTCCGTGCCTGCGGTCGTGGCTCTGATGCACGCGGTCCCGCCGCGTGCATCACGCGCGGATCCGCGACGCAGCCGCACGGGTGTCACGCCCGGGAAACGGGACCCCGGCCGTCGAGCGCCCCGCGCCAGACGCGTACCGCCTCCGCCGACACCGGTGTCGTCCAGCCGTCCGTTCGGGCCGCCGCGCCGATGTGGAAGGCGTCCACGCCCGCCGCGCGCAGCCGGGGGACGTGGTCCAGGCGGAGGCCGCCGCCGGCCATGAGGCGCTGGGTGTAGCCGGGCTCGCCGCGCCGGGCGGCCTCGGTGAGGAGGGTGGGCAGGCCGTCGTCCACGCCGCCCGGCGAGCCCGCCGTGAGGTAGGTGTCCAGGCCGGGCACCTCGGCGAGCTGCTTGCGCAGGGCGTCGCGGTCGGCGGCGCGGTCGATCGCGCGGTGGAAGGTCCAGCGGCAGCCGTCCAGTTCCCCGGCCAGCCGCTCCACGGCGTCGAGGTCGGGCCCGCCGTCCTCCCCGAGGAACCCGAGCACGAACTCCTCGGCGCCGGCGGCACGCAGCTCCCGTGCGGCCCGTACGAGCGCCTCGACGTCACCGGCCGCGAACCCGTCCCCGAGGCGGAGCATCACACGCAGGGAGATGTCCACGGCGGCGCGGATCCCGGCGAAGGCCGCGACGGGCGGAGTGAGCCCGTCGGAGGCCATGTCGGTGACCAGCTCGAGGCGGTCCGCGCCTCCGGCCTGGGCGGCGACCGCGTCCTCGACGTCGAGGGCGATCACCTCCAGGACTGCACGCGTGCTCATAGGACCCCTTCCGTCGGTGTTCCCGTGGAGCGGCTACAGGTCTAGTCCAATCCAAGGGTACGACGACGGCCACGGGTGCCGCGAGAAGGGCACCGGTCGGCGTCCTCAGCCGAAGAGGTTCAGCTCCCTCTCCTCGACCCCCGCCAGCTCGTACCGCGCCCCGCCCAGCGGGCGGCCGGAGTAGAGCCGCACCAGCGTGGACGCCTCGCCGATGAACCGGGCGGGCGGGTGCTCCCCGTTCGCGTCGCCCAGGAGCAGGGGCTCGTCGAGGTCGTCGAGGTCCGCGTGGAGCGGGACGTGCCCCTTCTCCCGGGACACGCGGGCGAGCAGGGTGAGCGCGTACTGCAGCCCGTCGCCGGCGTACGCCCCCGGCTCCCCGAACGCCTCCCGCACGTCCCCGCCGTGCACCCACTCCCCGAGCGCGACCATGTCGAGCACCCCGCCCGCCTTCGCGATCGCGGCGCCCGCCCCTGTCATGCCGCGCTCCAGTTCGTCGACGACCTGGGCGTTGGTCCAGCCGGCGCGCTCGGCGATGTCGCGGTCGTTCGACTCGGGGCTGAACACGCCCTTCTCGAAACGGCTCTCCACCACCCGCGTCAGGGCGGCCGAACAGTGCGCGAGGACGTGCCGCACGGTCCACCCCGGACACGCGGCGGTCGGCAGCGCGAAGTCCGCGTCCGGACGGGAGCGCAGCAGCGGGATCAGCGCGTCGCGCTCGGTGGCCAGCAGCAGGCCGGGCAGTTCGGGGTCTAGTACGTCGTCGTGCAGGTCTGCATTCGTCATGCGCCCCACGCTAGGTGCCCACCGGCGAACAGGGGAGAATGCCCCCATGACCGACCTCGACGCGTTGCGTGAGAGCTGGCGGCGCACCCTGCTCACGGTGCGGGGCGGTGCGGAGCGGCCCGACCCCGCGCCCTACGCCGACAACCTGCTGCGCCGCTGGTCGGAGCCGCAGCGCCGGTACCACACGGTGGAGCACCTGGCAGCGGTCCTCGACCGTGTCGACGTCCTCGAGCAGTACGCGGACGACCCGGACGCGGTGCGCCTCGCGGCCTGGTTCCACGACGCGGTGTACCTGCCGGAGCGGTCGGAGAACGAGGAGCGCTCGGCGCGTCTGGCCGAGCGCGCGCTGCCGGAGGCGGGGGTGTCCGGGGAGAGGACCGCCGAGGTCGCCCGTCTGGTGCGCCTCACCGTCACCCACGACCCCGCCGACGACGACCTCAACGGCCAGGTCCTGTGCGACGCGGACCTCGCGATCCTCGCCTCGCCCCCGTCGGCGTACGCCGCCTACACCGCGGCCGTCCGCGAGGAGTACCACTTCGTGCCCAGCGAGGCGTTCGGCGAGGGCCGCACGGCCGTCCTGCGCCGACTCCTCGATCTGCCACGGCTGTTCCGCACCGCGTACGGGCGGGAGAAGTGGGAGGCGACGGCCCGTTACAACATCACCTCCGAGCTGGAAATGCTGTCGATCCGATGAGCGTCGCGCCCGTACGCTGCCCCGCATGCGGAGCATGGGCGGGCAACGGGTGACGGAAGCCGTCGCGGGGGCCGTGGCACTGCTGCGGACGGTGGCGGACCGGGACTGGGACGGGGTGAAGGCGGGGCGGCTCACCTGGAGTTGCCGCCTGACGGCGTTCCACGTCGCCGAGGGCCTCATCGCGTACGCCGGGCAGTTGGCGGGGCGCGCGCAGGACGAGTACGTCCCCTTCGAGATCACCCTCGACGAGGGCACCGACAACTCCGGCCTGCTGCAGGTGATCGGGACGACGGGCGCGCTGCTCGCCGCCACCGTCGCCAGCACGCCCCGCGAGGTGCGCGCCTTCCACCCGTGCCCGTTCCGCAGCGCGGACCGCGAGGGGTTCGCGGCGATGGGCATCGCCGAGGTAGTGCTGCACACGCACGACATCGCCGAGGGCCTCGGGCTCGCCTACGCCCCGCCCGCCGAGCTGTGCGAGGACCTGCTCATGCGCCTCTTCCCGCATGTGCGGCCGGGCCCCGAGCCCTGGCCGACGCTCCTGTGGGCCACGGGCCGTGGCGATCTGCCCGGGCGTGAGCCCGTCACCGAGTGGCGCTGGAGCAACAACCTGGTCATCCCCACCGAGCGTCTCACCCTTCAGGGCGTCACCCCGGCGGCCGCCACCGATCTGCGCATGGGCGGCACCGGAGGCTTCGAGTGGCTCGACGGCGAGCCCTTCGAGGGCACACGGGAAGCCGCCGGGATGCTCGTGAAGGCGTACGAGGCCGGGGTGCACCGGCCGGAGTGGGGCGTCTTCGTGCTCGTGCGGAGTCAGGACGGGCGTGCGGTCGGGAGCATGGGCTTCCACGGAGCCCCGGACGAGGAGGGACGCGCGGAGGTCGGCTACGACCTGGTGGAGGGCGCCCGCGGCCACGGCTACGCGACCGAGGCGCTGCGCTCCCTCGCCGCGTGGGCCCTGGCCAGTGACGATGTCGGCACGCTGTTCGCCACCGTCGAGCGGGCCAACGTCCCGTCGCAGGGCGTTGTCACCCGGGCCGGGTTCACCCGGGTGAGTGAGGACGAGCAGACGTACGCGTACGCGCTGCACCGCTGAGCCCCTGCTCGCGGCCCTTGCGCCGGCGCAGTCCGGACGCGTGCAGCAGCCGCACCACCTCGCGGCTGGAGACCTCCACCGCTCCGGCGGCCACGACGTCCGCGTACCGGTGCGAGGGGATGTCGTAGTGGTCGCGTTCGAAGGCGCGGCGCGGCACGTCCAGCTTCCCGGCGAACGCGTGGAGTTCGTCGTACGAGACGTCGCTGATCAGATGCGACCACAGACGGCCGTGCCCAGGCCAGGCGGGAGGGTCGATGTAGACCGTCACGAGGACGTCATCCCGCCCGTCGCCCTCCCGAGCGAGCCCACCGCCGCGACCTTCACACCGGCTTTTGAACACACCCAGTGCGGGTTCGGCCCGAGTTCCGGCTCGACGTCGAGGGCGTGCGGGTCACCGGAGCCGCAGACCGGGCACAGCGGCCAGCGGCCGTACCGCTCCAGGAGCGCGTCCTGGACGTCCTGCGCGACCAGGCCCGCCACGTAGTCGGCGCCGTCCGGCCACTGCTCGACCCACCATCGCCGCTGGGACACGGAGTCCTCGACGAGTGAAACCACGTCCGCCTGGGCGACCTCGCCCGTGACCAGGTCGGCGAGCACCAGGGCGCGCGCCGCGTGCAGGGCTTGCTCCAGGGGGCTGATGGGGTCCATGCCCCTATTGTGCGCACTCTTGACCGGACGGCCGAATCGAAAATAGCTTTCAGATGTGAGCCGCAATGTGAAGGAAATTTTCGCAGGGCCGGTGGGCCCGGGGGTGCCACCCGCCCCCGCCGCCCTCGCCGCCAAGGTGCGCACCCTCGCACCGTCCATGACCCGGTCCATGCAGCGCGTCGCCGAGGCCGTCGCCGGGGACCCGGCCGGCTGCGCGGCGCTCACGGTCACCGGGCTCGCCGAACTGACCGGCACCAGCGAGGCCACCGTCGTCCGCACCGCCCGCCTGCTCGGCTACCCCGGCTACCGGGACCTGCGGCTCGCCCTCGCCGGCCTCGCCGCCCAACAGCAGTCGGGCCGCGCCCCGTCCGTCACCGCGGACATCGCGGTCGACGACCCCATCGCCGACGTCGTCGCCAAGCTCGCCCACGACGAACAGCAGACCCTCGCCGACACGGCGGCCGGACTCGACACCGTGCAGCTCGGCGCCGCCGTCGCCGCACTCGCCGCCGCCCGCCGCATCGACGTCTACGGCATAGGCGCCTCCGGGCTCGTCGCCCAGGACCTGGTGCAGAAGCTGCTGCGGATAGGCCTCATAGCCCACGCGCACAGCGACCCGCACCTCGCCGTCACCAACGCCGTGCAGCTGCGCGCCAAGGACGTGGCGATCGCCATCACGCACTCCGGCTCCACCGGCGACGTCATCGAACCGCTGCGCGTCGCCTTCGAGCACGGCGCGACCACCGTCGCGATCACCGGCCGCCCCGACGGCCCGGTGTCGCAGTACGCCGACCACGTCCTGACCACGTCCACGGCCCGCGAGAGCGAGCTGCGCCCGGCCGCGATGTCGTCGCGCACCAGCCAACTCCTCGTGGTCGACTGCCTGTTCGTGGGAGTGGCGCAACGGACGTACGAGACGGCGGCGCCGGCGCTGGCCGCCTCGTACGAGGCGTTGGCGCACCGTCACCGCCCACGGGGCGGAACGAAGCGCTAGGCCCTTCCGTCCTCCTCCCAGAGCAGTGCCGCACCGGAAACGAGTCACCCTCATGACCTCCTCGTCCCACCCCCGCGATCTCCGCGCCGAGCTGGAGACGCTGACCACCGAGGCGTTCCGTCCCGAGCTGGCCGAGATCGACCGGCTGCCGACGCTGGAGATCGCGAAGCTGATGAACGGCGAGGACGCGACCGTGCCCGCCGCGGTCGCCGCGCGGCTGCCGCAGATCGCCGCCGCGATCGACGCCATCGCCGAGCGGATGGGCCGCGGCGGCCGGCTCGTCTACGCGGGCGCGGGGACCGCCGGGCGGCTCGGCGTCCTGGACGCGTCCGAGTGCCCGCCGACCTTCGACACGGACCCATCCCAGGTCGTGGGCCTGATCGCGGGCGGCGCGGGTGCCATGGTGACGTCGGTCGAAGGCGCGGAGGACTCCAGGGAGCTGGCGGCGCAGGATCTCGACGCGCTGGAGCTGACGGAGCGTGACACGGTGGTCGGCGTCTCGGCGTCCGGGCGCACGCCCTACGCGGTCGGCGCGGTGGAGCACGCGCGGGCGCGGGGCGCGCTGACGGTCGGCCTGTCCTGCAACGCGGACAGCGCGCTCGCGGCCGCCGCCGACCACGGCATCGAGATCGTGGTCGGCCCGGAACTGCTGACCGGCTCGACCCGGTTGAAGGCGGGCACGGCGCAGAAGCTGGTCCTCAACATGCTCTCGACGATCACGATGATCCGCCTCGGCAAGACCTACGGGAACCTGATGGTGGACGTCCGTGCGTCCAACGACAAGCTGCGCGCCCGCTCCCACCGCATCGTGGCGCTGGCGACCGGCGCGACGGACGAGGAGATCGAGCGTGCCCTCGCGGCCACGGGCGGCGAGGTCAAGAACGCGATCCTCACCATCCTGGGCGGCGTGGACGGCCCGACGGCGAAACGTCTCCTCGCTCAGAGCGGAGGACATCTGCGCGCGGCACTGGAGAAGTCGGCCGGCTGAGCCACCTTTCGGTGGAGAGCGGCGGAGGTTTCCGCGCGGCGCCCACCTCGGCGCTCCCAGGCGCCGCACCCTCGACCCGTGCCCAGTACCTCACACGCCGCCACCGCCGCCGCGCTGCTCCCCATGGTCGGCGGCCCCGAGAACGTCACCTCCGTCGCCCACTGCATGACCCGACTGCGGCTGGGCCTGGCCGACCGCTCCCTCGTCGACGAGGACGCCTTGCGCGGGCTGCCCGAGGTGCTGGGAGTGGTGGACGACGACACGTACCAGATCGTGCTCGGGCCGGGAAAGGCCGCCCAGGTCACAGCGGAGTTCGAGGCCCTCGTCCGCGCGAGCGCCGATGAACCGGCTGCCCGGGGCGCCGCGTTGGAGGAGGCCCGGCGACAGCGCAACGCCACCCCCGGCAAGATCCTCCTGCGCCGCGTGGCGAACGTCTTCGTGCCGCTGATCCCCGCTCTCATCGGCTGCGGCGTCATCGCGGGCGTGACGGGCCTGCTCCTCAACCTGCGCCTGCTGCCGTCCCTCACCCCCGCCCTCACCGCCCTCGCCTCCGCCTTCATGGCTCTGATCGCGGTCTTCGTGGGCCACAACACCGCGAAGGAGTTCGGCGGCACGCCGGTGCTGGGCGGCGCGGTGGCCGCAGTCGTGGTCTACCCGGGGGTCGCCAAGGTCACCGTGCTCGGGACGGCCCTCGCCCCCGGCCAGGGCGGGGTGCTGGGCGCCCTGGCCGCCGCGCTCCTCGCGACGTGCGTCGAGAAGTGGTGCCGCACCTGGGTCCCGGCCACCCTGGACGTCCTGCTGACCCCGACGCTCACGGTCCTGGTCCCCGGCCTGGTGACGCTCTACGTCCTGATGTACGCGGCCGGAGCGGCGGCGAGCGCCATCGGCACGGCGGCGAACTGGCTCCTGTCGACGACGGGCGCGGCAGCGGGCCTGGTCCTCGGCGGCCTGTTCCTCCCTCTGGTGATGCTGGGTCTGCACCAGGCCCTGATCCCGATCCACACCACCCTCATCGAACAGCAGGGCTCCACAGTCCTGCTCCCCCTCCTGGCGATGGCGGGCGCGGGCCAGGTGGGCGCGGCCCTGGCGGTCTACGTCCGCCTCCGCCACGACCTGTCCCTCCGTACGACGATCAAGTCCGCCCTCCCGGCGGGCCTGCTGGGCGTGGGCGAGCCCCTGATCTACGGGGTCTCGCTACCGCTCGGCCGCCCGTTCCTCACGGCGTGCGTCGGCGGTGCGGCGGGCGGAGCCTTCGTCGGCGGCTTCGCGATGCTCGGCTACAGGGTGGGCGCGACGGCGATCGGACCGTCCGGGTGGGCGCTGTTCCCGCTGCTGGCGGGAAACAGGGGCCCTGGGGTGACGGCGGCGATCTACGGGGGCGGACTCCTGACCGGCTATCTGGTGGGTTTCTTGACGACGTACGCGTTCGGCTTCGCGCGGCGGGCGTAGCCCGTCACATGCGAGGCGCGACCACTCGCGGGCTGCTCCGGGTGTGCGGTGCGCGGAGTGCAACAGTTCTCGGGAAACTGTCGCACTCCGCGCGGGCACCCGGTGGGCGTCGACGGCGCGCCCGAGCACCGGTTCACGGCACCCGTGAGTCCCGTGCCCCCACGGCCCGAAGCTCGTGTTCCGGGCAGAGACCTGGTCGGCGTCGCGCCGCTGCGCGAGTTCCTCGACCGTGCCGGAGGCCCGGAAGAAGCCGCGTTCGGGCCGCCTGACAGACAAGCTCCCGCCCCAGCCGCTGCCGCCGGCACGGCCGGCTCACCGCCGTCCGTCTTGTCCTCCGGCTCCCGGCTGCCGGGCCGCGTCGCTGCGGCGGCGGTGGTGCAGGTGGCGGGCGCCGAGGATCAGGATCAGCACGGCCATGGCGATCAGCACGTACAGCTCGTAGCGCTGGATCGCCGGATACAGCGTGTCCAGGTGGGCGCCGGCCAGGCCGCCGAACGTGACCCAGGCGCCGACCCACAGGGCCGCGCCCAGAGCGTTGAAGACCAGGAAACGGCGCCAGGGCATTCCGGCCATCCCGGCGATGATCCCGTTCGCCTGGCGCAGGCCCTCGACGAACCTGGCGACGGTGACCACCTTGCCGCCGTGCCGGGTGAAGAAGCCTTCCGCCTTCTCGACGCGGGCCGGCGTGAGCAGCACGTAACGGCCGTAGCGCTCGACGAGCCGGTGGCCGCCGAAGCGGCCGATGGCGTAGCCGACGTTGTCGCCGAGCACCGCGGCGCAGAAGGCGATGACCGCCACCAGGACGATGTTCAGCCGGCCGGCGCCCGCGTAGACGGCGGCGACGATCAGGACCGTCTCGCCGGGCACGGGCACGCCGAAGTCCTCGATGAACACCAGGCCGGCGACCGCCAGGTAGCCCCAGTGGTCCAGGACCGGGGCGACGTCCGCCAGGACTCCGGGAAGCGGGGGCTGTGTCATCGGCGGTCTCCCGTGCGGCTGGGCATGAGCTGTCGGCACCGGATTCCATGGTCCTGCACGCCCGCGCGTCCCGGGCCGGCGGTCGTCACGGCTCCGTGGCGACGAGCTGGTCCACCAGGCGGCGCGCCTGGGTCAGCAGGGTGCCGTAGGTGGCGACCTGGCCGGGGTCGTCCGGTACCGAGCGGGACAGGTGCCGGCGCAGTTCTTCGTGCGTGTCGCGCAGGGTCCGCACGGCTTCCCGCAGCTCGTGGTCGTCCCGGCTGCCGAAGCGGCTCTGGCAGTAGAGCTGGAGCGCCTGCGCGGTCCGGTGCAGGAAGTCCGCGTAGCGGCGGGCGGCGGAGGGGCCCGGCCGGGCCACCGGGCGGTCCTCGGACGCGGCCTCCAGGACCGCCCGGGTGACACCGGCGGTGTGCACGGCGGCGTAGTCCAGGACCACGACCGCGTCGTCGTAGTCCTTGCCCGGTACGGAGTGGGCGCGCGAGCGGCGGAGGTTGACGCGCATGCTCTCCCGGCTCCAGCCGATCGCGGAGCGGGCCTGGTCCACCAGGCGTTCCAGGCGCAGCGCGCGCTCGTGCCAGGTGGCGGCCTCGTCGGCGTCCCACCGGTCCTCGGCCATCCCGTCGGCCACCGCCTCGAGGATGTCGTGGGCCTCCCCGGCGGCGTCCTGGAGGGCCGCACGGCTGTCGCGCAGATACACCGGGGGCCGGATCAACGCGTTGACGATGATCCCGACCAGCGCACCGAAGACCGCCTCGGCGATCCGGGCGGCCGAAGTGGCGACGGTGACCTGCCCGTTGGTCAGGACGAACAGGGCGCCGGTGGCCGCGTAGATGCCCTGGCTGCCCAGGCGCTGCCAGTGGCCCAGCAGCACCACCGTGGGCAGCACCAGCGCCATGGCGGTCATCGCGCTGTGCAGCAGCAGGGCCGCCGCCGTGGCCACGACCGTGCCGGTGGCGATCGCCGCGAGCTGCTGCAGCCCGTGCGCGATCGACCGGTACACGGTCGACTCCACCAGGACGACCGCCACCCAGGGCGCCACGAAGGCCACCGGGGCCTTCAGCCACCAGCCCGCCACGGCCCAGGCCACCCAGGCGGCCAGCGCCGCCTTCAGCGCCTGGACGACGATGTCCCGCTCCCGGCCCGGTCCCTCGCAGGCCCGCAGCACCGCCTGGCCGGCCGTCTGCAGCCAGTGCCACACCGGCTGGATCGCCGTACGCTTCCCTCTCATGGCACACCAGGTGCCACGGGGCACGCGATGAATGCCCCTTCGGCCGCAGGTGACCTGCGGTGGCCGGTTCCCGGAGCGGGTACCGGCTCAGCGCAGCAGCGGCAGCGCCGGGAACTCGTAGCCCTCCCAGATGCGCCGCGACGCCTCCTCCGGATACGCCGTGACCGTCGGCTCCACGTCCAGCACCTGCACCAGCCGGCGCTCGGTGTCGTACGCCGGCCAGCCCGGGTCGCCCGTCCTCGCGAACGTCGTCCAGGCCGCGCGGAAGCGGGAGGCCAGCGCCTCGGCCTCCGGGCCGGGCCCCGCGTCCGCGAACAGCAGGGAGCCGAGGTCCGCCGTGAACGTGCCGAACAGCAGCGGGACGTCGAGACCGTGGCAGGCGCGCAGGACGCCTCCGTTGCCCGGGGCGGGCCAGGTCAGTTCGTACGCGTACGCCCGGCCGCCCCCGGCCACCTGCGCCTCGGCCAGGTGCAGGGTGGGCATGCGGAAGAGCCAGTCGGACTGGATCCGTTCGTACAGCTCGTCGGGCGTGGCGTCGGGGAACGCGGCGCGGTAGGCGGCCTCGCCGTCCGGACCCGGGGCGAACAGGCGCAACGCTCCTGTCACCTGCTCGTCGGTGATCCGGCCGAGCATGCCGCCGAGGATCAGGAAGAGCTGGTACTCCTCCCGGTTGTGCCCGGTGATCAGCTCGACGTCCCGGCCCGCGCCGCCCGCCAGCGCCCGCCAGGGTGTGGTGGGCAGCACCTCGCCGTCGACGACCGGTGAGAAGGGGGTCACCGTGGGTGCGACCTGTCCCCAGCGGTCCTGGTGCTGGAGCATCTTCGCGCTCAGCGCGTGGCCCGCGTCGGTCAGGCGGCGCGGGTCCACGGCCGACAGGTCGGCGGCCGTGGGGCGCAGGCCCGCCTCCGCGGCGATGGCGGTCGCGAGGCCGCGGGCCAGTTCGTCGGAGAAGTAGGTGCACGGCACGCTCTGGGCGATCGCCCGCCGGAAAAGCCCGGCCGCGCGGGGCATGGCCAGCAGCGCGGCGACCGAGCCGGCGCCCGCCGACTCGCCGAAGACGGTGACCTGCTCCGGGTCGCCGCCGAAGGCCTCGATGTTGTCCCGCACCCACTCCAGGGCCGCGACCTGGTCCAGCAGCCCGCGGTTGGCGGGGGCGCCCTCGAGGCGGGCGAAGCCCTCGATGCCCACGCGGTAGTTGAAGGTGACGACGACGAGGTCGCCGTCGCGGGCGATGTGCCGGGCGTCGTAGCCGGGGCTGCCCGCGTGGCCGAGCTTGTAGGCGCCGCCGTAGATCCACACCATCACGGGACGGCGGGAGGCCGGATCCGGATCGGGCGTCCAGACGTTGACGGTCAGCCAGTCGTCGCCGAAGGACGCGTCCAGGACGCCGGTACGGCCCATGAAGGCCGTCTCCTGCGGGGGCGGCGGCCCGAACGCGTACGCCTCCCGTGTGCCCTCCCAGGCCCGTACCGGGCGGGGCGCCCGGAAGCGCTCCTCCCCCACCGGCGGCTCGGCGAACGGTATGCCGCGGAACACCGCGAGCCCGTCCTCCCTGCGCCCGCGCACCGCGCCGGTCGCGGTGCGCACCACGGGCCCGGTCTCGTCGTCGGTGCTCGGCGTACGGGATTCGGCTGTCGTCATCGTGTGACCTCCAACTTGTCGCCGGTACGGCCCCTCTTCCGGGTGCCGGTGGAACACCTGGTGCACGGGCGGCCGGGCGGCCGCCGCCCGCACCAGCGGGACCGCGACCGCCCGACCTGACGATCAGTCGGACTTTACGCCTTGGCCTCGGAGACCTCCGCGTGCCCGGCCGGACCCTCCACCGCGGGCGGCGTCTGCCCGGCGGCCGGACGCCGGCGCGGAATGAAGGAGGCGACGGCGAAGGCGAGGAGCGCGGCACCGGCCCCGATGGCCAGGACGGTACGGAAGCCGTCCTGGGAGGGCAGGGTGACGGGCCCCAGGGTCTTGGTCATGTTGGCGAGAATCACGCCGGCGACCGCGCTCGCGGTGGAGGTGCCGATGGACCGCATCAGCGTGTTGAGGCTGTTGGCGGCACCGGTCTCGGACGCGGGCACGGCGCCCATGATCAGCGCGGGCACGGAGCCGTAGGTGAAGCCGATGCCGGCGCCGATGACGCAGGAGACCAGGACGAAGTGCCAGACCTGGTCCATCAGCACGATGTTCAGCACGTAGCCGGCGGCCACGATCAGGGCGCCGATCATCAGGGTCGTCTTCGGCCCCCGGGCCTTGGAGACGGCAGCGGAGATCGGTGCCACGGCCATCATCACCAGGCCGGACGGCGCCATGACCAGGCCTGCGGTGAGCAGGGACTTGCCGAGGCCGTAGCCGGTCGCCGTGGGCAGCTGCAGGAGCTGGGGCAGGACCAGCGACATCGCGAACATCGCGAAGCCGATCGCGATGGAGGCGAGGTTCGTCACCAGCACCTGGCGGCGGGCGGTGGTGCGCAGGTCCACCAGCGGCTCCGCGACGCGCAGCTCGAAGAAGCTGCCTCCGTCGGGCATGGGGTCTGCTTGACTTAGGCAACCTTATGCCCATTGATTGACTTAAGCAAGCGAATTCCCGCCGAACCCCCCACGCAGCGACCGCCCATGAGGACGGCCCCCCGCCCCGAAGGGCGAGGGGCCGTCCGTACTCCCCGTTCGTCAGTGCAGGGTCTTCAGCGCCGCCGCGTCATACGCGCCCAGCTCGTCGAAGCGGCCCTGGAGGACCTTCTTCGCCCACTCCGGGTCCTGGAGCAGCGCCCGACCCACCGCCACCAGGTCGAACTCCTCCGACTCCAGTCGGTCCAGAAGGTTGTCGAGGGTCTTGACCGGGGCGCCCTCGCCCTGGAACGCGCGGAGGAAGTCGCCGTCCAGGCCCACCGAACCCACCGTGATCGTCGGCTTGCCGGTGAGCTTCTTCGTCCAGCCGGCGAGGTTGAGGTCCGAGCCCTCGAACTCGGGCAGCCAGTAGCGGCGCGTGGAGGCGTGGAAGGCGTCCACACCCGCCGCGGCGAGCGGCGTGAGGATCGCCTCCAGCTCCTCGGGGCTCTCGGCGAGCCGGGCGGTGTAGTCCTGCTGCTTCCACTGCGAGTAGCGGAAGAGCACCGGGAAGTCGGGGGACACCCGCTCGCGGACCGCCGCGACGATCTCGGCCGCGAACTTGGTGCGGGCCACCGGGTCGCCGCCGTACGCGTCCGTGCGGCGGTTGGTGCCCGCCCAAAGGAACTGGTCGACGAGGTAGCCGTGGGCGCCGTGGATCTCCACGCCGTCGAAGCCGATGCGCTCGGCGTCCGCGGCGGCCTGGGCGAAAGCGTCGATGACGTCGTCCAGGTCCTGCTGGGTCATCGCCTTGCCGGTCGGCTCGGCGCCGGCGGTGACGAGGCCGGACGGTCCGACGGCGGGCGCGTCCGCGAAGGGGGGCTCGCCCTGCTTGCGGACCATGCCGATGTGCCAGAGCTGCGGGACGATCGTGCCACCGGCGGCGTGCACGTCCTCGGCGACCTTGGCCCAGCCCGCGAGCTGCTCCTCGCCGTGGAAGCGCGGGACGCGGTCGCTCTGGCCGGCCGACTCGTGGCCGACGTAGGTGCCCTCGGTGACGATCAGCCCGACGCCGGCGGCGGCGCGGCGGGCGTAGTAGGAGCGCACGTCCTCACCGGGAATGCCGCCCGGGGAGAACATGCGGGTCATCGGCGCCATCACGATCCGGTTCGGGACGGTGAGGCCACCCAGCGCGATCGGGCGGGACAGGATCTGGGCCGCGCGGGAGGCGGGCGTGGTGACGGTCACGGGAGGGGCTCCTCGGGGATCGCTGTGTTAACCGACTGGTATGTGCGCGCGCATTGTTGCAGCTTCTGAAGCAACCGCCTATGCGCTGCCCCACATTCCCGGCCGGTCGGGGCACCCGAGTGATCCCGGACACGCCCGAGGGCGGCACCCCCTGCCACAGACAGGGAGTGCCGCCCTCGTACGGAAGGACTGGTACCGATCCTCGGAAGGATCAGAAGTCCATGTCACCGCCCGGCATGCCGCCACCGGCGGGCGCGGCGGCCTTCTCCGGCTTGTCGGCGATGACGGCCTCGGTGGTGAGGAACAGCGCGGCGATGGAGGCGGCGTTCTGCAGCGCGGAACGGGTCACCTTCGCCGGGTCGATGATGCCCTCGGCGATCATGTCCACGTACTCACCGGTCGCGGCGTTCAGGCCGTGGCCCGGGGTGAGGTTGCGGACCTTCTCCACCACGACGCCGCCCTCGAGGCCGGCGTTGACGGCGATCTGGGTCAGCGGGGCGGTCAGGGCCTTGCGGACGATCTCGGCGCCGACGGCCTCGTCGCCCTCGAGGTCCAGCTTCTCGAAGGAGGTCTGCGCCGCCTGGACCAGAGCCACGCCACCACCGGCGACGATGCCCTCCTCGACGGCCGCCTTCGCGTTGCGGACGGCGTCCTCGATGCGGTGCTTGCGCTCCTTGAGCTCCACCTCGGTCGCGGCACCGGCCTTGATGACGGCCACGCCGCCGGCCAGCTTCGCCAGACGCTCCTGCAGCTTCTCGCGGTCGTAGTCGGAGTCGCTGTTCTCGATCTCGGCGCGGATCTGGTTGACGCGGCCCGAGACCTGGTCGGCGGAGCCGGCGCCGTCGACGATGGTGGTCTCGTCCTTGGTGATGACGACCTTGCGGGCGCGGCCCAGGAGGTCCAGGGTCGCGTTCTCCAGCTTGAGGCCGACCTCCTCGGAGATGACCTCGCCGCCCGTGAGGATGGCGATGTCGCCGAGCATGGCCTTGCGGCGGTCACCGAAGCCCGGGGCCTTGACGGCGACGGACTTGAAGGTGCCGCGGATCTTGTTGACGACCAGGGTCGACAGGGCCTCGCCCTCGACGTCCTCGGCGATGATCAGCAGCGGCTTGCCGGACTGCATGACCTTCTCCAGCAGCGGGAGCAGGTCCTTGACCGAGGAGATCTTGGAGTTGGCGATCAGGATGTACGGGTCGTCGAGGACGGCCTCCATACGCTCCATGTCGGTGGCGAAGTACGCCGAGATGTAGCCCTTGTCGAAGCGCATGCCCTCGGTGAGCTCCAGCTCGAGACCGAAGGTCTGCGACTCCTCGACGGTGATGACGCCTTCCTTGCCGACCTTGTCCATGGCCTCGGCGATCAGCTCGCCGATCTGGGTGTCGGCGGCGGAGATGGAGGCCGTGGAGGCGATCTGCTCCTTGGTCTCGACGTCCTTGGCCTGCTCGAGCAGCGAGGCGGAGACGGCCTCGACGGCCTTCTCGATGCCGCGCTTCAGGGCCATCGGGTTCGCACCGGCGGCCACGTTGCGCAGACCCTCGCGGACCAGCGCCTGGGCGAGCACGGTCGCCGTGGTCGTACCGTCACCGGCGACGTCGTCCGTCTTCTTGGCGACTTCCTTGACCAGCTCGGCGCCGATCTTCTCGTACGGGTCCTCGAGCTCGATCTCCTTGGCGATGGAGACACCGTCGTTGGTGATCGTGGGGGCGCCCCACTTCTTCTCGAGGACGACGTTGCGGCCCTTGGGGCCGAGGGTCACCTTGACGGCGTCCGCGAGCTGGTTCATGCCGCGCTCGAGGCCGCGCCGCGCCTCCTCGTCGAACGCGATGATCTTGGCCATGTGAAGTGGTCCCTCCAGGACTGGGGGTGATTACTTCGGACCGCGCCCGCGCCCGCGACGGACGGCCCCGGCCGGAGGTTCCTTGCCCCACCCGGCCCGCGGCCTCACCGACCCGGTCCTTCTGTTGTCACTCTCACCTTCAGAGTGCTAACGCCAATGATTAGCACTCGCCCCTGCCGAGTGCAAGCCGCTCCGGGGTATCGGAAGGTGAACTCGGGAGCATGATCCGCAGGTGGACGCTGCCGCGCGCCCCCTGGAGAAGCCGTGACCGGACACGGCCGAGGGCCCGTACCCCGGACACGACCGAGGGGCCCGCATCCCGGACGGGATGCGGGCCCCTCGACACGTCGAACAGTTCAGTCGTCGGCGCGTTGTATCAGGCGGTCACGCGGACCATGTCCGCCTGCGGGCCCTTCTGACCCTGCGAGATCTCGAACTCGACCCGCTGGCCCTCTTCAAGGGTGCGGTAGCCGTCCATCTGGATCGCGCTGTAGTGGACGAAGACGTCCGCACCACCGTCGACCGCGATGAAGCCGTACCCCTTCTCCGCGTTGAACCACTTGACGGTGCCCTGAGCCATGCCTAACTCCCCTATTACTGGCCCTTGCACAGATCCACACTTCGCGGATCCGGGTCAGACCTCACCCCCCAACGGTTGGGGGCGTGCGCCGGAACGCGTCGACCGCGGCTGAATGTATCTGTCCAACTGCCGTCTGCAACAGGTCAATCGGACGAGAATTCGGGGTCCGACCGGTCGGGAATATACGGAGAATTCACCCGAATTCAGGGCAAGTCGGGCCGGGCAAAGGGAATGAATGGCGCAAAAACCCTGCACACTTTGGCTGCTTCTTGTCGGGCACGCGGCAGGTGATCGCGGATCCGGAAGGGGAGCCCGGGAGCGCCGTTCCCCAACTCTACCGCGCTCAACCATGCAGAATTGCCCCCTCCGTTTCTCTCACGGAGAGGGCAATTCGATGAACTCTCGGTTACCTGCGTTACCGAGGGTAAGGATCCTGCGTTCGAGGGACCGTCAGCCGCCCGCGACCGCGGGGATGATGGAGACGCCCGCGCCGTCCGGGGTGGCGGTCTGAAGGCCCTGCTCGAAGCGGACGTCGTCGTCGTTCACGTAGACGTTGACGAAGCGGCGCAGCTTGCCCTGGTCGTCCAGGACGCGTGCGGCGATGCCGGTGTGGTTCTTCTCCAGATCGGCGATGACCTCGGCGAGGGTCGCGCCCTCGGCGGTGACCTCGGCCCGGCCGCCCGTGTAGGTGCGCAGGATGGTGGGGATGCGGACGTTGACGCTCATGGGGGGATGACCTCCGGTCGGGGTACGGCTGCTGGGTTGTGGCGGGAGGAGGTCAGACGAGACCGGCCTCGCGGAAGGACTCGAGGGTAGGACGGATCGTCACGGTCAGCCCCGTGTCGGCCACCGCGTCCAGCGTCTTCAGACCGTCCCCGGTGTTGAGGACGACCGTCGTCTTCGCCGGGTCGAGGACGCCGTTCTCGATCAGCTTGCGCGTGACACCGACGGTCACGCCGCCCGCCGTCTCGGCGAAGATGCCCTCGGTGCGCGCCAGCAGCTTGATGGCGTCCACGATCTGCTCGTCCGTCACGTCCTCCACGGCGCCGCCCGTGCGGCGGGCGATGTCCAGGACGTACGGGCCGTCGGCCGGGTTGCCGATCGCCAGCGACTTGGCGATGGTGTTCGGCTTCTGCGGCCGCACCACGTCGTGGCCCGCCTTGTACGCCACCGACACCGGCGAGCAGCCCTCGGCCTGCGCACCGAAGATCTTGTACGGCTTGTCCTCGACGAGCCCGAGCTTGATCAGCTCCTGCAGACCCTTGTCGATCTTCGTCAGCTGCGAGCCGGAGGCGATCGGCACCACGATCTGGTCCGGCAGCTCCCAGCCGAGCTGCTCCGCGATCTCGTACGCCAGGGTCTTGGAACCCTCCGCGTAGTACGGCCGCAGGTTGACGTTGACGAAGCCCCAGCCCTCGCCCGCCGGGTCGCCGATCAGCTCGGAGCAGAAGCGGTTCACGTCGTCGTAGTTGCCCTCGATGCCGACGAGCTCGCCGCCGTAGATCGCGGCCATGACGACCTTGCCCTGCTCCAGGTCGTGCGGGATGAACACGCAGGAGCGGAAGCCGGCACGGGCCGCAGCGGCGCCGACCGCGCCCGCGAGGTTACCGGTGGAGGAGCAGGACAGGGTGGTGAAGCCGAAGACGCGCGCCGCCTCGAGTGCCTGGGCGACCACGCGGTCCTTGAAGGAGTGCGTCGGGTTACCGGAGTCGTCCTTCACATACAACCCGCCGGTGACGCCCAGCTCGCGCGCCAGGTTGTCGGCCTTGACGAGCTTGGTCCAGCCCGGGTTGAGGTTCGGCTTGTCGGCGACGTCCGCCGGGACCGGCAGCAGCGGCGCATAGCGCCAGATGTTCGCGGGGCCCGCCTCGATACGCTTCCGCAGCTCCTCGGTGTCGTAGCCGGAGAAGTCGTAGGCGACCTCCAGCGGGCCGAAACACTCCTCACAGGCGAAGACCGGACCGAGCGGCACGCGGTGGCCGCACTCGCGGCAGGACAGGGCCGCGGCGGGGCCGAGGTTCACGGAGTCGGTGGTGCTTGCAACTGTCTGCACAGCCATGTCAGGCGAGGCCCTTTCTCCTCATCTTCCTCACGACGCATCTCGCCGTGAGACGGAATTGGCACCTTCCCTAGCCGGGAGCCCCGCCTGCGAAGACGAGAGCCGACTGGAGGGTTGCCGGGGCTTCACCGGGCCGTGTCCCTCTGCCCCTCTGGATGAGCTGTATGTGGTTGTTTCGCCGACGACGGACCGAGGCGGACCCCGACATGCGATGGTCACCGGCGCTGTTCAAGACTGTAACCGACGGCCGGGAGAGTTGAGATAGTCGTCCGAACCGCGAGATGGATCACAAGAGAGACATTCGACCGTCCCCGACTCACCCCCCACCCCGTACGAACGTGAGGAGCCGCAGACTGTGCTGGAAGAAGTCGAGCGCTGGCTGAGCACCCGCTCCTGGTCCGTCACCGACCGCCCGCTCCACCAGATCATGGCCGCGAAGCGAGCCTCGGGCTCCTCGGTCAGCGTCGTGCTGCCCGCGCTCAACGAGGAGGAGACGGTCGGCGAGATCGTCTCCGTCATCCGCCACGACCTCGTGCGGCAGGTCCCGCTGGTCGACGAGATCGTCGTCGTCGACTCCGGCTCCACCGACCGCACGTCCCAGGTCGCCGCCGCGGCCGGCGCGAGAGTGGTGCACCGCGACACGATCCTGCCGCGCATACCGGCCGTGCCCGGCAAGGGCGAGGTGCTGTGGCGCTCCCTGCTCGTCACCGGCGGGGACATCGTCTGCTTCGTCGACGCGGACCTGAGGGAGTTCTCCTCGGACTTCGTGACCGGGATCGTGGGCCCGCTGCTCACCGACCCGGACGTGGACCTGGTGAAGGCGATGTACGACCGGCCGCTCGGCACTGAGTTCGATTCGCTCGCCTCCGGCAGGACGGCCGGACAGGGCGGCCGCGTCACGGAACTGGTGGCCCGCCCGCTGCTCAACATGCACTGGCCGCAGCTCGCCGGGTTCGTCCAGCCGCTCGGCGGCGAGTACGCGGCCCGCCGTTCCCTGCTGGAACGGCTTCCCTTCCCGGTCGGGTACGGCGTCGAGCTCGGCATGCTGGTGGACGCGCTGCACCTGGTGGGCCTGGACGCGCTGGCCCAGGTCGACGTCGGCGTGCGCAAGCACCGCCACCAGGACGGGCAGGCGCTCGGCCGCATGGCCGCCGCGATCTACCGTACGGCCCAGCTCCGCCTGGCCCGCGGCCATCTGGTCCGCCCGGCCCTCACGCAGTTCGAACGGGGGGCGGACGGCTTCGAGCCCCGGACCTACTGGGTGGACACGGAGGAGAGGCCGCCGATGGCGGAGATCGCGGAGTACATGGAACGAAAGGTGGCCTGAACCGTGTGCAGCCGGACGCCCGGACGTGACGGACACGGCTCCGCATACGGCCGAACCGTACGTTTGAGCGTTTTCGGCGCGGGCTAGGTTTCGTGGCATGGCTTCCACGCAGCATGCGCACGGCGCCCGCATCCTCGTCGCCTCCAACCGCGGCCCCGTCTCGTACGCGCTGGACGACTCCGGGCAGCTCACCGCCAAACGTGGCGGAGGCGGCCTGGTGTCCGGCCTGTCGGCGATCGGCTCCGACGCGGACGCGGTCTGGGTGTGCGCGGCCCTGAACGACGGCGACCGCGAGGCCGTACGCCGCACGGGTGGCGCACTGGATCCGGCCCACACCGGCGGCCGGCGGGTCCGGATGCTCGACATCGACGCGACGGTGTTCTCCGAGGCGTACAACGGCATCGCGAACTCGGTGCTGTGGTTCGTCCACCACATGCTGTACCAGACGCCGCTCGAGCCCGTCTTCGGCAGGGAGTTCCGGCACGCGTGGACGTCGTACGAGGCCTACAACCGCGCGTTCGCCGAGGCGCTGGCCGAGGAGGCGGCCGAGGGGGCGGCGGTCGCGGTGCAGGACTACCACCTGACGCTGGTCCCTGGGATGCTGCGGCAGTTGCGGCCGGACCTGCGGATCGGTCACTTCTCGCACACGCCGTGGGCACCGGTGGACTACTTCCGGATGCTTCCGGACGACATCGCCGGTCAGGTGCTGCGCGGCATGCTGGGCGCCGACCGGCTCGGCTTCCTCACCCAGCGGTGGGCGGACGCCTTCGCCGGGTGCTGCGAGGCGCTCGTCGGCGGGCTGGGGAACACCCGGATCGGCGTGCACGGCCTGGGCGCGGACGCGGACTTCCTGCGCGAGCGGGCGCACCGGCCGGATGTGGACGAACGGATGGCGATCCTGCGGGAGCAGATCGGCACCGGCCCCGACGGCCGCCCCCGCAAGGTGATCGTGCGGGTGGACCGGACGGAGCTGTCCAAGAACATCGTGCGGGGTCTGCTGGCGTACGAGGAGCTGCTGGAGTCCCGTCCGGAGTGGCGCGAACGGGTGGTCCACGTGGCGTTCGCGTACCCGTCCCGCCAGGACCTGGCCGTCTACCGGGAGTACACGGCGGAGGTCCAGCGGGTGGCCGCGGAGATCAACGAAAGGTACGGGACGCCGGGCTGGACCCCGGTCGAGATGCACGTCAAGGACGACTTCGCGCGCTCTCTCGCCGCGTACCGGCTCGCCGACGTGGCCCTGGTGAACCCCATCCGGGACGGCATGAACCTCGTCGCCAAGGAGGTTCCGGTGCTGTCGGACCAGGGGTGCGCGCTGGTGCTGTCGCGGGAGGCAGGGGCGTACGAGGAGCTGGGCGAGGACGCGGTGACGGTCAATCCGTACGACATCCGGGGGACGGCGGAGGCCTTGCACGAGGCGTTGTCGATGCCGGCGGGTGAGCGGGCGGAGCGCTCGAAGCGGCTCGCTGCGCAGGCCACGGCGCTTCCGCCGGCCCGCTGGTTCCTGGATCAGTTGGCTGCGCTGGAGGTTTGAGGGTCTAGTTCCGGGTGCGGGCCGGTGGGTGTTTCCCGCAGGGGCGCGCCTTCGGGCGCGCCTCAGCTCAGCCTTCGTGACAGTGACCGCAGAAGGCGGACGACCCCCTGCGGGCCGTCGACCACCAGGTCCGCCCTCTTCGCGAGTTCCGTGACCTCGTCGCTGCCGCTGCAGACGAGGAGGCCGCAGACGCCGTCGGAGCGGAGTTTGTCCACGGCGGCGAAGGCGGGGAGGTCGCCGAGGTCGTCGCCCGCGTACAGGACCGCTTCGGCGCCGGTCTCCCGGACGTACTCCGACAGGGCCACCCCCTTGTCCATGCCCGGCGGGCGCAGTTCCAGGACCATGCGGCCGGGCTCGACGATCAGGCCGTGGCGGGCGGCGAGGTCGGCGAGGGGTTCACGCAGGGCCTCGAAGGCGGCCTGCGGGTCCTCGGCACGGCGGGTGTGGACGGCGACGGCGCGGCCCTTCTCCTCGATCCAGGTGCCGCGCCAGGCGCCGATCTCGTCGAGGTAGCCGGGGAGTTCGGCGCGGACGGCGGCGACTCCGGGGTGGGGGGCCGGGGCGGTGACGGTGCCGGTTCGGGCGTCCCAGCGTTCGGCGCCGTAGTGGCCGAGGACGACGAGGTGGTCGAGTCCGGGGACGCCCGCGAAGCCGCCGTGGCGGACGGCGACGCCGGCGGGGCGGCCGGTGACGACCGCGACGGAGGCGACCTTCGGGGCGAGGGCCGCGAGGGCGGGGACCGCGTCGGGGTGGGCGCGGGCCTGGTCGGGGTCGGGGACGATCGGGGCGAGCGTCCCGTCGAAGTCGAAGGCGAGGACGGCCCGCTCGGGCCGCGCGAGGATGGCGTCGAGACCGTCACGCCCGGCCGGGGTGGCGGGCGTCGGCAAGGAGTCCGTGTGGCTGCCCATGGGTCCGACCCTATCGGCGCGGGGCCGGGCGCACCCACGGGGTCACGGGGGCGCGCCCGGCGCGTCCCAGGGCCACGCGCTCAGCGTTCCGCGCGGCGTGCCTCGCGGATGCGGCGGAGGCGGTTGACGGTGACCGGGGCGTGGGCCAGGGCCCTGGGGTCGTCGAGGAGGGCGTTGAGCAGCTGGTAGTAGCGGACGGGGGCGAGATGGAGCTGCTCCCGTATGGCCCGCTCCTTGGCCCCCGGCCCGGAGAAACCGCGGCCCTCCAGGGCCAGGATGGCCTTCTCTCTCGGGTTCAGGTCGTCCATGGGGGAACCGTAACCGGTGGGTCCGACACGCTCCCCCGCGTGCCTGCCGTCAGCGGGCCGCGTTGTCCGCTGTGACGGCCGCCCGCTGCAGCTGGCCCAGGATCGCCGCCGGGCTGCCGTCCGGGCCGACCGCCTTGCCTATCTGCTTCTTGATGTCCGCGCTGACGGTCGCCCACGACGTCTTGCCGACCGGGTACAGCTCGGCGCTCGGCAGCTCCTGGAGGAACGGCTCCAGGTCCTGGTCCCTGGACGACTGCGCCATGGCCTCCTGGGCGGAGCTCGTCACGGGCAGCAGGTCGTACTCCCGGGAGAAGGACAGCACGTTCTTCTCGCTGTACACGTAGTCGAGGAACTCACGGATCTGGTCCTTGTGGCCGCCCTGCCGGAACGCCATCATCCAGTCCGCCACGCCCATGGTCGACTTCGCCCGGCCGTTGATCCCGGGCATCGGCACCATGCCGAACCTCACGCCCTTCTCGCGCGCCGCCTTCATCAGGGACGGGTGGCCGTTCAGCATCCCGACCTCGCCACGCGTGAACGCGGCGAAGGCGTCGGCGCGGTTCAGCCTCCCCGGCGCCACCGGGCCCGTCAGCCCCTTGCTCACCAGGTTGTCCTTCAGCCAGGTGAAGGTGGCCACGTTCTGCGTGGAGTCGAGGTCGTAGGAGCCGAAGGCGTCCAGGTAGCCGGCACCGCCGCTGAGCAGCCACTGCATCGTCTCCGCCTGCGCCTCCTCGGGGCCCAGCGGCAGCGCGTAGGGGTACTTCACGCCCTTGGCCCTGAGCAGCTGCGCGTCCGTCGCCAGGTCGCTCCAGCTCTGCGGCGGGGTGGTGATGCCGGCCTCGGAGAACAGCGTCTTGTTGTAGAAGAGGATCCGCGTGGAGGCGGCGAACGGCATGCCGTACTGGGTCCGGTTCACCTTGCCGGCGTCACTCAGCTCAGAGGCGAAGTCCGCCTGGACGGGGATCGAGAGGACGTCCGAGGCCTCGTACAGCTTGCCCGCCGCGGCGTAGTCCGCGTACGCCCCGATCTGCGCCATGTCGGGAGCGTCGCCCCTGGCCACCATCTCCTTGACCTTGCGGTCCACGTCGTTCCACGAGTAGACGCCGACGTCGACCTTGATTCCGGAGTGCTCCGCCTCGAAGTCCTTGACCAGCTGGTCCCAGTACTTCTTGGAGCTGTTCCCCGACGAGTCCCCGTAGTCCGCGGCCACCAGCCGCAGGGTGACGTCCCCGGAACCCACCGCACCCGCGCAGCTCGCCAGGGCTCCGGTCATGCCGAGGGCGGACACCGCCGCGATCAGACCCCTGCCCCATGTCGTCCTGCGCGTTCCGCGTCGCTGCACTGCTCTGGCCCTGCCGTCTCGTCATTCGGAATATCCAAAGGATAAGGTCTACACCACCTGAGTGGACTAGACCTCTTCCGGGTCGAGGGGCGACACTGGTCCCCGTGAGACATGTCATCGCCCTGGATGTGGGCGGCACCGGGATGAAGGCCGCCCTGGTCGGGGCCGGGGGCGAGCTGCTGCACCGGGCGCGCCGGGCCACCGGACGTGAGCGCGGGCCGGACGCCGTGGTGGAGTCGGTTCTCGCCTTCGCCGCCGAGCTGCGCGCGCACGGCGAGCGCCACCTGGGCGAACCCGCGGCCGCCGCGGGCGTCGCCGTCCCCGGGATCGTGGACGCCGAGCGCGGTGTCGCCGCCTACTCGGCCAACCTGGGCTGGCGCGATGTGCCCCTGCGGGATCTGCTCAGCCGCCGCCTCGACGAGGTGCCCGTGGCGCTGGGGCACGACGTGCGCACCGGCGGGCTCGCCGAGGGGCGCCTCGGCGCCGGCCGGGGGACGGACCGGTTCCTGTTCGTGCCGCTCGGCACCGGGATCGCGGGCGCCATCGGCATCGGCGGCCGGATGGAGGCCGGGGCGCACGGTTTCGCGGGCGAGATCGGCCACATCGTCGTACGGCCGCAGGGGAGCCCGTGCCCGTGCGGTCAGCGCGGCTGTCTGGAGCGGTACGCGTCCGCGGCCGCCGTGGGTGAGGCGTGGGCCGAGGCGGCCGGTGCCCCGGAGGCGGACGCCGCCGACTGCGCGAAGGCCGTGGCGTCGGGGGACCCGCGGGCGCGCAAGGTCTGGCAGGACGCCGTGGACGCCCTCGCCGACGGCCTGGTGACGGCGCTCACCCTGCTGGACCCGCGCACCCTGATCATCGGTGGCGGGCTCGCCGAGGCCGGGGAAACGTTGTTCGCACCGCTGCGCGCGGCCGTGCGTCGCCGCGTGACCTTCCAGAAGCTGCCGTCGATCGTCCCCGCGACGCTGGGGGATGCGGCCGGCTGCCTCGGTGCCGGGCTCATGGCCTGGGATCTCCTCGAAACCACTGACCCTGCGGAGGTAACCATCTGATGGCCACTACGAAGGTTCTCGCCGGTGCCCGGGTGGTACTGCCCAGCGGGGTCGTGGACGACGGCCGCCTGGCCGTGGAGGGCACGCGCATCGCCGGGTCCGCCCCCGAGAGCGCCGAGATCATCGACGTAAGCGGCCACTGGCTGGTCCCCGGCTTCGTGGACATCCACAACCACGGCGGCGGCGGTGCGTCCTTCTCCGGCACGGTGGACGACGTCCTGACGGCCCTGCGCACCCACCGGGAGCACGGCACCACCACGCTCGTCGCCTCCACCGTCACCGACGACATGGACGTCCTCGTCCAGCAGGCGGGACTGCTGTCGGAACTGGCCGAGCAGGAGGACATCGCCGGCATCCACTTCGAGGGGCCGTTCATCTCGCCGTGCCGCAAGGGCGCGCACTCGGAGGCGCTGCTGCGCGATCCCGATCCGGCGGAGGTGCGCAAGCTGATCGACGCCGCGCGCGGCCGGGCCGCGATGGTGACGCTCGCCACCGAACTGCCCGGCGGCCTGGACTCCGTACGGCTGCTCGTCGAGCACGGGGTGATCGCGGCGATCGGGCACACGGACGCGACCTACGAGCAGACGGTCCAGGCCATCGACGCGGGCGCCACGGTCGCCACCCACCTGTTCAACGCGATGCCGCAGCTCGGCCACCGCGCCCCCGGCCCCGTCGCCGCCCTGCTGGAGGACGAGCGGATCACGGTGGAGCTGATCGACGACGGCGTCCATCTGCATCCGGCGGCGCTGCGGCTGGCGTTCCGTCAGGCGGGCGCGGCGCGGGTGGCGTTCATCACGGACGCCATGGACGCGGCCGGTATCGGGGACGGGCGGTACATGCTCGGCCCGCTCGAGGTCGAGGTCCGTCAGGGGGTGGCCCGGCTGGTGGAGGGCGGCTCGATCGCGGGCTCGACGCTCACGCTGGACCGCGCGTTCCGCCGGGCGGTGACCGTGGACGGGCTGGCGGTGGAGGACGTCGTCACGGCCATCTCGGCGGGCCCGGCGAAGCTGCTCGGCGTCTACGACCGGGTGGGCTCCCTGGAGCCCGGCAAGGACGCCGACCTGGTGCTGTTGGACGACGACTTCCGCCTCAAGGGCGTGATGCGCCGCGGGCAGTGGGTGGTCGATCCCCAACTGGGGTGATTGATCCGTTTGTTGGCGTGCGGCGGTCGGCCCCGGGGACTGGGCCGACCGCCGACTCTTTTGGCATGATC
Source organism: Streptomyces sp. NPDC001796 (assembly GCF_042892355.1). Lineage (NCBI taxonomy): Bacteria > Bacillati > Actinomycetota > Actinomycetes > Kitasatosporales > Streptomycetaceae > Streptomyces > Streptomyces sp. NPDC001796. The sequence continues at coordinate 34,722 of NZ_JBIAUC010000023.1, read as the reverse complement.
GAGCCTCCGCAACCGCCGACGGCAGGCGCACTGACGAATCCGGGCCCCGGACCGCGCCGGCACGACTCTCGAGGGAGGTCCCGACGTGATCCTGACGGTCACGCTGAACACCGCTCTCGACATCACCTATCGCGTACGGGAGCTGAGGCCGCACACCTCGCACCGGGTGACCGAGGTGACCGAACGGCCCGGCGGAAAAGGCCTGAACGTCGCCCGGGTGCTCGCCGCGCTCGGACACCAGGTGACCGCCACGGGCTTCGCGGGCGGCGCCACGGGCCGCACCCTCAAGGAGCAACTGACCCGCACGCACGGTCTCGTGGACGCGCTGGTCCCGGTCGCGGGTGCCACCCGGCGCACCATCGCGGTGGTCGACCAGTCCACCGGCGACACCACCCAGCTCAACGAACCCGGCCCGGTGATAACGCCCGCCGAGTGGTCGGCCTTCCTTCAGGCGTACGACGACCTGGTGCGCTCGGCCGCCGCGGTGGCCCTGTGCGGCAGCCTGCCGCCCGGCGTGCCCGTGGGGGCGTACGCCCACCTGGTGCGCACCGCACGGGCGGCGGGCGTCCCGGTGCTGCTCGACACCAGTGGGGAGCCGCTGCGCCGCGGGGTCGCCGCCCGCCCGGACATCGTCAAGCCGAACGCCGACGAACTGGCCGAACTGACCGGCTCCCACGAGCCGTTGCAGGCCACCCGGGACGCCCGTCGGCGCGGCGCACACACGGTGGTCGCCTCACTGGGCGCGGAGGGCCTGCTCGCCGTCAACACGGAAGGCCGCTGGCGGGCCGCCCCGCCGCGCCGCCTGACGGGCAACCCGACGGGTGCGGGCGACTCGGCGGTCGCGGGCCTGCTGTCGGGCCTGGTGGACCACCTGCCGTGGCCGGCCCGCCTGGCCCGGGCGGCGGCCCTCTCGGCGGCGACGGTGCTCGCCCCGGCAGCGGGCGAGTTCGACCGGCGCACCTACGAGGAGCTGCTGGACCAGGTTGCGGTGACGGGCGAGGTCACGGCGGCGTAGCCGTAGAGCCCTTCTGAGGGCCCTACTTCGACCAGCCCTTCGTCAGCCACAGCTGGTCGAGGTAGGCGTTGCACTGGTTCCCCTGCTCGCAGGAGATCCGGATCGTGTTGGTGCCCTTGTTGAGCTGGATGTAGTTGTACGTCTTCGTCCAGCCCTTCTCCCAGTCGCCCTGGGGCGCATTGGCCCAGTTCTTCAGGGACATGGGGGTGGTCTGCGCCGTGCCGTCGACCGTGAGGGTGGCGGTGGCGTCGACGCCGGGCACGCCGTAGCCGGTGTGCAGCGTGTACTTGCCGGTCGAGGGGACGTCCACGGTCCAGGTCACGGCGGCGCCCACGTTGTTGAAGTTGCCGACGTAGACACCGCCGTCGGCCTGGGCGCCCTTGACGTCGGACGCGGTCGTGGCGCCACCCTCCAGGTGCAGTGCCTTCGCGTCGATCGTCGGCAGCTTGCCCTCGTCCGTGGACTGCTGGGTGGCGGACTGGCTCGGGGACGCGCTCTGCGCGGTCGACGGGCTGGAGGCCGCCTGGCCGCCCTTCTTCCCGTCGTTCGAGTCGCCGGTGATCATGGCGACGCCGATGCCGATGACGACCGCCGCGACCACCGCGACGGCACCGATCAACAGGCCCTTGGTGTTGGGGCCCCGGCCGCGGCCGGGGCCGGGCGGCGGGGCCGTGGGGGTCTGACGGGTCGTCTGGGCACCGCCCGGCACCGTTTCCGGCGCCGCGTAGTGCGCGTTCGGGCGGCCGTACGCCTGCTGCTGGGGGACCTGGCCGTAGGCGGCCGTCTGGGCCTGCGGCTGGCCGTACTGGCGTTGACCGACCGTGCGCACTCTGTTGACGGAGCCCGGGTAGCCGTAGCCGCCGGAGGGCGGCTGGGCGCCGTTGGCCTGACCGTCGGCGTAGAGGTAGCCGAACGGGTCGTCGTCCTCGGGCGTGCTCGCGCCGTTGTTGCCGGGCGTCATCCCTAGGTCTCCTCAACAGGTGCGGGTCCAGATGCGTACGTGGCTGAATGGCGAGCCTACCCGGTCCCCGGACCGGACACGGCTGTTGTTCCCATCACCCATGGGTTGACCTGCGGTTTATCCCGCACGCCTGTGCTGTTTGGGACGCGACCGTTTCTCTACGTACATCCGCTCGTCAGCCGATTTCAGCACTTCGTCCGCCGTCATGCCGCAGTGTGCCCAGCCGATGCCGAAGCTCGCGCCGACCCGCATGGCGCGGCCGTCGACCCGGATCGGCTGGATGATCTCGTTGCGCAGACGGACGGCGAGGTCCTGGGCGTCGGCCTTGCCGAGCCCGTCGGCCAGCACGACGAACTCGTCACCGCCGAGCCGGGCCACCGTGTCCCCGTCCCGCACCCCGCGGCTGAGCCGCCGGGCGACCTCGATGAGGACGGCGTCGCCCGCGTTGTGCCCGAACCGGTCGTTGATGGACTTGAAGCCGTCGAGGTCGCAGAAGAGCACCGCGAGGCCCTTGGTGCCGTCGTCGCTGCCGCCGTCCGGGGCGACGGTGTGCACATGGTGGTCGAAGGCGTCGTACGGCCCCGGCCCGGCGTGGAAGTCGAAGGCGTGGCCGCCGCCGTCGTGGGCGGCCGGGTGGTCGCTGCGGAACCCGTCGCCGTACGCGGCGTCCAGGGAGTCCGCCGCGCTCGGCGGCAGCGACTGCGGGCGCCGGCACAGGCGGGCGGACAGACGGGCGCGCAGTTCCGCGGAGTTGGGCAGGCCGGTGAGCGAGTCGTGCGAGGCGCGGTGGGCGAGCTGCAGCTCGCGGCGCTTGCGCTCCTCGATGTCCTCGACGTGGGTGAGCAGGAAGCGGGGCCCGTCGGCGGCGTCGGCGACGACGGAGTTGCGCAGGGACACCCACACATAGGTGCCGTCCCGGCGCCCGAGCCGCAGTTCGGCCCGCCCGCCCTCGGCGGAGGTGCGCAGCAGGGTGCCGATGTCCTCGGGGTGGACGAGGTCGGAGAACGAGTAGCGGCGCATCGCGGAGGCGGGCCGGCCGAGCAGGCGGCACAGCGCGTCGTTGGTGCGCAGGATCCGGCCGTGCTGGTCGCCGCCCATCTCGGCGATGGCCATGCCGGAGGGGGCGTACTCGAACGCCTGGCGGAAGGACTCCTCGCTGGCGCGCAGGGCCTGCTGCTCCCGCTCCAGGCGGACCAGGGCCCGCTGCATGTTGGCCCGCAGCCGGGCGTTGCTGATGGCGATGGCGGCGTGGAAGGCGTACATCTGGAGCGCCTCGCGCCCCCAGGCGCCGGGTCGCCGCCCGTTGCGCGGCCGGTCCACGGAGATGACGCCGAGGAGTTCGCCGCAGGAGCTGCCCTGGGCACCCGGCGTGTACATGGGCGCGAAGAGACGGTCGGAGGGGTGCCACTCGTCCTCGAAGCGGGGCTCGGGACCGTCGGTGTACCACTGCGGCACGTCGTCCTCGTCGAGGATCCAGCCCTCCGTGTGGGGTATGAACCGCAGGGTGCCCCAGGCCTCACCCATGCTGAGGCGCCTCTCCCAGGAGGCGCGGGAGCCGACGCGGCCGGTGATCAGCGCCTCCGCTGCCGAGTTCCCGGCGAGCGCGGCGACGACGAGGTCACCGTCCGGGCGTACGAGGTTGACGGCGGCCAGCTCGTAGCCGAGACCGTTCACGATGCCGTCGGCCACAGTCTGCAGCGTGTCCGCCAGGCTGCGGGCGGTGTTCATGTCCGCCATCACCTGGTGCAGCTGCCTCAGGGTCGCAAGGCGGACGTACGGCTCCGACTCGGTCTCCATTCGCCCTCCCCTCGAGATCTCGCAGCAGCTCCAGGGACGCGTCGGCGTACTACCGTTCTCCCGGTCTTCCGCGGCACGCTACTCGGCGTACTCCACGGGTAGCGTCGTGCAGCGCCTCCGCCACTGAATCACAGCGCGCTGCCCACTAGGTACACAGGGTCAACAAAATACGCTTCCTGTGACTCAAGTCACAGCCAAAGATGAACAATTAAGGAGAGGTTCCGCATTTTCCCTGTGTTCCGCGGAATGCTTCCGGACTCGATGCGGGCCCTGTGTGCGGACCTTGTGATCCTACGACGTCCGCCGCTGGTCCTAGGCCGCGATTCGGACCCGGGCCCGATGCGGGCGGCCGTGAGCGGGGACTAGCGTTTTGACGTGCTCAAGACTTCCGCTGTCCCGTCCGTGTCCGCCGTGCCGCCCTCCTCCGGGCATCCTGAGGGGGTGAGCAACGACGAGTTCCGCGCTGCCATGTCCCGGCTGGCGGCGGGCGTGGTCCTGGTGACCTCGCACGAGCCGGCGCTGGACCCCGAGGGGCCGAAGGCCGAGGACGTCGGCATGACGGCGACCGCCTTCATGTCGGTGTCCCTGGACCCGCCCCTGGTGCTGGTGAGCCTGCGCGAGGGCGCCCGCATGGACGACCTGCTCGCCGAGCAGCCGCTGTGGGCGGTCTCCGTCCTCTCGGAGAGCCAGCGGCACATCGCGGGACGCTTCGCGATGAAGGGCCGCGTCAGCGACCGCCTGCTGTTCGAGGACATCCCGTACACCCGCGGCGAGGTCTCCGGCGCACCGCTGGTCGGCGGCGCACTGGCGACCCTGGAGTGCCGCACGGAACAGCGGGTGCAGGCGGGCGATCACACACTGGTGATCGGCAGGGTGCTCACGGCCCGGGTGCCGAGCGCGGAGGGCGGACCGCTGATGTATTTCCGGGGGCGGTACCGGCACTTGGGGTAAGAGCTCCGAGCGCAATGGAGTCCGATCAGCTCGCGGCGTCCGGTCCGAGCCGCCGGCCCGGCTGTCCGCCTACGTCCAGTCACGAGCGGATCGGCCGCGTTTCGTCTCCGAGCGCTGCTTCTTCTCCCGCAGTCGCCGCTCGTTGATCCCCCGGGGGATCCGGGTCGGCCTGCGGGGCTTGGGCGGGGGCGCGGTCGCCTCCGCGAGCAGCGCCGCCAGGCGTACCGCGGCGGCCTCGCGGTTGCGCCACTGGGAGCGGTGCTCGGAGGAGCGGACACTGACGACCCCGTTCACCAGGCGGGGCGCCAGGCGCTCGAGGGCGCGCTCCTTCCACACCCGGGGAAGGGCCTCGGTGTTCGCCAGGTCGAAGCGCAGCTCGACCTGCGAGTCGCTGGTGTTGACGTGCTGTCCGCCGGGCCCCGACGACCGCGAGAAACGCCACATCAGCTCGGCCTCGGGGAGCGAGACGGAGCCGCGAACGACGTAAGGACCGGACATGCCGTCCATGTTCCCCGCTCCGCCCGGTCCGCGTCATCCCGATTTCCGGCGTCAGGTAAAAAAGGTAAAGGAACCCGGAACCGCGAGTACCCCCCTTGGCGTTGCTAGAGGTGGCGGTAGCTTCATCCGCACACGCAACGAGGGAAGGGACTCCCAACAATGGCTGTAAGCCTGTCCAAGGGTGGCAACGTCTCGCTCACCAAGGAGGCTCCGGGCCTGACCGCCGTCACCGTGGGCCTCGGCTGGGACGTCCGCACCACCACCGGCACGGACTTCGACCTGGACGCGTCCGCGATCGCGGTCAACGCCCAGGGGAAGGTCTACTCGGACCAGCACTTCGTCTTCTTCAACAACAAGCAGACCCCGGACAACTCGATCGTCCACACGGGTGACAACCGCACGGGCGAGGGCGCGGGCGACGACGAGGCGATCAACGTCAACCTGGCGGCGCTCCCGGCCGACATCGACAAGATCGTCTTCCCGGTCTCCATCTACGACGCGGAGTCCCGCTCGCAGAACTTCGGCCAGGTGCGCAACGCCTACATCCGCATCGTCAACCAGGCCGGCGGCCAGGAGATCGCCCGCTACGACCTGTCGGAGGACGCGGCCACGGAGACGGCCATGGTCTTCGGCGAGCTGTACCGCAATGGCGCGGAGTGGAAGTTCCGCGCGGTCGGCCAGGGCTACGCGTCGGGCCTGGTGGGCATCGCCCAGGACTTCGGCGTCAACGTCTGACGGAGCCCCCTGTCTCCGCACCGGAGTCCCGGTCCGGGAGGCCGGGACTCCGGCGTGGTCCCCGGCCTCCCACGACCCGTGCGGGACCCGTCCGCGATACGTTGCCCGAGTGATCCTCGAGCCCCTCTCCCCCGCCCCCGACCACGACATTCCGGGTGAGCTGCTGACCGAACTCACCGCGCTCTACGCCTCCAACCGGGAGTTCCACGCCCTGAGCGGCGACTTCCCCGACCCGGACGACATCCGCCCGGAGCAGGTGGCGGCCGCGCTGGCCGACGAGTTGGCGCACCCCGATGTGGAGGTCCTGCTCGCCCGCAGTTTCGGGCGGCTCGTCGGAATCGTCGTCACTCTGGCCCACCACCCCGACCCGGCCGACCCGGACCCGTGGATCGGCCTGCTGATGGTGGACGCGGCGATGCAGCGGCACGGGCACGGGCGACTGCTGGCGTCCCTGGTCGAGGACCGCTTCCGCGCCGCGGGCCGCACCGCCGCACGCCTGGCCGTGCTGGAGAACAACCCCGCGGCCCTCGCCTTCTGGACGGCGCTCGGCTACGAGGTCGTCGACCGCCGCCCGGACCGTGACCGGGGCCGCCCGTGCGCCGTGCTGCGCAAGGCCCTGTGACACCATCGCCCCCGTGCTCGACATCGGCTACGCCCTCTCCAACCGCTTCCCCGACCCCCCGCAGACCGACTACCGCCGCGCGGACGTCCACGCCCTGCGGCACGACCTGTTCTGCGGCGACGTCTATCTCGCCGACACCGAGGCGGACCGGGAGCTGTCCACAGCCTGGGGATGGGTGCCGGTGCTCGACTTCGCGTGGGCGCTGTGCGACATCGTCGAGCGGCTCGACCGGGACCCGCTCGGCAGCCGTGCCGCCCGGCCGCAGCGCGCGGAGCTGGACTTCACCGAGTCGACCGACCGCCTGCTCTTCGAGCGCCGTTTCGGCTGGGTGGACATCGAGGCGGAGTGGCTGCCGCCGGCCGAGCCCCCGCTGACGTTCCCCTACACGGAACTGCGCCGCGAGGCCCGGGACTTCCTTCAGGACCTGCTCGCCGACCTGACCGACCTGCACGAGGACCTCGGCGAGAACCCGGCGATCTGGACACTGCAGGCCCGATTCCCCCGGGTCGCCTGACGGAGGAGTCGCAGGCCGGGGCCATTGTCAGTGGCGGGGTGCAGCATGGGGGCATGGTGCGGAAGGCGCAGGTGGTGAGGGCGGCGCGGCGGCCTCAGGTGCGGCTGCCCGAGCTGGTGGCGTGGACGGACGGGGAGGTGGCGCCGGACGGGGACTACGACGGGTTGGAGTTCCGGGACGCGGATCTCGCGGGGCAGGACGGCGGGGGCGCCCGGTTCATGGACTGCGCGCTGACGGGGTGCGCACTGGACGGTACGGGGCTCAACCACGCTCGCGTGCTGGACTCGGTCCTCACGGGCATACGGGGCGTGGGCACGGACCTCGCGGAGGCGACCCTGCGCGATGTGGAGCTGGTGGACGCCCGGCTCGGCGGGACGCAGCTGCACGGGGCGGTGCTGGAGCGGGTACTGGTGCGCGGCGGCAAGATCGACTACCTGAACCTGCGCAAGGCGCGGCTGAAGGACGTCGTCTTCGAGGGCTGTGTCCTCATCGAGCCGGACTTCGGGGGCGCCCGGCTGGAGCGGGTGGAGTTCGTGGACTGCGTGCTGAAGGGAGCCGACCTGACGGCGGCGACCCTGGTCGACGTGGACCTGCGCCGCGCGGCGGAGCTGGATGTCGCCCGCGGGGTGGACCGCCTGTCCGGCGCGGCGATCAGCCACGCGCAGCTGCTGGATCTCGCGCCGGTGCTGGCGGCGGCGATGGGGCTGCGGGTCGCGGAGGCGGACTGACGGCGGACGGGCCCGGGCGGCGACGTACGACGTGGCTCGTCTCGCCATGGCGGTCGCGTGGGTGGACCATGGAGGGGGGAGCGACGAAGGAGGCCCGCCATGAAGTCATCCGGAGCCTCGGATTACGACACCTGGCTCTACTCGCACACCCCGTCGCAGGCGGAGGGCGAGCGCGACGAGCCGGGCGAGCGCAGCACCATGGAGCAGCACCCGGACGTACCGCGCACGGAGCCGTCCCAGGCGGAGGGCGAGCGGTCGGACGAGCAGGGGCCGAAACGCCTCTGACCACGGGTGATCCGAAGATCGGCGGTGGCCTTCGGTGCCGTATGTCGCTGTCAGCGCGCTCAGCCATCCGGGCCTGCTGCGGGACAAGAACGAGGACAGTCTCGTCGCCGGGCCGTGGACGCTGTGCGCCACCGTCACCGAGAACCCGCAGACGCTGGTGTTCCCCCTGGGGACGCCCCTGGTGGTCGCCGTGGCCGACGGCCTCGGCGGGCACCCCGGGGGTGAGGTGGCGAGCGCGCTCGTGGCACGGCGGTTCGCGGCCCTCGGGCCGGCGCTGGGCAGTGAGGACGCCCTCCGGGGCGCCGTGGACTCCAGCAACCGTGCCGTCTACACGGCCGCCGAGGGCGGCGAGGACGAGGGCCGCGGCCTCGCGATGATGGGCACCACCGTCGCGGGTGCCGTCATGCTGCCCAAGGAACTGCTGGTCTTCAACGTGGGGGACAGCAGGGTCTTCGCCGCGTCCCCGGACGGACTGCGGCAGGTGAGCGTGGACGACAGCCCCCCACCGGCTCCGGGGCAGCGCACCACCTCGCTGGTCACGCAGTGCCTCGGCGGCTCTCCGCACTACCGTGCCGTCGTGGCGCATGTGACGGCGACGCCGTTGTCACCGGGCGACCGCTATCTCGTCTGCACGGACGGCCTCACGGATCCGGTGCCACAGGACACGATCGACGCGGTGCTGCGGGAGCACGACGACGCACGGGCCGCCTTCGAACTGTGGAAGGCAGCCATCAGCGCGGGCGGTCCCGACAACATCACCCTCGCGGTCGTCCGCGTCGCCGACGACTAGAGGGGGCGGGCTCTCCTACCCCCTGCTAGAGGGGGCGGGCTCCTACCCCCTGCGCGCCGCGGACCGCCCCAGTTCCGCCAGCGGCCCGTCGGTCAGCCGGTACACCGTCCACTCGTCCTGCGGTCGGGCGCCCAGAGCCTCGTAGAAGTCGATCGACGGGCGGTTCCAGTTCAGCACCGACCACTCCAGGCGCTCGTAGCCGCGCTCCACGCAGATGCGGGCCAGTTCCCTCAGCAGCGCCTTGCCGTGGCCGGCGCCGCGGGCCTCCGGGCGGACGTACAGGTCCTCCAGGTAGATGCCGTGCACGCCCCGCCAGGTGGAGAAGTTCAGGAACCACAGCGCGAACCCGACCACCTCTCCCCCGTCGTCCTCCGCGACATGCGCGAAGGCCGCCGGCCGGGCGCCGAACAGCGCCTCGCTCAGTTGCTCCTGCGTGGCCCGCGCTTCCTCGGCCGCCTTCTCGTAGGCGGCGAGTTCACGGATCAGGGTGTGGATGACGGGGATGTCGTCGGGAGTCGCGGTGCGGATCATGCGGGCAGTCAAACACAGGTGGGGCCGGGCCCACCAAGGCCCGGCCCCACCCCGCCGTCACCTGCGGCTCAGCGCAGGCGCCGTACGTCGATCGCCCAGATGCCGCGTCCGTGGGTGGCCGCGTAGAGCCGTCCGTCGGGGCCCGTGCGGAGCTGCATGACCGCCGTCGTGGGCAGGTTGGTGCCCGCCACCTTCCAGCTGGACGCACCCGCCGGGCGGACCAGGACGCCGAGGTCGGTGCCGATCGCCACGGTCCCGTTCTTCAGCAGCACGACCGTGTTGGCCGGCACGTCCGGCAGGTTCCCGGAGATGTCCTTCCAGGTCGCGCCGCCGTCCCGGGTCTCGAACAGGTGCCCGACACCGGCGCCCGGCCCCTCGGTCCACTTCCGGGAGAAGCCGTTGACCGCGAGGAGGACGTGGCTGGAGTCCGCCGGGTCGATCGCGAGGCCCGCGAGGTAGCGGTTGGGGACCGTCCCGTCGACCGGCAGGTTCAGCTGGTGCCAGCCGGTGCCGTCCGCGTTGCCGACCGCGATGCCCCGGGTGAAGCCCTTGTTGTTGCAGGGGCCGCACCAGGCGGCGTACACCTTGCCGCCGGATGAGGCGACAGCGGTCGCGGTGTGGCCCGCACCGAGGTCGAACGCGTTCAGCCACTCGCTGCCGCTGCGGATCGCCCACCCCTTGGTGTTGATCCACACGTGCCGGCCGCCCGCGACCCAGGTGTTCGCGTCCTTGATGTCGGAGTTCAGCGGGGCGATGAAGCGCGCCTCACTGGTCGCGTTGTCCGGCGGGGCCACGGAGTAGGTGGTCGCCTTCGACGGGTCGGCGACCCAGCTGCCGTCATTGACGGCGCAGTTCTGCGTGACCGCGACCGCCAGGTACACGTACTCGGAGGCGACGTTGCACCCGTTGGCCGGGTCGACGATCGTGTCGCCGCCGTCGCCGCCGAAGTTGGAGCCCATCACGCGGTCGCCGGCGCGCAGGATCGACTGCCCGTTGTCCTGCAGACCGCCGCTGACCGCGAGCCCGCGCGCGGCCTGGTCGATGCCCACGCCGACCGAGTAGTACTGCAGCGCGTCCATCGTGCCGTCGTTCAGGGACGTCCAGTCGGTGGCGTGGCCCGAGGCGTTCGCCGAGCCGTTCAGCGGCCTGCGGAACGCGCCGCCGTCGTCACCGACCACCAGGTACGGCGCACCGCCGTTGCTGCCGATCGCCACCGAGTGCTGGTCGGCGTGCACGGTGGAGGGGCAGTCACCGCTCTGCTTGGCGGGGTCGATGGACCAGCAGGGGAAGCCGAAGTTCCAGTACGGCCCGGGCACGGTCCAGCTCTTGCCGCCGTCCTTGGTCTCGAAGACCTCCTCCAGACCCGCGTAGACGTGGTCGGGGTTCTTCGGGTCGACGGTGAGGAACTGGTCGTACCAGGACTGGATGCCCGGCTGGTACCCGGCGCCGGTGAGCGCCGAACCGGAGTCGCGCAGCTGCTTGTAGTCGGCGATCTTCGTCCACGGCCCGGCCGGAGAGCCGGACTTGGAGACGAAGATGCCGGCGAGCCCGCTGTCCGGGTTGGAGTTGGTCATCGCCGGCGACTGGTCGATCGCGTAGTAGCGGGAGCCGTCGGCGCTGCGGGCGAAGGTCACGTTGCCCACGTCGCCGCTGTCGCTCGGCAGGTCCCCGAGCCCGGTCAGCCGCTGCCAGCCACCGGGGCCCTTGGCGTAGAAGCCGTTGTAGGTGTCGCCGCCGCGCCAGCCGACCGCGAGGACGACCTTGCTCGGGTCCTTGGGGTCGATGGCGATGTCACTGGTGATGTTCTTGTACGCCGCGTCGGGGTCGCTCGCCTTGGAACCGCCCGGCAGGTAGTCGGGGTTGGGGGCGAACTCCAGCTTCCAGGGGCCCTTCAGGTACTTCGTGGAGTGGCTCCACACGCCGCGCGTGGTCGCCGCCCACACCTTGTCCCCGCCGAACCTCAGCGCGTTGATCGAGGTGGACTCCAGCTCGTCCCCGCCGACCCGGTCACGGGTGCTGAACTTCCCGTCGCGCGGGTCGTCGAGCACGTAGACACCCGTGCCGAGGAACGAGGTCGCGCTGGTGTTGGCCTCACCGGTCGCGTACCACAGCCGTCCGCGGCCGTCGAGCTGGAGGTCGCCGGTGGAGAGGGCGGGCAGGCCGTCGGAGATGTTCTGCCAGTGCCCGCCGCCCGTGCGGGAGCGGAAGACACCGCCGTTGGCCGAACCGGCGTACACATAACCGTGGTTGTCGGCCGCGAGCCCGGTCACGCGCCCCGTGACCCGCCCGGCGCCGCCGCTGGAGTTGGAGTTGACGTCCCGGTAGCGCGGGTCGTCGGAGTCGTACGGCAGCCGCGTCAGCTCGCTCCACTTGCTGTGCGTGTGCCGCAGACCGCTGAGTTCGTCGTACGCGGCCCCGTAGGCGCCCGGCGCCACGATGCCCGGCGAGGTGCGGGCCTCCGCGTACTGGTCCGCCTGCTCGGCGATGTTCCCGGCCTCGTCCTCGTCGCCCCCGGGATCCCCGGGGTCCTCCGTCTTCGCGAACGGCGACAGGCCCTTGTGCTGGTTCACAAGGGCCTGTTTCCGAAGTGCCCGCACCCCGAAGGGGTCCGTATGGGTACCCGATGCCGCCTGGGCCTGTGTGACCGTCAGACCCAGCGCGGCGGACACGGCGAACACCGCCGCCCATGCCCGTCTTCTGCGCAACCCGTCGCCTGCCATGAAAAAGGTGCCCTCCCCTAAGAGCCGTGGCGTACATGACACAAGCTGCCCACAGCTTTGGGGAGACGGGAGTTGAGGGAGAAGCGCTTACGGGCAATCAGAGCGTAAAGATTTGCCGGATGCGTCAGTGGCGTCCGGCGACCCGGTCGGCCAGTTGTGCCAGCCGTGACGACTCGATGCCGGGCGCCGTCCGTTCATGCCGGTCCGCCGTGCGGTACGTGGCGTACAGGCCGTGCACGCCCAGCCAGCGCAGCGGTTCCGGCTCCCATTTGCGCACCCGGTGGTTCACCCACGGCAGCGCCGTCAGCTCCGTCGGGCCCGCCTGACCCGAGTCCTGCTGGACGAGGTCGCGGAGCGTGCGGGCGGCGAGGTTGGTGGTGGCGACGCCCGAGCCGACGTAGCCGCCCGCCCAGCCGAGGCCTGTGGAGCGGTCCAGGGTGACCGTGGCGCACCAGTCGCGCGGCACACCCAGCACCCCCGACCAGGCGTGGGTCACCCTGATCCCGGCCAGCGACGGGAAGAAGCGGACCAGGATGTCGTACAGCGCCTCGACGGTGGCGGGCTGGGTGCGGCCGTCGTTGTCCGTGCGGGAGCCGAAGCGGTACGGGACACCGCGGCCGCCGAGCGCGATCCTGCCGTCGGCGGTGCGCTGGGCGTACATGTACGCGTGCGCCATGTCGCCCAGCGTCTCGCGCCCCTCCCAGCCGATCCGCTCCCACTGCGCTTCGGTGAGCGGCTCGGTAGCGATCATGGAGGAGTTCATCGGGAGCCAGGTGCGCCGCTGCCCCTTCAGGGAGGCGGTGAAGCCCTCGGTGCAGCGCAGGACGTAGGGGGCGCGGACCGTGCCGTAGGGCGTCACCGCGTGCTTCGGACGGATCTCGGTGACCGGGGTGTGTTCGTGGATCGTCACGCCGAGGGCCTCGACGGCCGCCGCGAGGCCCTTGACCAGCTTCACCGGGTGCAGCCGCGCCCCGTGCGGGGTCCAGGTCGAGCCGACCGCGTCCGCGACCCGGATCCGCTCGGCGGTCTGCCGGGCGCCGTACAGCTCGCGGTCCTTCTCGCCGTACGCCAGCTCCTGCTCGTGGAACGCCTTGAGCCGGGCCAGCTGCGCGGGCGTGTACGCCACCTCCAGAACGCCGCCGGCGTGCACGTCCGCGTCGATGCCCTCCTCCTCGGTGACGCGGACGACCTCGGCGACCGTGTCGTTCATCGCCCTCTGCAGGCGGACGGCGGCCTCGTGGCCGTGCAGCTTCGCGTACCGGTCGCGGCCCGCGATGCCGTTGTAGAGCCAGCCGCCGTTGCGACCGGAGGCGCCGTAGCCGCAGAACCTCTGCTCCAGAACCATGATCCGCAGGAAGGGCGCCGCCTTCTTCAGGTAGTAGGCGGTCCACAGACCGGTGTAGCCACCGCCGACGATCACCACATCGGCGGACGCGTCCCCGGCGAGGGGTTCCCGGGGCTCGGGGAGGCCGTCGTCGGCGTACCAGAAGGAGACGCCGCCGTTGACGACGCCATTCACCGCACTGTTCATGCGCGGGACGTTAACTCCTGAGAGCGACCAGTGTCTCCTTCGGATTCCATGGTTTTCCGCAGCCGCGGGTCAGCGGATAGCAGGCCAGACCGATCAGCACCGAGATGAAATGCCCGAAATCCGTGAAGGTGGGGGTCGCGGTCAGGGGGAGGGCGTACACCAGGAGGACGACGGTCAGATACGCGTAGCTCCAGGGCGGCGCGAGCCGGTAGGTGAGCACGCCGACCACCCCGGCCAGCGCGTAACTGACCCCGAAGTCGAGCGTGTTGACCGCCGAGTGCGGGGCCATCCCGTCCTTTATCGCCTGCAGCAGCGCGCCCTCGCTGACGAGCGTGGCGAGCACGTGTGCGGCGGCGCACACGGTCAGCCAGCGGGCGGTGCCCAGCCAGCGCTCCGCCTGCGCGTGGAAGACCGTGTAGAGCGCGGCGTACGGCAGCCAGTGCCCGCCGTCGATCCACATCGCGGAGGTGATGAACACGCGCAGCGGGTCCTGGGACAGCTGGTGGATGTTGGTGGACCGATGCCGCAGGAAGCGCTCCTCGAAGTGCGGCGACATGTGGTGCAGCGCGATGGTGGTGAAGAACAGGACCAGCAGCCACACGTACGTCCCCGGGGCGCTGCGTATGTAGGCCACCGCTGCCCCGAGGCCGCGCCGAAACCGCCTGACCCCGTCCACACAGGCCAGTATGGTCGGGAAGGTGATCGAGGTGCCTGGCGAGCTGGTCGCTTCTCAGGAGAAATTCAACCGGGAGGCGGGACGCGCGTTCGTCGCGGAGCTGCCCCGGCGGGCGGAGGAGTTCCTCGGGCGGTGGGGACTGCGGGTGGACGGGCCCGCGATGTGCGGGGTGTGCGCGCTGGTGCTTCCGGTGTTGCGGGCGGAAGCGACGCCGGCCGTGCTCAAGCTCCAGTTCCTGGACGAGGAGACCGTGGGCGAGCCCCTGGCCCTGCGGGCGTGGGACGGGGAGGGGGCCGTGCGTCTGCTGGAGTACGACGCCGCCACGGGCACCCTGCTGCTGGAGCGCCTGGACGCCTCGCGCACGCTCACCCAAGTGCCGGACACACGCGAGGCGGTCCTCGTCGTCGCCGGGCTGCTGGCCCGCCTGACCGCCGTCCCGGCCCCGGAGGGGCTCCGCCGGCTCGGCGACATCGCGCGGGCGATGCTGGAGCAGGCGCCCAGGGTGCTGGAGCGGATACCGGACCCGGCGGACCGTCGCCTGGTCGCGGACTGCGCGGCCGCCCTGCGTGAGGTCGTGTCCGAGCCGGGCGACCGCCTGCTGCACTGGGATCTGCACTACGACAACGTCCTGGCCGCCGACCGCGCCCCCTGGCTGGCCATCGACCCCAAGCCGCTCGCCGGCGACCCCGGCTTCGACCTGCTCCCCGCGATCCGCAACCGCTACGAGCCCGCGGAGACCCGGTGGCGCTTCGAGGCCCTGACGGCCGCGCTGGGCCTGGACCGGGAGCGGGCGCGGGCCTGGACGCTGGGCCGGGTGCTGCAGAACAGCCTGTGGGACATCAAGGACGGCAGGCCGCTGGAGACCCTCCAGTTGGAGATCGCCCGCACGCTGCGCGGCTGAACCTCCGCGCGAGAACAGGGCGGGCCGAGACACGCCCCCGTATGGCCGATCCGGCATTCACCGGCTTATCCGGTCATAGCGTACCGAATATGACGAAACGCCATCTCGCCTTCCTCGCGTGTGCCGCAGCGCTCGTCGCGTCGGGGTGCGGCGCCACCGCCGACCCCCTCCCCGCAGCACCCGGCACCCGCACGGTACGTCCGGGTGACTCGATCCAGAAGGCGGTGGACGCCGCCAAACCGGGAGACACGATCCTCCTCGCCGCCGGCACCTACCGGGAGAGCGTTCGGGTGACCACCTCCGGTCTGACCCTGCGCGGCATGGGCCGGCACACCGTCATCGCACCGGCCGACGGAGCCGCCTCGAACGCCTGCGCGAAGGCCGGCAACGGGATCTGCGTGGAGGGGAAGAAGGGGCACCCCGTCACGGACACCACCATCACCTCCCTAGCCCTGACCGGCTTCGCCAGGAGCGGCCTGTGGTCGACGTGGACCGACCGGCTCACCGTCCGGCACGTGACCGCCGAGAAGAACAAGGTGTGGGGCATCGCGCAGGAACGCTCCACCCGGGGCGTGTTCCTGGACAACACCGCCCGCGACAACGGCGACGCGGGCCTGTTCCTCGCCAACACGGTCGCCTCCGAGGGCGGGGCCATGGACACCAAGGGCGCGGTGATCGCGCGCAACCGTCTCCAGGGCAACCGGATCGGTCTGACGGTCCGCCGCCTGAGGGACCTCACCGTCATGAGCAACGACCTCACCGCCAACTGCGCGGGGGTCTTCGTCGTCGGGGACGAGAACAGGCCGCGGGCCGGTGCTTTGACCGTGAGCGACAACGTCATCCGTCAGAACAACAAGTCCTGCCCCAAGACGGCCCGGCTGCCCGCCCTGCAGGGCTCCGGGATCGTCCTGACCGGGGCCGAGAGCACCCTGGTGACCCGGAACACGATCACGGACCACATGGGCAGGTCCCCGCTCTCCGGCGGCATCGTGCTCTTCAGGAGCATGGTGGGCGCGTCGAACGAACGCAACCAGATCACCGGTAACACGGTGCGGCGCAATGCCCCGGCAGACCTCGTCAACGGCGAAGCCGGCAAGGGCAACACCTTCCAGGGCAACACCTGCGGCGCCTCCAAGCCCGCTGGACTGTGCTGACGCCACGGCACCCCAGAGAGGAAAGGCAGCACATGACGACCGTAAGCCCTGCCCCACCGCCCTCCATGCGCCTGCGGGAACTCGCGTTCGGGGCGGCGTGCGCCGCCGCCCTCCGCGCCGCCGCCCGGCTGGGCGTCGCCGACGCGCTCGGGGACGGCCCCATGGCCGTGGAGGACCTCGCGGCCGCGGTGAAGACCGAACCCGGCCCGCTGCGGCGGCTGCTGCGGGCCCTGACCTGCTACGGCGTCTTCGACGAGCAGGAGGACGGGACGTTCGCGCACACCGACATGTCCCGGCTGCTGCGCGAGGACGACCCGAACAGCCTGCGCTACATCACCCTGTGGTGCACCGAACCGTGGACATGGGACGCGTGGCCGAAGCTGGACGAGGCGGTGCGCACCGGCCGGAACGTCGTCGAGGACCTGTACGGCAAGGAGTTCTTCACCTACCTCAACGAGGACGCCCCCGAGTCGGCCGACGTCTTCAACCGGGCCATGACGACTTCCAGCCGGCAGTCCGCGCGGGACGTCGCCGAGCTCCTCGACCTGTCGGGGAGCTCCTCGGTCGCCGACATCGGCGGCGGCCAGGGGCATGTGGTGGCGAGCCTCCTGGAGAAGTACCCGTCGATGCACGGAACGCTGCTGGACCTGCCCCCCGTGGTGCGGAACGCCGACCCGCGGCTGCGGGAGGGCGGCGCCCTCGCCGACCGCGTGCGCATCATGCCCGGCGACTGCCGGGAGGCCATCCCGGTCAAGGCCGACGTCTACATCATCAAGAACATCCTCGAGTGGGACGACGACTCGACCGCCCGGTGCCTGCACAACGTCGTCACGGCGGGCGGCCCCGGGGCGCGGGTCGTGGTCATCGAGAACCTCGTGGACGACACGCCCTCGATGCGGTTCTCCACCGCCATGGACCTGCTGCTGCTCCTCAACGTGGGCGGGGCCAAGCACACCACGAAGAGCATGGTGGACCGGATCACCGCCGCGGGCCTGATCATCGACGACATCCGCCCGGTCAACCCCTACCTGCACGCGTTCGACTGCAGCGTTCCCCGGTGAACGGCGTCCCTCGGTGAACGACGTCTCGCGGTGAACGGCGTCTCCCGATGAACGGCGTCCTCCACTGAACGACGACCGCCACCGGCCCGCGGGGGCCGCCCCCACAGGCCACCGGTCGCCGGGTCCGCGGTGCACGCGGGCCCGGCGACCGGTGGCCGTTCGGGTGGTTCGGACGGTGGCGTCGGCGGTGGTTCAGCGAGCGGAGTCCAGCTCCCAGCGGTAGAAACACTGCGCCATCGCGTCCTTCGGGGACCGCCAGGTGGCCGGGTCGTAGGCGCTGACGTACGCCGTCAGCCGCTCGCTGACGTCCCGGAAGGCCGGGTGCTGGGCCACCTTGGCGATGGCCGGGCCGGGCTCCTGCTCGGCCTCGATCAGGTGCATGTAGACGTCGCCGAACTGCCACAGCGTGCGCCGGGTGACCCCGACGAGATGCGGCAGTTCTCCCCGGTCGGATTCCTCGAACACCTTGGCGATGTCCGGGGCCGATCCGGGGGCCATACGGGCGACGATCAGGGCCTGGTTCATGAGCGTGTCCTCCGTCCGGTTCAGTCGGCCAGCGCGGGCGCGGGCCGTGACTCGGCGGCGGCCTTCTCGATGCGGTCCCGGATCAGGGCCATCTGCACCTTGGAGTTCCGGTTGATGTTGTCCGTCATCCACGCGTCGTCGACCGGGGCGTCGGGCTTCATCGCGAAGTCCTGCGTCCACACCATCCGGGTGCCCTCGGGGACCTCCTCGTACTGCCACCGGATGTTCATGTACGCGAAGGGCCCCGGCTCGACACGGCGGGCCTTGACGGTGAGCGTGGGACGGTCCGTCTCCCGCTCCGAGACCCAGCTCCACACCGTGCCGTTCTGGTCGGGGTGCATCGTCAGCCGGAAGGTCGTCCTGTTCCCCTCGCGGGAGAGCACGTCCACGGACGCGTACTCGCTGAACAGGTTCGGCCAGTTCTCCAGGTCGTTGGTCATGTCCCAGACCAGATCCACCGGCGCGGCGATGGTGATGGCGTTCTCGGTGTGTCCGGCCATGTCAGGCTCCTGCCATAAGGGTGCTGTTGACGAGGTCGAGGAACTGCCGGGGCGTCCTGCAGCGCTCCGCGTCGGGCGGCATGGGGGTGCCGTGCCGGTTCTCCAGTTCGCCGACGATGCCGAGCAGGCCGAGCGAGTCGATGCCGAGGGCGTCGAAGCCGGAGTCGCACCGTTGCTGCAGATCCTGCGGGGCGACGGTGACTCCGGCGGCCTTCTTCATCAGCTCGGACAGTTCTTCCAGGGTGATGCGGTCGTTCATACGGTGGGTCTCCTTTGCTCCAGGGCGGCCTCGCTGCGAGGCGCCGCTGTTCCGGTCGTTCGCTCCCGGCTCACTCGGCCGCTCCGTGCCGCAGCACGAGCGCCGTGTTCGACCCCATGAGGCCCCGGCTGAGGACCAGCGCCGTGCGCGGCTCGGCGGCGCGGGCCCGGCCGGTCACCAGGTCGAGGTCGTGACAGACGTCGAGGACGTTCGGGGTGGGCGGGATCAGGCCGTGCTCCATCGAGAGCACCGCCGAGGCGACGTCCAGCACGGGCGCCGCGCAGTAGCCGCGGCCTATGCCCGTCTTGGGCGCCGTCACGGGTACGCGCCTGCCGTGCGCGCCCAGCGCGTCGGCGATCGCCAGCGCCTCGGCACGGTCCGCCTCCGGTACGCCGAGGGCGTCGGCGAACACCACGTCGATCTCCTCCGGGGCGCACTCGGCCTCCTCCAGAGCGCCGCGGATCGCCTGCACGAGCCCTTCCCGGGACCGCTCCCACTGGGAGGCGCCGGTGAACGTCGCCGCGTGCCCCGCCAGCACGGCCCGCACCCGTACGCCCCGCTCGCGGGCCGAGGTCTCGTCCTCCACGACGAGCATGGCGCCGCCCTCCGCGGGCACGAACCCGCAGGCCCCCGAGGTGAAGGGGCGGTAGGCACGCTCCGGGTCGGTGACGGTGCTCAGTTCCTCGTAGCCGAGCTGGCAGACCACCGAGTACGGCGCGAGCGGCGCCTCGGTCGAGCCGGCCACGATCACATCGGTGCCCCGGTGCACGGCCCGCGCGGCGTGCGCGAGGGCGTCGAGCCCGCCGGCCTCGTCGGCGGCGACGACCGAGCAGGGGCCCTTGAACCCGCGGCGGATGGAGATCTGACCGGTGCTGGCCGCGTAGAACCAGGCGATGGACTGGTAGGGACCCACGAAGCGGCTGCCCTTTCCCCACAGCTGCTGCAGCTCCCGCTGCCCGAACTCACCGCCGCCGGATCCGGCCGCGGTGACCACGCCGAGGGAGAACGGCGAACCGTGCTCGTCGGCGCGGCCGATCCGGGCGTCGGCCAGAGCCAGGTCGGCCGCGGCCATCGCGAAGTGCGTGAACCGGTCGGTCTGCACGAGGAAGCGCTCCTCGACCACCGCCGCCGGGTCGAAGGCGCGAACCTCGCCGGCCACCTTCAGCGGCAGGTGCTCGCACCCCTCGCGGGTGACCCGGTCCAGGACGCTGATGCCCTCCCGGGTGGACTTCCAGAAGGTGTCGGTACTCGTTCCGTTGGGCGCGACGACGCCGATTCCGGTGACGCCGGCGCGCCTCACATGGGGTGCGCTCATCGTGTCCTCTCCCTCTGCCGGGTCAGGATCACCGCGGACTGGAAGCCGCCGAACCCGCTGCCCACGGAGAGCACGCTGTTCAGCTTCCGCTCCCGGGCCACGCGCGGGACGTAGTCCAGGTCGCACTCCGGGTCGGGGGTCTCGTAGTTCGCGGTCGGCGGTACGGCCTGACGGTCCAGGGCCAGTACGCAGGCCACGACCTCGATCGCGCCGATCGCCCCGAGGGAGTGCCCCACCATGGACTTGATGGAGCTCATGGGCGTGTCGTAGGCGTGGTGGCCCAGGGCCCGCTTCACGGCGGCGGTCTCATGGCGGTCGTTCTGCCGGGTGCCGGAGCCGTGCGCGTTGACGTAGTCGATGGCCGAGCCGTCGAGGCGGGCGTGGTCGAGCGCCGTCTCGATGGCGCGGGCCATCTCCAGGCCCTCGCTGGTCAGTCCGGTCATGTGGTAGGCGTTGCCGAAGGTGGCGTAGCCGCTGAGCTCGCAGTACACCCGCGCGCCGCGGGCCCGGGCGTGTTCCAGCTCCTCCAGGACGAGCACCGCGCCGCCCTCGCCCATGACGAACCCGTCACGGTTGTTGTCGAAGGGCCGTGAGGCGTGCGCGGGGTCGTCGTTGTTCGGGGACGTGGCCTTGATCGCGTCGAAGCAGGCCATGGTGATCGGGGAGATCGGCGAGTCGGAGGCGCCCGCGATGCAGACGTCGGCCCGGCCCTCCTCCACGGTGTGGAAGGCGTACCCCACCGCGTCGAGCCCCGAGGTGCAGCCCGTGGAGACGGTCTGCACCGGACCAGAGGCGCCGAAACGTTCCGCCACCATCGAGGCCAGCGTGCTCGGCGAGAACGCCCGGTGCAGGTGCGGACCCGCCTCCCGGTGATCCACGTCCCAGCGCTGCCCGCGATGGCTGACCAGGACGTAGTCGTGCTCCAGCCGGGTGGTTCCGCCCACCGCGGTCCCCAGGGACACCCCGACCCGCCAGGGGTTCTCCCGGGCCAGGTCGAGGCCGGCGTCCCGTACCGCCTCCTCACCGGCGACCAGGGCGAACTGGATGTACCGGTCGGCACGCTCGATCTGCTCCGGCCCCAGCCCGCACGCCACCGGGTCGAAGTCGCACTCGGCGGCGATCCGCGAGCGCAGGCCGGTCGGGTCGAAGAAGGTGATGCCCCGCGTCGCGGTACGGCCGTTGGCGAGCAGATCCCAGAACGCCGGGACGCCGATGCCGCCCGGTGCCACGACGCCTATGCCGGTGACCGCCACGCGCCGGGTCATGAACGGACCTGACCTCGGTCGGCCGGCCGGGCACCGCCCGCCCCGGCTCCTTCCGCGGCGACCGCGACGGCTTCCGTCTCCTCGGTGTCGACGTGGCCGAGCTGCGGGGTCGGGGCGAGGGGGCCCAGATGGAAGACGAGACGCGCCTCCTCGTCACCCACGTTGCGGAAGCGGTGCCGCATGTAGGCGGGGATCATCAGACCCTGCTCGGGCCGCAACGCCTGCGGATCGCCGTCCAGGTCCACCTCGAGCCGGCCGCTGAGGACGTAGACGAACTCCTCGGAGTAGGGGTGGTAGTGCTCGCCGATCCGATCCCCCGGCTGCACGATGGCAACACCCATGAAACCGCTGGTGGAGCCGACCGTGGCCGGGGTGAGCATGGCGCGCAGATCGCCGCCGCGTCTGGTGTTGGGCTCGATCTCGCCGAGCTCCACGATTCTGGGACGGGGTTTGGTCACGTCGTTCCTCCGATGGTGTGCTGCGTCGACAGGGGGCGGGGCCACCACGGCCCTGTGGTGCCGGTCAGGCCTCGGCCGAGCGGCGGTCGGTGATGAGGTCCATACGGGCGAGCGTCAGGAAGCGCGCCAGGTCGCCGCCCTTGAGCGCAGAACCGTCCGCGCCGACGGCGGCGCCGTCGAGGAGGGTGGTCAGCTCGGCCGCCTGCCCGGGGTCGGCCAGGCCGAGGGTCAGCACCGGGTCGGCGTCGGCACCACCGCGGACATCGATCAGCCGTACGACGATCTCGTCGCGCTGGAAGATCGTGCTGCCGCAGACCGGGCTGCGCGGGTCGTCCGCCCGCGCCTCGTCCTGCTCCGCGAGCAGCCGGGCCAGCCTCATCCCGCAACCCGGGCGGGCGGGGTAGTACAGCGCCAGCCGCTTCGCCTCCGGGCACTCCTGATCCGACGTCACATGGTGGACCGCGGGCAGCGCCGCACGGGTGAAGAAGACCCGGGCGGACTCCGGGTCGTCGAGGTCCCGGTCCTGCTCCAGATAGGGGTTGATGGCCTCCTCCACCGCCCGCACCTCCGGCTGCCGGGAGACGTGCCGCAGCGCCGCGAGCAGGTCGCCGCGCACCTCGATGGCCCGCACCACCCGGTTGCCGTGCATGAACAGCGAGGTCCGGCACAGCCGGGTGGTGTCGTCGACCCGGGCCTGAGGCGAGGCGTAGTCCGAGAGGATCTTCGCCACGGTCTGCTCGCTGCCCGGCTTGACCGTGAAGGTGAGCGCGTGGCGGATCACTCCGTCACCGATCCGCGGGGACGCCTGCAGCCGCCGGTTCGCGGACCTGGCGGACGGCTCGCCACCGGTCTCCCGGACGATGTGGAAACGCAGCGACCGGGTGTCCCTGACACAGCTGTGCAGCGGCTGCACCATCCGCACGTGCTCCTCGCTGTTCACCCAGGCGAGGAACGGCGGGGCGCTCTCCCACTCGCTCGTGATGAGCCACTGCGAGGGATTCTCGATCGACTGGCAGAGCTGGTCGCTGACGTGCCCGGGAACGGACGCGACCTCGTTGCACAGCTGCTCGTACGCCTCCAGGAACTGCTGCTGGGCTCCGTCGTAGACGTCCACCAACAGGACGACCCGGAGCGGGGAGCCGTCGAACACCGACTGCGAGACCCGTTTCGACACCTGTCGCGTCACCGGTTCTGAAACACGTTCAGACATTGTGGTCATGCTGCGCTCTTCTCCTTCGGCGGGGCAGAAGCCGACATCGGCCGCGGGTGACACGACGTCAGCGTTCCTCGATCGTGTTCCGGCCGCCGGTGGTGCGCGACTCGTATGAACCACGTGGGTGATCACGCGGGTGATCACGCGGGTGATTGGCCGCGCCGACGCACGCGAAGCCGCCCGGAGAGGGCATGGAATCCACAACGCGCCCCAAACCCGCACCCCTGCCCCTGGAGGCACCGATGCAGCAAGAAGCCGACCACCGGGTTCCGGTCCTCATCGTCGGCGGCTCCCTGGTGGGCCTGTCCATGTCCCTGTTCCTGGGCCGTCACGGCGTGCGGCACACCCTCGTCGAGCGGCACGCGGGAACCTCGATCCACCCGCGCGGACGTGGCAACAACGTGCGGACGATGGAACTCTTCCGGGTGGCCGGCATCGAACCGGACATCAAGAACGCGGCCTCGCTCCTCGCGGGCAACCACGGCATCCTGCAGACCCCGACGCTCGTCGGCGACGCCGGCGAATGGCTGTTCCGGCACATCGACCCGGGTGGCGGACTCGCCCGGTTCAGCCCCACCGCCTGGTGCCTGTGCAGCCAGAACGACCTGGAACCCGTCCTGCTCGACAGCGCCCGGGAACTCGGCGGCGACCTGAGGTACTCCCACGAGATGGAGTCCTTCGAACAGGACCCCGAAGGGGTGACGGCCGTCGTCCGCGACCGGGCCACCGACGAGCGGTACACCGTCCGCGCCGACTACCTCGTCGCGGCGGACGGCCCACGCAGCCCCGTGCGGCGCCGGCTCGGCATCGGCCAGAGCGGACCCGGCGACCTCTTCGCCAACGTCAGCGTCACCTTCCGCTCCAAGCTGCTCGCCGACGTGGTCGGCGACCGCCGCTTCATCTGCTGCTACCTCACCGACCCCGAGGCCGACGGCGCCCTGCTGCCCGTCGACAACAAGGAACAGTGGGTCTTCCACGCGCCCTGGCACCCCGAACGCGGCGAAACCCTCGAGGAGTTCACCGAGGACCGGCTCCAGCGGCACATCCGCCGCGCCGTCGGCGTGCCCGACCTCGACGTGGAGGTCACCGGCAAGGCGTCCTGGCGCGCCGCAGAACGCGTCGCCGACCGGTACGCGGCCGGCCGCGTCTTCCTCGCCGGGGACTCCGCCCACGAGATGTCCCCGACCGGGGCGTTCGGCTCCAACACCGGCATCCAGGACGCCCACAACCTCGCCTGGAAACTCGCCGCCGTCCTCGGCGGCTGGGCCGGGCCCGGCCTGCTGGACACCTACGACACCGAGCGCCGGCCGGTGGCCCTCGCCACCAGCGCCCGCGCCTCGGCGCGCTCCGTGGAGCACAGCCACCCGGGCTTCTCCCCCGCGCCCGGAATGCGCGGCGACGGCCCGAGAAGCGGCATCCTCAACGTCGTCCTCGGCTACCGCTACCCCGAGGGCGCCGTCGCCGGGGCCGACCCGGCGCAACCGGTCGTGCCCGACGCGGTGCGGCTGACCGGGGAGCCGGGCAGCCGGGCCCCGCACCTGTGGCTGCGCCGCTCCAGCGCCCGGCTGTCCACGCTCGACCTGTACGAACGCGCCATGGTGCTGCTCAGCGACGCCCGCTCCACGGCGGGGTGGCACGACGCGGCCCGCCGCATCGCGGTGACGGACGGCGTACGCCTCGAGACGTACCGCATCGGCACGGGACCGGATGCCGACCTGACGTATGACGAGGGGGAGGGAACCGGGCCCGGAGACTGGGCACAGGCATACGGCACGACGACGGACGGAGCGGCCCTGGTACGACCGGACGGGTTCGTGGCCTGGCGGACACCGGGGGCCGTGCCGGATCCGGTGGCGACGCTGCGGGAAGTACTGGCGGGGGTGCTCCGAAGGGGCTGAGACGCCAGGAGGGGCGAGGAGTGGGGCACCTGCCCTGCACGGCGCCGGAGTACGACGAAGGCCGCCCGCACGGTGCGGGTGGCCTTCGCAGGTGTGGAGCCCCCTGTCGGATTCGAACCGACGACCTTCGCTTTACAAGTTCGATCGGGCCTTAGGTGAGGTGGCTGTACACCTGACTGTGCCTGTCGTGCGTGGCCGTCGGAGGCTGTTGGCGGCTGCCCTCGTTGATGTCAGCCATGGATGTCACCGCGGAGGTCTGCCCGGCTTCACCTTGTCTGCCACTCGGCTGGTCAAGGTGAAGGCTCTGGACGGACGATCACCGCTGCTAACGTCCCCTCGTGCCCTCGGAGATACAGCGCCTGGTCGATGAACTCGTCACACAGATGGAGTCCGGCTCCGCTCCCGCCTACCGAACCGCGATGAAGCGGCTTGCGGATACTGCTCGGGCGGGAGGCCCCGAGAGCCTGACGGCCGCAGTAGAAGCTCTCGCGCCATTGCTGCCGGGTCTGAGTGGGGACTTCGCCATGACGGCGGTTCTGGCGGGCGCCTGCGTCGAGTGGGGTGCGTCCCCCATGGCTCTCGTCGACGTGCTGCCGCGGCGCGCCTCGGAAGCCATGATGCTCAACGAGGCGGTGCCGGAACTCTGGGACAAAGCAGCACGCGGCCGATCGCTGCCCGAACCGGTGAGCGCCAGCACCCACCAACTGGTGCGGACGCTGACAGGACTGGCCCGGTGGCGCCGGGGCGTCGACAAGAACACCATGACCCGGATCGCCATGTCCTGGTTCGACATGGAGCACTGGCTCAAAGCGCTGATCACCGTGATGGCGGACGCAGGTTTCCGCGCGGCCGTCGCCGGCGACGTCAAAGCCGCGTTGCGTGAACACGCCGCAGCGGTCGCCCACCGGTCCCAGCGAGCTGCTTGGGTCGGCGCGCTGGCCGCCGTCCTTGACGACGAGCCGCTGGTCGTCATCGACCCTCGCACACACCGGGGATACGCCCTCACGATGAGTGGCGTCGGGGACAACGGTCAGTTGCACATCCTCTTGGCGGATCGCCTCGTTGGGGATCCCGGACAAGGCCTGGTCGCTGGGGATCGTCCCGCGCGGTCCTGGGTCGAGGCGGCCACCAACGGCGACCCCCACCTCGGCCCCGACGACCCGGCGATCCGCTGCTTCCGCCTCTTCGACGGCCAAGGGGCCTACATCAGCCCGGAGGGTGTGCCTGCGGACATAGGACCCCTCGACGGCACCCGCGTTCTCGTGCTGCACCCGCCGAACGGCAACTACGCCCTGGGCGTGGGTCGAGTGTTCGAGCACATGATGCCAGCCCTCCGCCTCGACCGGATTCTCGAACCGGTCGAGACACAGCGCTGGCTCGTCCGGCTGGCTCCCGCCGTTGAGAACGACCTGATGGCCGACGTTGGTCACCATTGAGCGCCCTTCCACGGCCCGAGGACGGCCCGGAAGGGCGCTCACATGCCGGTCTACCGATCAAGGGTCTCGCTGACCAGCGAGGCTGAGGAAGCCCACGGCTCTGACCAGCTCAGGTGCCGTGGGCTTCTGTCGTTGTCGGTCGGCGTCGGATGGCCTCGCACGGCCCAGAGACGGCCCGGACTTTACGCCGGGTCGTCGCCGGTTCGCCAGTTGACTGCCGGAGCCCTACAGGTCAATACGGGACTCGATGTCCCCCCGCCTGAGAACGGCGTGTGCCGGCCGGAATGGCAGACTGCGGAGAGTCGGCTCCATGACCCTGAAGAGAGCGTCTGCATCAGGCCCGTAGGCGTAAAGCACGGCTTTGCCTCCTCCGAACTCGTTGCCGTCGACCTCGCCGACACCGGCCTCCTCGGCCGCCGCCGCCATCACCTGCTCAGCCTCGTAGACCTGCCTTCGCTGGTCGACGTCGCCGAAACCCTCGGCGGCGAGCCGGAAGTGGGCGATTACGGCGTGCTCCTCGTCCCCGTTGTCCGGGGCAATGGGCGTCTGGGTCATGTCCCGCGGGGTGGTGTAGTCACGGCAGCTGTTTCGGTTCCGGTTGTGGGGTGATCTCGGGTTCGGGTTCGGTCGGCTTGGTGGTGAAGAGCTCGGCCATGGAGGCTTCGGAGAAGTAGCGGCGGTCGAAGACCTGCCACTCGTCGTGGAGTTCGGCCAGCACCGCGGCGGCGAGCCGGTCCAGGGCCGCGGGGTTGGGAAAGACCTGGACGACGTCGGCCCGCCGTTTGATCTCCCGGTTCAGCCGCTCCAGCGGGTTGGTCGACCAGATCTTCTTCCAGTGCGCCGGCGGGAAGTCGGCGAACGCGGTAATGTCCGTTGCGGCGTCCAGCAGCATCGTCTTGACCTGCGGGAACTGCCGTCCGAGCATGTCTGCGACCACGTGCAGCTGGGTGCGCACCTGCTCACCGGTGGTCTGCGCGAAGATCGTGCGGATGGTCGCGGCGACCATC
The DNA here is from genome assembly GCF_042892355.1 of Streptomyces sp. NPDC001796. Lineage (NCBI taxonomy): Bacteria > Bacillati > Actinomycetota > Actinomycetes > Kitasatosporales > Streptomycetaceae > Streptomyces > Streptomyces sp. NPDC001796. Next base: position 7,376 of record NZ_JBIAUC010000023.1, on the reverse strand, counting down.
TCCCCGGAGCCCCTCTCGATCACCGAGAACACGTCCCGGACGAAGTGAACCCGGCACCTTTGCCAGGCCGCGCCGAGGAAAACGGTGCGGATCGCGGCCACCAGACCGCTGTGGCTGTCGGAGATGACCAGCTGGACGTTCTCCAAGCCGCGGGCCCGCAGCGAGCGCAGGAACTTCGTCCAGAACGGCTTCGACTCACTGTCGCCGACCATCAGCCCGAGGATCTCGCGGTGCCCGGTGGCGGAGATCCCGGTGGCGATGACCACGGCCTGGGAGACGATCCGGTGGTTGACCCGTGCCTTGCAGTAGGTGGCGTCCAGGAAGACGTAGGGGAAGACGGTGTGCTCCAGCGGCCGCTCCTTGAACGCGGTCAGTTCTTCGTCCAGCTCACCGCAGATGCGGGAGACCTCGGACTTGGAGATCCCGCTGTCCGCACCGAGTGCCTTGACCAGGTCGTCGACCGAGCGGGTCGAGACACCATGTACGTATGCCTCCATCACCACGGCGAACAATGCCCGGTCGATCCGCCGCCGACGTTCCAGCAGCGACGGGAAGAATGACCCGCTCCGCACCTTCGGGATCTTCAAGTCCAGGTCGCCGGCCTGCGTGGTCAGCACCCTGTCCCGGTGTCCATTGCGCCAGGTCGTGCGCGTCTCGGAGTGCTCGCGCGGCGCGGCACCGATCACCTCGGTGGCCTCGGCTTCGATCAGCTCCTGCAGGATGCGCTCGCACACCACCCTGATTGCTTCAACTCCATCGGCCCGACGTAGTGACTCAAGCAGCCGCATCAGCTCAGACTGGGACAAGGCCATCGCGTGCTCCTCCGGTCGAACTGCCCGTTCACCAGAGAGACTTGCGCGATGGCCTGCCCTTGTTCAGGGAGCATGCACCGCCAGCGGATGCACGCCCCGAGCAGACACCCGCGCGTTCCGGGACATTGCCCGGCTACACCACTTCACGGGACGCCATCGGCGTCTGCATGGCGGTCACCCTCTCATCGGGCTCTGACATTGCGCAGTGAGAGCTCCGCCGCCGCTCCAAGCTGCCACGACCTCTTCGTCCCGAACGAACCTTGTTGAGCGCTTGACCTCGTGCTGGTATGTCTCCCACCTGCTGCGACGGTCCGCAGACGTCCGTGGTTGTTCGCCGCTGTGCGTCAGCGTTGTCACGCAGTTAGACACTCATGTCCGCCGCGAGGGCTTGGACCGTATGCCTCAACTGCGGCTCCGTCTGACGTCGGCTCGTTCGGCTGACACGACCAGCACGGTACCCCGGACCCGGGGTGCACGCTCTCCAAGTGTGCTTGTGCCGGTCGGGCGGCCGTGCGGAGTCATTCACCTGCGTGCATGTGCGGCCGTCGCCTTGGAACTCGACTTGCCCTGGTACTCATCCGGACGGGGCGGTACGCATGCGAATGAGACCAGAAGTGAGGCCACGACCGGTGCCGGCCGACTGGGCGGCACGCCAGTGGCTCCGGATCTCTCCGGAGCCACTGATCATCTCACCAACTGAGAACGCATCAGCCCTGGGCGTCGGTGCGCCGCACTCACAGGGGGCCGGGCCCTACATGCCGTGGGCCGGTTATTTCCACAGGCCTTTCCCATAATCGCAGTTCAGAGTGCTTGTATATGGCACCTTTCCTGTGACTGCGCTATTAATCCGGGGATTCGGCAGACAGTGGAACCGTAAGTTCCCAGGTCATGTCTGTATAGTCGGGTCCATCGCACGGCAAGGACCCGAGGGTTTCCGATTTTCTCTGACTTATGGGACAGGGAATCGCTGCCCGGCTTGACCAACATCTCGCGCCTTCTCCCTCTCCCGATCGTGCCCCATCCGTGCCCGATGTGATGGGGAACGACGGGGAACAGCAGTAGGTCACGGAGAACAGGAACGAGAACGGCCCCCGACCAAACACCCAGGTCAGGGGCCGTTCTCACTGTTCAGTGAGCGGAGGCGGTGGGATTTGAACCCACGGTGACATCGCTGCCACGACACTTTTCAAGACCGCCGAGCAAGGGCTACCCGAAAGTCCGCTGACCAGGGGGTTCGCCATCCCCAGGTCGCGCGCATATGGCGTTTTGGCCAGAGGTTGGCCACAGCACCCAGCTCTTGCAGCCCCTCGTCATGGTGGGACTAAGGCCGGGTTGCCCCTGGCGACCCGCCTCCAGAGGCAACCCGAGCTGGCCATGGGCACCGGCGCCCCGTCGCGGCGGCTACTCGTAGCCGAGGACCTTGAAGTTCTTGCTGACGAAGACGTGGTGCGGCCAGTTGACGCTGATGTTGTGGACCTCGTACTCGCCGTCGCTCAGCTGCACCACACGGTCGTTGATGCCTCCAGGGACGATGGCCTGCGCGGCCTTCACCGCCTTGTACGCCGTCGTTCCGCTGACGATAGTCCCTTCTCCCTCGGTGTAGTCCGGGATTTGGCCGACCGACTTCGACGGTGACGGCGTCCCTTGCTGGAAGGGGATCACTCCTGCCGCCTTGGCGGCCGCGGCTCCGCCGTCGCCCCCGCGTTGCACGATGACCTGCGCCGCCGTGATGGTCGCGCTGTCCACCGTCCCCAGGACGAGGACGCTTGCGCCCTTCTTCACGGCTTTGGCCGAAGCTCCGAGGGTTTTCGTGGAGGACGTCTCGTCAACGGTCACCGCCACGCCCGTTGCCGTCGACATGGTGAAGCCCGACGTGGACGTGGTGTCGACGATGCCGGTCGCACCCCCGGTGGCCGGCCCGGACCGAGCCCCGCCGCCGGAGCCTGCGGGCCTCGTGGGCGCTGCGGTCGGTGAGGACGTGGCCGGGGTCGAAAGAGACGACGAGGAAGCCGCCGCGTCGGACGTGCAGCCCACGGTGAGTCCAGCCAGGGCGCACGTCAGCCCGGCGGTCACCATCCATCCGCCCTTCTTCCGCAGCAATCGCCGTGCGCTGGACATAGGTGCGTGGACGGGTGTTCTCGCAGCGGCCGACTCGGGCGACGAGTGGCCTGTCACGTCATAGTCGTTCATAACGGCTCTCCTCATTGCTGGGGCAACTGCTCAGAGCCTGTCGGCCATGCATATGAGGCCGCTGTGGTTGACCTGAAGGAGTCCTGTCAACGTGGAAGGTCAACAGTCACCGAGACTTCGGCGTCATACCCCCACGGCACACGCCGTGTCGGGCCTGCACTTGGAGCAGGCCAGCACCACAGCCTTGGGTGTCCTCATCTACTGGTGGTTCGGAAACAGGCAGCCACCTGGTGCGAGGCGTGGGCCCCGGTGGGCCCACGCGTCTCAGGATGCTGCTGAAAGCTTCAGGAGCAGGGGTGGAGCGCACGGGCCAGATCAGGGAACCCGCGCGCAGCCGTGAAGCGGTCACCACCATGCAGGACACCGCCTCCCCCACCAGCGCGTTCGTCCGCGAACGCTGCACCACCGGACCCACGTGCATCGCGCACTTGCGATAAGCCGCTTACGGCCGCTGTCACAAACGGCCGCTCAGAAACGGCCACCGGAGGTTTTTCCCGGCGCGCGGGCGGGAGGGTACCGGCGGTGCGTCGTCAGCGGACGGTGACGGTCACGGCCTCGGACGCGGTCTTGCCGTCCACGGCGCGCAGGACCTCCGTGCCCTTGTGCTTGAACTCGTCGGCGAGCTTGTATGCGCTCCTCTTGACGGTGGTGGTCGCCGGCAGCGACACCCACTTGGCGCCATCCTTCACCTGGAGCGTGACCGTGCTGCCCTCCTTCAGACCGGCGGTCCGGCCGGTGAAGGTGATGCTCTGGCCCGGCTTGGCGTGGGTGGTGCTCGCGGAGAGAGTGATGGACGCCTTCGGGTTCGGCGCCTTGGCCGGGGCGGCGACGGCGGCCGTCGCGCCGCCCACGACGAGGGCGGCGGAGACGAGGGAAACAGCGACTGTACGAGCCTTCACAATGAACTCCTTGGTCAAGGATGATTTTTCGACAAGGGCCCTTTGAAGCTGTTCCCGTCAGAGGATGAGCTCTGCTTTCTCTGTGCGAAGCCGTTCAGTGACGACGGCCAAGCGGTGCGGTGGACGGGCGTTGGGGTGTCCATCTACCTCCACGGCCAGTACTGTGCGGGGTCATTCGTGCTCAGGCTCGCCCGAGACGCTTGGCAGGTCGAGCATGAGCGAGGCGAATCCTGAGACCTGAGGGGTGCCGGAGCCTCACAGGTCGAGTGAAGCCGACGGGGCGCCGTCCATCGACTGAGGAGGGCGCCCCGCATCGGTCACAGGCTTTGAGGTCAGGCCTCATCCTTATCAGGTCGATCACAGGGACGCTTTCACCCTGAGGACTCCCTGAGGTGTACCGGTGCTCTAGCCACTGAGATCCGCCCTGATCCGGCTTCGTTCGTCGCTGTTGGTGTCAAACGTTGGTGTCAGGCATCAGTGGTTCCCTTGACATGCCGGGTCACCAGAAGTTCCGATCCGTAGCTCTAGCCAGAACCGGTCAGCGACGGTCATCCCGGTCGCTCCGAGGACCCTGAGGACGCCAAGGGGCGGGGTCGTCCAGTTGGCGGTGTGGGTGTGCCGTACTCTCCGCTGTCATGAGCATGGATCATGCGGGGCGTGCCGAAGTCGCCGCCCCCGGTGTCGCCCGGTTCGAGTACACCCCGGCGGCTGCGGACTATGACCGGGCGCTGCGGCGTTTCAGTCTCCATACCCGACCCGGACTCACCGGTTCCCTGTTGCTGCCTGGCGCGTTCGCGGCCGCAGCAATTTTCGTGCGCGCCGTGAGGTGGCATCTCGATGAGACCGTTGTCGTCATAGCGGGCGTGTGCGGTGTCATCGTCCTGTTCGTAGTGCGTCAGGCGTTCCGCCGGTTCCGGATGCGGGACCAGTACGAGACTCACGCGGCTCGCGGGATCTGCCGCACCACGGTCGCCGAGGACGGGCTGACCACCACCGGTACGGACGGCAAGAGCGACCGCATCGAGTGGAGCTCCTACCCCTGGTGGTTCGAGACGCCCGAGCTGTTCGTCCTCACCGGAAGTCTGGGCTACTTCCTCGTGCTGCCCAAGCGCGGTGCCGCTTCCTCCGAAGACCTGGACAGGGCACGCGCATTGTTCGCGCAGCACCTTCGGCGCATCTGAAGACCTTGGTACTCGCCAACTCCTTTGGCCGATGGGCGCAGCAACCGCCACGTCATCCACCGTCACCACGACCTACCCCAGCTCCCATCCCGTACGCCGTCGACCCACACACCGTGGAGCGGGCGTGGTTCATGGCGTCCAGGTGGAGCGCGCCACTGTACGAACGACCTGGACGCCATGGGCCGCGTCTGCTCGGCTCTGCCTGGGTCGATGGCGTACGGGATGGGAGCACCCGCGCACGCCACTACGGACCCACGGGCGGAAACGGCGCCCCTCTCCCCCCGGTGCCGGCCGATCCCCCGCCGGAGGCATTGCCTTGACCGCTGGCCGCGCTATGCGGTGATCGCCTCATGGCCTCTGGCCCTATCCATGTGTGGGCGCGCGTCGGTGCAGCGTGCGCGGAGCGGGCCGAAGGCAGGAGCGCAGCGCGCAGCGGAGCCGGGAGCGCGCCCGGCGGAGCGGAGCGGAGCCGGGGCTTGATGAACGTAGGGAAAGTCTTACCGCACCATGATCGGTAATCGTCGGCTCATGGCCTGTCGGCTCACAGCTCGACTCGGCTACCGTTCCATCTTGCCCAGCTCGGCCGCGCGGCCGGCATCTACCTGGAGATCTGCGGGCAGCGCTTCGGCTCCGAACTCGGTAAGGGCATCACCATGCTCCGCGCGCAGCTCACCGGCCGGACCGCCCACCGCGTCAACGACGAGACCTCCGCCAACATGGCCTTCGGTGACATCTCGCCGGACGCCGTCCTGGCCGCGATCCAGATTCCCGCCGAGATGCGCGGGGTGGCCATCGCGGGTGACTCCAGCGGTGGCTGGCACCGCATCCGCGCCCCGCACACCTCGCTGCGGCAGGCCGTGAACATCTGCAACAAGTACGCCGACCGCACGCCCGACCTGCCTGCGCTGGCGGCCTACAAGCCCGCGGCTGCCGCGCTGCCCTCGGCCCCTGTGCCGCTGTCCAAGACAGCCCCCGCCACGGCCTGACTCTCTCCCCGCTCCATGGTCGGCGCGACCGCTTCGCGCCAGGTCCCTACCCCCGCCATGCCTGACGAAGGGAGAGCCCCGCCATGTGCCCCCACCGCGAGGACTTCGCCCGCACGGTCCTGCTGCTCCTCCAACTCGGCCACTACGCCCACACGGTGGACGCCGACCAGGGCTTCATCGAGGCCATCGGCCCGTCGCTGGCCGCCTCGCTGCCCGAGCCGCCGCCCGGCATCTTCCCGCCCGGCTACGACCCCAACGACGGCCCCGCCTACCCCGGCGAGGACTCCTGATGGCTCGCCCCGCTCTCCGCGTCGACGCTGTCCTGGTCCAGGCCGTCATCGCCGGGGCTTTGTCCTTCGCCCACCTGCACGACCTGGCCGCCGCTGCCGGACAGAGCGGGTGGAAGGCCTGGGCCTACCCGATCAGCGTCGACCTGCTCCTAGTCGCCGCCTGGCGACGGCTCCGCTCGGACGGCCCGTCCCGGCTGGCCTGGTGCTGGTTCCTGATCGCCCTGTTCGCCTCCCTCGGCGCCAACGTCGCCACCGCCGGATTCCTCGACCTCGGCAACCCGCCCGCCTTGCTCCGCCTCGGCGTCGCCGGATGGCCTGCGCTGGCCTTCCTCGGCGGCACCCTCCTCGCCCACTCAGCGGCCACCGATCGGGAGCTGGTTCCGCCGGCACCCGCCGCCGAGCCGGAACCGGTCCCTGACGCACCGACCTCGGAAGCGGAAACGGACACGTCCCCAGAGGCAGAGACCGATGAGGCTTCCGCGCTTCCCGCTGCCGCTCCGCCTCCGCCCGCCGCACCGGCCGTACCGGTCCCGGCCGCCCTGGTCGAGCACGCCCGGAAGGTCGCCGCCGACCACGAAGCACGCACCGGAGCCCGGATCGACACCGACACCCTTCGCGCCCGCCTCGGCGTCCCGCCCCAGCTGGCCGACGCCATCGCCACCCAACTCGCCTGAGCCGAAAGGAGAACCACCGCGATGCCTGCCCGCGACCACTTCCACTCCGTCATGAGCATCGGCCCGGTGCAGATCGGCACCTACCGCGACCGCAACGGCCGGACCAAGTACGCCGCCGTGTGCACCGCGGACCGCTGCGGCTGGTCCGCCGACTACTCCAGCCAGTCCGCCGCGCAGCTCGCCGCCCGCACCCACCGCTGCCGCGTCCGTTAGGAGGCCCCGTGCAGGTTCCGCTCTGGCTCGCCCTGATCGTCGTCGGATGGCTCGGCGTCAAGCTCATCCGCCCGCCCTGGTGGCTCATCGCCGTGCTCCTGCTCGGCGGCTTCCTCCTCGCCGACAGCGTC
>NZ_JBIAUC010000022.1:0-116125 GCF_042892355.1 Streptomyces sp. NPDC001796 | reverse complement strand
ATCACAGCCCCTCTCATCGACAGGCGATCATGGCAGAGTCCTCAGCCCGGCTCACTCGCCGGGTCTCCAGGAAGCCTTTGCGGGACAGCTCTTAGGACGAAGTCCTGTCCCCGGCCGGAAGGAGGGCAGCCACGTCATAGTTGGCGATCCGCTCAGCCAGCGCCCGCGGACTCACGCCATGGCCGTTCTCCCGGTCAGGGTCAGACACCGGCTTCCAGCAGGAGCCGGGTCGTCGTCCCCTCGCCCTGCGAACAGAACACCGCCCTCCACGGCGGCGTATTGCCGTGACGGTCCGCGGCATCAACCGCCGCGCCTGCGGCCAAGAGAACCTCGACGGCCGCTGGAGCCTGGGCCTGAGCCCCGAAATGCAGCGGGGTCCAGCCCACGTCGTCGGCTGCCTCAGGAGCGGTGCCTCCGGCCAAGAGCACCCTCAAGCCATCCGCGTCCCCATCAGCAGCCGCATAGTGCACCGCCGCCCGCCCCAACCGGTCCCGCTCCGTCATGTCGACCATCCTCCCCCGGCTTGACCAAACAGATAGGGGCGCCCCCCGGCGCTGGCAGGCGCCTGACTGTCTCCTTCACCGTCTCCTTTCATAAATTCCTCGCTTCTCTCTCTCCTCGTGCGAATACCGGCTTTTGTTGTGCTCACGCACAATCGGCTGCTCCATTTCGCTAGTGCTCGGCCCAAAGACGAGGAAATTATGCGGTTCTAGGCTCTGGTCCGCTCGCCGATGCTGAGCCGACAACTGGTTGTGCCCACGGATCCCTGCCGCGCTGGTACCGAGAACGCACCTGTCTGCCGATCTCAGAGAGCGGACGACTGGGAACACGAAAGGAATGGCCGATGACCGACGTCCCTGCCAGGAATGGTCGCACCACCGGATGTGGTGAGCGCGCGCAGGTCGGCCGCCGCGCGTTCATTGGCTATGTGCTGGGTGGAGCCACGCTTGCCGTGGCCGCCGACCTCGGGCTCGGCACACCTGCCTACGCCGCCGTGCCCTCAGCCCCCCAAATCCCAGAGCTGTACGACCTCGAGGATCTGCAGACCGACGCCGCGCTCCCCACGTCCGCGCTGATCAAGATCCTGATCAACGAGGACGGCACCGCATCGTTCGAGCTTCCGCGGATGGAGGTCGGCCAGGGCATCACCACCTCGACAGCGATGATCATCGCCGAGGAACTCGACCTGCCGGTCGACAAGGTGCACGTGGCTTTGGCGCCGGCCCGCCCCGAGTTGATGCTCAACCAGCTCACCGGCGGATCAAACACCACGGTCTCGACCTTCACCCCTGTACGAGTCGCCGCGGCGATCGCCAGGAAGGCGCTGCTGGAAGCCGCGGCGATCGAGCTCGGCTCGGCAGTGGCGCTGCTGAAGTCCAAGGAGGGGGTGATCTTCACGCCTGACGGGTCATCAGTGACCTATGGCGCTCTAGCCACCAAGGCCGCCAGTCGCACCGTCAAGGCGGTGGAGGTCGAACTCAAGGCCACTTCGAGCTTTTCAGTGATCGGCAAGCCCTACCGGCGGGAGGACGCCCGACTTGCGGTCACCGGGCGGAAGAAGTTCACGCTGGACCTTCACGTGCCGGACGCGTTGCCGACCATGGTCTGCCGCCCGCCCACTCTGAACGGCTCGCCGAAGTCGGTACGCAACCGAGCCACGGTGCTTGCCATGCCGGGCGTAACAGATGTGGCGATGGTCGACACGGGAGTCGCTGTTCGCGCGGAGACATTCGGGCAGTGCATCGACGCGGTGCGTGCCGTCGACGTGGAGTGGAACCCGGGCCCGGTCGCGGGCGAGTCCGACGAGACGATCCTGGCCCGGCTGAGAAAGGCCGAGCTGCCGCTGGCGATCCCGAAGGTCCCTCTGCTGGCAGGCACGGTGGAGGCGGACTTCACCTTCATGTTCCGCAGCAGCGCGGCGCTCGAGCCGAACTGTGCGATCGCCGATGTCCGGTCGGACCGCGCGACCGTATGGGCGGGACTGAAGGTGCCGATCGTGGCACAGGGTAACATCGCCAAGGCCGTCGGCCTGCCGCAGAACGCGGTCACCGTCAACGTCGTCACCGGTGGAGGGTCGTTCGGACACAAGCTCTTCGCCGACCCCGCCATCGAGGCCGCCAAGATCTCCAAGGCGATGGGCAAGCCAGTCAAGCTGATGTGGCATCGCGCCGACGAGCCTCGGCAAGGGCGGGTGCACCCCATGGCGACCTCGCGGATCCGGGCCACGTACCTGGCCGGGCAAGTGCTTACCTTCGAACAGCGGCATACCAGTGTAGTCACCGACTTCAGCCACGGACTCGGCGAGATGATCACGGCGACGGCCGACAGGCTGCCCAGCGGGCTCGGCGCGCTGGGATTCTCCGAGACCATCTTTGCGCTGACTCAGGAACTCCCCTACAACTTCGGCGTCGTCACCCAGGTGCTCAACGAGACCGACGCGCGCTTCAACACCGGAAGCATGCGCAACATCTACTCGCCCGATGTGGCGTGTGCCAATGAACTGGTGGTCGATCAGCTCGCCCGGAAGATGGGCAGGGATCCGCTGGAGTTCCGGCTTGCGTTCCTCAAGAACGACCGGGTCAAGGCAGTGCTCCAGAAGGTTGCCGATGTGGGTAAGTGGGGCAGGTCGATGCCCGCCGGGATGGCGCAGGGCATCGCGATCCACAGCGAGTACAAGGGCGCGACCGCGGTGCTCGTCGAGATCGACTGTCGACCCGAGACCGTGAACCGCAAAATCTACAACGCCGTAACCGGGCCCCGGGTGACCAAGGCCGTGATCGCCGTGGACGCCGGACTGGTGATCAATCCCCAGGGCCTGGAGGCCCAGATGCTGGGTGGTGTCTCGGACGGGATCGCCCTCGCCCTCACCAGCAGCCTGCACCTGCGCGACGGGCACTTCCTTGAAGCCAGCTGGGACAACTACTTCTACACCCGGCAGTGGAACGTCCCCTTTGACTTCGAGTGCATCGTGATGCCCTCCGCCTCCGAGCAGCCCGGTGGTGCCGGCGAAGCCGGAGTGGCCGCATCGGTCGCCGCGGTCGCGGGCGCCTATGCCCGTGCGACCGGCACGATGCCCACTCGGTTCCCGATCAACCACGGCACGGTGTCCTTCGAGGTAAAGCCCTTCGTCCCACCCGTTCCCGAGTCGCCGTCCGACGGTCTGAGCCACACCTACTGAGGAGCGCACCATGAGCATGCACACCTTCATCCTCAACGGCAAGCGCGTCACCGTCGACGTCGATGACAACCTTCGGCTGTTGTGGGTCCTGCGTGACGTACTGGATGTCACAGGGCCGAAGTACGGCTGTGGCATCAATGTCTGCAAGGCCTGCACGTCCCACTTCAACGGCAAGGCCTTCAATCCTTGCTCGGTGAAGGTCAAGGACGTGGGGCCGGACGACGAGATCACCACGATCGAAGGCCTGCCCGACACGGTCGGCAAGGACCTGCACCCAATGCAGGAGGCCTGGCTGGAGTACGACGTGGCGCAGTGCGGCTACTGTCAACCAGGGCAGATCATGGCGGCGGTGGCCAAGGTCAGGCAGGCACAGGCCGCCGGTCATGAGATCAGCGACTCCGACCTTGACGAGATCCGCAACATCTGCCGCTGCGGCACCTACAACCGCATTCGGGAAGCGATCAAGGCGGGTGCTGCGCACATGTGACCCGCCACGCCCGAGTGCGCGCCGCACAGGGCATGACGCGGCACCTGCGTCAGCTCTCGCAGGCGGGCCTGCACGTGGTGAGCACCATCCATAGCCTCCTCCCATGGCCGGCAAGGCCCTGCGCCCGACGCGGGAAGCATGCCTGGTACCCCGCGTCGCACGCGGCGGCCGGACCAGATATGTCATGGCCACCAGCGCCGAGGTCAGGCAACTCCGGCGGCCACGAGATCGGCGACCTGGGTCACGCCGAGGTCCAGAACGTCTGCCGCTGTGACACCCTCCACCGTCTCCGCGAAGTCATCGCGGTGAACGCGCGGAAAGCCCAGGCCGCCGCCGAACACAGAAGGGAGCATCGTGCTGGACATCGCTGACCAGTTGTCGCGCTGGTGCGAGCAGGGGCGGGCCTTCGCTGTCGCGACCGTGGTCGCGGTCCACGGCAGCGCTCCCAGGGCACCAGGCGCAGCGCTGGCCGTCGACGTCGACGGCACCGTCATCGGGAGCGTGTCAGGAGGATGCGTGGAGGGGGCCGTGTACGACCTCTGCCGTGAAGCACTGGCGTCCGCCATCTGCACGCTACAGCGGTTCGGCTACTCGGACGAGGACGCCTTCGCGGTCGGCCTGACCTGCGGCGGAGTGTTGGATATCTTCATACAGCCGGTCATCCCCACCGAGCGCGTGGAGTTGGTGGGGGCCCTGGCCGCCGCAGCTGCGGCAGATGCGGTGGCATTGGCCAGGGTCGTCCGCGGGCCGGCCGACCTGATGGGCGGGGCGCTGTTCGTACGGGCAGACGGCTCTTGTGCGGGCGGCTTCGGCGATCCAGCCCTGGAGGCGACGGCGCGTGCCGAGGCCACTGTGTTCCTGGAGGCAGGGCGCACGGGCACGATCGAGATCGGTGCCCGAGGCAGCCGGTGCGGCGAGCCACTGACGCTGTTGGTGGAATCGATCGCTCCAACACCACGTATGTTGGTCTTCGGTGCCATCGACTTCGCCGCGGCACTCGTAAGGATCGGCAAGTACCTCGGCTACCACGTGACCGTGTGTGATGCGCGCCCCCTCTTCGCGACTCCAGCACGCTTTCCGGAAGCGGATGAGGTGGTCGCCGATTGGCCGCACCGCTACTTGGAGTCACAGGCGTTGGACGGCCGCACCGTGATCTGTGCGCTCACCCACGACGCCAAGTTCGACATCCCGTTGCTGCAGCGGGCGTTGCGGCTCCCCATCGCCTACATCGGCGCGATGGGTTCGCGTCGGACCCACCTGCAACGGCTGGGGCAGCTCCGGGAGTCCGGTGTCACCGAGGCGGAGCTGGCACGGTTGCACTCGCCAATCGGCCTTGCCCTCGGCGCGCGCACACCGGAGGAGACAGCCGTGTCGATCGCGGCCGAGATCGTGGCGCACCGCCGGGATGGCAGTGGCCAGCCGCTGACACGCGCCGACGGCCCGATCCACCGCGCCACAACATCGCAGCCGTCAAATCGCATCTTCCATTGAAACCCACCAACCTGGGTATCGATACCCTTCGCCTGCCCGAGCAGGTGATCGACGGCTGGAAGCAGCGACTGGTCACTGATCACCACCTCCGCGGCCTCCAGCCGAGCCACCTCGGCCACCGGCAGCTCCACCCAGAAGCGATCGGCCAGCGTCAGCATCTTGGTGCGGCTTCGCCCGATCAAGGTCGGCTTTTCATCCCGTGCGAGCAACCCCCGCATGCCGTCCTGTGGCCGTGGTGACGGTGATCTCGCAGTCGACGACGCGGACCGCGACCGGGCCGAGCGTCGAGAGGTAGGAGCCGTCCCGGCAGCGGGCCAGGACCGGCATCCTGCGGCCGTTCTTGAGCCGGACCAGGACGTCGGCTCCGGTCGCCGCGATACCGGCCACCAGTTTGTGGGCGGCGAAGTTGCGGTCCGCCAGCAGGATCATCCCGGGGCGCAGGCTGGGCAGCAGCCGTGGAGCGTAGGTGGTCTCGCCAGAGGCTTTGGGGCCGAAGACCGCGTCGATGAGGGCGCGCGTGCCGCAGGCGACCAGAGCTACAAGACGGACCTGCGGGTAGCCGGTGCCGCCGTGGTTGCCGGCCTTATCGCTCGAGCAACGCCTCGGCGAGCACGCCCGCACAGCCTGGCCGCAGCTGGAGCGGCTGAACGTCCGCCACCGCGGAGCTTTCGCCTACGTGTAGGCCGAACTGGCCGACGGCGAACGGGTCAGCTGATGCGCCTGCGCTACACCTGTCGGGTGGGCGGAGGAACGGCCGCCTCATCCGACTGCCTGCTCACCCTTGACGACGGTGAAGGCGATGCCGCCCAGCTGCAAGGTGAGGTAGCGGCGCAAGGCCGCTGAGGCGCTGCCTGCCTGGCTGGTCTGCAGTTGGATGCCGGAATGGTCCGTGGCCGGGCCGATCTGGTAGACGGGGAACCCTGCAATCGTCGGGCCGTTGTGCGCCATGAGCCCGCGGACGGCCGCCTGCAGTGTCCGGTCGGAGTAGCGGCAAGGGAGGATGGCGAGCCGGTTGAGGTCAACGGCCGGGTGTGCGCGCTTGGCCGCCTGCGCGAGCAGCCTCCCGCGCGCTACGTCCGTGACACACAGCACCACCCGCCCCTGGGTGTAGCCATCGATCACCGTGCCGAAAATGTCCGAGTACGCGGCGTTGAACTCCTCATCGCCGACGGCCTGTGCAAGTGCCTGTGCCTGCGCGGTGTCGGCGGAAGTGCCGCTGCCCGCAGCGGGTGAGGCCGCGCTCTGGACCTGCACGCCATCCGGGCAGGAGGCGGTCACCCCGCCGCTCGGGCTCCTGCTGCTGGCCGAGGACACGGACGGGGCGCCGGCAGACGGCGTCTGCCGCGCCGCCGAGTTCCCCGGCGAGGACCCGGCGCACGCCGCAGTGGCAGCCAACATCCCCGAACAGAGCGTCAGAGCAACGGCGCGCCGCATGGTGTCCCTTCTTCCGCCAGTAGTCCCTACCAAGCGCAGCCGCTCCCAACCAGCTCCGAAACGCCGCGACACGATGGCGCGCAGTGTAGCGAGTTCGGAATGGCTCACGGCCGCCCGTGCTCAGTGGCGGCCTGTCCAACACCAAGACCCGCCGGGCGAAACTGAAGATCAACCCCCGAAGAACTTACGGAGCCGACCACTTAGCGTGTTGCGGTGACAGGGGCCGGGCGGCCGTGCGTGCGGGCGCAATCAGGCGGCGTCGGGCCGCCGTCGACTGGCCCGTGGATACGTGAGGAGTCCTTGCCTTCCGCCCTGGATCAGGCGCAGGTGTCGGGGGTGGGCGTGGCGGGGTGGCTGTGGGGTGCGCGTCAGCCAGTCCTCGAGGCGGTTCATGCCGTATAGCAGTACGGCCACGAGTGGCAGCAGCAGGTAGGAAACGATGACCATGGTCCGGGCTCCCTCACGGCAGACAGCCGTTGACGGGTGCCCGTGTCGCGCCCGGTCGAACGTCCTGCTGTCACAGGCGTTGGCGTCCGGCGAGTTCCCCGCCTGGGTCGTCCAGGAGGGCGATGCGGGCGGTGATGCGTTTGCCGACCGGCTCTCGCTGGGCTTCGAAGCCCTGGGAGACGGCCATGACGATCTCCAGGCCGTGCTGTCCTACCCGGCCTGCGTCGGCGGCCCGGGCCGCCGGCAGCACCGGGTCGGAATCCCACACCACTACCTCGACCGTGTCGCCGGCGATGCGCAGGTCCAGCAGTATCGGGCCGGGCGCGTACTTGCGGGCGTTGGTGACCAGCTCGCTCACCACCAGCTGGGTCAGATCCATGGCGCGGCGTGAGATGGGCAGCCCGTGTTCGGCCTGCACGCGGGTGAGGAAGCCGGCGGCCAGGTGGCGGGCCTGGGCGATGTCCATGCCGTCCTCGCTCAGGGCCACGGTGGCCTGCAGGGTGCGCTCATCCGGCGCCGTGCCATCCTGGCCCACGGGCACTGATTCCATGCAGACCGCCTTCTCCCGCGTCCACACCCCGCCCGTACCCGCGCGTGCGCGGTACACGCCCTTCGCCTCGTCCCGCCGTCCGGCCACCACTTCCTCCGCCGCGCCGTCCCCGTACATCTCCGCGGTGTCGACGAGGGTCATTCCCAGGTCCAGCCCGGCGCGCAGGGCCGACACCTCGGCCGCGCGGCGCCCGGGATCCTCCCCCATCCCCCTGGTGCCCTGACCGAGCGTCCGCGGATCCGCCATGGCTTCCTACTGGATGTAACGGTGGCCGAGACTGCCAACCGCCAACTGCACCACGACATACATCTCAGATCGGAATGGAATCTTCTCAGACCGGAATGGGATTCTCCTGCGGCACGCGCCAAGATTCCCTGTTGGGCCCACGGTTCATCCAGTGAAAGCTGTCCGCGTCGCGCGGTCGCCGCTGCCGCACTGATGTGATCGGGATCTTTCCGAATGGCACCGCGATCACCGACGTGTCCCTCGGCCCGGGCCGGGCGACCAGCGTAGGAGGGAGTTTTCGCGACCCCCGGGTGCAGAAGACATCATGCTGCAGATTTCCGTGGTCACCCACCACACGGATGCCAGCGGTGTACCGCGGCTGAGCAAAGGGGCCGGTGCCCCTCAGCCGGCCTCCACCACAAAGATGTACGCCGTAACGCGTACGTCGCTCTCCAAGCGGAAACGCAACCAACCGAAACGCGGAAGAGTTCTCTGAAACGGGGACACGAAATAGCTGCCTCCGGGAAGACCGGGGCGAACCGGCTTCCTCGCCCCTCGTAGGTACCCAGTCGTCGGAGCGGGATGCGCCGAGTGTTGGGGCGTTCAGCGGGGCTGGCCGAGTGCTGCCGCTGGCCGCAGGTTCTCCTCGAGTTCTTCGGCCATGGCCGCTCTGGCCAATGCCCGTCCCAGTCGAGGTGCCTGTTTGAACAGGTTGTGCCCGGCGGTGAAAAAGATTCTGTCGGCTTCCCAGACCGCCATGCCGTCTTCGCTCCACGGCAGGCTTGTCACCCAGCAGTGCAGGTACTCGACGGGCTCGGGGTCGAGGCCGGGCAATGCGCGGGAGACGTACGCGCGGGCGCGGTCGTTGAGTGCCGCCAGTGCATTGGGGTCCGCGAAGCTGCCGTCCTCCCGTACCTCGACCGTTTGGCTGAGGCCCACCGCATATCGTCTGTTGCCGGGGTAGGAGGCTGCGTAGACGCCGACCTCGCCGAAGTCGCCGCTGCTGTCCTGCAGGCAGGCGACCCGTTCCGGGGGCGCTCCCCTGACCTGGAAGGTGAGGCGGACGTGGGCTGCCGGCCGTATGGGCAGCGAAAGCCCCACGTTGCGCGCCAGCCGCGCGGTGCTCAGGCCCGCGCACACCACGGCCGTTGCGTACTCTTCGCGGCCGACGGCGCTGACCACTTCCACCGTGCCGTAGCCCGTGGGATGCAGCGAGATGACCTCGTCGGTGACCACCGCGTCACCCAGCGCGTTGTCCAGGCTCTCGACTGCGACACGGGTGCGGATGGCGCCGCCGTCCTCATCGAGCATCGCGGGACCGCTGTAGGCGGCGAGCAGCGGCATGCGGGTGTGGAGCTCGGCGCTGTCCACGGTCCGGACCGGTATGCCGCCGGCATCCTGCAGAATGCGCAGTCTCCTGGGAACGGGACCGCCCAGGGCGACCACTCCGTCCTGGGAGATCAGTTCGGCGCCCAACCGGTCGGCCCACTCGTCCCAGACGGCGCGGCCCTGCCGGGCGAATTCGACCAGGCGGGCGTCGTCGTGCGCATGGCGGAAGATGCGGGACTGGCCACTGGACTGTCCGTGGCCGGGAACGCCGCTTTCGTACACCCGCGCCGTGGTTCCGCGTTCGGCTAGTGCATAGGCGGTGCAGAGGCCGACGATGCCGGCTCCTACCACGGCCACCTCGGGAACCCGGTCCATTCGATCGCCTCACTTCGCGTCCCGGAGCTGTCCCCCTACGGAGCAGGGGTTCGGTTCATCTGTCGCCGCCGCGAAGTGGTGGGTGACTGGACCCGGTGGGCGGCATTGTCAAGCTCTACGTGACGCGACGGCGGAACCGTGTCTCCTTCAGCCTCACACCGGTCCGACATATGTCAACCGGCCACCTCGGACAACGACCGTGACCGACCGGCGGAGAGCCGCGGGATCGGACGTCCGGTCAAGGCATGGGAGGAGGTTTCTGAGCAGTACATCGGCCGGCTGGCGATTCCGTGGCTGTCCAGACCAGCGGGCAGCAGCAGGGGTTCCGCTCGGTCGAGGTGTCGACCCGCCGGACGTGGTGACGGCAACCGGAGCGCTGGGTTGGGGGCTGTACGGTCTTCGGGTCTGGCCCGTAGTCGGTGGTGACGCTAAGTAGCCACCCTTGATCATGATCTTGTGATGGATGTCAACTCCCTTATGGGGACGGTATTTTCGGGGCTTTCGGCGCTGGTCGTCCCGGGCGGGGCACGGCCGGATTAGCGGTAGGGGGCTGCGGCCGACGGACGCCGCAGTGCGTGGTGCCCGTCGGCGGGCCCCCGAGCAGTGGCCGGACGCGGCCGTCGGCGGGCGACGGCCGCCAGTGCACGAAGGAACAGCCACTGTCGGCTCCGGATACGCAGGATCCGCCGGCACTGTGCCGCCGTATACGCGCGGCGGACCGCACGGCGCCCGGCAGCCCTCCATCACCGGGTGTCGTGCGGGCGAGGGGCCTACCGTGGGAGATGGTCCCGGCGTCGGCCCCGCCGACCGGCCGGCCGTTCACGCCAGGGGCGGAAGGAGGCACGAGATGTCCGATGCGATACGGGACACCACGGCCCGGCGCGTACGACATTTCGTCGACGCCGGATATCCCGACGCCGGGCCCGTCGAGGCGGCGGTGGAGGGAGCCGTCTACCGACTCGGGGACGGAACGGTGGCCAAGGTGTGGGAGCGCCGACGGGGATCCGAACTGCGGCGGATGCAGCGTTTCTACGCCGATGCCGCGGCGCACCTGCCGTTCGACTCCCCGGAGATCCTCGCCGTCGAGGACATCGACGGCGTCCCGATGACCGTGGAGCGGGAGCTGACCGGCGAGCCCTTGGCGGGCAGGATCCGCACCGACGACCCGGACGAGGTGCTGCCCGAAGCGGTCGACTGCCTGGTCGGCGTGCTGCGCGCCCTCGCGGACGCCCATGACGTCGACGAGGTCAAGCACCTTCCTGTGCTGGACGAGGAACGCCCGCTGTGGGAAGGCCACACCACTTTCGGATCCGCTCTGGCGGACCTGGTGGACCGGCGGGTCAGCCGGTGCGCGGACCGGCTCTCCACGCATGTCCGCGACTTCGACGACACGCGCGCCCGGCTGCTTCGGAAGCTGCGCTCGCTGCCCCGTACCGACGAGGCGGTCGTCCACGGTGACGTCTTCCCGGAGACCGTGCTGGTGGACGACGACCTGCGTCCGCTCGCCCTCGTGGACTACGGCTTCCTGTCCACGGGCGGGGACCCCCGGTTCGACGCCGCCGTGGCCGCGGCCATCTTCCCGGCGGGCACCGAGCACGCCCCGGAGATCACCCGGCAGCTCACCACGCGGTTCGCCGACGAGTTCGGCTATGCGGTCGACGACCTCCTGCTGTACCGGGCCGCCTATGCGATGGCCACGAGCGACGCCTTCGCGCCAGGCGGCGGTGACGAGCACTTCGCCTGGTGCGTCACCGTGCTCGAGGACCCGGCCGTCGCCGAGTCCCTGCACCGGTGACGCACCGCGGGCAGCCGGGAAGTTCCGGTGACGGTGTGTGTGGTGCCCTACGATCCCGAGCGGATCCAGGGTCACATGGCCCCCTGGGGGTCGAGCAGCCGTTCTCTCTGCCGACGACGTCCGAGGAGGCCACGAAGACAGCGGGTGGATGGTCGAGCGGAAGGTCGGGGTTCCAAGCAGTCAGCCACTGCGCGCTTGGTATAAACAGCGGCTGGGGTAGCGCCGTCAAGGGCCAGAACCGCGGCGGCAGCGTGATGTTCGCCCTTGCCGACATCCAGCCCGAGATAGACGCCGATATCAGTTTCGTCCGTCACGACCGTCGCTCCCGCGCTCGCCTGTTTCCCGGCCTCACCTGCGGCATCAGCGTGCCGGCATCCACGTTACGAAGAGACTGCCGTACCCGGTTGAGGGTTTGGCGCTCGTGCCTCTAATCAGCGGTCTGCCAATGCCTTCGGCACCGGCGACACCACCTTTTCGATCATCTCGACTGGGGGCACAAGTCATACCGGAGCCGAAGGCCGGGAGCCTCCTTGCGAGGCCACGAAGAAGGTAACGGGGCGGCCCGCCTGAACAGAACGGACAGCACGGCAGTGACGACCCCGGTCAGGAAGTGCGGCGGCACATCAGGCGGCGGCGCAAGCTCCGCTTGAGCCAAGCCATCGAGAAGGGAACCGTCGATCACTCAAGGCCGTGACCGTCCTTCTCCATCGCGGTCCAGCACCCGGCGGTCACATAGGCCCAGATCTTGTCGGCGTACCGAGAAAAGTGGCCCTGGCAGGATTTCCGTGAAGCTGGGGTGTGCCCCCGTGCGCCGGTGACGCTCCGTCACGGGAAGCGGCGTCGGAGCAGGGCCATGAGGATGACGCGGTGGCGGAGCAGCGGGACTCCCGCGCGTCCGGCCATGATCCGCTTCTGGAGTTTCAGGTCGGTGATGCGGCCTTCGTTGACGCCGGAGTTGAACGGTGTGGTGATGCCCTGCACGACTGCGGGCTGGTCCTCGTGGATGGCTTTGGCCAGGCTGGCCAGTGCGGGAAGTCGGGAGCTTGCGAGTTGGTCGAGCCAGTCAGGTAGCGGGGTGGCGTCGCGGGTGTCGAGCATGGCGGCGAACTGGCGCACCAGGTCGTGGGTTCGGTTCAGCTCCGGGCAGTGCTCGAACAGTCGCCGGAGTGCCTCGGTTGCGTGCAAGCTGCGGCGGGATGGCGTGGTGGTGATCCACCGGGCGACTTCGCGGGGTGAGGGCGGCCGTTCGCGTGGGGTGTCGATCGGCAGGCCGCGGCGTAGGGGTGCGATGGCCATTTTGACCCGTTGGTAGTGGCCGCTGTAGCCCTTGGCGGCGATCTCCTGGTGCAGCACCGTCGCGGTGTGCTCGCCTTCCTCCCACCGCTGGCGAAGGTAGTCGAGGTATGGATCGAGGCTGGTGGGTCGGCGGGGCCGGGTGCGCCGTACGCAATCCTGCCAGGTGGCGGCCCGGGCGTATTTGCCCACGGTGCGCCGGTTCAGGCCCAACTCGCGGGCTGCGGCGCTGAGCGAGCAACCGGTGTCGGTCACCGCGTGCACCGCCTCGAACAGCCGCTTCGCATGGCGGCGGGCTGGGGTGTCGGCCTGGTCGGCCGGTCCCGCTGGGGCCGCTGGTGGCGGTGCCGGTTCGTGCTGGGGCACTCCGGCGGGCAGGCAAGCGCGGTGGGTGGCGGCGATATCCCCGATCCGCTTCGACAGCCCCTGCCACAGGTGGAAGCGGTCGCTGACCTGCACCGCGTCGGGGGCGCCGTCGGTGATGCCTTGGCGGTAGACCAGCGAGCCGTCCCGGCAGACCACTTCAACACCAGGGTGCGTCCGTAGCCAGGCGGCCAGCTGCTCGGCGTCGCGCCCGGCCCACAACTCGATCGGCCACCGGGTGTCGGCGTCCACCAGCAGGGTTCCGTAGACGTCCGCGTACAGCGCGAAGTCGTCCACGCCCAGCACCCGCGGGGTCGCGGCTGGCGGAAGCGGCAAGCGCATCAAGTGGAACAGCACGCTTGTCCGCGACAGCGGGACCTTCAGGATCTGCAGGAGCCGGGCGCCGCCGCGGCCGGCGAGGAGCACCCCGGCCATCTCCACCAGGTGCTGCAGCAGTGGGCTGCGGCGCTGGTAGCGCACCGTCAGCCCCTCGACCTGCTCGGCAAACGTCCGCCGACCGCAGCCCGGGCTGTCACAGAACAACCGCCGCACCGACAGCCCTATCAGCACCGGGCGCCCTCCGACAGCGACATCGGCCAGCGTGCGGCCATAGCGACTGTGCACCCGCGCAGAACCGCGACCGCAGTCCGGACACGCCACCGTCAACTCGCGGGTGCAGGCCGCGATACGGACCACGCCGCCCGCCACCCACACTCGTTCCACCCGCACCGTCTCGAGGTGCGCAGACATGATCCGTACGAGGTCATCACACTCGCTGACAGTGCCGCTACCCGTGACGGAGCGTCACCGGCGCACGGGGGCACACCCCAGCTTCACGGAAATCTTGTCAGGGCCAGAAAAGTGCTCAGGCGTGTACAGACGAACGTGCTCAGTCGTGGGACCGGGAGGACAACCCTGCGGCCGTGGGGGTGTCCGCGAGCGTCCATGACTGGACGGCGGTCTGAACCTGGAGCACGCGGGCGTAGGCTCTCAGGGATGCGGATAGGCGAGTTGTCCAAGCGCACGGGCGTGAGTCCGCGCTCACTGCGGTACTACGAAGAACAGGGCCTGCTGACCAGCTCACGCTCCGACGCGGGGCAGCGTCACTATTCCGATGCTGCGGTCCAGCGCGTGTCACTCATCCGACAGCTGTTCGACGCGGGTATGTCCAGCAGGGTGATCGCGACTGTGCTGCCGTGTGTGGACGTCCCGGGCGACCTGGGCGTCGCCGAGGAGACGTTCACGGCGATGATGCGCGAGCGCGACCGGATCGACGCCGACATCGCGCACCTGATCGAGACCCGAGATGCACTCGACGTGCTGATCAGGGCCAACAGCCGACACCGGGCGGAGCTGTCCACGGCCCCGGAACCGGTGGCGCAGTCGGCCTGATGCTGTGATCTGCATCTCAGCCGGTTGCCCCTCACATCAATGTCAGAGGTGAGGATGGCGACAACGCCCGGAATCACCGGGTCGGTCATACGAGAGGCGGCGGAAGATGGGGCAGGCGTGGGGTTTCGGCAGGTATGGCGGGCCCGAGGTGCAGGAGTTCTTCGATCGTCCCGACCCCGTCCCCGGTCGCGGTGAGGTGCTGATCCAGGTCGACGTCGCCGGCGTGAATCCCCTCGACCACCTTCTGCGCTCGGGTCTGGTCGACGGGCTCGACGGCGGGCGTCCGTTTCCCCGCGTGCTGGGCATGGAGGCAGCCGGAACCGTTCTCGCCCGGGGCGAGGACGTCAACGGGCTCGAGGTGGGTGACGCGGTCTTCGGCTTCGCACTCACCGGTGGCGGCACCTACGCCGAGACGACGGTGCTGTCCGCGCCGAACACCGCGCGCATCCCGGAGGGTCTGTCCGCGACCGTGGCGGCAACGCTGCCAGTAGCCGGGACGACCGCGGTGGACCTGCTCGACCAGCTCAGCCTCCCGGCCGGTGCCACGGTCCTGGTCAACGGAGTCGGGGGCGGGGTCGGCCTCGCCGTCGCCCGGCTGGCTATCGGGCGCGAGCTGCGTGTGATCGGCACCGGGAGTACCGCCAAACGCGAGCACGCCGAAGCCATCGGGGTGCGGTTCATCGACTACACCGCCGAGGACGTCGCCGCCGCGGCACGCGAGCTGGTTCCGGACGGCTTCGACGGGATCGTCGACCTGGCCGGAGGCACCTCGCTGCGGACGGTCGCTCCGCTGGCCCAGGATCCCCGCAACGTCATCGCTGTGGGTGATATGTCTGTGCCCGATCTCGGTGGGCGTTTCGTCGAGCGTCGCGTCGACCGCGAGAACCTGGAGCGGTCGGCCCGGCTGGCCCTCGACGGACTCCTCGCACCCGTAATCACCGCGGTCTATCCGCTCTCCGACGCCCCGGCCGCCCTCGCCACCGTCGAGAACGGTCACACCTCGGGCAAGGTTGTCATCAAGGTGGCATGAGAAGTGCCCGGCCGTCTGACGCTGCCGACCGTCCGTTGCGGACTGACGAGAACCCGTGGTGAGCGCATCATCAGGTACCGGGTTAAGCACGTTCAGGCGTGCGCCGACACGTGCGTGTGGGAACTTCCGGGGCCGCCCGCCCGGTCATGATGAGAGCCGGCCTGCCCTGTCAAGGGCGCCCTCGGCGTCGCCTGCGGCGATGACCTCCAGTCACCCCTGACGGGCCATGCCGGCTCTGGGTTTCGGCTGGCTGTCGGGCGGCCCCTCCCGTGTGGGGCCCGGAGCAGCCGGTGGCGGCCTGCTCGGCGAGGGCCGTGGTGTGGGCGAGCCGGTAGGACTCGGTGCCGGTCTGGATGATCGCGCCGTTGAAGGTGAGCCGATCGACGATTGGCGCGCAAAGACGTGGGTCGGTGAACGTCTTCGTCCAGCCGCCGAAGGACTCGTTGGAGGCGATGGCGACGCTGTTCTTCTCTTCGCGTTCGGTCAGGACCTGGAACAGCAACTCAGCTCCGCGGCGGTCGAGTTCCATGTAGCCGAGTTCGTCGATGCAAAGCAGGTCGACGCGGCCGTAGCGGGCGATCGTCTTCGACAACTGCTTCTCGTCGGCGGCCTCGACCAGCTCGTTGACGAGCTTGGTCGCCAACGCGTAGCGGACCCTGAAGCCCTACATGGCGGCCTCGGTGCCCAGGGCGATCAGGAGGTGGGACTTGCCGGTGCCGGAGTCGCCGATCAGGCAGAGCGGCTCGCCCTTCCTGACCCACTTGCAGGTCGCGAGCGTGTTGACGGTGGCGGGGTCGACGTTGGTGTTGGCGTCGAAGTCGAAGGCCCGCAGCGACTTCTCGCGAGGGAAGGCCGCGGCCCGGATGCGGCGCTCGGAACGGCGCCTGGCCCGGTCGTCGCACTCGGCCATCAGGAGCTCGGCCAGGAATGCCCGGTAGGACATCTGGTCGCGGGCCGCGGCGTCGGCCTGGTCCTGGAACTGCCCGCTCCGTTGCGGCGACCACCACCCCAGCGACGCGGCTCATCCTCGCCCTCGCAGCGGTCCATGCCGCCCGGGTCGCCCAGATCGCCAACCTCTTGCTCGACGACGTCGACCTCGGCAACCGTCGGCTGACCATCGCCGGACGTGTCCGCCCTCTGGATGACGTCACCTTGCGGCTGCTGCTGGACTGGCTGGAGCACCGGCGTCGACGGTGGCCGAACACCGCGAACCTCCACCTGCTGATCAACAACCAGACCGCCAACACAACGAGCCGGGCTAGCAACCACTGGGTCAGCGCTCCGATGCGGGGACAGGACGCGACCCTGGAGAGACTCCGCGTCGACAGGCAGCTCGAAGAAGCCATGGTCAAAGGCCCTGATCCACTCCACCTCGCGGAGGTCTTCGGGCTCGACGAGAAGACCGCGATGCGCTACGCGGACTCGGCAGGGGCCCTGCTGCAGCAGGCCGCCAAGCAACCCTCGCAGTGAAACCCGCTCGACCTGGTTACTTCCTTGAAGAGATCCTTGGGCATGGAGTTCCTCTGCTACCACCGCGACCGGCCCGGCTCCCTACCGCTGCGCGACGAGCTGCTGGAAGAGCATTGGTCCTACATGGACCAGTACGCGGAGGAGATGATCGCCCGGGGCCGGACTCTCGCCGACGACGGCGACACACCCACCGGCAGCGTGCACATCGTCGACCTGCCCGATCCCGCCGCTGCCCGCACATTCGCCTTCGACGAGCCGAACTACCAGGCCGGCGTCTACCGGGACGTGCTGCTACGACGGTGGCGCAACACGCTGGGGCGCACCATGTGGGACTTCCCCGGCGGCCGGACCGGCGGCAACCGGTACCTGGTGATCGGCCTCGGCACGGGACAGGCCGCCGACCTCGCGGTGCCGCCCGACCCGAACGAGCTAATCGCCTACGGACCGCTGCTGTCCGACAACGGCGCAACCTGGCTGGGCACCGCGGCGCTGGTCCGAGCGCCGGACCCGGACACGGCACGTGCCATCCTGACCCCGGACCGGTACGCCGACATCGAGGTGCACAACTGGCAGTTCGGCGGGCGCCCGTCATAGTCGAGGAGTCCGCCGACATCACTGCCGAAGCCTGCGGACCGCTCAGCATCCTCGTGTTACCCGAACTCACCTATGCGTCAGCCTGATGCCCACCGCTGGACCCGTGGGTTCGCGCTGAAGAACCTTCAGTTCCCGCGAACTCGCGGTCCTCAACGGCCTCGGGACTGGTGACGTCGCATGTCGAGATGTCGCGTATTCGCGGCCGAGCCCAGATGGGGCTCGCGCTGAGTGATCTGCGCGAGCTCGGCAGCACCCGGCAGTCTGCTGGTCGGCGATTGGCATGATGGGCGGCGGCAAGTCTCAGGTGTCTCTAAAGGAGCGACTATGGCGTTCAAGACCGGAGTCGCCGAACGGGACGAGTGGTCCTATTCGCCGGCTGTCGGCGTCGGACCGCTCCGGTTCGGTATGACCGTCGACGAAGTAGTCGAGGCGGCTGAGATGCTCGGCCAGACGAAGGTCAGCGATTGTGCACGGGACCACGCGATCTTCACGCCGACTTGGAAGGTCGAAGTCCACCGTCGCGGGGTGGCTCCTTCACCGCCTGCCGTCACGGCCTATGTGAGCCAAGCGGTGGGGCTGTTCTGCATCGCTGCCGACGCCGTGCACGGACCTCAGGTCTCGTATGACGGACTCCCGCTGGTCGGGAGAGAACTGTCGGAGCCGGAGAGCGACGCAATCGCGTATGCCGAGGCAATGGACGTGCCCTTCCGCTACACGCCCGAGGGCTACGCAGGACCGGATGATTCCGGGGTCGTGATGCGCGGGCAACTGGTCGGGCAGGTCCTCCGATCGCATCCGTTGTTCATGGTTACGCGCGACGGCGCGAATACTGAATGGGACTCGATGCCCTCCGAGGAGTACCGCGTCAACGGCCATTCCACGGCCTGACGTGGTGTGACTCATGACGTGGGGTGGAGGGGACACACCCGAATACGCCAGCTCACCAGTCGAGGCCGCGTTCGGGGCGCCCGTTAATGTACGAAGGCAAGTTCCTTGATCACATCCGTCGCTGCGTTGTCCGCTTCATGGAGACGGGCGCAACCGGCGACCTGTAGCGATCACTGGCTGTGGTCGCCAGGGCGTATCGGCTCCCGGTTCCGCCGGCTTCGGTGACCAGGCGGGTGGGTGTCCTGTCGTGGTAGCCGAGTGCCTTCGCGATGACGGAGGCCGGGGCCTGGAGGACGCGTTGGCGGATCGCGGAGGTCCTGCCGCGCTGCGGGGGAACACCGATCTCGTGCAGGTGGGCCGTGGGGCGACTACCAACCCCGGCGGCGAAGTCGCTGTGTGTTGCTTCGTGGCCCGATGCTGTGTGGGTGCTCAGTGAAGGACGGTGAGCAGGCCCTCGACGCCGCGGCGGAACGCGGCGCCGACGCTGTCGACGCCGTCGAGGTGGGCGCCGCTCATGGCGCCGTCGCGCATCATGACGAAGTGCCGGGCAGCGTGTTCTGGTTTGCCGCGACGCGGTGAGTTCCCGAAGACCTGCGCGAAGAGTTCGGTGAGCGTGGTCGTGTACCAGGCTCGGTGATCGAGGATCACCCGGCGCACCCGGTCTTCGGGGTCGGAGTACTCGGCGGCGGCCTTGAGGAACGCGCAGCCGCGGAACTCCGGCGAGGCCAGGCTGTCGGCGACGGCGGTCCCGATCGCGCGCAGTGCGTCGGCCGGGGACGGTGCGGCCTCGATGGCGGCCTGCACGCCGGCCCGCGTGTCGGTGTCGACGCCGCGCAGGTAGGCGACCACGAGGTCTTCTTTCGAGGGGAAGTGCCGGTAGAACGTCGCCCGCGTGGCCGGGGCCTCGGCGAGGATCCGCTCGACCCCGACCGCCCTGATGCCTTCGCGGTAGAACAGCGCGCTGGCCGTGGACAGCAGCCGCTCTCGCGCCTCGGAGCGGACCGGCTCTCCCGATGAGCCGCCGTTCGGGTTGTCGGGCGCGGGACGTGTCCGGGTGGCCATGACCCCACCATAGCAGAAAGAACGATCGGTCTTGCAACCGCCGAGGAGTCGTGTCAGGCTCCACACTGCAAGAGAGAACGGTCTTTCTACCAGGAGTCCGGCGGCCATGCCGTTGCCCGCTCCCCGTCAGCAGACACCGGATCCAACGGCTTTCTTTGAAAAGGAACAGTCATGACCACGACTACTGCCCCTGCCCCTGCCACCGTCGCATCAGCGCTTCGTCGGCTCTACCTCGTTCGTTTCGGGTTCGCTCTGATCTGGGCCGTCGTGCTCTTCTTGACCGCGTCGAGCATCGGGCCGGTGAGCGCGACCCTGCTCGTGATCTACCCGCTATTCGACGTGGGCGCCGCCGTCGTCGATACCCGCTCCTCCCGAGCGAGCCGGTCCGCTCTTGGTCTCTACGTCAACGTCGCGATCAGTGTGTTCGCCGCCGTCGGACTGGTCTTCGCGGTCACCTCCGGCATTCCGGGGGTCCTGCGCGTGTGGGGGGTCTGGGCCGTCGTAGCGGGCCTCGTCCAGCTCATCGTCGCTCTGCGGCGACGCGACCTCGGAGGCCAGTGGGCGATGATCGCCAGCGGCAGCATCTCCGCGCTCGCCGGGATCTCGTTCCTCCGGCAGGCCGCTGCCCCTCACTCCTCGCTGAGCAATCTGGCCGGCTACGCCCTGCTTGGCGGCATCTTCTTCCTCGTCTCTGCGCTGCGCCTCGGACACGACGCCAGCCGGAGCACCGGTGGGAGCAACTGACATGACCGACCACACCACCAGTGTCGACAGCGTGTTGGCCGTCATCGTCATCGGTCGGGAAGAACGTCGCCGACCGAGTGGCCCACGCCGGGCTCAGCGCGGCCATGATCGAGCAGGACCTCGTTGGTGGTGATGGCTCCCCCACCGGCCTGGGGCCGAACGCCACGGCCGGCCCCGCCATGCGACCGATTCCAGTCACAACCCTGTTCCCTGGCCGAATCCAGTGCCATCCTGAGGCCGCGGTGATCCTCTTCCTCCCCCAGGCGGAGGCCCCCGCCCCATGGCCCCGTCCGCGTGCTATTCACCTGGGCGGGGCCGCGCCGTTCCTCCCCGCCTCCCCGCGGGAGGGCCGACGGCTGCGCAGACCCCGCACCGTGTGCGCCCTCTACACGTCGCCGTTCAGCGGGTCGACGGGCACGCTACGACGCAGCACTGACGCAAGTCGGCATCGACGTCGCCCGCGATGCCTCCGGCCGGTGGCGCCACCCCGCACGCCTGCACCGGGCCCGCCCCGACCTCTCCCCCGCCGACGTCCCCCGCCTGACGTCCCCGCGCTGACCCGTCATCAGCAGCACCGAGCCGCCCATCCCAGCACGGACACGGAGACGGTTCTCCGGGTCGCGCAACAGTAGGCGCCCCTTGTCGCAACCCGGATCCTGGCGCCGTGCGGCGCCCGGGCGGGGCCACCCTGACCGTGCCACGCGAGCACGTGGGTAACGGTGGACTGGGAGGCGATCGAGCTGGATCGTTCGTGGACAACAGCCGCCGTGCCGTCGCGGAATCGGGACGGCTCCGCCATTCGTAGGAGCCGGACCTGGATACGCCGAGTCGCTCACACATGAACTCGACGGAATACGCGTACCCCGCAGTGTCGAGCCGCACCGTCTCGATAAACTCGGACTTACTCGCTACCGGGGATCCTTCGCGAAGTACACTGCGGCTCTTTTTTAAGAAGGAGACTTCCATCTCCAGTTTACGGTTGCGGCGTTCAAGTTCCTTGAGTCGGGCACGTTCGCTGAGCGAGAGCTCGGCATCGGCGGGCGGCTCGTGCTGTTTCTGGTACTTCTTCACTCAGCCCCGGAGTGTCTCCGGGTTCAATTCCAGTTCACGGGCCGTCTCGGAGATGGTCTTGCTGGAACGGAGCGCGATCTGGACGGCTTCCGCGCGGAATTCCGGGGTGTACTTGCTGGATGGTGCCACTTCGCGCTTCCTCTTTTCCTTGACAGGACAACCCTATTGGGTCCCTGGCCGGGATCTTCGGGGCCCCTCAGTGAAGGCTTCGTAGCGGAATCCGGCGCCGTTGTGTACGCCGGTCGAAGACGGGGCACGTGTGGCTGCAGCACTTCCCCGTAGCCTTCGCAGGCCGGCGTCTGTGCCGGGGAGCGGCAATCGCGTGCTCGCCGCTCTGGCCGGCTCTGCGAAGGCGTGATGCCCGCCACCGGTACAGCTATAGGCGGCGCCTGAGGACGCCGCGGCGCTGGTGGGCCTCCGCCTCGGCGCGGGTGGCGGCTTCCTCTTCCGCCTGGCGGCGCGCGGCCCGTTCGGCTTTGGCCCGTTCGATGGCCTCATGCGCGCACGGCCCGCACAGGCCGTCCCGCTCGCCGAGCCAGGACTGCTGCCGGATCTGCTGCCAGCGTTCGTCGGTGAACCTCGCCCCGCAGCTCGTGCACACCGGCCGCTGTGCCAGTCGTAGTAGCGGCAGTTGCGGTCGGTGATGCGGCCTGCCGAGAGGGAGTTGTGGTGGCTTGCGTACGGACCGCCTTCCCAGCGGTCCGTACGGTCTGGGATTCGAACGGCCATCCATGCAAGCGAACATTGTCGGTCAACGTGGGCGGGGACCGTTGGCCCAGTCCATTACCTTCCCGTCGACTGCATTGACGTTTCCGCCATCACCGGAATGCCCGATATGCGTGGAATTCTGGCGTGGCGAGTACCGATCAGGCGCTCACTGCGGCTGGCCAATACCGGAACATCGGAGCGAAGAGGCGATAGTCACCTAATCCGGCCACGGGATAAGTTCCCGGGCGGCTGGCCAGCCACCGCAGTTCCTGTTCGACCGTTCGGCAGGGACAACGCTCATGCTCAAGGTGAAGAAGGCCATCGCCGCCGTCGTGCTGGCGGGTGCCGCGATCACCGGTTCGGCCACGGCCCCGGCACTGGCGACGCCAGCCCACGGCAGCCTGGTCAACGTCGAGGCCAACAACCTGCTCAACGGCAACCAGGTCGTTCTGCTGCAGAACGTGTCCGTGCCGGTGGCCGCCGCGTTCTGCGGCGTCGACGTCAACGTCTTCTCCGCCCAGCTCGACAAGGGCAAGGCGTCCTGCCCCGCCCAGACCAACTCCAAGCAGCTGGCCTGGGCCGTCTACAACTGACGGACACAGCGGCCGACAGGCCCCGCCGTGCGGGGCCTGTGAACACCAGCGGGGTGGCAGCAACCAGCTGCCACCCCGTGCCTTTGCGATGCGGCTCGGCCGGTCGCGCCCAGCCGTCGCGACTCCATGGCAGGGCAAGGATGTGCGGCACCAGCGGCCTGCTCCCGACCGTCAGGCAGCTGACCAGGGAAGATGGAGAACTGGGACGGGAGTATCTAGGGTCAGCACGTGGCTTTCATCATGGTGTGTGAAGACGACGCGGCGGTCCGCGACGTCCTCAAGCGCGCCCTGGAGCACGACGGCCACACCGTCTCCGTCGCCGCCACGGCCGACAGCCTGCTGCGGCAGCTCGCACCGGCGCCCCATCTGGTCGTCCTGGATCTCGGACTCCCGGACGCCGACGGCCGCGACGTCTGCCTGGCCCTGCGGGCTCGCGGCGTCGACGCGCCGGTGTTGATGCTCACCGCCTTGGACGGCCTGCATCACAAGGTGGGCGGCTTCGAGGCCGGCGCCGACGACTACATGACCAAACCCTTCGACATCCCGGAACTGCTGGTCCGCGTCCGGGCGCTGCTGCGCCGGGCCACCGTGGCGCCCGCACCGCGCGAGGTCGTCCTCGATCCGGCGAAGCACGTGGTGGCCTACGGCTCGGTGAGCATGAGCCTGACCCCGACCGAGTTCCGGCTGCTGGGCCGCCTGATCGCCTCGCAGGGCGACGCGGTACGCCGTCACGCCCTCATCGCTGCCGGCTGGCCGCACGGGGCGCAGGTCAGCGACAACACCCTCGACTCCTTCGTGCGCCGACTGCGGGCCAAGCTGAGTGCGCTGGGTGTGGCCGAGCGTCTGGCGACCGTCCGCGGCGTGGGCTACCGATGGCAGTGACGGGATTCCGTAAGCGGGTCGTCGCACTCACCGTGCTGATCGCCACCGCCGTGGTCGCGGTGCTGGTGGTGGTCTCGCACGTGCTGCTGAGCCGGGTGACGGACGCCGACGCGCACGATCTGGCACGTACGCGCGCCGAGGCGGTCGCGGCGAACGTTACCGCCGAAGGCGGCCGTGTCGTACTGACGGAGAACAGCAGCGAGGCGCTGGACGAGGTCGCCTGGGTGTATGCCGACGGCCGCCTGATCGACGGGAACGTGCCGCCGAGCCTGGCCGATCGCGTCGAGGAGCTGGCGGACTCGGGGCGATCGCAGACCGCGTCGGTCGGCGATTACCTCCTGTACGCGCGGGAGGTCCCGATCGACGGCCACCACGTCATGGTGATCGTCCGAGTGGACCTCACGCCCTACGAGACATCCGGGCAGCGCAGCCTGACCTTGTCCCTGATACTGGGCGGCCTCACGATCCTCCTCGCCGGCGGTGTCGCACACCTCGTGGTGCGCCGCGCGCTGCGGGTCGTGCACGAGATGGCCGCCCTCGCCGACGACTGGGGCCATCACGAACCCGGGCGCCGCTTCAACCTCGGGGTCCCCCGCGACGAGTTCGGGGAACTGGGGCGGACCCTGGACCATCTCCTGGAGCGCGTCGACAACGCGCTGGCGGACGAGCGCCGGCTCACCGATGAGATCGCCCACGAGCTGCGGACACCGCTCACGGTCCTGCGGGCCGAGGCGCAGCTGGCGCAGCTGTCCGGCGAGCCGGTGCCGCCGGAGGCGGTGCTGGGCGAGGTCGACCGCCTCGATGCGGCGATCACGACGCTTCTGCGGGCCGCCCGCGCACGGACGGACAAGGGGACCCGATGCGATCTGCGCTCCGCCGCGCGGCAGGCGATCGCCGGCCGCGCGGTCGAGGTCGCCTTTCCCTCGAAGGTCGAGGTCGCCGTGGCGGCCGACGTCGCCGTGTCGCTGCTGTCACCCCTCCTGGAGAACGGCCTGCGGCATGCGCGGTCCCGTGTGTGGATCACCGCGCGCAACCATGGCGAGGCCATCGTGGTCGATGTCCTGGACGACGGCCCCGGATTCGATCCTGCGGACGTCGACCGGGTCTTCGAAGCGGGTGTGAGCGGCGGCGACGGGTACGGGCTGGGGCTCCCAGTGGTCCGGCGCATCGCCGCCTCGGCCGGTGCGGAGGTCCGCGCGATCGCGGACGGCCGCGGTCATGTCGAGGTGACGTTCCCGGCAGCCCGTGCAACGACGTAGTCAGGTTACGTGCAGATTCCCCGCGTAAACCTCCTTGCATGACAACGACAACGGAAGCACGCACGCGCAGCGGGCGGCTCATGCTCAACAAGGTCCCCGAGGTCACCATCTGGTTCTGGGTGATCAAGGTCCTCTGCACGACCGTCGGTGAGAGCTTCGCCGACTGGATCAACATGAAGCTGGGCGTCGGCCTGGTGAACACGGCCTGGATCTTCACCGCGGTGTTCGTGGTGGTCCTGGCCGTCCAGCTGCGGCTGAAGCGGTACGTTCCGTTCCCCTACTGGCTGACCGTCGTCGTTGTCAGCGTCACGGGCACCTTGTACACCGACATCCTGACCGACCAGCTGAACGTGCCGCTGTGGATCAGTTCCGCGGTCTTCTCGGTGCTGCTCGCGGTGGTCTTCGGTGTGTGGTGGCTGCGTGAGCGCACGCTGTCGATCCACTCGGTCACGACGCTGCCACGTGAGTCGTTCTACTGGCTCGCCGTTCTCGTCACCTTCGCGCTCGGCACCGCGACCGGCGACTGGACTCTGGAGCTGACCGGCTGGAGCCCGGGCGTCTCGGTGCTGCTGCCGCTCGGCCTCATCGCGGCGATCACAGGGCTGTGGAGGTTCGGCGCGAACCCGGTGCTGTCGTTCTGGCTCGCCTACATCCTGACCCGCCCGCTGGGCGCGAACATCGGCGACTGGCTCGCCTCCCCCAAGGTCGCCCAGAACCCGGGCGACCCGACCGGTCTCGCGCTGGGCACGTTCACCACCAGCCTGATCTTCCTCGGCCTGATCCTGGCGACGGTGGTCTACCTGACGGTGACGCGCTCGGATGTGACCGAGACCCACGAGGCGACCCACGCCGCACAGGCCACCAGCAACCCGCGCAAGGAGCACACCGCGCTTGCTGGCTTCGGACTGCTGGCCGTCGCCACCGCGGGCCTGCTGGTCTGGGCCCACGGTCAGCCGCACGTCGGCCCGGCGCCGGAGACCGACGCCACCTCCGCCGTCCAGATGGCTCCCGGCCAGGCGGTGAAGCACTTCCCGCCCGCGAAGGTCGCCGCGCTAAAGACTCTCGCCTCCACCTCGCTCAAGGACGCACGCTCGGGGGACGAGACCGGGGCACACGCGGCCGCCCAGTCACTGCGTGACCTGTGGGATGCCGACCAGGCCTCCCTGCAGCCGCTGGACCAGACCGGCTGGACCTCCATCGACGCCCAGATGGACAAGGTGCTCAAGACGTTCGGCATTGATCACTCGAACCCGCCGATGTCGCCTGCGCAGCAGGAGAAGGAACTGAACGCTCTCCTGACGGACATGGGCTGACAGACCGCACAGCGCCCGGCCGACCCACCCGGCCGACGAGGAGCCGGGCGTTGGCCAGCCCTGTGGCCAGTTGAAAAGCCACCGAAGGCGAGGGCCACGAGGATGACGCCGGGTGTCCGCAGCGCGGCGCCGGTAGCCAGCGCCAGCGCGGCGCCCGCGAGGAGTGTTGAAGATCCCGATAGCGCATCAAGCGGAGCCGATAGCGCGGGCCTGGGAGCCTTCGAGGCGGCGAGGAACTTCCTTCCGCATCACCCGATGGCCCAACAGCGCGTGGGAGGGGGCGGGGTGACAGCGATACCGCCGTCACCCCGCCTCCGCTGCACTTCCAGTGCCCATGGCGGGCCGGTTCGTCCGGGCGGATCTGCGTCGGCGAAACTGACCTTCTACGTTGTCGACTGGACTCCCGACAAGATGCCCCCGCTCCTGGAGGAAATCTCCCGGGCGGCCGCAAAGCTGGGAATCACCCCGGTCCCGCCGGCCACGCTGGTGGGCGTTGCGGCCCTAGACGTACGCGACCATCTGGTCGAGATCGAAGCCACCGCGATCCTCGGCTGAACAGTTGCCTTTCGCCCGCTGAGCACCGAAGTGGCCAGCTACGGCGCTCAGCGGCCAACCAGCGTGCTCAGCACATCATGTCTGATTCGCGGCCTGCCGGCGGTAGTGGCCGCCTCGGGACCGGGTCTGATGACGTCGCCGCCAGTCGGACCAGCCGAGCCGGTGGGCCGCTGAGTGCCCAGGTCAGGTGAGCTTTGGAGTGCGCCGTCCCATCGAGCGGCGGAAACCGCATGCCACTCCCCCAGCTCGGTAGCACGGCCAGGACCGACGGCGGACGTTCGTCGACACTTTGTGACGGTCGGCGGCGAGCGGTGTCAGGACGCACACAGCAGGCGCCGCCTTCAACCCCGCGCGTCACGCACGCCGTGGCCTGCGCCCTTCCCCCGCCGATGCCCCTCCTTCGGCCCCGCGGACGCCTGACGCCGCTCGGCCGCGGCGCAGGACCTCCAATAAGGAGGTCATCCGGCTGCCGACGTCAGTGCGGTCACCCGACCGGGGCCTTCGGGGCGGTCGTGGTGGATCGGGGTCGGTGCGCCGGTCAGCGGTATGCCCGACCCGCCCCGGCGCGCCGCGACGATCTCGGCCGCGATGGACAGGGCGGTCTCCTCCGGCGTACGGGCACCCAGGTCGAGGCCGATCGGGGAGTGCAGACGGGCCAGTTCCTCCTCGGTGACACCCGCCTCGCGCAGCCGCCGGTTGCGGTCCTCGTGGGTGCGGCGCGAGCCCATGGCGCCGACGAACGCGACCGGCAGCCGCAGCGCCTCCTCCAGCAGCGGGACGTCGAACTTGGCGTCATGGGTGAGCACGCACAGGACCGTGCGGGCGTCGGTCCCGGTGCTGCGCAGATAGCGGTCCGGCCAGTCGACCACGATCTCGTCGGCCTCGGGGAAGCGGGCCCGGGTGGCGAAGACGGAGCGGGCGTCGCAGACGGTCACGTGGTAGCCGAGGAACTTGCCCGTCCGCACGAGCGCCGCCGCGAAGTCGATCGCCCCGAAGACGATCATGCGGGGCGGTTCAACACTGGACTCGACGAACAGCGTCACACCGCCCGGGCAGTGCGAGCCGTCCTCCGAGACGTCGACCGTGCCGGTGCGACCGGCGTCCAGCAGCGCGCGGGTCTCGGCGGCCGCCGTCCGGTCCAGCCGCGGATCGCCGCCGAGACCGCCCTCGTACGCCCCGTCGGCGCGGACCAGCAGTGGGCGGCCGAGCAGTTCGTCCGGGCCCCGGACCACGCGGGCGACCGCGGCCGTCTCCCCACCGGCGGCGGCCGAGAGCGCCGCCTCGAACACCCGCCGGTACGGCGCGTCCCCACGGACCGGGGTGACCAGGACGTCGATCACCCCGCCGCAGGTCAGGCCCACCGCGAAGGCGTCCTCGTCGCTGTAGCCGAACTGTTCCCGTACCGCGCGGCCGTCCTGGAGCGCCTGGACGCACAGGTCGTACACCGCGCCCTCCACACAGCCGCCGGAGACCGAGCCGACAGCCGTGCCGTCGGCGTCGACGGCGAGCGCCGCGCCCGGCGGGCGGGGAGCGCTGCCGCCGACGGCCACCACCGTGGCCACGGCGAAGTCACGGCCCTCGGCCGCCCACCGGTGCAGTTCGATTGCGATGTCAAGCATCTCGGCCGGCCATCAGGACGCGGTCGGGCCGGATGGGCAGGTGCCGGTGGCGTACGCCGGTCGCGTGCCAGACCGCGTTGGCGATCGCCGCCGCGGCTCCCACGATCCCGATCTCGCCGATGCCCTTGATGCCGACCGGGTCGTCCGGGTCGGGGTCGTCCACCCAGTCCGCCTCGATGACGGGGACGTCCGCGTTCGCGGCGAAGTGGTAGTTCGCGAAGTCCGCGCCGACGTGTCCACCCGTGGCCCGGTCCCGGACCGCCTCCTCGTGGAGCGCCATGGACAGGCCCCAGACCATGCCGCCGACGAACTGGCTGCGCGCGGTCAGCGGGTTGACGATCCGGCCCGCCGCGAACATCCCGAGCATCCGCCGTACCCGGACCTCGCCGGTGGTGACGTCGACGGCGACCTCGGCGAACTGCGCGCCGAAGGAGTACCGCTCCTTGCTCGTCAGCCTGCCGATGGCCTCGGCGGTGTTCGAGCGCGCCGTGATGCCCTCCGGCGGAATGCCGTCCACGAGTGCCAGCCGCTCCCGTAGGTCGGCTGCCGCGGCCACGATCGCCCAGGACCAGGAACGGGTGCCCATCGAGCCGCCGGCCAGGATCGCCTGGCCGAAGTCGCTGTCCGCGATCCGCACCCGGATGCGCTCGGGCGCCACCTCCAGCGCGTCCGCGGCGACCAGGGTCAGCGCGGTGCGCGCCCCGGTCCCGACGTCCGCCGCGGTGATCCGTACGGTGAAGGTGCCGTCCGCCTCCGCCGTCACGGCCGCCGTCGACGGGGCGACCAGTACGGGGAACGTGGCCGCGGCGGTGCCGGTGCCCAGCAGCCAGCGGCCCTCGCGGCGCACGCCGGGGCGCGGGTCGCGGTCCGCCCAGCCGAACCTGCGGGCGCCCTCCTCGAAGCAGGCGAGGACGTTGCGGCTGCTGAACGGCAGGCCGGAGAGGGGGCCGGCGTCCGGTTCGTTGCGGGCGCGCAGCACGATCGGGTCGAGGCCGCACTTCTCGGCAAGTTCGTCCAGCGCGGACTCCATCGCGAACGAGCCCGGCGCCTCGCCCGGCGCACGCATATAGGTGGGGGTCGGCACGTCGAGCCGTACGACACGGTTGACGGTGTGGTGCGCGTCGGCGTCGTACATCGAACGCCCGTAGTCGGCGCTGCGCTCGACGAACTCGTGGTTGGTGGAGGTGAGGCACTCGCCCTGGTGGTCGAGCGCGCGCAGCCGTCCGTCGGCGTCGGCGCCGAGCCGGACGCGCTGTGCGGTGGGGCTGCGGTAGCCGGTCAGGGAGAACATCTGGCGACGGGTGGTGACGACCCGGACCGGCCGGTGCAGAACGGTCGCCGCCATCGCGGCGAGGACCAGGTGCGGGCGGGTGCCCTTGGCTCCGAAGGCGCCGCCGACGTGTTCGGACAGTACGCGTACCGAGCCGGGGTCGAGGGAGAAGATCTGGGCGAGCTCGTCCGCCACGAACCTGCTGCCCTGGTTGGAGTCGACCACCTCGAGCCGGCCGTCCTCCCAGCGCGCGGTCGCCGCGTGCGGCTCCATCGGGCAGTGGTGCTCCTCCGGCGTGCTGTACTCGGCGTCCACGACGACGGCGGACGCGGCGAGTTCGGCCTCCAGGTCTCCCTTCGACATCTCCGTCGTGGGGCCCTCCGGCAGGTACGCGTCGGGGCGCCCGGCGTGGAACTCGACGTCGTGCGGCTCCACGTCGTACTCGACGACCAGGGCCTCGGCCGCCTCCCTGGCCTGCTCGGAGGTCTCGGCCACGACCAGCGCCACCGGCCAGCCGACATACGGCACCCGGTCGTGCTGGAGGGGCTGAAGGATCGGGTCGGGCGGCCCGAACGGGCCCGCGTAGTTCCCGTCGACCCTGGGGGCGTTGCCGTGGTGCAGGACGGCGACGACGCCGGGCATCTCCAGGACCCGGGCGTCCTGCACCGAACGGATCCGGCCGCGGGCGACGGTGGACAACACCATCCAGCCGTGGGCGAGTTCGGGGTACGGGACCTCTCCCGCGTAGCGGGCCGCGCCGGTGACCTTGGCGACGCCCTCCACGCGGGTGTGCGCGGTGCCGACGGCCTTCGTGACCGCGGCGGCCGGGGTGGTCGTGGTCATCGGGCGGACTCCTCGGCGAGTTCGGTCAGCACGGCCACGACGAGATTGCGCGTCAGCGGCACCTTGTATCCGTTCTTCGGCAGCGTTTCGGCGGCTTCCAGTTCGGCGTCCGCGGCGGCGGCGAACGCCTCGGCCGTCGCCGGGCCTCCGGTCAGCAGCCGCTCGGCCTTGCGGGCCCGCCACGGCCGGGACGCCACCGCTCCGAGGGCGAGACGCACGTCTCGTACGACGCCGTCCTGGACGTCCAGCGCGGCGGCGAGGGAGCCGATCGCGAAGGCGTACGAGGCGCGCTCGCGCACCTTGCGGTAGCGGGAGTTGGCCGCGACCGGGTTCGGCGGGAGCGTGACGGCGGTGATCAGCGCGCCCGGCGGCAGGGCGGTCTCCAGATGCGGGGTGTCGCCCACGGGCAGATAGAATTCCGCGAGCGCCGATTCCCCCGGCCCGTCCGCCGTTTCGTACGAGACGACTGCGTCGAACGCGGTGAGCGCCACCGCCATGTCCGAGGGATGCGTGGCCACGCAGTGCTCGGAGGCGCCGAGGATCGCGTGGTTGTGGTGTTCGCCCTCGACGGCGGGACAACCGCTGCCGGGGACACGCTTGTTGCACGGTTTCGTCAGGTCGGTGAAGTAACCGCAGCGGGTGCGCTGGAGCAGGTTTCCGCCCACGGTCGCCATGTTGCGCAGCTGGCCCGAGGCGCCGGCCAGGACGGCCTGCGTCAGCGCCGGGTAGCGTCGCCGCACTTCGGGGTGGGCGGCGAGATCGCTGTTGGTGACGGTCGCACCGATGCGCAGTCCGCCGTCCGGCGTCGACTCGATCCCGTCCAGGGGCAGTTCACGCACGTCGATGAGGCGGGCGGGCCGCTCCACGCCTGCCTTCATCAGGTCGACGAGATTGGTGCCGCCGCCGAGGAAGCGTGCGTCCGGGTCGGCGCCGAGCAGGGCGACCGCCCCGTGGACGTCGAAGACCCGCTGATAGCCGAACTCCCTCACGCCGCGGCCTCCTCGGTCTCGGTGGTCTCAGTGGTTCCGTCAGCATCGGCCTGCGCCGCCCGCGCGACCGCCTGGACGATGGACACGTAGGCGCCGCAGCGGCACAGGTTGCCGCTCATCCGCTCACGGATCTCCTCGGGGGTGAGCGGGGACGTTCCCGCCTCGGGGCGCACGTCGGCGGTCGCCGCGCTCGGCCAGCCGGCGGCGTGTTCCTCGATCACCGCGATGGCCGAGCAGATCTGCCCCGGAGTGCAGTAGCCGCACTGGAAACCGTCGAGGTCGAGGAACGCCTGCTGCACCGGGTGCAGGGTGTCACCGTCGGCCACACCTTCGATGGTGGTGACCTCACGGCCCTCGGTGGCCACCGCCAACTGCAGGCAGGACAGGGCCCGTCGGCCGTCCACCAGCACTGTGCAGGCGCCGCACTGACCTTGGTCGCAGCCCTTCTTCGTACCGGTCAGATCAAGACGCTCGCGCAGGGCGTCGAGCAGGGTGGTGCGGTGGTCGACGGGCAGCGTGTACTTCTCACCGTTGACGTTGAGCGTGATGGCGCTGGACGTCAATGGGGCCATGGTCAGCCTTCTTTCACGTTCGTGGTGCGCGTAGAAGTCGTACGGACGATCCTCGGACGTGGGGCGGGCGGGGGAATCCCGGTCGCCGCATGGTTCCGGCCATCCACAAAGGCCGCGACTGCCGCTATCGTGAGTCCAAGCGGACAGCTGTCCGTTACGAATGAACCTAGTGGACAGTTGTCCGCTTAGCAAGGGTGGTCCGGCCGCGACTGCCACGGCGGAGCCCGGCGGCGATTCCGGAAGGAGGATGGGTGCAACAGAAGAAGGACGGCCCCCTGCGCTCGGACGCGCAACGGAATCGCGAGCGCATCCTGGCCGTGGCGCTGGAGGAACTGACCCGTTCGGCGGACGCCCCGCTCAGCGCGATCGCGAAGAAGGCGTGTGTCGGGCAGGGGACCTTCTACCGCAACTTCCCCAGCCGCGAGGCGCTCGTGCTGGAGGTCTACCGCTACGAGGTGCAGCAGGTGGCCGACGCCGCGGCCCACCTGCTGCAGACCCGAGCTCCGGACCAGGCCCTGCGCGAGTGGATGGACCGGCTCCCCCGGTACGCCTTGGCCAAGGCGGGCCTCGCCGAGGCGCTGAGCAAGGCCACCACCGCGGGTGGCACCCTGATGAACCTGAGCCGCGGCCCCATGACCTCGGCCGTCGCGCTCCTGCTGAAGGCGAACGAGGAGGCCGGCACGATACGCCCGGGGGTGACCCCCGAGGACTTCCTGCTCGCGATCGCCGGCCTGTGGCAGCTCGCCGCGTACGACGACTGGCAGCCACGCGCCACACGGCTACTCGACCTGGTGATGGACGGGTTGCGCGTGGGGGCGCCGGGGGCAGCGCCGCAGAAGCCTCAGCCGTAGCGCCGCCGCCTACGACGTACGGCGGGACTTGCCCGCCCGACAGCCCCATCCACCATCAATTCCCCAGGACACGACAGCGAGCTTCTCACCGTCACCAACCCCCGCAACCCGCGAGATTCCGCCCCTTACCGACACCCGCACAGGCCAGACAAACATCGCGATCCTTGTTCCACAGCCGGTACTCCCATGCCATCGACTGGCCATCGGCAACCACAGGCCGTGGCAGGGGAGGTGGTAGGCGTGCAGGAAACCGGCAACCGGCCCACCTGGCCGGTCATCCTCATCGACGATGACCAGTGGCTCACCGTCTGCGAGTCCGACCGTGATATCCAACTGGCAGTCGAACCAGACTTCGTCGACGACATCGTGGCCGCCTACGACGGACTCGCACGCCCGCTCGAACTGCTGGACGTGGGGAACCAAGTGACCCTCCAAGTCTCCGGCCCACCACAGCCCGAGCAACTCCACCGACAGGTCCAGGAGTACTTCGACTTCTGGACAAGACAAGCCGCCCCTGCCTTCCAGGAGGACGTCCGGCAATACATCGCGTCGGTTGCCGCGCTCGCGCGATCAGCCGCCGCCAGGAGCAAGAAAGGTAAGCCGAACCGCTGACCCCGGCCTCGGCCCAGGACCTGGCTGAAAGCAAGATTTCCATACAGCCATCTCCCCCGAACCGAAGCCCCTGGCTCAGGAACCCGGCCCGGTCACCGCATGAGACACGGTGCCGGGCCTTTGTCCTCCCCTTTTTCTGAAGTAGAGATACTGCGCGCGCAGCCAGGTGCTCACCGTCAGATACGGGGCCCACGCCCAGGTCATCTATCCCGCCTGCCGCGCCGCCGGACAGGACACAGGCGCACGGCCTGCCTGACCTCACCTGGCGGCCGATAGCGCGCCTTCGCCGAACGTGAACAGCAGGCGTACGCCGGACCTGCGACAGTGTTCGGAAACGGCATGTTCGCCTGCTCTTCGGATCTGCACGCCGACGGGGAATCCGCGTTCAGCGAACCAACCAGGTCAGCACCGCTGTCACCAAGTACACGACGACCGCCGCAAGCGAAACCGCAAGGCGTGTCGGCCGCGAAGACGTGGCCGGCGCCCACTCCCCTCCTCCCCGTGACAGCAGCGCGTCCGCGAACGCCTGAGCGGTCTGCGGTCGGTCCTCGGGATCGACGGACAGCGCGGCACGAAGAAGTGTGTCGACGCCGTTCGGAACCCCGAGCTCCCTGGGAATCCTTGGCGGCGAAGACGTCGATGCCTGCTCTGGTGTGGGGGTGAGACGACCGCCCAAACCGAACGGCTTCCTGCCGGTCAATAGCTCGAACGTCACGATACCGAGGGCGTACACGTCGGCTCGACCATCGAACCCGCCTGTCTGGAAAGCCTGCTCGGGCGCCATGTACGCCGGAGTGCCGGTGGTCACGGTCAACCCCGACGCGTCAGCGAGTCGCTTCGCGCTGCCGAGGTCTGCGACAAGTACGGCAGTGGGCGTGCGGCCGGTGTCGAGCAGGAGGTTCGACGGCTTGATGTCGCGGTGGACGACGCCTGTGTCATGAAGCACTTGAACCGCGTATCCGGCTTCGGCTGCCAGATGGAGTGCCTCCGCGGGCAGGCAGTGCCCGATCTTCTCGGCCAGCGTGCCGCCCCGGACGTAGTCCATGACGAAGTAGGGCCGGTCGTCCTGGACACCGACGTCGTGAACGCGTACGACACGTGGGCTGGATATCTTGCGGAGCAGCCTCGCCTCCGCCAGGAATCGTTCCCGTAC
The DNA here is from genome assembly GCF_042892355.1 of Streptomyces sp. NPDC001796. Taxonomy (NCBI): domain Bacteria; kingdom Bacillati; phylum Actinomycetota; class Actinomycetes; order Kitasatosporales; family Streptomycetaceae; genus Streptomyces; species Streptomyces sp. NPDC001796. Next base: position 81,688 of record NZ_JBIAUC010000022.1, on the reverse strand, counting down.
ATCGGCGTTCGACGCCCAGTTGTCGGCCAGCACCTTGACCGCGACGTCCGTGTCGAGCTCCGGATCGTATGCCTTCCAGACGGTGGCGAACGAACCGGCTCCCAGCCTGTTCTCGAGGAGATAACGGCCCAGCTTCTGCATGTGGCAATATTCTGCCGGATGCGCCGGGGCCGGGAACCGCGGTGTGGCCAGGCGGACTTCAGGTCGGACGAGAACGGGGGACAGCAAGGTGGTCGACGAGGACGAAATGGCACAGCTCGTGGCCTCCGCCCGGGCAGGTGACCGGGCGTCCTTGGACCGCCTCCTTGTCAAGCTTCGCCCCACGGTCATGCGCCGCTGCTCCAGGTTCCTGCCGCACCACGCCGACGCCGAAGAGGCCGCGCAGGACGCTCTGCTGTCCATCAGCACACATCTGCAGGAGTACAGCGGACGGGGCTCGTTCCTCGGGTGGGTGACAGTGATCGCCTCGAACGCCGCCAGGGCCACGTACCGCTCGATGCGCCGGCGCGCGGAGGACAGTCACGCGGTCCTTCCCGAGGGCGTCGACCCTCGAACGACAAGCGTCATCGCGGGCACCCGCCTGGATCTCATGGAGTCGCTGGCCGCGCTCGAGGAGCGGCATCCGGCCCTGGTGGAATCCTTCGTGCTGCGCGATCTCGGAGACCTGACCTATCTTCAGGTCGCTGAGATCACCGGCGCTCCCCTGGGCACGGTCAAGGACCGCATCCACCAGGCTCGCCGCTTCATGCGGGACCGCCTCGGCGGCGGCTTCTGAGACATTTCAACGCTCCGGTGTCAACCGGCATTTCAGCTTGAGTAGGAGCCGGGAGGTGCTGCCGTGCGAGCTCGGACGATCGTGGTCATTCTTTCGGTGGCCGTCGGGCTCGGCCTGCTGACCGGCCGGTTCGTCCTGCCCGCTCGCTCTGTTCCGACCACTCGGGCAGTGACGCCGGGCGCTGTGCCGTCCTCGCCGGGTAACGGCTCCGACGCGCCGAAGCCCGCCGGCGGACCCATGACGGACCGGCACTTGTTGGCGGCGGCCGAGTTCAGGAAGGTCGGGTTCTCCAAGCACATCTACGTACGGGATCGTGTGGGAGACGGTCACTACGCCAACGCGGCCTGCGCCGGGGAGAAGACCCTCGACCAGACCTTGGGGAGGTCGGACGCACACTTCCGCGGGTTGATGACGACCACGCACGCGGACCACAGCGACCCCACTCTGGCGGTGAACATCGACGAACAGGTCGCGCGCGAAGTCGCCGCCGACGCCGGAAGCCCGGCACTGGCCCAGAACTTCTTCCAGCGCCTCCTTCTGGAGGAAGTGCCGTGCCAGAACGAACCGGCCACCCACTGGGTCTACGGGCCGACGCACACGATCGATGTGGCTCGGGGTATCGCCGCGAGCTGGATGGGTTATTACGACGGTGACCTGAACACCGCAGGGACCGCACCACAGGGCAAGGAGCCGTGCGGAGGCATCGCCGTACTCCGGAACGGTTCCCACTACGGGGTCCTGGAGGTCGACGCCTGCCTGGACACGGCCGCGATGACGCGGATCGTCCGTGCGGCCGTCACACAGCTCTGAGACCACCCCGATCTCGCTGACAGAGGTGAGGCGGATCACACCGATCGCAGCAGACCGCTGTCCAACATCTGCAGTACCCCGTGCATCTCCCTGGGTGTACGAGAACCCAAGCCGCATTGTGACCACACAGGGGGATGAGATGTTCGACAACCAAGCTGCCAGCAAGAAGTTCTCGCGCCGCGGTCGTACCGCAGGAGTAGCAGCCTCCATCGGTGCGGCCCTGCTCGCGGTCGGTATCGGCGCACATCCCGCTGCCGCCGGCGGGGACACGGGCTTGCCGAACCGGCCGGCAGCCGCGCCCACAGCCACTCCTGCCGAGCCCCGCCTCGGCGCCGACAACCTGATCCAGCGCGACGACTTCTTCCAGCAGGGCCTCTCCCCGGTCGGCGCGACGGTGGACATGACCGGGAAGCAGGCTCTCTCGGCGTGTTCCGGCGAGGAGACGATGCGAATGCTGACCAAAGGGAAGGCCGGCGCCTATGCCGACGTGACCTGGACCTTCGACACCAAGGACACCTTGCTGACCGAATCCGTCGCAGACGGTTCCACCGATACGTCGGCGGCCTCGTACGAGAAGCAGCTCAACGAGTTGGTGCGCAGCTGCCAGGTCGAGCCGGCTGGTCACTGGTACTACGGCAAGGGGCACACGATCACCGTCAAGGCCGGCGAGGGCAGGTGGTACCCGGCCTTCAGCGGTGACGGCGGGGCCGCCGGCGGTGTCGCGGTCATCCGCAGCGGTCACAGGTTCGGCATCGTCGAACTCTCCGGTCAGCCCAGCGACGACCCCGGCTACATGGAAGGCATCGCTGCCGCCGCCATCAACCGGCTGGCCGACTGATCCCGCTCCGCCACGGCGCACTTCCTGCGGCGTCCCACCATTCCTCGCGGCGTGCACCAGGGAGGAATGGCGGGCGCTGCGCCGTCCGGGGGCACGGCGGAGTGGCCGGAATCCGTGGAGGCGAGACCGGTCGTAGGTGACGAACAGTGGCGACGTGGGTCCCTGTCCACGCTCGGACGCTCTCGTGCACCCCGTCGCGGGCGAGAAGGGTGCAGCCTTCCGGCGCATCTCCTCCGGGCGGAACGGGCGTCGTGCTCGCGCGGTCGCCGGTCTCCGGACGGCCTCGCCTCCGCGGCCTTCGTCAGGCCGGACACACGCTCCCGGCCCGCTCGGGTGCCACCCTCCGCGACACGAGGGTGGGTGCCCACGGTTGTGGCTGTGAGCTGACGCCGACGTGTCGGATTGCCGGTGCACACGCCGCCGCGCAGCGTCGTCCGGTCATTGATGGCGGCCTGCTGCTGATCGGCACTGAGCTGCGTATCGGAATTGCTCATACGGCGAGGCACGTCGTCGTCGGGACTGCGGGGCACGGCTTCTCTCCTTGCCTCTGGTGCTCCTGAAGCTGCGGCCCGCGAACACCTGGCCTGTTCGCGGGCCGCAGCCGTGTGTGCTGGTCGGACGTTGGCGCGCGGGGCGGCGGCGCGTCCCCTCTGCTGTTACCGGTGGAGGTGGTGCTGGCGGGTGGTGACGAGGGCGCCATAGGGTGCGGGTTGCCTGTTCGCCATCCAGCCAGTGCGGCGCGGTGTGGCTGGCGGGGAGGGGAGGTCGGCCATGAAGGAGCCGATGTCGATGTAGTAGGCGTAGTCCCCGTTCTGGGTCTGCTCGCGCAGCCGGGAGAGGTGGCGGCAAGTGCGTCGTGGTCCTCGAGGACGGCTTGGCGGAACGCCGCGGCGAGTTCGAGGGTGCGTGCCATGGAGGTGAGGCCGGCGACGTCGAGCTCGGTGCGCAGGGTGTGAATGCGGTCGTCGAGCGCGGGATCGCCGGCATCGCGGATCAGGGCGGCGATGGCCGGGTTGATCGTGGCGATCACCCCCGTCATCGCCCGTCGCGGCACCGACCCCGGCTCAGGTCTGGGCGTCCACCGGTGGGTGGTCGAGCAGAGCTTCGCGCTGCGGCACTGGTTCCGTCGGTTACGCATCCGCTGGGAAATCCGCGACGACATCCACGAAGCGTTCCTCAGTCTGGCCTGCGGCATCATCTGCTGGCGCCGACTGGTCAACCTCTCACTTTGTTAGGAGTTCTAAGAGCTTCTGACCAGCAGGGGTGCGATGGGACCCCCCTTCGACTTGCCTACTGAGAAAGTCGGCGCTAACTTTCCTAGTAGGCAAGTAAACGTGGGGCGGCCCGGCCTGATCGGTCCGGCGCGCCCGGCGGTCCAGCAACGTCTTCGGGGAGGCGATGGCATGACCACACCGGTGGATGCCGAGCGGGCCTGGCAGGATCTCCAGCGGATCCGGGTGCCGCAGGAGCGGGTGTACGACGAGATCGAGCGATGCGCGCACGGTGATCCCAAGGCGACCTACATGACGGCCGCGGTCATGTGGGTCTTCATTGCCAGCATGGGGCTCAAGCTCCCGGCGTGGGGCCTGTGGCTGACGCTCGCTGCCTATGTCGGCGTCCTGGGTTCCCTGGCCGTCGTCTACAGCCGCCGCGCCCGGATGCGGCTGCACCGCTCCCGGTACAGCTGGCGCAGCTTCGCCACGTTCATCGCGGGCGGGTGCCTCACCGGCGGCACGATCCTGCTCGCCGACCACCTGGCGGACTCACTCGCCCTGCCCTGCCCCAGCTTGATCACAGCGACCGTCGGGGCTGCCGTGTTCGTCCTCTTCACCGGCCCGGCGAACCGCTGGGCGGTCAGCACACTCCGCGAACGCGCGCTGCGCGGCCACGCCACACAAGCCATTGACGAGGAGGCGGGCCTATGAGTACCCCAACGGGCTTCGATGAACTGATCCATCCCTCCACCCGGTTGTCGATTGTGGCCCTGCTGTCCGCCACGGAATGGGCCGACTTCTCGTTCATCCGCGACGGTCTCTCGCTCAGCGACTCCGCGCTCTCCAAGCAGCTGCACACCCTGGAGGAGGCCGGTTATCTGGAGATCCGCAAGGAGGGCGGCGGGCGCAAACGCCGCACCAAGGTACGGCTGACGGCCCGCGGGCGTACCGCCTTCGAAGGCCATGTCGCCGCTCTCCGCGCCATTGTCGAGGGCGCGGGCCCCGCGGCGCAGCAGACGGCACCCGAACAGCAGCGCGCGGAGACGAGCCGATGACCAGCACCCCCACCACAGCCGCCGACTCTCGCCAACCAGTCGTCTTCGCACGGGAGCTGCGGATGTCGTACGGCAGCACCGAGGTGCTTAAAGGCGTCGATTTGGACATCCACCGCGGAGAGATCTTCGCTTTACTCGGCCCCAACGGCGCGGGGAAGACCACCACCGTCGAAATCCTGGAGGGCTTCCGGCAGCGCTCCGCCGGCGAGGTCCGGGTCCTTGGCAAGGACCCGGCGCACGCCGACGACGCCTGGCGCGGCCGGATCGGCCTGGTGCTCCAATCGTGGCGCGACCACCGCAGCTGGGGCCATAGCCAGGAAAGGCAATGCGCCGCCGGGGATTCAGGTCGCATGGGCACAGTGCCTGAGCAGCCGCTGACGCGCATGCCGTGCCCGCCTTTTCGAGCGCCCGCGGACGGATCAGCCCTTCAGGGCGGCGCTGACAGCAGCGCTTCGGGCCGGCAACGGCGCCCTCTGCGATCAGTTGATCCGTCTCCGTCACAAGGCCGGTATCGGCGAGGACATCGTCCTGCGCGTCTTCGACGCCATCGCCTGGACGCATCAAGCACAACGGCGTCAGACCTCGGCGAGCTGAACCGTAGTGCCGTCCGGTCCTCTCGCGCGGCGGATCCGTGGGACCGGTGATCCCGCTGGGGCCCAGGCTCTGCTGGCGGATCGGGCGCAGGGGGACATGCATCGGCATGGGGCTGGCCCCGCTCGGCTCGCTGCTCGACGGATTCCTCGTGGAGGCGTGGCGATTGCGCACCAGCCTGCTGGTGACGGCCGCGGGCACGAAGGTTGCCCCCGGTGCTGGTGGCCCTTTCCACACTCGCACGCCTGGGACGGGCACTTCGAAGCGAACTCGAGGACAACGGTTCGATTTCTGTACGCGCCAGGGGCTGACATCGGGGTCCTGGTGCGCGATAACGTGCGCGTTCGGCCCGATCATCGCACTGTCCGGGGACTGTTATGCCTGATCCTTCCATGTCGCCGGACGACCGGCCGACGTCGTCCGTGATCTCCCGTGTGACGGCCGAGTCGCGAGCCGGGGCCTTGAGGCGGCGTCTGGTGCTGTCGTCCGTGCTGCCGCCGGGCCTGGTCGCCGTGGCCGGTGCGGTGGCCACCGCCCTGGCCCGCGATGGCCACCTGGGCGGGGCGGACCAGGGCGTGGTGTTCGGCGGCGTGGTGCTCATCGGCACCATGGCGGCCGGGATCGCCGGCATACGGGCTTCGGCGGAGGCACGAGCAGTCACCAAACACTGGGCGGAGCTGTCCCGCGAGGCCGACCGGAACCGTGCCGAGCTGGCCGAGCTGACCCGTACCATTGCCGAGGGCAGGGCCGAACTGGAGTTGTTGTGCCGCCGGTTGCGGGACGGGGAGCGGCCCGCGCGGCGCCGGCCAGAACTGCCGCCGCAGACCGGCCCGGACGAACTCTCCCGCCTCGGGTTCGAGATCGCCGCGGCCCGGCAGGAGGCGGAGGCAGCCCTGTTGGAGACCGCCGCCGGTGCGGTCGGTGCGGAACACAACGCCCGGCTGGAGCAGTTCGAGGTGTTCGCCAACCTGGCACGACGCCTGGAGTCCCTGGTGCACCGAGAGATCGGCCTGCTGGACGACCTGGAGAACGAGGTCGAGGACCCCGACCTGCTCAAAGGGCTGTTCCGGGTGGACCACCTGTCCACCCGGATCCGCCGCTACGCCGAGAACCTGGCCGTGCTCGGCGGCGCGAGCACCCACCGCCAGTGGACCCGCCCCGTCGGCCTGACCGACGTGCTGCGTTCCGCCGTCGCCGAGATCGACCAGTACGCCCGGGTCAAGCTGGTCCCGCCCATCGATGGAACCGTCAGCGGCCACGCCGTGGTCGACGTCGTCCATCTGCTGGCCGAGCTGCTGGAGAACGCGACGGTCTTCTCACCGCCCCAGACCACCGTGCACGTGCGGGTGGAGCCCGTCGCCGCGGGGGTGGCGATCGAGGTCGAGGACCGGGGTCTGGGCATGTCCCCGGCCGAGCGCAATCAGATGAACACCGTGTTGAGTGCACCCGACAAGGTCGCCCTCGGCGAGCTGCTGCAAGACGGCCGGATCGGCCTGTACGTGGTCTCCGTCCTGGCTCAGCGGCACGACATCGCCGTGCAATTGCTGAGCAACGTCTACGGGGGCACTCAGGCCGTCATGGTGCTGCCCAGCGCACTGCTCGGCTCGCAGCCGGCAGTTCCCGCGCCCGCGCACCACACCGTCCCGACCCCTGACGCGGGGCCGGACCCGGTGGAACCCGAGGCGGCGGACCTCCGGGCAACAGCGGAGGTCGTTGCGGATCCGCGCGTGTCCGATTCCGAACCCCAGCCCGCCCCGGTGCCCTCCGACGGCGCGGACGACCGTCCGCAGCTGCCTCAGCGCCGCCGCCAGAGCCACGCCGCCGAACGGCCGCACGCGGCCCCCAGCACCGGTGTCTCCGAGGACACCTCACACGACCCGGGCCTGATGGCCGCGTTCCAGACCGGAATGCGCAGGGCCGAGGAAGCGGAGACGCCCTGACAGCCGAGCCGACCTGAAGGCCCGGGGCCCCGTCCAGCAAGCTGTTTCCTTCCGTAGAAGAGGAGTTACACGATCGTGGCGAGCGAAGACCTTTCCTGGCTGTTGACGGGTCTGGTGAACCGGGTGCCGCACACCCGAAGCGCCCTGTTGCTGTCCTCGGACGGGCTGGTGAAGGCAGCGGAGGGGCTTGACGAGGACGCCGCGGACCGGTTGGCCGCCCTCGCCAGTGGGCTGTACTCGTTGGCGCGCAGCGCGGGCCGGCACTTCGACGACGGCGGGGACGTACGACAGATCGTGACGGAGCTCAGCACCTCGCTGCTGTTCGTCTCGTCCGCCGGGCACGGCGCGGTGCTGGCAGTGCTGGCCGGACGCGAGGCCGACGCGGCGGTGCTGGGCTACGAGATGGGGATGATGGTGAAGAGCGTGCGCCCTCACCTGGCCACACCGCCCCGGCACCCGGTGGGGTGACCGATGACGCCGGTCCTCCCGGACGGACCGCTGGTCGACGAAGCGGCCGGGCGGCTGGTCCGTCCCTACACGGTGAGCGACGGCCGGACCAGGGCCACGTCCCACTTCACGCTGGTGACCATGGTGCGGGCCACCGGCGCCCAGACACAGGGCGCCTTCGGCCTGGAGCATGCGCAGGTGCTGGCGCTGTGCGAGCGGCCGGTGAGCGTCGCCGAGGTCGCGGCCCGGATGCAGGTGCCCGCCGCCGTGGTCAAGGTGTTGCTTTCCGATCTGGCCGAGGGAGGCGCGGTGGTCGCAGGCGATGCGCACCCGGCGTCCCCGGGCCACGACGCACGACCTGATCGAGACCTCCTGGAAGCGGTACGCGATGGCCTCCTCAAACGACTGTGACCCGCTGCCGGCCGAAGTCCTGCCAGTGGGCATCAAGGTGCTGATCGGCGGCGGGTTCGGCGTGGGAAAGACCACCTTCGTCAACGCGCTCAGCGAGATCGAGCCGCTGAGCACCGAGGAGATGCTGACCGCCGTCAGCGCGGCCACGGACCGGCTGGACGGAGTGGAGAACAAGGCCACCACCACGGTGGCCCTGGACTTCGGCCGTATCACGCTCAGTCCCTCCCATGTCCTGTACTTGTTCGGCACGCCCGGACAGGAGCGCTTCTTGTTCATGTGGGACGAACTCTCCGAGGGAGCGCTCGGGGCGGTGGTTCTCGCCGACACCCGCAGGCTGGAGCACTCCTTCGCGGCGGTGGACTTCTTCGAGCGGCGCGGCATGCCCTTCGTCGTTGCCGTCAACGAGTTCGACGGGGCCCACCGCTACCGCGGGGAGGAAGTGCGGACCGCGCTCGACCTCAGTCAGGAGGTGCCGGTGGTGCTGTGCGACGCCCGCGTCCAGAGCTCGGGCATCCGCGTGCTGCTCGAACTGATTCAGCATCTGCTCACGACAAGGAGTTCCCATGGCACCGACACCGACCAACCCCTCCTCCGGGCCTGAGTCCGGGATCGCCCTGCGCCACCTGCTCCTCCCCCCGGAGGACCCACAGGTGCGTGCCCGATCCGAGCGGCTGCGCGAGCTGGGCATCGATGCCCGTCCGGATGCCGAACTCGACGCCTTCGCACGGGAACTGGCACACCGTACCGGCGGCTGCTACGCCGGGGTCAACTTCTTCCTCGACGCCGACCGCCAGTACTTCGCAGGCTTGTACAGCGCCGCGCAGGACACCACGGTCCACGTGGGACCGCCGTTGCTGGAGGATCCGGTTCCCGGCCGCGTCATGCCCCGCGACATCGACATGGGCATCTGCCCGCACGTGGTCAAGCGCCGCCGGGCGCTGGTGCTGGAGGACATCCGGGACTTCCCGCGGTTCGCCGGTAACCCGGTGGTCGACGCGATCGGCGTCCAGTCCTACCTGGGCGCACCGCTGATAGACAGCACCGGCGTGGTGCTCGGCACGATCTGCGTGGTCGACCAGGACCCACAGCCGTGGGGGCGCAAGGGGCTGGAAACCATCAAGGCCATGGCTGCCGAACTCGTCGAGCGGCTGGAGGAGTCGGCGCACCGTCGCAGCTGACCGGCGCTGTCGGACTCGCACGCGGCCGCCCCGGAGTGTCCCCGGCGCGGCCGTCCAGCACCCGACCGCGGCTCCCGCCCGGCCCGGCCGGCAACTCGGAGTTCAAGCTGCGATTGGGAGGGGGCGTCCGCCCCAGCGGGCGCGAGTGGGCCGCCTTCCTCAAGGCCCAGACCAGCGGATCATGGTGAAGCACCTCCCGATTTCCCGGCCCGCGTCGATAATGACCTTGTGCGCTCGCTGGTCAGGAATTCCGTACTGCCCCTGACGCTGGTCATCGTCGGGGCGGCCGCAGTGGTGGGCGACGCGCCGGGGGAAACCCATGCGGCCAGAACCAGCGCACGCAGCGGTTTCGGCAAGTCCGGCGAGCCGGGCCAGTCCCCGCGGGAGCAGGACCAGGACCTCCCCGCGACAGCCCCGGCCGAGGACGGCAACGCGTACACCCCCCGCACGACCGAGGAGAACGCCCGGATCGGCGCGGTCTTCGAGAAGGACGACAAGGGCGCCCACTTCTGCACGGCGAGCGTGGTGCAGAGTCCCGGCCGGAACATGCTGATCACCGCGGCCCACTGCGCCTTCGACGCCGACTCCGGACAGCCGCTGAACGACCTCATCTTCGCCCCCGGCTACCGCAACGGCGACGAACCCACCGGCCTGTGGAAGGTCAGCAAGGTGGTCGTCGACGACCGCTGGGCCACGTCGCAGGACGAGGACCTCGACGTCGCCTTCCTCGTCCTCGACCAGAAGGACGGCAAGAACATCCAGGACGTCCTGGGCGGCAACACCCTCGGCATAAACCGCGGCTTCGACAACAAGGTCAAGATCACCGGCTATCCCACCAGCCGTGACACCCCCATCTCATGCCAGAACCGCACCACGAAGTTCAGCGACACCCAGCTGCGCATCCAGTGCACCGACCTCGAGGACGGCACCAGCGGCAGCCCCTGGCTCACCGACTACAACCCCAAGAGCCACACCGGCACCGTCATCGGCGTCCTGGGCGGCCACGAGGGCGGCGGCGACCAGGACGATGTCTCCTACGCCGCATACTTCGACGACGACATAGCCAAGCTCTACCGACGCGCCCAGAACGAGGACTGAGCCCAACTCATCCGCACCCCGCTCACGGCAAAGCGTCGTAGCCGCGAAGCGCGCCGGGGAGGGGCTCGCGGCCCAGAGCCGCGTAGCGCTCCAAAATCCTTCACCGGTGTTGACCTGGGTGTTGTCCGTGGTCGGGCCTGATCCGTTCTCGTGCTCGTACGGATGATCTACCTGATGCCACACAGACCTTCGCCTGGCGTGCCCTGCTGTGCAGGTCTACCGCAGCGAAGAACGCCGAGATGCTCATCCTGCGCCGCGAGGTCGCGGTGCTGCGCCCTCAGGTCGCCGCGCCGAAGCCTGACTGGCCGGATCGTGCGCTGCTGGCCGCCCTCGTCCGGCACCTGCCTCAGCGACTCCGCGGCCAACGGATCGTCTCGCCACGCACCTTGCTCGCCTGGCACCAGCGCCTGGTCAAGCAGAAGTGGACCCAGCCACCCTCACCAGGACGCCCGCCGATAGCCGACGAGCTCCGCGACCTGATCACCCAGCTCGGTACCGACAACCCCCGCTGGGGGTTCAGACGCGTACACGGCGAACTACGCCGACTGGGATACAAGGTCAGCGAAGCCATTCAGCCGCGTCCTGCAGAGCCGCCGGCTTCCGCCCGGCACGACGCCGACCGGCGGCGCGCCGTGGGTGGACCACCACGCCGCACTCGTTCCCGGAGCCGAACCCCGCCTTCAGGTGCACAACGCCACCAAGAACGAGACCTACCAGGTCCACCACCACCTCAGCGACGGCCGCCGTCTCACCCATCCTGGCCGGAGGCACCATCGCTGCCCTCGCCCGCGAGGAGCGTGCGGGCCCCGGCCGCGAAAGCCCTGGAATCCTGGCCACGCCAGAAGACCCGGGCAACCTCAGCCACGGCGACGGGTGACTCGTTCTGCGCGACTCGCCGCGTACTCATCCCAGCAGCAAGCCCGCAGTGAGCGCGCCGCCGACTGGACCACTTCTACGGCGGATCGGTGTCACCGGCCTGCAGGTCCGGGCGGCGGGCGGACGCGGATCGCGCGAGGCCGACCGGACGCATGGACGGATGGTGCGGGCGAACCTCCCGATCGAACCCGTGGACGATATTCGTTCTGCGATGTCAGTCCCCGGCCCTAAGGTGCTGCCCAGTCCAGAATGGGGAGAGTCCGTGAACCAAACCTTCCGCGTCGATCTGCGCGGGATCGTCGACCTGTTGAGCCATCACCTCTACACCAGTCCGCAGGTCTATGCCCGCGAGCTGCTGCAGAACGCGGTGGACGCGATCACCGCCGCTCACAGTCCCGACGCCGCCGCTCGGAGGTCCGGCCGGATCGTCGTCTCGTCCGCCGACTCCACCAGCGATGGATCACTGACGATCAGCGACAACGGAATCGGGCTGACCGAGACGCAGGTCCACGAGTTGCTGGCCACCATAGGCCGCAGCTCCAAGCGGGACGAACTCGGCTTCGCACGGCACGAGTTCCTGGGCCAGTTCGGCATCGGGCTGCTGTCCTGCTTCATGGTCTCGGACTCCATCGAGGTGACCACCCGCCGTGCGGACGAGCCCACCGTGCTGTGGCACGGCCGCTCCGACGGCAGCTACACGGTGCACGCGGCCCCGTCCGAGGACGAGCGCACCGAGCCGGGCACCACCGTCACCCTGCGCCCGCGCCCCGGCTGCGAACACCTGCTCACCCGGGATGCCGTCACCGAGTTGGTCGCCCACTACGGTGCCCATCTGCCGCACACCGTCATCGTGGACGGCATGGAGATCACCGGTGGCCCTGCGCCCTGGGACCGCCCTGAGGGCGAGGATCCGGCGCAGCGCCGCGCACGGTTGGAGGCCTACTGTGAGCGGGTCTTCGGCTTCACCCCGTTCGACATGGTGGACCTGTCCGCCGCCGAGGCGGGCCTGCGCGGCGTCGCCTTCGTTCTGCCCATGCCCGCCAATCCGGCGGTTCCTGCCGCGCACCGGGTCTACCTCAAGCAGATGCTGCTGTCCGAGGGCGCGGAGCGGCTGCTGCCCGAGTGGGCCTTCTTCGTACGCTGCGTCGCGGACACTGCGGAACTCCGCCCCACCGCGAGCCGGGAAGCCCTCTATGAGGACTCGCTGCTGGAGAACACCCGCGACGCGCTCGGCGACGTGCTGCGTGCATGGCTGGTCCGCCTCAGCCGGCAGGACCCGGCACGGCTGCGGGAGTTCCTGCGGGTGCACCATCTGGGTGTGAAGGCACTGGCGCTGCACGACGACGAGATGCTCCGGCTGGTCACGGATTTCTGGCCGATGGAGACCAATGTCGGCCCGTTGACCCTGGCCGAGTTCCGGGAGCGATACGGCGTGCTCCGGTTCACCCCACTGGTCGACGAGTTCCGTCAGCTGGCCCCTGTCGCTGCGGCCCAGGGCCTCGCCGTCGTCAACGCCGGTTACGTGTACGACGCCCAGATCATCGACCGGCTGGTCACGGCGGATCGGGAGCTGGAGGCCGAGACGCTGCGCGCGGCCGATCTGACCACGCACCTGGAGCGGCTGACGGCAGCCGAGGAACGGGCCGTCGCCCCTGCCCTCGCCGCATCTGACCGCGTCCTGGCACGGCTCGGCTGCGACCTTCTCGTACGCTCCTTCGATCCGTCCGGGCTCCCGGCGCTGTATCTACTCGACGACGACACGGCGTTCCAGGTGGACCTGCGCGAGACCAAGGAGCAGGCGGACGACGTCTGGGCGTCGATTCTCGGCAGTTTCCAGACCGCCGAGGCTCCCCGCCCCCGCCTCGTGCTCAACCACCGCAACGCACTCGCCCGCCAAGTGCTGGCCCTGGACGACGCCGAACTCCGTTCGACCTGTCTGGAGGGCCTGTACGTGCAGGCGCTGCTGCTGGGGCACCATCCGCTGCGCCCGGCGGACACCGCCGTCCTCAACCAGTCCTTCCTCGGCCTCATCGGCCGCGCCGTCGCCGGCGGTGCCCGGTGAGCCACACCGAGCAGGAGCTGCGCAAGCTCTACCAGGATGCCCTCGGCATGCCGAGGGGAGCGGCGAAGTTCGCGGCGCTGGAGGAGGTGATGCGGCACGCGGACGCGCTCGACCTGGTGGAGTTCGCCTTCGAGGTACGGATGCAGGCGACCTCGGTGTTCCAGCACAGCTGGGTGCCGGCCAAGGCGTTCCTGGCCTACTCCTGGTGTCTGGCGGCGTACGACCGTGAGCCCGAGCGCTTCGGAGCGCGGGCCGAGCACCGGCTGCTGTGGAACATCAAGTGGATGATCTACAGCGTCCACCAGTTCCCGGAGATTCCGCTGCAGCGCGCCTTCGACCTGCTGGACGACATGGAGCGCCGCTACCGGCGGGGCGGCCACAGCATGCACGCCGTACTGCAGCACCGGGGGCTGATCGCGGAGAGCGTGGGCGAGCTGGAGCAGGCCCAGGAGTTCTACGAGCGGATGGACCGCACCCGGCGCGACTCGCTGTCGGACTGCTCAGGTTGTGTCCCGAGCAGTCAGGTGCGGACCCTGGTCGCGCTGGGCCGGGACGTGGAGGCGATACGGATCGGGGAGCCGGCCCGCACCTCGTTCTGCAGCGAGCAGCCTCAGTGGATCAACTCCGAGCTGCTGCTGCCGTACGTGCGTACCGGCCGCGGGGAGCAGGCACTCGAGGCCCACCGCACTGCGTATCGGCGGATGCGCGACAATCCACACCACCTGGCGGAGCTCGCACTGCATCTGCTGTTCTGCGTGCACACGGGCAACGCGGGCCGCGGCCTCGACCTGATCGAGCGCCATCTGTCCTGGCTGGACCAGGCCCGGACACCGCTGGCGGAAGCGGAGTTCGCGGCTGCGGCCGTGGCCGTCCTGGCCGCGTTGGAGAACCAGGGCGAGGGTGAGCTGCTCCTGCGGTTCCCGGCCGCGGGTGGCCGGCGCCGCCCGGACACCAGCGTCTCGGCTCTCGCCACCGAACTCCGCGAAACGGCCATGGACATCGCTGCCCGGTTCGACACCCGCAATGGCAACGACTACCAGAGCAAGCGGATCCGGCGATGGATGGCGGCCGGGCCGATCGGTGCACCCGTACCCATGTCCGTGTTCTCCGCGTCGGCGCACACGCGCGGCGGCGAACGCGTCCGGGGTCTGATCGAGCAGGTGGCCGCCTCAACCGCCGCGGGTGACGCCGAGGGCGCGGCCCGTGCGCGGCTCGCCGCAGCCGAAGTCCTCCTGGAGACCGAACGCCCGGCGGAGGCGGTGGAAGCGGCGGAGGAGGCGATCCGCGAACTGGAACGCCTCGGCATGGCCGAGGACGCCACCCGCTGCCATGTGCTGCTGGCCCGCGCCTACGAGCAGGACGGCCATCGGGGCGAGGCCGTCCGCCGGCTGCGTGAGCTGCTGGAGAAGCAGCACGGGGAGGCCCCTGGGGCGCCCGACCGCCCAGAGTTGGAGGCCACACTCGGCGAGTGGCTGAGAAACGGCCCTGAGGCGTCACGCTGGTACTTCTCGGCGGCACGGGGGTTCGCCGCCTCCGGTCACCCCGCGGAGCGACTGTCCGCGCTGCGGCAGGCGCTGCTGCGCAACCCCGCCCCTGCGGCGGTGGCCGAGCTGCTGGCCGAGGCGGAGTCCGCACTGGCCGAGCCGCACACGCCGGTCGAGCCGAGGGCCGGGCTCCTGCACGCCTGCGCCCGGATGCTGCACCGCGACGGGCGGTTGACGGAGGCTGCGACGCACCTGTCGACCGCCCGTGGTCTCCTCACCGGGCCCTCCGCCGCGCGGTCCACCGAGACCGCGGAACTGCTCGGTGAGATCCTGACCGCACTCGCGGTCGTCCGCCTGCGCCTCGGTGCCACAGGCGCCGCGGAGGAGGCGGCCCGTGCGGCACTGGACCTGCTGACGGACCCCGACGACCCCTGGAACGACGCCCGCTGGAACGCGGTCGTCGTACTGGTCCGATCCCTGCGGGCACGCGGCGCGCGGACCGAGGCCGAGCAGATGATGGCCGATCATGGGCTGGACGAGGAAGACCTGGAGGAGTGGGACGGCTGGGACGACTGACCGTTCACACCAGCTGACCGTTCCGACCGACGGGCCGGCGCTGCGGCGCGCAGGCGGCGACTTGTAACCCAGTTGGCTGCGGCAGCCGTGCCCGCTATGAGGCAGGCCACCCACAGGGTGTTGCCCGGGATGCGCCGGTGCCGGGTCGTCGGCACCTTGCTGCACGACCCTCCTGCTCGTTCAAGGCTCGACAAGGGATGGTGCGGCCGTTGAGCATCCCGCAGACCCGGCACGTACCGCGGGTGGATCCGTCGTGCTGGGTGGTCGGTGTCCCTCCGTCCCGCTGACAAGGGGTCTCACTGTCATGACCATCGTGTGCCACACGACCGTGGGTTCTTCCCAACGGAGGGAAGCACGGTGAGGAGCACGACCTCCCACCTGCAACGATGACTTCACGAGGCCCATACCACCTCGACCAGTACTACCTGCGTGCGGAGACGCTGCGGCCCACGGCGCTCTGATCGAGGCTCAGGCCCAGGTGTCCATCGCGCAGTTCACCGGATCGATGATCGCATGGGCATCGGCGTCCGCCCGAGCTCGTTTTCCGGTTCATGACTGCTCTTGTGCCTGCTTGCCCGGGGCGTCCGTGATGCGGACCTCCACGTCCCTTGGCTGCTGGAGATCGCCGTTAACCGGGACGAGGTCCTGCGGACAGGCGGACAGCACGACCACCACATCCGTGAGCGCCCGCAGGAGCACCGAGTCGCCCGGACGGCTGACCGGCGCGCGAAACACGATGTCGCCGTCCGAGTTCACGGGCACATTCATGAACAAATTGAGCGGAGCGGGCACCGGGGTCAGGAGGTCCGGAAGGCCGGACTCCGCGAGGGCTCGGTGGTAGTTGTCGCTGCAGTTGTCGTGGTGGCCTTTGTGTCCCAGTCGCTGGTACCGGACGGGGTCACAGGCCGGGATGAGGGTGTCGTGCACGCCCGGAGAGGTGTCCTCGGCGATTTGCAGGATGGGCCTGCGCAAGTCGTCGACCAGCTCGTCACCGGCCTTCACCATCAGGCGGCCCAGCACGGCGCGCGTGTGCGCCATCGACAGCCCGTGCTGCGGCTCCTGCCTCGCCACTGCCCAGGTGTCGACCACTTGGCTTCCGTACGTGTTGATCACACGCAGTGTTCCGCCCTGCGATACCTGGAAGGCCGCTCCTGTGCGTGCGGCCAGCGTGGTCGTGACAGCCATGATCTCCCCTTGGTGTTCAGGCCGAGACGCCGTCGTTACGGCCTCGGACTCCTGTAACAGACAAGCTAGGACATCGCGCACAAGGGAGGGGCCGCGCGACAGCCAGCCAGGTCCAGGGAGGGGGCGGTCAGAGTCGTTCTCTTAGGCCATCGCCCCACCGGCGCGCCCTCCAGTGGCGGCAGTGCCAAGCCGGGGCGGTAGCGCCCTGATCGCGGCTCATGCCAAGGGAGGTGTCTGCGGCGGAGTCTTGCCATCCTGCGGAGAACCCTTCGCCCCAGGGGGCCGCGCCCGTGAACGCCGGTCCGCCGGCCCGAGGGCGACCGGATACAGTGCGCGAGACGGCAGCCTGGTCAGGGAGGGGAAGCGTGACCGACACCAGCAACACCCGGCCCGTTGAGGGTGAAGCGCAAGCGCCGCGGCAGAGCCGACTGCACCGCCTGATGCGCTACATCCCCCTGATCGCCCCGGTCCTGCTATGGGCCGTGCCCTGCTGGGTGCTCCTGTACACCGGCCAGCACTGGCCGCTGCCCGTCACGCTGGTCGGCACCGCCCTGTTCGTCCTCGGCCTCGTCGGTATGCCGCTCGCGATGGTGCGCGGCCACGGCCGGCGTCAGCAGGACCGGGCGGCGATCGTCGGTGACACCCTGCTGGGCACCAGCTGGGTCCTGTTCACCTGGTCCACTCTGATCGGCGTCCTCTTGCGGCTCGCCCTGACCGTGGCCGGCGTCGGCGAGAGTCAGGACCGGGCCCGAATAGTCACTTGGGCCGTCCTCGGCGTAACCGCCGTCCTGCTCGCCTGGGGGTACGCCGAGGCCCGCCGCGTGCCACGGGTGCGCCGACTCGACGTGCAACTCCCGCGGCTGGGCGCGGGGTTGGATGGCATCCGCGTCGTCCTCATCACCGACACCCACTACGGTCCCCTCGATCGCGCCCGCTGGTCGGCACGGGTGTGCGAGACGGTGAACACCTTGGAAGCCGACCTGGTCTGCCACACCGGCGACATCGCGGACGGCACGGCCGAACGCCGCCGCGCCCAGGCCGCCCCACTCGGAACCGTGCGGGCCACCCGGGCCCGTGTCTACGTCACCGGCAACCACGAGTACTACAGCCAGGCCCAGGGCTGGGTCGACCTGATGGACGAGCTGGGCTGGGAGCCGCTGCGCAACCGCCATCTGCTGCTCGAACGCGGAGGCGACACCCTCGTGGTCGCCGGCGTGGATGACGTCACCGCCGAGTCCTCCGGCCTGGCAGGCCACCGCGCCCACCTCGCCGGAGCCCTGAACGGCGCCGACCCGGACCTACCCG
The DNA here is from genome assembly GCF_042892355.1 of Streptomyces sp. NPDC001796. Taxonomy (NCBI): domain Bacteria; kingdom Bacillati; phylum Actinomycetota; class Actinomycetes; order Kitasatosporales; family Streptomycetaceae; genus Streptomyces; species Streptomyces sp. NPDC001796. The sequence goes on along the minus strand of NZ_JBIAUC010000022.1, from coordinate 63,843 downwards.
TCCTGCTCCTGGCACACCAGCCCAAGTTCATCGACCGGGCAGCAGCAGCCGGCATCGACCTCCAACTCTCCGGCCACACCCACGGCGGCCAGATCTGGCCCTTCCACCACCTCGTCCGCATCGACCAGCCCGCCCTCGCCGGCCTCAGCCACCACGGCCCCCGCACCCTCCTCTACACCAGCCGCGGCACCGGCTTCTGGGGTCCGCCGTTCCGCGTCTTCGCCCCCAGCGAGATCACCCTGCTCGTGCTCCGCTCCCCGCACCTGCCCGCCTCGCCGTAGCACCGGGCGGGCCGACACATCCGCTTGGAGCCGTCCACGGGCCGAGGGGTCCGACGTCGACAGATGACCAGGCTCGTCTCGCCGGGGACAACATCCGGACCATTCGCGGGCCGACGGCTCCGACGAACCCTAGTCCACTCGTGCAGAGCCAGGAGGGCGGGCGGGGTCCCGCCCTCCTGGCCTGCGTGGTCACTCGGCCGGGACCGGCTCCGCCCTTCCCGGGGTCACGGTGCCGCGGACACCCGGACCGGGGACGACCACGCCGAGCTTCCGAGTGCGTTTGTCGCTCGGACCTGCACGTACCAGACCTGGCGAGCTAGTTTGCCCGTCCTGTAGAGCCGGGGCCCGGCGGAAATCCCCGGCGACGTCCCGGCCAACGTGGTGAACGTGCTGGTGTCACTCCACCTGACGGCATAGCCGGACTCGCCCGAGACATCACCCCAGGTCACTTGGATACTTTCCTTGCCGCCGACCCGGGCCTGCCGGCAATCGGCGGGGCCGACACCATGACCGTGACGGGAGGCGTCGTGCCGCGGCCGGCGATGTTCAGCGCCGAGACGCGGTACTGGTAGGTGGATCCCAGTGCGACGGTGCTGTCCACGAACGTGACCGGTCCGGTCTTGTTGCGGGCCGGGACCGTGCCGACCTGGCTGAACGTCGCGCCGTTGTCCGTGGACCGCTCGACGACGAACCCGGACTCGTTGGTCGCGTTGTCGCGCCAGGTGAGGCTGACCTTCGGCCCGGTCTGCAACGCGGCGGTCAGGCCGGTCGGGGACTGCGGGGCGTTGACGCCGAACGGGTCCGACACCGACTTCGCCGTCATGCTCGGGAACTCGCTGCCGTATCCGACCGTGTTGAGCGCGACCACCCGGTAGAGGTACGGCGTCGTCACCGATGCCGTCGGGTCGTCGAAGGAGCGGGCCTCATGGACGTTCGGCTGGTTCAGTGGCGAGGCGACCGTGCCGACGTCGGCCCATGTGGTTCCGTCACTCGACCGCTGGACGACGAAGGAGGTCTCGTTGATCGAGTTGTCCTGCCACGCCAGCCGGATCCGGGCGTTCTTGCCCGTGCCCACGACGGAGGAAGAAAGGCCGGTCGCCTTCGCAGGCGGCAGCACCAGCGATTCGGGGCGCATCATGTCCATCTCCTCGTGGCTGAGGATGTGGCAGTGGATGACGTACTCCCAGCCGAAGTTCACCAGCTTGTTGGTGATGGCCGCCGTCGGGTTGCCCTGCGGATCGATGCTGTTGAACATCGACGTGTCGCCGAGTGGCATCGCCGGGTTGAGTGGCCTGATGGAGTTCGGCACCTCGAACGGTACCGTCGGCACGACCGGCCGCAGCGCGACGATCGTGTCCTCCAATGGGCTCATCCGCACGGTGTCCTTCCACCCCAGCTCGTTGGCGTCCGGCGGGATGATGATGTTGTCCCAGGTCACCCGGTTGAGGACTTGGACGTCGTACAGATGGAAGTGGATCGGATGCGTGTCCACCCCGTTGTGGGTGAACCGCCAGATCTGCGTCCCGTCCGCGTTGGTTCTTATCGGCGTCACCTTCGTGTCGCCCTTGGGCAGGTCGGTGCCGTCGATCAGTTCGGTCTGCGGATTGACGTACGGGTACAACGTCACGTTCTGGGCACCCGGTGACGGTGGCTGCGCCTCGATGCCGAGGTTGGCTTCCATCCGGCCGAAGTCGTCGAACGCGGTCGCGTTCATCTCGTCGTGGATGGCCTTCGGCTGCAACGGCATCGCCATCTTGCTGGTCGGTGACCTGAGCGTGTTGAAGCCGAACGTCGACGTGTCGTTCACGCGGACCAGGCCGTCACAGGTGTTCACGGACGTGTTCTTGACGTTGCAGTTGCTGCTGGCGGCAAAGCTCGTGCCATACGCCGAGTTGTAGGCTGCCTGCCCGACGATCGTCGGGTTCTGCCCGGACTCGAAGACGCCCGAGCCGTCCGCGTGGTGCTTGAAGGCGGCCCGCAGTTTCGCCAGGTCGAACGCCGGAGCCGGCGTCGTGTCCGCGATGGTCACCTGCATCACGGTGCGGGTGTTGGGCCCGTACCCCGGCAGGATCTTCGGTGCGCCGACCGGGCTGAGGTCGGGTGCGCCTGTGTAGTAGTCGTACGACGAGACGCGTGCCGGGTAGGCCGCGGGTGCGTCGTTGTACAGGATGAGGGTCTTTCCGGCGAACTTCGAGAAGTCCACCAATACGTCCGCCCGTTCGGCCGGCGCGAGAGCCAGCGAGTGCTTGTCCACGTTCCCGACGTCGAAGCGCGTCGGGTCGGTAATCCAGGTCGTCGGCTGCTGACCGTCGATCACGGCCGGAGCCGGCAGGAAACCACCTTCGTTGGCGATCTGGATCCAGTCCGGCCCGGCGGCGTCGTTGTTCGCGTCCACCGGGGTGGGCGACACGTTCGGGTCGGTCTGCGCGGCCTCCAGCTCGTTCGGCTTCAGCGCCACCTCGGTCGTGCCGTCGCCCTGTTTCGGGTCGGCGGTGTACCACTGGAAATTGAAGAACCGGTCGTTCGCGGCGTTGAGCAGCCGCATCCGGTAGGTCTTCGGCTGAAGCGTCGCCTTCGGGTAGGCGACCCCGTTGACGATGGGCGTGTCATTGAACTGCTCCATGCCCATCGAGATGTTCGGCGTGCCGGGGATCTGCTCCGGCTCGCAGTACGGGTCGGTCTGGTACTGCCAGGTCGACGGGTCGTCCAGCTTGCACTTCGGGTCGTAGTAAGGATTAGCTATGGGCCCGTACTTGGCGTCGCCGGCCGGCGGCCAGAACCACGGCCCGTACATCCAGCGCCCGTACGCGCTCATGCCCGACGGGTCGCCCGGGTTCTGCGCGGGCATGTAGACGTGGTGGTACCAGAAGCTGCCCTTGGTGCCCCAGCGCTTGGTGTCCCAGGTCGGGTCCTGACCGTAGGAGACGACCTTGCCGTCGGCGTCCTTCTGCCCCTTGAGCTGTGCGTCGTCCGGGACGAACGTGCGGTCCTGGACGAGCAGCGGGAGGGTGTCGGCCGCGTCGGGGATGGTGCCGCTCTTGACGAGCGCCTTCTCGGTGTCGTCGGTGATGGTGTAGCCCGCGGCCTCGCCGGCGTACACGTTCAGCCGGGTGATGCCGTAGGAGTGGTCGTGGTAGAACATCAGCCGCGCGCTCTGCTGGTTGGTGTAGTAGAACGTCGAGCAGCCGTCGTCCTTCGCGGCGCAGAGCGTCGCCCCGTTGCTGTCCACCATGTCCGGCACGTTCTGCACGGCGACCCCCTCCGGCCAGTCCGTGGTCTCGCCGGCCGGGGTGATCCACTGGTGGGGGGTGCCGTCGCTGATCCACGGCGTGATGCCCCCGTGCAGGTGCAGCGTGGCCCGGTTCTGCGTGAAGCAGCCGGTCCTGGCGTTCGTGCACGTCGGATTGCGCACCTCGTCCATGACGGTGCCGTCGTTCTTCGGTGTGGGCATCGCCATCGGGCCCATGCCGGAGCCCATGCCGGTGCTGTCGACCGGCAGGAACAGGTCACCGTCGGCGCCCTTCGGCAGCAGGTTGCGGAACACGATCCGCACCGGCCGGTCCTTGGTCGCGGCGATGAGGGGACCCATCCATTGCGGCGAGGTCACACCCGTGTACGGCAGCGGTTGCCTGGTGCCGTCCATCAGCTCGTTGTAGAGCGGGACCTTCCGTCCGGGCACCGCGTCCGTCGACAGCTGGACGTAGCCGCGCACCAGGGTCGGCGGCAGGTCCGAGGAGAACCGGGTGAGGTACTGCACGAGACCGATGACGTATTCGTCGGCCGGCTTGGCGCTGGTGGTGACGGGCTCCGGCACACCCATGGGGATGAACTTCTCCGACGGCTTCGTCGACGGCGCCTGCAGCTGGGGGACGTCGGGACAACCCGTGCCGTCCACACCGGGGGCGCAGGTGACCGGCAGCTCGTCCTGGAACTTCTTCATCCCGGCCGTGAGGTAACCGGCCCCCGGGTCAGTAACCTTGATGGCAAGGATGGCACCGACGTCCGTCACCGCGTTCGCCGTTGCCCCGGCGCCCTGCTTGCCCGTCGGGTCGGTGATCGTGACGTCGGGCGTTGCGGTGTAGCCGGAGCCGACCTTGTCCACGGTCAGCGCCACCAGCTTCAGGCTGCTGGAGGCCTTCGCCTCCGTCGCGCCGAGGATCGGGTCGGCCAGCGTGCCGTTGTGGATCGCGACGCCGGGTGCGCTGCTGTAGCCGCTGCCGGGATCGTCGACGGTCACCTTGGTGATGCTGCCGTCGGCAGCCAGATCGGCCGGCTCGACGTGGCCCTTGGCCACGGTGCCGTTCGGGTCGTCGGGAAGGTCGAAGTCCACCGTCGGCATGGTGTAGCCCGACCCGCCCTCGGTGATCGTCACGGCGTCCACCCCACCTGAGGCCGTTGCGGCGGCACCGCTCCCGCCGCCGCCGCTGATGTCCACCGCGAAGCCGCCGTAGCCACTGCCGCCCGCGCCGACCTTGAGGCCGACCACACCCCCGCTCGACTGGACGGTGGCCTCCGCGGTCGCCGGTATGGTGCCACCGTCGATGGTGACCGTCGTCGAGCTGGCGACGTAGTCGTGGCCCGGGGCGGTCACGTCGATGCTCGCGATGCCGCCGGTCTGCGGGTCCACGGTAGCCGTCGCCTCGGCACCGGTCCCGGCGCCCGTGGTGGACGTGATGTTCACACGGGCCTTCGACACGGTCAGCGGGCTGTTGGCCCAGTTCGGCGACGGGCCGAAGTAGTGCGGGACCTTCGTCTCGTCCGTCGGGCTGCTCGGCCCATCGGCGGCAGCCGCCGCCTGCGCCTGCTGGACCTGCGACGGTGGCAGACACATCAACATCGCCACCGCCGCCCCGGCGATGATCAGCGCGACGGTGAGTCGTGCCCACGCCCCAAGCGTGGATCTCTTCGCGCGTTGGATGAACACGCCTTTCCCCCTCCCTTTGGTGACCCGCCGCGGCCTCCCCAGTGCCGCGCCCCGCGGGTCTGCGCGACAACTGTGCGGCGGGACGCCGCGCGCGGGGCGAAGATGACGCGCCTCTCATCCAGCTGTCATGACGGGATGTCGAGAGGCCGGCCCGTGGGGGATGCCGGTGCACTGTTCCCACCATTACGGCGTGCGCATGTCAACTTACTCAACGTGACATCAATCGCCTTCGGTGGGCATCAAACCGGGTCGAATCACGACACTATCCGAGATCGGCTGCGCAACCCCGGGTGCGGCATTTACAAAGGTCCGGGGACAGCCGCAGATGACAGCCCAGGGGGGACTGTCGAGTGCGGTGCAGGGGAGGTAGTAGCCACCATGGCACAACTGTTGGTCGTCGAGGATGAGGCACGGCTGCGCGCCTACCTCACGCGCACGCTGGAGGCGGACGGTCACGTCGTCGACGGCACGGGGTCCGGCCCGGCCGCCGTACGGCGCCTGCAAGACGGCAAGTTCGACCTGGTCGTACTCGACCTCATGCTGCCGGGGTTCGACGGTTTCGAGGTGATGCGGCGCGCCTTCGAACTGCGACCCGACCAGCGGGTCCTCGTCCTGTCCGCCGTGATGGACGTCGCCACACGGGTCCGTTGCCTGCGGATCGGGGCCGTCGACTTCCTTGGCAAGCCCTTCGCGACTGCGGAGCTCGTGGAGCGTGTTCGCACCAGGCTCCGTACGCCCTCCACCGGCATGTCCCAGCGGTGGCTGCACGTCGGGGAGGTCACCCTCGATCTCGAGCGGCAGACGCTCAGCCTGGACGGGAGGGACGTGCCCCTGTCGCACCGGGAGTTCATGCTGCTCGGCCACCTCATGCGGCGAGCCGGGGAAGTGTGCAGCCGACGTGAAATCCTCACGAGTGTCTGGGGATATGCCGACGACCTCGGGAGCAACGTGGTCGATGTGACGGTCCGCCGGATCCGCGGCAAGGTGCCCCAGCCGGTCATCGAGACGGTGCGCAATGTCGGGTACGCGTTCCGTGCCGGCTGAGCGCCGGCGGCTCGTCTTCGCCGGCTGGGCGCTGTTCGCCGCGTGCAGCCAGCTGCTGATCTTCGTCGTGCCCGACCTCGAGACCGTGGCGTTCCACTTGGTGTGGATCAGCATGTCCCTCGTCTACGGCGTCCAGAACTGGTCGGCCCGCCGCACGTCCGTCGTGCTGACCGTGGTCACCCTGGTCACAGGTACGACGCTGGGCGGGGTCGTGGCGGAGGGCTACGCATCCCGGGACGAACTCGCCGAAGTGCCGCTGATGGCGCTGGTGTTCCTCACCATGGTCTGGCACGTACGCCGGCGGGCGGCTGCCCTCGCGAAGATGCAGAGCCTCGTCGAGCGGGAGCGTCGCGCGCAGGAGGTCAAGGAGCTGTTCGTCCGCAACTGCTCGCACGAGATGCGAACGCCGATCACGGTGGCCCGCTGCTACGCCGAGATGGTCCGCAACGAGCTGCCGACCCCGGAGAGCAAGGAGGACCTCGACGTCGTCGTGGACGAGCTGGACAAACTCGGCGGCCTCGCCGGGCGTCTCCTCGTCCTGGCCGACGCCTATGAGCCCACCGAGTTCGAGTGGGGGCCCGTCGACCTGGGCTCTCTCCTGCGGCGAACGGTCCAGCGGTGGCGGCCGGCCTCGGACCGTCACTGGCACCTGGACACGCCCTCCGCCCTGATCGAAGGTGACGAGTCACGGCTCGAGGCCGCCCTCGACGCCCTGGTGGAGAACGCCGTGAAGTTCACCGTGGACGGTGACGCCATCGCGCTGCGCTGTCACGCGACCCGCGACGGTGCCGTGATCGACGTGGAGGACGGGGGTATCGGTTTCGCCCGGTCGCAGGCGGACGACGGGAGCGGCGGGCCGCAGTCGTCGAGGCGCTCCGGCACCGGGCTCGGCCTGGCGATCGTGCGCGCCATCGTCGAGGGTCATGGCGGTAACCTCACCGTGGTGTCCGAGCGGCCGAGCGGCTCGTTGCTCCGGATGGTGCTGCCGCGGCACCCACCGGCGGCCGAGCCGAGGTCGGCACCGGCCGGTCCGTCAGGGCTGCCACACCTGCCAGCGGCCCAGCCCGAGGAGTCCGCCACCGGCAGGGAGCGCCGGGTGACCGCGCGGCAGAAGCGGACTCCGGCGATCCGCCCGGACTGACGGGTGTGGCACGGGCTTGGCCCCTGCCCGAGTAGGGTCGGGGACTGTGCGGGTGCCGATAAATCATCCGCCCAGGTGACGGCCTTGATCACCGATCTCTGGCTGTGCCCACCGATCGCCCCGCGCTCTTCACCTTGACCAGGGACGGGCGGCATCATGATCTGTCGTGCTGCTGCGCCTGGCCTGTCTCGCCGCGACCAACACCTTCGCGCTCCTGCGTCTGCTGCCGATCAGCGGCCGGGACAAAGACATCGAGATCCTTGCCGTCCGTCACCAACTGCTCGCCCTTCAACGCCAGGTCGGCAAGCCCACGTTCACCGACACTGAGTAGTCCGCGTCGGCCTGCTCCACCACCTCCCGCTGAACAAGCTGCAGCACCGGCGCGATTCCGGCCGAACCCCCGGAAGTCCGGAACCCGCGGCATGGGACGGAGGGCGGGGGGAGGACGTACGCTGCCACTGCACGACGAGCCCACGGGGACCCGGCGTCGGCCGGTGACCGAGCGCATCGGAGGCGATTGCCCTGCTCACGTTGGATCTACACCCGATCTTCCGCAACAACCGCGACATCGATGTCGCGCTGCGCCAGACCCTCTTCAAGGCCGCCGCCACTGGGGTCGACGTCGTGCAGATCATCACAGGCAGGGGGACGGGCCAGCTGAAGAAGCGGGTGCTGGCCGTGCTGGCGCAGAAGCACATCAAGAAGCTCTACGTCCGGGTGGAGACCGACGCGACCAACGCTGGCCGGGTCCTGGTCCATCTTCGATGACTCTGCCGGCGGACGCGCGGTCGGGCTTCAGATCTGGGCGAGGCCGCCGTCGACAAAGAGCTCGGCTCCGGTGGTGAAGGAGCTCTCGTCCGAGGCAAGGAAGAGCGCCGCTGAAGCGACTTCGTCGGCGCGGCCCATCCGGCCGAGCGGAATCATCGTCGCAAGGGCGTCCGCGAGGTGCTGTTCGCCCTGTGCCGGGCTCCCCAGGCCACGGATGCCGGGGGTCTCGATGGGGCCGGGGCTGATGGCGTTGACCCGGATGCCGCGGGCCGCGAGCTCGGCGGCCCGGGTGCGGGCCAGGTTGCGGTCGGCTGCCTTGGTGGCACTGTAGACGCCCATCGCCTCGAAACCCTTCGACGCGTTGATGGAGGAGAGCACGATCACCGAGGCGCCGTCCGGAAGCAGTGGAAGTGCCTTCTGGACGGTGAAGAGCGTCCCCTTGACATTGACGTCGAAGGTTTTGTCGTACTGCTCCTCGGTGATCTCCCCTAGTCTGGCGAGTTCGGCGACGCCGGCGTTGGCCACGACGACATCCAGCCGTCCGCTGCGCTCCTCGATGGTGGAGAAGAGCCGGTCGAGATCGTCGAGATGCGAGACATCGCTCTGGACGCCGACGGCCCTTTCGCCGACGGTTTCCACGGCCGCGTCCAGTTCGGCCTTGCGCCGGCCGGTGAGGTAGACGGTGGCGCCTTCGTCGGCGAACCGGCGGGCGATGGCCAGACCGATCCCGGTCGAGCCACCGGTCACCAGGGTCACCTTGTCATCGAGCTGTCCCATGATGCCCACTTCCTTGAAATAGCTCATTTCACTACATCTGGGAGCTTTCAATGCATCTCGTAGCGCCGACGCTTGCGGCGAGTATTCCCGCGGGTGACGAGCTGTGCCGATCTACTGCGGCGAAGAACGCCGAGATCTGCACTCTGCGGCACGAGGTCGCGGTGCTGCGCCGCCAGGTCGCCGCGCCGAAGCCGGGCTGGCCGGACCGCGCGCTGCTGGCGGCGCTCGCCCGACTCCTACCGCGGGCGCTCCGCGTGCACCGGCTCGTCTCCCCACGCACCCTGCTCCCCTGGCACCAGCGCCTGGTGAAGAAGAAGTGGACCCAGCCGCCCCTTCCAGGTCGCCCGCTGCTGCCCGACGAGCTTCGAGACTGTTCGCGCTGGGGAACGCTTCCTCTCCGGCCGGGACGCCGAGGACACCCGAGGGCGCCGCCATCGACTTCTTCCGCAGCCATCCGGCACCGGGCGGAGAGTAGACCCCCGTGGTCGCTGCAGCGCGGTACCTCCTGCTGTGTGGTGCGCAGGGGCGGGCGTGGCACAGGGCCCGCCCCCGCGCTCATCCGCGCCTGCGTGTTCAGGGCAGGTGCCACACCTGGGTGGACAACCCGTTGCAGTCGTAGATCTGCAGCTGTGTTCCGCTCGCCGTGTTGCCCTGGGGGTCGTCCAGGCAACGTCCGGACTGGGGGTTGTACAGGCTGCCGTCGGCGCGGGGGACCCACTGCTGGCCGCCCACGCCGTTGCAGTCGTAGAGCTGGACCTTGCTGAAGTCGGCCGTGGCGTTCTTGTCGATGTCGAGGCACTTGCCGAAGGCGCGCAGGGTGCCGTCGGCGGCGGCCGTCCAATGCTGTCCGGGGACCTGGTTGCAGTCCCAGAGCTGGGCCGCGTTCTGGTTGGTGTTCGTGTTGGTGTTGACGTCGAGGCACTTGCCGGTGGCGCCGGGGCCGGTGACGGCGGCCGCCGTGCGGACGGTGATGTTGCGCCAGGCTGCGGTGGTGTCGTAGTCGCGGACACCGACCGAGCCGTGGGAGAAGGCGCAGTCGTTCAGGCTGAGGTAGGCGGGGTTGCTCCAGGAGCCGGACGGTGCTCCTTGGACGGAGATGACGCAGCCGGTGACCTGGACGGTCAGGTGGTACCAGGTGCCGGTGGACAGACCGCCGGGTATCGGCGTGCTGCCCAGCTGGGTCCATCCGTGGTTCTCGCGTCCGATCACGAGGTTGGAGCCGGTGACGCCCACGTAGTAGCCGTCGACGTTGTCCGTACCGGTGGTCGGGTCGGTGGCGCGGACCAGGAAGCCGGCGTTGCCGTTGCCACTCGTGTCGCCGAGGCGGACGTCGCCCTGGAGGGTGTAGTCGGTCCAGCCGGTGGAGCCGGTGACGGCCTTGTTGCCGCCGGTGCCCGCGGCGGACTCGGTGTACGTGCCGCCGGAAGCGGACCACGTGCCGCCGTACTGCGTCCAGCCACCGTCGGTGGAGGAGAAGTCGGCGGTGTACGGCAGCACGCCGGCATTGCCCGAGCCGGTGAGCTCCTCACAGTTGTACGGGCCGGCAGCCCCCGCCGCGCTGTAGCGCACGCTCGTACCGTCGGCCGAGCGCAGCAGGTCAGGGCTGTAGTTGGTGCCACAGCTGGACGGGGCTCCACTGGTGGGCACCGCTATGGGGGAGGGCATCCAGGACCAGGACCCGCTGCCGCCGGCGGTGTTCAGGAGGACCACCTGCTGGTTCTCGGGGGCCCCGCCGGCCAGGCGTGACTCCGTGTGGCCGGTGAGCATGAGCTCGCCCTTGGCGCCGCCGGCCGGGCTCCAGGCGATGACGGGGGTGCCGTACAGCTCCCGGCCGTCGTCGGTCTTCGGGACGGTGCCCAGGTCGGAGGGGCCGCTGCCCCAGGTGTCGCCGTCGGAGGACGTCTTGGTGTGCACCAGGCAGTTCTGCGGACCGCACACCTCATAGCTGGCCACGTAGGTTCCGGTGGACGGTATGCGGGCCACCGTGATCATGCCGGGCCGGTCGGCCTGTGTGGTGCTGGCGACGTCCTTGACCTCGCCGGGAGTCACACGCGTGCTGCCGTCGGGGTTGGCGCTCCAGGTGTCGCCGCCGTCGGTGGAGACGATGTGCCCGAGGAACTGGCTGTAGGTGGTGTTCTGGCGCTCGTCGGAGAAGTACATGAGCATCTTGCCCGCGGAGTCCAGGGCGATGAAGGGTTCCCAGATTCCGCTGCCGTCGGCTCCGTGTGCGGTCTGCGGGGCCCCCGCGTACGTCCACGTGGCGCCGTGGTCGGTGCTGCGCCATTCGCGGAACGTCACTCCGGATCGGTCGGCGGGCAGGGTGGCGCCCACCAGCAGCAGGGTTCCGGCCGGGTAGGCCCCGAGGGGCCGCGGATATTCGAAGAGGAAGGGCTGGTAGGAGAAGGTGTCGCCGGGGACCGTCGACAGGGTGGACCACGAGGCACCGTCGTCGGTGCTGCGGCGGATCACATACGAGCTGGAGCTGCCGTCGGTGCTCCAGTGCTCGAAGCTCGCGAGCAGTGTTCCGTTGGCCGATCCGCTGTACTGCAGGCGGATCATGCGGGTGTAGGCCATGCCCTCCGTGCTGGAGGCGGGGCTGTACAGGACGTTGCCCGGGGTGTTGGCGAAGGCGCTGGTCGGCAGGGCGAGCAGACAGAGAAGGACCGAGGCGAGCAGGCTGAGCAGGAGGCGCGCACGACGTCTGCGACGGTCGCGCGGTGGCGACGTGGCCATGGCGGCTCCCTTTGCGGTGACGGGTGGGGACGCGGCCCGTCCGTGCGGAGACGGCGGGTGCGGCGAGCATCGTTTGCAACGATGGCAAAGCCCGCAGTCGGGGAGTATGGAGCCGTGGAGCGGCCCTTTGCAATGGGTCGGTAGCAGGTTTTTGCATCGATGCAATCGCCTAGACTGTCTGCACCGCGCACGACACCGTCCGCGTCGTGAACCGCAGTGGCGACACAGCGGTACCGGCACCGCGGTATCCGTGTCGCGGCATCCCACCGCACACCGCTCGGCCAGAGAGGTCAACACGTGATGACGGCCCCCACGCTCCGAGACGTCGCCGAGCGTGCCGGCGTCTCGATCCGCACGGTGTCCAACGTGGTCAACGGCTACGCCCGGGTGACCGACGCCACCAAGGTGCGGGTCCAGGCGGCGATCGACGAGCTCGGATACCGCCCCAACCTGATGGCCCGCAACCTGAAACAGGGACGCACGCGCATCATCGCGCTGGTTGTGCCGGCACTCGACGTGCCCTACTTCGCCGAACTCGTGCGCCTGGTCATCGGCGAGGCGCGCGCCCGCGGATACGCCGTCCTCATCGACCAGACCGACGGCGACGTCGAACGAGAGCGGGAACTGATCATAGAAGCATCGCGCGCGGTCAGTTTCGACGGCGTGATCGCCAGCCCGCTCTCCCTGACCGCCGCCGATCTCGAAGCCCGGCACGGCTCGGCACCCATACTCCTGCTCGGTGAGAAGATCTTCGACTCCAGCGCCGACCACGTCGCCATCGACAACGTCAGTGCGGCACGGGAGATGACAGCCCATCTCATCGGCCTGGGGTGCCGGCGAATCGCCGCCATCGGCGTCCACCAGGACCCCACGGACGGCACCGCCGTCCTGCGCACCCGCGGTTACCGGGAGGCGTTCGCGCAGGCCGGCCTCACCGTGGACGAGTCACTCATGGTGCCGACGCCGCACTACGAACGCCGGCACGGAGCCGCAGCGATGGCGCGGCTCCTGGACCGTCCCGACCCGCCGGACGCGGTGTTCTGCTTCAGCGATCTGCTGGCCCTGGGCGCCATGCGCGTGGCCTTCTCCCGGGGCCTGCGCATCCCCGATGACCTGGCGCTGGCCGGCTTCGACGACATCGAGGACGGCCGCTACAGCACCCCCACGCTGACCACCATCGCCCCCGACAAGCACCAGTTGGCGCGTGCCGCGGTGGAGCGGATCCTGGCCAGGATCGAGTCCGACGCGTACGACGCACCCGTGGAGATCACGGCTTCCCATCGACTGGTGGTCAGGGAGAGCACGGTCGGCGGGGCAGTCGGCCGGCCGGTGTGACCTCGATGCCGTTTCGTTATGGACGGCCGATTGCATCGTTGCAAAGGGTCGTCTCATACTCCGGGGCGTGAACGATTTTGCATCGATGCAAAACGGCGGCTCCCCGGAGGGACACGGTCCCGGGCCCTGGGACGGCGACGGTACCGCCGCGGCCGCCCCCGCGGCCCCGCCCCGGCCGGAGTACCCCCGACCGCAGTTCGTGCGCCGCGACTGGCTCTGTCTCAACGGCACCTGGCAGTTCGAGATCGACCAGGCCGACACGGGTCTGGAGCGCGGCCTGGTGCACCGGGAACTCGCCTCCACCATCACCGTCCCCTTCGCACCCGAGGCCCCGCTGTCGGGCATCGGCTGCCAGGACTTCCTGGAGGCCGTCTGGTACCGCCGGACGCTTCCGATCCCGCACGAGTGGGCCGGGCAGCGCATCCTGCTGCACTTCCAGGCCGTCGACCACGACACGACGGTGTGGATCGACGGGCACGAGGTGGGCCGCCACCGGGGCGGCTTCAGCAGCTTCACCCTCGACATCACCGAGTTCGCCGCCCCGGGCACCGCGCCGGACCTCGTGGTGCGGGCGCGGGACAGCCGAGCCGGCGTCCAGGCCCGCGGCAAGCAGTCCACCCGGTACGACACCTACGAGGCGTTCTACCCGCGGACCACGGGCATCTGGCAGACCGTCTGGTTGGAGCCCGTCCCCCGGGTCCACCTGCTCCGGCCGCGCATCACCCCGGACGCGGCCGGCGGCCGGTTCCTTCTCGACCTCCCGGTCTCCGCCAACGCCCCCGGCCACCACTGCCGCGCCGTCCTCGCCGACGGCGAGGGAACGATCACCGAGGCGACGGCTCCGCTCGATGCGGACCGTACGGCACACCTCGTCCTGGACATCCCCGCCGAACGGCGCCGGCTGTGGCAGCCGGGAGACCCGCACCTGTACACACTCACCCTCGACATACGCACCGCCGAGGGCGAACTGGTCGACTCGGTCGCGAGCTACGCGGGGCTGCGGTCCGTGACGATCGACGACCACGCCGTTCTGCTCAACGGACGGCGCGTCTTCCAGCGTCTCGTCCTGGACCAGGGCTGGTACCCCGACGGCCTGATGACGGCGCCGGACGACGCCTCCCTCGTACGCGACATCGAACTGTCGATGGCCGCCGGCTTCAACGGCGCACGCCTGCACCAGAAGGTCTTCGAGGAGAGGTTCCTCCACCACGCCGACCGTCTCGGCTACCTCGTGTGGGGCGAGTTCGGCGACTGGGGCGCCAGAGCCGGAACGCGGCCCGAACGCCAGGCCCCGACCGCCTCGTTCATCACCCAGTGGCTCGAAGTCCTCCAGCGGGACTACTCGCACCCCTCGATCATCGGCTGGTGCCCCCTCAACGAGACCTTCCAGAAGATCACCGACCGCATCACCGTGCTCGACGACGTCACCCGGGGCATGTTCCTCGCCACCAAGGCCGCCGACCGGACCCGGCCGGTGATCGACAGCTCGGGATACTCCCACCGGGTGCCCGAGACCGACGTCTACGACTCCCACAACTACGAGCAGGACCCCGAACGCTTCGCCCAGGACATGGCGGGCCTCGCCGACGGCAAACCGTTCGTGAACACGGCACCGGACGGCAGCGCCTGGTCACTGCCGTACGCCGGACAGCCCTACTTCTGCAGCGAGTTCGGCGGTATCCACTGGCCGACCGACCAGGCAGGGCTCCCCGACACCGGCTCGTGGGGCTACGGCAGCACGCCCGCGAGCGAGGAGGCCTGGTACGAGCGCTTCGCCGGCCTGGTGGGCGCCCTGATCGACGACCCCCTTATGTTCGGTTACTGCTACACGCAGCTCACCGACGTCTTCCAGGAACAGAACGGCATCTACCGGTTCGACCGGACCGAGAAGCTCGACGTGGCACGCATCCGGAAGATCCAGACCCGGACCGCGGCCTACGAACTCGACCAGCCCTGACCGGCGACAGCACACGCGTGCCCGTGCGCCCAAGCAACCGTCTCGCCCGCCCCACCCACCATCCAAGGAGCCCGCATTGAAAACTCGCCTTCGCCGACTGACCACAGCGGCGGCAGCCTCGGCCTTCGCCCTCGTCCTGGCCGCCTGTTCGTCCTCCTCCTCCGGCACCACCGCCGACGGAAAGACCGTCCTCACCGTGGTCGGGTTCGAGGGCGGCGGCAACGAGATCGCCGACATCCCGGCCATCAACGCGGCCTTCGAGAAGGCTCACCCCAACATCAAGGTCGACTACAAGTACGTCGCCAACACCGAGTACGACGCCTACAACAACACCCGGCTCGCCGCGGGAACCGCCGCGGACGTCCTCATGGTCAACAAGAGCCGCCTGACCACCTGGCAGCAGCAGGGCTTCCTCGCCGACCTCAGCGACCAGCCCTGGGTCAAGCGGATGCTCCCCAACCTGGCCCCGTACACGCAGGTCGACGGCAAGACCTACGACTTCGTCCAGCAGAACATCCCGATCGGCCTGTACGCCAACCTGGACCTGCTGAAGAAGGCGGGCATCAAGCAGGTGCCGCAGACCTGGCCCGAACTGATCAGCGACCTCAAGACGCTCAAGGCGAAGAACATCGGCGGCCTGGAGATACCCAACCTCAAGGGCTGGGACGCCGAACAGGTCTCCCTCGCCCTGGCCGCCAACCTCATCGACCCCTCCTGGGGCAGCGGCTACGACAAGGGCACCTCCACCTGGGCCGCCACCTGGAGCCCGGTGATCGACCACCTCAAGCAGCTGCTGACCAGCGGTCTCGTCGACGGCAAGACGATGAACGGCCTGGACCCCTTCAGCCAGGGCGTCTCGCAGTTCACCGCGGGCAAGTGGGCCTTCTACGTCGACGGCGCCTGGGACCTGAGCCACTACCAGCAGAGCGCCAAGTTCGACTTCACGCTCAACCCCTTCCCCGGCGGCCCGGCGGGCAGCAAGCCCAAGACCTTCACCTTCATCGGCTCGGGGTGGTCGGTCAACGGCGCCTCCGCGCACAAGACCGCGGCCGAGAGTTACGTCGACTTCATGTCGCAGCCGCAGCAGGACAGCGCCTACCTGAAGGCCGAGAGCTGCTTCACGACGCTGACCGACGTGCCGAGCCCCAAGGTCCCCCAGTCCGCCCCGGTCGCCGCCGCCTTCGCCGCCGGCAACACCAGCCCCTCCCAGGTCGAGGTGCCCAACTACCCGAACTCGGAGGACAAGTTCACCGCTCAGCTCAACGCGCTCTTCAACAACCCGTCCATGGACACCGGCGCGCTGCTGAAGCAACTCGACAAGGACATCCCCAAGACCCCGTCGAAGAAGTAGTCACCCCGCCCACCACCGAACCCGTGCGGGGCCTGCCCTACGACAGGCCCCGCGGTCCGCGCCCCCGATGAGGTCGCCGTGAGACTCACCACCCGATCCGCCGCGCTGCTCATGCTTCCGGCCACCGCCCTGTACGCCCTCTTCGTCATCTACCCCACCATCAGGTCCGTTCTGCTCAGCCTCACCGACGCCCACGGCGTCATCGGCGGATCGTTCGTCGGCCTGGACAACTACCGCGAGGCCTTCCAGGACCCGCAGGTGCTCGCCGCGCTCAAGAACACCCTCGTCTACACGGTCGTGGTGGTCGTCGTACAGAACGCGCTCGGCCTGGGCATCGCCTACTGGCTGTACAACTCGCCGGCCGTCCGCACCATCGCGCGCACCGGGCTGCTGATGCCCGCGATGATGGCCCTGGTCGCCGTCTCCTACCTGTGGTCGTTCCTCTACTCCCCGGTCGGCGGCCCGCTCGACGCCGTCATGGACGCCTTCGGCCTGCACAGCCTGGAGACTTCCTGGCTCGGTGACACCCACACCGCCCTGATGGCGATCGCCGTCTCCTACATGTGGATGTACCTCGGCTACACCGCCACCATCTACCTCTCCAACTACCTCTCCATCCCTGCCGACCTGATGGAGGCGGCGGCCCTGGACGGTGCCCGCGGGTGGACCCGGTTCCGTCGCATCGACTGGCCGCTGCTCGCCCCGTCCCTCACCGTGAACATGACCCTGTCGACGATCGGTTCACTGCGCGTGTTCGACCTGCCCTTCATCATGACCGACGGCGGCCCCGCCAACTCGACCCAGACCCTGAGCTACGTCATCTTCGAGGACAGCTTCAAGGACTTCCGCTTCGCCTACGGCACCGCGGTGGCCGTCCTCCTGCTGGTCATCACCGTCGTCGTCGGCGTGCTCCTCACGTCCGTCCTGCGCCGCCGGGAGGTCGCCGCATGACTCTCACCGCTCCCAGCACCACGAGAGCCGTCAGCCCCGCCCCGGCGGACACCGCCCCCCTGCGCCGGCGCAGGCTGCGCAGTGCCGCCTCGCACGTCGGCCTGCTCCTGGTCACCCTGGTCGTCGTCGCCCCGATCCTGCTCATGGTGAAGGTCTCGCTGCAGTCCGACGCCGACGTCGCCGCCCACCCGCTCTCCTGGCCCAGCCACTGGAGCCTGCACAACTACGTGGCCGCGGTGCAGACCATGAACTACGGGCGCAGCCTCTACAACACCGTCCTGATCACCGGCGGCGCCGCCGTCCTGGTCATCCTGACCGGATCACTCGCCGCCTGGCCGCTGGCGCGCATCTCCCGCCGCTGGACCAGGACGGTCTACCAGCTCTTCGTGGCCGGCCTCACGGTCCCCGTCTTCGTCATGATCACCCCGCTGTACATGTTCATGCGAGACCTCAAGCTGCTGGACTCCTACACCTCGGTGATCCTCGCGGAGGCCGCGATCAGCCTCCCCTTCGCCGTGCTCTTCTTCACCAGTTTCCTGAGATCCGTACCCGTCGAACTCGAGGAGGCCGCCGCCATCGACGGTGCGGGTCCGCTGCGCACGTACTGGCACGTCATCCTGCCCGTCCTGCGCCCGGCCACCGCGACCCTCGTCATCACTCTCACCCTGGCCATCTGGAACGACCTGGTCATTCCCCTGGTCCTGCTGACCTCCGACAGCAAGCAGACGATGACGCTGGACGTGTACTCCACGATCGGCACCCACGCCTACAGCACGTCCCAGCTCCTGCCCACGGTCGTCCTGGGCACCGTCCCGCTGCTCGTCGTCTTCCTGGTGCTGCAACGGCACATAGTCGCCGGTATCACCGCCGGGGTCAGCAAGGGATGAGGCATGCTCGGAACGGCCGGGGAACGGCGGCTGCGTGCGGCGCCGCCCCGGTCGGGGTTCGCGCCGCACGCGTGGTGGAGACGCCGATGCTCAGCGGAGGGCGAGACGTCGGCGTAGACGGCACTTCGGCCGTACAACACTCCCAGCGACTGGATCATCTCCGCCCGCCCAGCGCACCCGGCGCTGGTGCTTTGACCACGTAGGTTCGCCGGGTTGGGCGTCCGAGCGGTTGGATGAGCGGTGACGTCCGATCTGATCGCTGGGGGTGTGGTGGCTGCGCCTGTCCGTGTGCGCAGGTCGACGGACCAGGAAGGGCAGAAGCTGCAGCAGATCGTGCGCCTGGGCAGCACCGGTTCGGTGCGTTACCGGCGCGCGATGATGTTGCTGGCCTCGGCTGGCGGGAACCGGGTGCCGGTGATCGCGACGTTGGTTCAGGCCGACGAGGACACGGTCCGGGACGTGATCCACCGGTTCAACGAGATCGGTCCGTCCTGCTTGGGCCCTCGGTGGGCGGGAGGCCGTCCCCGCCTTCTCAGTCCGGACGGCGAGGACTTCGTCGTTCAGACGCCCACCACCCGACCGACCAAGCTCGGGCAGCCCTTCACCCGCTGGTCCATCGGCAAACTAGCCGCCTACCTGCGCCGCGTACACGGCCGTGTGATCCGGATCGACCGCGAGGCGTTACGGTGCCTGCTCGCCCGCCGCGGCGTCACCTTCCAGCGCACCAAAACCTGGAAGGAATCCCCCGACCCCGAGCGCGACGCCAAGCTCGACCGGATCGAGCACGTGCTGGAGCACTTCCCGGACCGCGTGTTCGCGTTCGACGAGTTCGGCCCGCTCGGCATCAGGCCCACCGCCGGGTCGTGCTGGGCCGACCAGGGTCGGCCCGAGCGGCATCCCGCGACCTATCGTCGTCGCCGACCGAGTAGCAACCGTGAAAGTAGCGCACCCCGTGAGTACGGTGAGAAGAACCGGGTCGAGCTGTGCTTCACCCCGACCTACGCGTCATGGGCCAACCCGATCGAGGCTCACTTCGGACCGCTGCGGCAGTTCACCATCGCTAACTCAAACCATCGCAACCGCACCGCGCAGACCCGGGCCCTTCACGCCTACCTCCGCTGGCGCAACGCGAACGCCCGCCACCCCGACGTGCTGGCCGCCCAACGCCGCGAACGTGCCCGCATCCGCAGCGAGAAGGGCATCCGCTGGGGCGGCGGAAGCCAGGCAGCCGCTGCCTGAACTGCCCGCGCTCCCCGGCGGCCACGCACTACGGTGGGATACATGTCCGAGCCCTCCGTGCGGGATTTCTACGACGACTTGGCCCATGACTACCACCTGATGTTCCGGGACTGGGACGCGAGCATCGCCTATCAGGCCGAGGTATTGGGTGGGCTCGTCCGCCAGTCTCTCGGCGTGGGACCGCACACCGTCCTGGACTGCTCGTGCGGGATCGGCACCCAGGCCATCGGGCTGGCCCGGGCCGGGCACCAAGTCGTCGGCAGCGACCTGAGCCCGGTCGCCGCCGCGCGCGCTGCCGCCGAGGCGGCGGCCCGTGGCAGCCGGCTTCCGGCCGCTGCGGCTGACATGCGCCAACTGCCTTTCAAAGAAACGTCGTTCGACGTCGTACTCTGCGCGGACAACTCGCTCACGCACCTACTCTCCGGGCAAGATCTCCGGGCGGCACTCCTCGGCATGAGACGGGTACTCCGAGCCGACGGACTGCTCGTGATCACCGTCCGGGACTATGACGAGACGCGCCGGACCAGACCTACGTCGACACCGCCCCAGGTTTCGCAAACACGCGACGGCCAAGCGATCACCTTCCAGCTGTGGCACTGGCACGAAGACGGCGAACGCTACGACCTGGAGCACTTCCAGCTCATCCCCGCAAAGAACACCTGGCAGGTTCGAGTCCGCCGGACCACCCACTGGGCGCTGACGCCCCCGCAGCTGACAGAGTTCGTGACTGAAGCCCGCTTCACCAACATCGCCTGGCACAGTCCGGCCTCCAGCGGGTACTACCAGCCCGTGCTCACCGCACAGCGCGCTCCCTCAGCGCAGTAGCCCAGACATCGGCTCCGCCCTGCCCAACTTTCCGTTCATCCATGGCAAACCGGTGAACGTTGCCGGTCGCAGCACTGGCTGGTCGGCCAGACCGTCGGCGTACAAGTCCAAGCGGTCATCCGGGGCGGGCCCGGCCACCGGCCGTTCGCCGACGACGCCGGTCGGCCTGGTTAGTAGTAATCGCGAAGCTCAGCTGACCGCGGCCGCCGTGGCCTTCACCGCCGCCGTGGCACCCACGTGGCCGGCCGTCGGCCCGGTGTGTGCACTGCCGTCCGCGACGGTGGCGCTCGAGCGGGTGCAAAGCGGCGCGCACTACCCCACCGATGTCGCAGCCGGGGCCGTCATCGGTCTGGCCGGCGCATGGCTGACCCGCCACGCCCCCCGCCTGATCCTGCGCCTGCGGTAGCAGGCAGGTCATCAGTAGTGCCGACGGCCGGCGACCGCATCTTCCGGACGAGCCGAAGAACGTGATCCCTTGTTGCCACAGCAGAAGCCTAGGGCTCCAGGCGCGACGAACGCGCCGCACTGCACGGGCGCTGCCCGCAGCCGGCCCCGTGGGGGCCCGGGTAGTGCCGGCAGTGCCGGCATCGCGCACTCGGGGGCCGGGTGGTCACGCCTGGGGTGTGCGACGGATCGGGGGGCGACCGGCGCGGCCTGGCCGGGAGGGGCGAGCGTGGGCGCCGCTCACTTCACCAAACACGGCGGCGCGGTGGCCGCTCGCCAGCCGGCGGACCAAGGCCGAAGCCCTACTGGTCGCTGTCAGTGCCGTCGTCCCGAACAGCGGGGCGAGCTGCCGCAAGATGAGGTTCGTCCACCAGTACGCGGCGCTACCGCGGACACGTCAGCGCCACCGGCGGTTCACTCGCTCACCGCGGCAGCCCCACAACACCTGCATTGGCATGGCGTCGTGGCCACGAGGATCTGTAGAAGCACCCGCATGCACACGGACCTCAGAGGATCTGGCGGCCGACCACTGCCCCGCCGGGATCATCGGCCAACACGACGGTAGCGGTGATCCGCTTGCCCACCGGCTCTCGATGCATCTCGAAGCTCCGGCAGACAGCCATGACGATCTCCAGTCCGTGCTGCCCCACCCGGCTCGGGTCAGCAGCGCGGGCGACCGGCAGGCGCGGCTCGCTGTCCCACACTGTCACCTCCACGCAGCCCTCGATGACCTCCAACGTCAGCAGGCACGGGCCGGGAGCGTATTTGTGGGCGTTGGTCACCAGCTCGCTGACGACCAACTGCACCATGCCCATCGCACGGCTTGAAACCGGCAGTCCGTGCACCGCTTGCACATCAGCCAGGAAGGCTCGGGCCAGATCCCGGCCCTCGGCGATCTCCTCAGTCCCCTCGAATGCAGCGGACGCCGAGACCCGACGGTCCACGAGCGGCTGTGGATCCTCCTCCCGCCCAGGCAGCTCCATACGTTCAGCCTAAGATCCGAAGCACCACTAGTCGCGCACCCTATACCCCCGAATCTTCACCGCAGCCCTCACGCAGGCGAACCTGGTTGGGTGCGGTGACGGTTGTACGCGGCGTCTGTCAGCGGCTCAGTCGCCGGAGTGCCGTTGCCGTCCTTTTCCTCCTTTCCCGTCGCCGTGCTTGCCTGACCACTCGCCGCCCTTGTCGCCGCCGTGCTCCGGCCCGGGTGACGTCGCGGCGGACGGAGGGGTAGGCGATGGCGTCGTGGCCGGGGTCCGACCGGCGGGTGTCGATGCGATGCGCGTGGGTGAGGCAGAGGCCGGAGACGCAGGCGTCGTGGCGCCGGAATTGAGCGAGGAGCCGAGGGCCGTTGCTCCGGCGAACAGGGCGAGGCCGGCGCCGGCGAGGACGGCTTTGGGGGCCAGTTTGCGGCGGCCGCTGGGGCGGGAGTGCGTGCCGGCGCGGGATTCACCGGAGTGCGGGGCCGGAGGCGGTGGAATGGCCGGAGTGGGCATGAGGGTGGTGCCGTCGCGCTCGGTCGGTCGTGGTGTCCCGTTCCGCGCGGCCAGCCAGGCGGCTGCCTGCTCGGCGGTGGGCCGTCGGGCCGGGTCCTTCGCGAGCATGCCCAGCACGTAGTCGGAGAGCGGCTGCGGTATGCCCGGGCGCAGGCGGTCGGGCGGTGCCGGTGTGGCACTGACGTGCTGCTGGACCACGGCCAGTGACGTGGCTCCGCTGAACGGAGGCCGCCCGGTGAGCAGTTCGTACAGGACGCAACCGAGGGAGTAGACGTCGGACGCGGGCTGCGCGGGACGGCCCAACGCGCGTTCCGGAGCGAGGTAGTCGGCGGTACCGATGATCTTGCCCGTGGCGGTCAGGCTGCTGGCGGCCTCCTCGGCGAAGCGTGCGATGCCGAAGTCGGTGATCTTCACCGTGCGGTCGGTGGTCAGCATCACGTTGGCCGGTTTGACGTCCCGGTGGACCACTCCCTCCTGGTGTGCCGCAGCGAGGCCGGAGGCCGCCTGGGCCGTGATGGCCGCCGCCTCGGCCCAGGGCAGGGCGCCGCGCAGGGAGCGTTCCTGGGCCAGGTTCCAGCCGTCGACGAGTTCCATGACCAGGTGGGGCCGGTCATCGTGCGCGCCGAAGTCGTACATGCCCACGACGTTCGGGTGGTTGAGCCGGGCCGCGATCTGCGCCTCCAGGCGGAAACGCTCGGCGTCCGCTGCCTCCTCGGCACGCAGCAGTTTGACCGCCACGAGCCTCCCGAGGAGGTGGTCGCAGGCCCGCCACACCTCGCCCATCGCGCCGCGTCCCAGCAGCTCCTGCAACTCATAGCGGTCCGCCAGCACAGCCTGCACACCCACCCCGATCATCGCGTTGCTCATAGTTCCCCCGGGCCCGATAGTTCGGTTTGCGGGCGTTCGGGTCCCGGTTGCCCAGGCCGACGCACACTCCCGCACGGACCAGGCGCCGGGGTGCGCAGGGGGCAGGCAGGCGACAGGGGATTCACCTGCCTATCCCCCACTGCGCGACCACCCGCTCCGAATAGGGACGAGCGGGTGCCACGTGGCCCCTGGGTCCCTAGGCCCACTCCTACAGCGCACCGGAGTGACGGGCCGTCACACCCCTGGGGCCCCCAGCCCCACACAGCTCCCGAGCTGGATGAGCGGGGCAGGCCCGGCACGGGGGAACCGAACCTGCCCCAGCACATCGGCGCCTCCAAAGCCTCCCCCCGGAGGATGGGCGCCATGACCCCACCGGGGTCACTTCCAACAGCGCGCCACAGGTCAGGAGTGTCACGAAGGAAGGGAAATGGTTGCGAGACCGACAACTCTGTGAAGGAACACCCTGACCTCCTTAATAATCCGATCACGCATTACGCGAACACCAGCGGCCGGCGACTGCGGCAGCATGCAATCACACTCCCCCATTCCGTCCGGAAATTTGCCATGGCATGTGAACATGCAGGTGAGTGCCCGTATAGGCAGCCATATTTGGGACATCGCAGACCTCGGTGTAACGCTGCAGCGCGTGCGGAACGCAGAAGTGGGGAGAAGCGGGGTACCGACCGACTGAATCCGGGTGCCCTGGCACGAGCATGCAGATACGGCACTACGTCAGATCGGATATCCCTGTGAGAAACATCGACCCGATTCCCGGATACCAGGCATACAACGAGCCGCCGGACCCGGACCGCTCTCTGCACCGCCAGGCCACCACGCGGCGTACGGCCATCACCATCTGCACGA
This sequence comes from Streptomyces sp. NPDC001796, assembly GCF_042892355.1. Classification (NCBI taxonomy): domain Bacteria; kingdom Bacillati; phylum Actinomycetota; class Actinomycetes; order Kitasatosporales; family Streptomycetaceae; genus Streptomyces; species Streptomyces sp. NPDC001796. Next base: position 39,959 of record NZ_JBIAUC010000022.1, on the reverse strand, counting down.
TCGCCGACATCGCGGCGGGCCTGCTGGGCCTGTGGATCCTGCTGTTCCTGCTCGACGCGAACCGCGCGAACGTATTCGTCGAATTCGTGCGGGGCACAGCGGACTGGCTGTCCTGGTGGTCACAGGACATTTTCACGATGGACACGGAGGCGCTACGCATCGTCCTCAATTACGGTCTCCCCGCCGTCATCTATTTGTTGATCGGGCACGGGATCGCTGCCCGGCTCAACCGCGCCTGACAGCGGACCGGCCTCTTTGTTGATCGCCATGAAAGTGGGCCGAACCATGACACACAGCTCCACTGGAAACGATCGCTTGCCGATCTATGAGGACCTGATACGCGAGCGCGGTGACGTCGTCGCGGAAGCCCAACTCGCCGCGAAACACACGCAGTACCGGGCAGCGGAATCGCTGACGGGGCGGGATGCGGGTCAGCAAGCTCGTCGTCGGGACGACAGCGCCGGATCCGCTGCGGCTGGTCAGCCGGAGTGGCGCGGGTCGCCGCCGTAGGGATGGGCCTCGGGGGGGTGCGTCCGCGTATCCCCGTCCTCACCCAAGGACCAAGCCGTGCCCCCGGACAGGCCGACGGCACGTCGAACCAGGAAGACCAGAAAGCGCAGATGGATTACTGCTCCTCATGCCGTCGGCACCTCAACGGCGCACTGGTGTGCCCCGGGTGCGGCGCCTACGCCCCGGACATCGCCCCGCCCGCCATGGACGGTCACAGCGGCTCGGCCTCGGCGATGACGAGCGCCGGACCAGCCACAACGGCCCACCGGGACCCCGCGGCCTCCGTCACATGGCACGACAGCCTCCCGGACGGCGAGGCGGAGTCCCGCGCTGCCCTTGACGTGGACCCGCACGTCGCCGCCGACAACGCGGACCTGCCGCCCCTGCGGCCGGGGCGTGCGGTACGCCGTCGTCGGCTGGCCGGCTGGAGGAAGAACAAGCGGCGGGCGGCGGTCGCGAGCGCTGTCGCACTCGTCGGAGGCGGCCTGAGCATCGCCATGATGGACCGGCACTCCACCGACCGGGCACAGGCAGCCGTGGCGCCGGACGACCCGAGGACGAGCGCCGTCCAGGAGCAGACTCCCCAGCAGAGCCCTCCGGCCGCCGCACCAGCGACCGCTCAACACTCCCACCGGTCGTCACACGCCCCGTCCCAGCCGCAGCTGCCGACGACCAACGCACCGCAGCAGCCGTCCCTGGCGGCAACGCCCCGCGCGACGTCACCGATCGCCCGGCCGGACGCCGTGGCTCCTGCCCGCCCGGCCGCGACGGCGACCCCGCAGCCGCAGAGCACCGCGTCGGCCGTCGGCAACACGACCCCCGACCGCTCCGGTACGACGACACAACAGCGGCCGGTGCCCGCGACAGGCGACAGCACGAAGCCGGGCACGTCCCAGACCACCAGCCCCTCACGGGCGTCGACGTCGCCGACGGAGGTCTGCCTGCTCGGCATGTGCCTGGGCTGACCACGCCTGCACCCAGCCGTTCCCGGCGGGACGAGGGAGCGGAGTTCGCGAGCCATGTGTCAGCCCGTGAGCAACCGGCCCCGGCCGACGGAAGGGAGAGGACGCAGAGCCCATGAGTCCCCGCTGCGCATTCCAAGTCCTGCTGCGCCGTATCGACCGATGGTGGGCCGTCGACATCCCCCGCCTCGACCTCCACAGCCAGTGCCACACCCTTGAAAGAGTGGAGGACCTGGCGCGTGGCCTCGTCGCCGACGCCGTCGGAGTCCCTCCGGACGCGATCGTGCTGGACATTCTGGTGCCTGAACTCGCACCCGTGCTGGCCTCGGTGACCGAAGCGCAACGTCGCCGTGCGGCCGCGGTCGCCGCCGAGAATCAGGCGATCGCCGCCGCTGTTCACGAGCTCGTGGACAAGCTCCACGTGAGCCAGGGTGACGCCGGGCGTCTGCTCGGCATGCCCCCGAGCGAGGTGGCCCGCTTCACGCCACCACGCGGCTCGTCACCCGCCGGCCCAGGGCAGCTCACTCCCCGGCCCGCATCCGGTCCGCCGCGACCGGCCGCCACCCCCGCTCTCCGCTCGCACCCCGGCCCCGCCCGGCGACCACGGCGGGCGACCTCCCCGGCCCGGCCCTCCTGGGCCGCCCCTGACGACGACACGGAACGCCGAGGCTGACACAGGGTGCTGGCAGGCCCGGTCGCGGTGGCGCGGGACCGTTGTGTGGAATATCCACTGATTATTTGGGAGGCCGGTGTGACGTGTCGTACGCTCCGGGGCGTTGCTCGGCCAGTGGGGACGGATCGATCGTGCAAAAGAAAGGGCGTGTGCAGGGCGCGTCGGCCGATGATCTGGCGCTGAGCACGGCAGTTGCACAGGCCCAGGACGGTGACGAGGCGGCGTTCTCGGTTCTGTACCGCTCGGTCCAGCCCGGCCTGCACGCATACCTGCGCGGGCTCCTGGGCGAGGGCGCCAAGGACGTGGCCGCCGCCGTCTGGCGGGAGATCGCACGCGAGCTGCCACGTTTTCGTGGCGACGGACACGGATTCCGCGGCTGGACGGCGAGCATCGCCCGGCGCCACACACGCGGCCACCTCCGGCGTCACGGCGCACCACACAATTCGGCAGGCACCAGGGCGCCCGTGACCGGAGACCGCACTGACGACCCTTCACCGCCAAGAGCCCTGCTGTCGGCCGAGACGGCCCAGGCCCTGGTCGCCCGGCTGCCCCACCCCCAGGCCGAGGCGGTCCTCCTCCGCCATGTCATACGCCTCGACGAACCCGCGGTCGCCCGGGTCATGAGCAGGCCCGTCCTTGTCGTACGGGTCCTGGAGCGTCGTGGCCTGAGGAGCCTCGCCCGTCTGCTGGACACCAGCGATGTGACACACAATGTCGTGCGCTCGCTGGGGGAACCGGGATGAGCATCCACCGAAACGGAGACGAACAGTTGAGCGGCGAGGCTCACCGGCCCGAAGCTGCCCCACACCTCGGCCCCGCGACCGAACACGACGGTGCGTTCGGCCTGGACGACATCGCCGAGCGGATCGGTGAGGCGCTGCGTCAGCAGCCCGTGGACGGCCGTGCGGAACAGGCCGCCCTTGCCGCCTTCCGCAGCGCACGTACAGCGAGCGACGGTGTCGTACGCACGCGACGCCGGGATGACTGGCGCCCGAAGACGCGAAAACAACGTTGGGCGCGCGGAGGCGCCCTCGCCCTCGCGGCCAGCACCCTGCTGGGCGGTATCGCCGTCGCCTCCATCGGCGTGGTCGACAGCGCACAACACCACGCTCCCAAGGCCGGCACCAGTCACAGCTCGCTTCGGCCGCCCAGACCCGCCCTTGGCGAACAGGGCTCCCCGTCCACCGGGCCAGGGACAGCGCCGACCGCCGCCCCCTCTCACCCCGGCACCGCAAAGGACATCGAGGCCCACTGCCGTGCCTATGAACGGATCAAGGGCCGTGGCCATGCGCTGAGCGCCACGGCATGGCAACGCCTGGTCCGCGCCGCGGGCGGTGAACAACAGGTCGCGGGGTACTGCGCCCAGTTGACTGGACCGGCGGACGACACCACCCCGGCGCCGACGAAGGCGATGAAGGCCAAGAAGGCCGGCAAGACGAAGAACGCGAACAAGACGGGCACAGGCCAGGGCAAGCCGAGCACCGAGACCAAGCCATCGAAGGGGCCGTCCCACCGGCCCTAGGCAGCGCCCGATCCGAGGCGGCTGTCGGTCTTGAACTCCGGCGCGAACGAGCGGCGAGGACGCGGCTTCTTCATGCCTCCGTGATGGACATCGTCCTTCCGGGGCCGAAGCCCCAGATCTCCGATGTCCGTCAAAGCGGAGAGGGCCCATCAAGTTGAGAGCGCGAGTTCGATTCTCCTCACCCGTCCAGCGAGCGCAGCGCTCTGCCTCTACCTACTTCATGCTGGACTTTTCATCCACGCGATGAGCCGGGTCCACCAGCCGTCCTTCGATCGGCCCGGTCGGACCGGTTCCGGCACCGTTCGAGTCACCGGTACCCCTGTGCGTACAGGCTCGCGCTCCGCCGACTCACACATGCACCGCTGAGCCGTTGGCAGAGCGGCGAGCACTTCCTCCACGTGTCTCCCGCAACCCTCATAGGTCACCTTCCGGCATGACTGGCAGACAGCACGTCGGCACATGATTTCCCTTCATCGACGCCCTCATTAACGCCCCAGTAATATCAACAGTTTCGTCACAGTCGAATTCACATTTCCGCCACAAGCACCCCCATACATGCACCGTCTCCACGAACAACTAACTCCCGCCCGCAGGAGAGACGACCATGGGGATGCATCACGCCCCGATCTCGCGTGGCATCTCTCACTCAGCTATGTCAAGCGGTCACGGCCGGAATCCCCTTGAGGTTGCTCGGGACACCAAAACAATGGTTCCATCTCGCCCGGTCGAGAAAGGAAGTCACTACTCCGCATCGTGACAGGCCATCATCGCGCCTTTTGAGATCGTCGACCCGGGCGCGGCGAGGGCAGGAGACCGAGAACGGCAACCGCCCTCACGGAACGGGTGATGTGCGCCGGTCAGAAGGGAGCAACGTGAGTTGCTCGCACGCCGCAGGATGTCCCCTCTTCCCCTTGCTCAGGGCGAGTTTGCAAGGTTGGCGCGACTACTACTGCGACAGCGAGGACCGGTGGCTCGGCTGTGCGCGCTACCAGGTGTCACTCACCGGCGAGCGTGTGCCGATCAGCCTGCTGCCCAACGGAGCCCGCGCGCGACACCTTGAAGACGCGGCCACCGGCCAGGACCGGTCCGGTGCCGCCGGCCCGGAGCAGGGACCCCAGCAGGCCCCTCCACCCCAGCACAATCCCTGGCCGCCGGAGAACGCGTCCTGGTCGCAGCCGGCACCGGCTGGGCCACGTGACCGCAGCACCGGAGACCATGGCTCGGTTCGGGGCGGTATCTCCGACGATTCCGGTCTCGCATTACCGACCGTCATCGACCCCGCCTTTTCCCCAGTCTCCGGACCGCTCATCTCGACACGCGGGACAAGCGCCCGGCTCGAAGCGCGGCTGGTGGGCTCGATTCACCGAATGGATGGGAGGCCCCGCATGAGTGGCTACTGGCCCTGGTGGGCCGGCGCTGCCGGGCTCGCTCTGATCACCATCAACTACACCCTCGCCACAGACCGGTCTTTCGGGGTGTCGTCCGCGTGGGACCGCGTCTTGCACTGGCGCAGGGAGCGCCGCCTGGAGCGGATGGACGAGGAGTTCACCGACGAGCGCGCTCTGGCTGACGCTCTCGCCGCGGCTACGGCCGAGCACTTCGGCCCGGGCCCCGCCGCGCCCACCGCGCCGCTGGCTCCGTACGGGACGTCACAACCGCTCGAAACGGACGCCGAACCGACGCTGAGTGAGAACACCTCGGCCACGAGCCCGGGCCCCGCCCCGCTGGTGACCCAGGCTGCCCTGTTGCTCTCCATCTTCTTCGGCGGACTGATCGCCGCGCTCACCTCCGGGCGGTTCCACCTCCGCTTCGACATGGGCCCGGGATTCCGGAACGTGGTCACCGCGAATCCGACCGCCATGACCGTCCTGCTGTTCGTCGGAGGCGTGCTGGTCGGCTTCGGCACGCGGCTGGCCGGTGGGTGCAGCTCCGGCCACGGACTCAACGGCTGCGGCCGTCTGCGCCCGGCCAGCCTGGTCGCGACCGCCGTGTTCTTCGGCACCGCCGTCGCGGTGTCGTTCCTGCTGTGGAAGGTGATCTGATGCGTACTCGGGGCGCGATACTGCTGGCCAACATCATCACCGGCCTCACCCTCGGCTTCACCGTCTCCAACATCGGCTTCGGCGACTACAACGAGCTGAACCGCATGTTCACCTTCCAGGACCTGCGCATGCTCCTCTCCTTCGCCGGTGCCGTCGCGATCATCGTGTGCGCATTCGCTCTGCTACGCGTCCGCCGCACCCCGGGGCGCATCCACGCCGGCGTGGTCCCCGGCGCAGTGCTGTTCGGTACGGGCTGGGCGATCTCCGGAGGGTGCCCGGCAATCCCGATCGTCCAGGTCGCCGGCGGATACCTGCCCGCCCTGGTCACCATCGTCGGCGTCACCGTCGGCATCCGGCTGTGCCGCTGGGCCAACGCCCGCTACTTCCACCTCGACCGCGGCTCCTGCGGTCTGTAACCAGGGCTCACCGACACGCCCCGTCTGAGAAGCGGCCCTCCTTTGATGAACGCACATGATGAGCGCAAACCGCCGACTCTCCGCAGGCGCAGCCGGAGCCGGGCCGGTCGGGCAGTGGGGCCGCGCGGGGTACCGGGCCGCTCCGCGTCGTCGCAGAGCGTCCGGACAAGGCCCACGGGAAACTCTGGGACGGCCCGAAGGCCGCCCAGGCATGGCGGCGAGGCGCGCCAGGCATCCCCGAGGTCGGCCGGCACCGGCAGGTGGTGGGCATCGTCCAGACGCCGGGCCGACGGGAGTGCCCATCGCCATGCCAGTCCTGCGGGCCTCGGCTGAAGTGGAGCACGAAGCGGCGTAAGCGTCAGGCGAAGTCTCGCTGTGGGACATGCACTACAGCCGGGTGTATACCGATATGTATGGGTGCGGGGCATGTGCCGGTGGACCGCCTCCCGGAGCAGCAGCTGGGCCGCAGGCTGGTGGCAATCCCCCTTGCGCTGATCGTCGCGATCACCGTGGTGGACATCCATTCCCCGCCAGACATCCACCTGGGCCCCTTGCTGGTCATCGCACCGGCCCTGACCGCTTCCCTGGCCGGGCCGCGACTGACCGCCCTCGTCGGAGCACTGGCCGTGGCGGCCCAAGTGCTCATCGGCGTATTTCACGGCGGACTGACCACACCCAACCACCTCTCACAGATCGCCGCCTTGACCCTGCTGTCCGCCTTGGTCGTCTTCGTCTGCCACGTGCGCGAGCGGCGCAGCCGTGAGCTGAACCGGGCACGGTCGGTGGCCGAGACGGCGCAGCTCGTACTGCTGCGGCCACCGCGACGCCGGATCGGGCCGCTGCGGGTGGCGTGGCTGTACCTTGCAGCCGAGGACGAGACCCGGATAGGCGGCGACCTGTTCGCGATCGCCCGCTCCGAGCGCGGGACCCGTGTGATCATCGGCGACGTCCGGGGCAAGGGATTGGCCGCCATCGGTGAGGCATCCATGGTGCTGGGCGCGTTCCGCGAGGGCGCGCACCACTACGACACCCTGCCCGAACTTGCCTCGGGCCTGGAGGTGAGCGTGTGCAGAAGCCTGGAAGACGCCGCCGACACCGAGAACGATCCGGGTGAGCACTTCATCACCGCCCTGCTGCTCGACATCCCCGACCAGGGCACGCAGGTCGAAATGGTCAATTTGGGCCACCCCCCGCCCCTCCTGCTGCACGACGGCCAGGTCACCGTCCTGCACGCGAGACGCCCCGTACCCCCCTTGGGCATGTGCGAACTGCCCGCCCCCAGCCACCGCGCCGACCCCTTCACGTTCGAGGACGGCGACACGCTGCTGCTCTACACCGACGGTGTCATCGAAGCCCGCTCGCCCGAGGGAGCCTTCTACCCCCTCACCGAGCGCGTCACCTCCGCGCCCACGTCCGGACCCGAAGCCCTGATACGCCACATCCACCGCGACCTGCTGAACCACGTCGGCCACGAACCCGGAGACGACGCCGCTCTCCTGGCCATCGAACGCTACGGCGCCCACCACCTCCACCGACCGCACATCACGGGCCACCCTCCCCTCGACGGCCGCCGTCGACTCGACTCCGCCTCAAAGCCGGTTCCGGGGGCCCCTTCCTGAGCCCTCCTAAAAACCCGCCCTCTCACAGAGCCCTCAGGCGCGCGGCCCCCTCCTTCGGCCCGTGGCGCGGACCGTGGTGAGCGTGTTGCAGCGGTCGAGGCCACTCTGGGCATCGAGGCGTCGAGGGTGCGGCCCGGGCCGCCGCCGGGTTCGGCGAATGCCCGCACCCTGATGTCACGCCGAACCATCAGCCTCCGTAGCTCGTGCAGTCACCCCGGCGCCGCTCGATGAGCCTGGAGGACGCCGAGGACGCCGCGCACGAGGCGATGCTGCGGGCCGCGGAACGCCCCGACCTCGACGACGAGCGGCTCGGCGCCTGGCTGACGACGGTGACCATGCGGCTGTGCGTCGACCGGTACCGGCAGGTCAACCGCGAGGCCGAGGTGGGCAGCCGCCCCACGCTCGTCGCACCGGGCCCGGCGCCGGGTCGAGGAGGCGGTGACGCCTCGGCGGATGGAGGCCACGCCAGCGCGACGCAAGGCGGGCAGGCGCTCGCCGTCGGGGCTGGTGTCTACCGGGAGCTCTACGCCAAACGGGATGGGCTCTGCCGCCAGGTCGACGGTGACGTAGTCAGCCAGCACGGACACGGCGAGGTCGGCCAGTTCCTGCCCGGTCTGCATGACATCGAGGGTGCTGCCGATGCGCGTGCTGGCCTCGCTGAGGACGGCAAGACGCTCTCGGACCCGCTGGCTGCCGGTGACATCCACGATCATGGAGCACACCCCAAGTGCCTGGCCGCTCGCGTCCTGCAGGCAGAAGAACGAGACCGAATACGCGTGCTCCCGGCGTCGATCCGTCGGCGGCCATCCCTGGAACTCGTGGCCCGCAGAGGTGCCGCTTCCCAGCACCTGCCGCATCACCACCTCAAGCGCCTCGGCTTCGAAACCGGGCTTCACATCCGCCACGCGACGCCCGAACCGCCGGTCATGAGGCACTCCGTCGAAGTTCTGGCAGGCGCGTTCGGCGGAGCCCTGCTCGTGCAGCACACGGGGCTCGGCTGGCCTCTGCTGGCCAGCACGTTCGGTACCGCTGCCGCCGTCCTGGCCGTACCACGCGGCCCGTCCGCGGGCTGACTCAAGCCCGCCTGTCAGTCCCCCTCACTGCGGCCCCAGCAGCCGCTTCACCCCCCACACCCCCATTTTTTGGGCTTGCTCACTGGAGATGATTTCCATGGCCACTATGCCCGTGGCTGGCCTCCCCCCTGTCAACGACGACCACGTCGCCGACCTCGTGATCCGCAACGCCAAGCTCTACACCGGCGACCCGACGAACCCCCAGGCCAGCGCCGTCGCCATCAAGGACGGCAAGGTCACCGTGGTCGGTGACGACAACGACGTCGCCCGACTGATCAGCGGCCGGACCCGAGTGGTCGACGCGCTGGGCCGCCGGGTCGTGCCCGGCCTCAACGACTCCCACCTGCACGTGATCCGCGGCGGCCTGAACTATGTCCTGGAACTGCGCTGGGACGGCGTACCGACGCTGCGCCAGGCACTGGCGATGCTGCGCGAGCAGGCCGCCCGCACCCCCAAGGGGCAGTGGGTGAGGGTGGTCGGCGGATGGTCGGCGGACCAGTTCGCCGAGAAGCGCCTGCCGACCCTGGCCGAGCTGAACGCGGCCGCTCCGGACACACCGGTGTTCGTGCTGCACCTGTACCAGTCCGCCCTGATGAACCGCGCGGCGCTGAAGGCGGCGGGATACACCAAGTCCACGCCCGACCCCAAGGGCGGCCAGCTCGTGCGCGGCCGTGACGGGGAGCCGACCGGCATGCTCCTGGCCGCCCCCAGCGCGCTGATCCTGTACTCCACCCTCGCCGCGGCACCGACCCTGCAGGGCGAGGACCTGAAGACCTCCACCCGCCACTTCCTGCGCGAGCTGAACCGATTCGGTCTCACCTCGGCCATCGACGCGGCCGGCGGCTTCCAGAACTTCCCCGACAACTACGGCACCGTCATCGACCTCGCCAAGGCCGGCCAGCTGTCACTGCGCATCGCCTACCACCTCTTCCCGCAGACCCCGGGACAGGAGATCGACGACCTCAAGCGCTGGATCGACATGGTCAAGCCCGGAGACGGCGACGCATGGCTCCGGTTCAACGGCGCCGGAGAGAACCTGACTTGGTCGGCGGCCGACTTCGAGAACTTCACCGAGCCCAGGCCCGAGCTGGCCGCGGGCTACGAGGGCGACTTCGAGAAGGCCGTACGGCTGCTGATGGAGAACGGCTGGGGCTTCCGGCTGCACGCCACCTACGACGAGACGATCCGCCGCGACCTCGCGGTCTTCGAGAAGCTCGCCGCCGAGGGCCTCTTCCCTGCCGGCAACCGCTGGCTGTTCGACCACGCGGAGACCGTCTCGGGCGAGAGCCTGGACCGCGTCGCGGCACTGGGCGGCGCCATGTCGGTCCAGAACCGCATGTCCTTCCAGGGCGAGGCGTTCGTACGCCGCTACGGCGCCGCTGCCGCAGCGGACGCACCCCCGGTGCGCGCCATGCTGGAGCGCGGCCTGACCGTCGGCGCCGGCACGGACGCCACCCGGGTGTCCTCCTACAACCCGTGGGTCGCGCTGCACTGGCTCGTCTCCGGCCGGACCATCGGCGACCTGACGATCTACCCGCCGGAGAACCGCGTCAGCCGGGAGACGGCACTGACCATGTACACCCGGGCCGGCGCCGAGCTCACCGGTGAGCAGGATGTCAAGGGCATCCTCAAGCCCGGCTTCTACGGCGACCTCGCCGTCCTCTCCGACGACTTCTTCACCGTCCCGGAGCAGGACATCCCGCACATCGAGTCCCTCCTGACCGTCACCGGCGGACGCATTGTGTACGCCGCAGGCGAGTACGAAGGTCTGGACGAGGCGATACCGGCGATCAGCCCGGCTTGGAGTCCGGTCGCCCACTACGGGGGCTACCAGGCCACCGTCAAGCCCAGTATCTCGGGCGCGCGACAGGCGGAGCTGCTCGGCCAGGCCGTCGCCGAGTCCGAGCAGCACCGGCACTGGCGCGCCCAGCGCGGCTTCGCGCCGGAGGCTCCGACCGAGATCTTCGACACCTGCTTCGTGCTCTGAGGCACCGCTCCCGACCTCTACCGCACCACCCACCACGCACGAGGAGAGTGTGATGAACACCGGACTGCTCATCCTGAGGCTGGTCGTCGGCCTGCTGTTCGCCGGGCATGGGATCCAGAAGGTCAGCCACCGCCTGGGAGGCCACGGGATCGAGGGTGGAGCTGCGGAGTTCCGAGCGGACGGGTTCCGTGGCGGCCGGCTCACTGCGGCCGCCGCGGGCCTCGGACAGATCACCGCAGGTCTGCTGCTCAGCGCGGGAGCGCTCACCCCTTTGGCGGCCACCATCTCGGCGGGAGTCATGACGGTCGCGGCCACGGTGAAGTGGCGCAACGGGCTCTGGGTGCAGCACGACGGCTACGAGTACCCACTCGTCCTGACCGTCCTGCCGACCGTGCTGACGCTCACCGGGCCCGGCCGCTGGTCGGTCGACCAGGCCATCGGCCTCCTTCCCTGGGCCCCCTGGTGGGCGGCCTCGGCCGTCGGCCTCGGCATTCTCAGCGGGCTGACGACCCGCGCCGTCCTGGCACGGCCGGGCCTGTCCGTCTGAGTCATCAGGAACATCTGCGCCGCCGGCGCGTTGAGACTGGCATGGAGAGAGACGAGAGGGCGGCGGAGGGCGGAGCCCACGCCGCCCTCCGCCAGTGGCGACGTCCGTGGTGGCGGAGAGAGCATCGACCGTGAGCTGCTCGACGGGTGGATGCTGGTGATGCAGGGCTTCCAGGCCACGCAGGACTCTCTCGCGAGCGAACTGGCCGAGCGCTTCAACCTCCGCCAAGGCGCCGCCGAGGTTCTGGTGCGCTTGCTCACCGCGCCCAGGAACCGGATGCCGATGACACGCCTGGCACACGAGACACGCATGTCCAGTGGCGGGTTCACCAAGCTTGCCGACCGGCTCTGCGCGGCCGGTCTGACTCGGCGTATGACCTGTGCGGAAGACCGGCGCCTCATCTACCTCGAACTGACGGACCTGGGCAAGGACACGGCCCGGGCCATAGCCGAGACCGTTACGGGGATTCTGCGCGATCGAGTCCTCGCCCCTCTCGGCCGCGACGGGTTGGGCAAGCTCGCCGACGCCATGCGCGCGGTGCGCGACGCCAATGACGATCCAGGGAAGTGACCTCGGCACGCAGAGCGTCCGAGGATTGAAACGTCGGCTGCGAATGCACTTCCTCATGCGTGAAGCACAATTACCGAGTTGCGGTGGAGGAAGGCGACGTCAGGCTGACCGTTCCGAGTATTCCGAATCTGCACCGACGCCTTCGTCGTGGTGGTCCACCGGCCCGATAAGTGCCTCACTGATCTCACGCAATTGCTCAACGTGGGCAGGCGTCAAACGGTCGAGGAAATGAGAGCGCACGCAGGCGAGCTGAAGGGGAGCTGCGGCCCGCAAGGCATCTCTTCCCGCACCGGTCAACCGCGCCAGGACGATGCGGCGGCTGACGGGATCCGGTACCCGCACCACCCAGCCGTGCTCCCGTGTGCGGTCCACCAGATGAGAGAGTCTGCTGGTCGATATGCCCATCCGCCGGGCCAACTTGGTCAGGCCCAATTGCCCCTCAGGAGCTTCCGCCAGCCAAGAGAGCATCTCATAGTGGATCTGCCACACGCCGGTCTCACGTCGAATTTCCTGCCCGACCTGCTCAGTCAGCCACCGTGCCGCACTACTGAAGGCTCGCACAGAGTGCTGCGCGTCAACACCGGCCGATTCAATGCTCTCAGTGTAATTTTATGTTGAACCAAATGGGAAGTGTGACATACGCACTTGGTCAGACGCCTTTCCCGGTCACCAGCACGGCATGGGCGATTCCGGTGAGGTTGCCCTGTGCGACGAGGATCTCCTTGCGGTCCGATCCGTCGAGGCCGGCGGTGTAGACGCTGCCGCCCAGGTCGGTCACGTACATACGGCCGCCGTCCGGGTCGAGGGTGATGCCGATGCCTTCCATCAGGTGGGTGAGGAGGATCTCGGGCGAACGTACTGCGTTCGGCGGGTGCATGGGTGCGCGGTTCACGGTGTTGCCCCGGGGCGGGTCGCCGCGGTCCGTCCAGTACAACAGGCGCTGTGCGTGGTCGAGTTCGAGGTCGATCGGCTCTGGTAGCCCTTCGAAGAGCACTTCGATGTCGCTGCGTTCGGCCGCGCTCTGCCCGTCGGGCAGGTCGATTCCGGCCCGCAGGATCTTCCCCTCTCCCCCGTCGCTCGGGCCCTTCTGGGACCAGTAGAGATGTCCGCCGGCCGGGTCGACGGCGACTCCCACGCACCACCTTCTCTCGTCCTCGCGGTCGTCGGCTCCCTGTCCCGTCTGCACGAGTGTCTCGACGTTCGAGCCGTCGAGTTCGCAGCGCATCACGCGCATGCCCTCACGATCACCCCAGTACAGCTTCCGGCCCACCGCCTCGAAGTGGAGCTGCTTCGGGGTGTGCGTGACGCCGCTCGGCACGATCGTCGTCCGGTTGCCTCCGTCCAGATCCACACGCTCGATCGACCCGTCGTTCTCCGCCGGCACACCCATGTTCGTCCAGTAGACGTGCCCGGCCGCCACATCGACCGCCACCCCGTCAGGGACTCTGCACCCGGTGACGAGGAACGTCTTGCCCGAGCCATCGGGGTTCACGCGGAACAGCCGGCCGCCACCGCTGGCCTCGAGTACGAACAGTCTTTCCTGCCGCTGCGTCATGTCCCCTCCTGTGTCACGGGGTCGGCTGTGGACCCCGGGCCGGAGGAATCATGCCGTGCGCGCACGGCCAGCAGGGCCGAGAGCATCGCGTCGCGATGGTCGGCCAGCTCGTCGACCGAGTGGCCGTTCGCCTCATCGAGGACACCGGCCACGATCGTCTGCTGGAGCTCAGGTGTGAACTCGGGGGTGCCCAGCTCGTGCCAGGACGCCACCATCCGCGGCATGAGCGTCTCCATGAAGTGCTGGATGCCGCCCTCTCCTCCGCCCAGATGCCACAGCAGATGGGGTCCCATGACACCCCATCTGAGCCCCGGGCCCCAGGACACCGCGTCGTCGGAGTCGGCCACGTCGAGCACGCCCTCCTGGACCAGGTAGACCACCTCGCGGTACAGGGCGGCCTGGATGCGGTTGGCGACGTGCCCGGGAAGTTCCTTCTTGAGGTGGACCGGTTTCTTGCCGATCGCGGCGTAGAACGCCATGACGTCCCGGACCGTGTCCGGATCGGTCCTCGTGCCGCCGACGACCTCGACCAGAGGGACGATGTGCGGCGGGTTGAAGGGATGCCCGATGACGGTCCGCTCCGGGCGCCGACACTCGGCCTGGATGACGCTCATCGTGATGCCCGACGAACTCGATGCGAGAATCGCGTCAGGCGGCGTGGCCTCGTCGATGTCGGCGAACAGCTTCACCTTGAGCTCCGGCCGCTCCGGTGCGTTCTCCTGGACGAAGTCGGCGTCCGCGACGGCCTGACGCAAGTCCGCGGTAAAGCTCAGCCGGTCGGGCGAAGCCCCGGGCGCGAGCCCGATCGAGGCGGCCGTGTCCCATGCCGCCTCCACGTACGCCCGCAGAGCCGTCTCCGCGGTGGGGGCGGGATCGGTCGCCGTGACGTCGAACCCGCGGACGAGATAGTGCGTCGCCCAGCTCGCACCGATCGTGCCGGTCCCCACGATCGCCACGCGCTGGACAGGCCTGTGCGCATTCATGACTGGTCACTGCTCCTGAGAAAATCGGATACGGGGACGTAGGGGGCTGACGTGACCGGTATCAACGGCCGTGCCAGACGGGCGCGCGCTTCTCGGCGAACGCCCGCGCGCCTTCCCTGGCGTCCTCACTGGTGGCCAGCCCGCTGGTGATCTCGTCCTGGCGTGTGAACGCGTCGCTCTCTTTCAGGCCCTGGGTTTCGCGCAGGACCTCCTTGACGGCTGCGAGCGCCAGCGGTGCGTTCCGCGCGACGCGCTCCGCCAGTTCCCGGGCCACAGCCAACGCGGTGCCGGGCGGGGTCAGTTCGTTGACGAGCCCGTACTGCTTGGCTGCTGCGGCGGTCAGCGGTTCGCCGGTGAGCAGTACGCGCGCGGCGACGTGGTACGGAAGGCGGCGCGGCAGCCGGACCAGTCCGCCCTCTGCCGCCACGAGACCACGAGTGGTCTCGGGAAGCCCGAACCGGGCGTCCTCCGCGGCGACGATCAGATCGCAGGCGAGTACCATCTCGAAGCCGCCGCCGAGCGCCCAGCCCTCTACCGCGGCGATCAGCGGCTTGCGCACCGCCGCGCGGGTGAGCCCGCCGAATCCTCGGCCGGGGAGCACCGGCAGCTCCCCCTTGGCGAAGGCTTTCAGGTCCATGCCGGCGCTGAACACCCCGCCCGCGCCCGTGAGGACGCCGACCGAGAGTTCCGGGTCCGCGTCGAGCAGATCCACGGCCGCCGCGAGTTGTACCGCGACCTCGTGGTCGACGGCGTTCTTCTGCGCCGGACGGTTGATGGTGAGGGTCAGCACGCCGCCACGGCGCTCGTGCAGCACCATGGCGGCCGCTTCGGGCGCCGTGCTCATCGCGGCGCCTGCCCTTGCGTCGGGCCGGGAATCGCTCCCTGGGCGCGCAGTTCGGCGATGTCGGCAGGGCCGAACCCCAGCTCGGCGAGGATTCCGTCGTTGTGCTCACCCAGGTCCGGGGCCCGCTTCGCCGGGACTTTCTCGACGCCTCGCACAGTGACCGGGCTGTTGATGGTGTACTCCAGCCCGCTGACCCCTGCCAGCGGCACGACGATGTCGTTCGCGCGCAGCTGCGGGTCCTGCGCTGCCTCCTCGGGTGTCTGGATGAGGCTGTAGGTGACGCGTTCCCGGGTCAGGGCGTCCTTCCAGTGGGCGAACGGGCGAGAGCGGAACTCTGCGTCGAGCAGTTCCGTCAGTGCGGCGGAGTTCTTCACGAAGCCCTCGATGCCGGTGAAACGGGGGTCCTCGAGGAGCTCGGGATGCCCGATGGCCCGCGTGAGTCCCGGCCAGTGCGGGGGTGAGGCGACCAGCATGAACCACTCGTCGTCCGCGGTGCGGTAGGGATTGATCAGGGGGTTCGCCGGTGCCTTCCGATCGTGCAGCTCGAACGGCGTGCCGCCGGCGAGCGCGCCGGCCACGAGTGTTCCCGTCGCCCATACGCCTGCGGCGAGCAGCGACGTCCCGACGCTGGCCCCTTGTCCCGTCCGCTCGCGACGGTACAGAGCGGTCACGATCGCGGCGTAGATCGCGATCGCCGACATGTAGTCACCGCTGCCCCAGACCGGCACCGTCGGCGGTGCTCCCGCGTCCCGGGTGGAGGCCAGCAGCCCGCTGCGCGACCAGGCGGCGGTCAGGTCGAATCCCGGCAGTCCGGCGTCGGGACCGGCATCCCCGAAGCCC
Source organism: Streptomyces sp. NPDC001796 (assembly GCF_042892355.1). Lineage (NCBI taxonomy): Bacteria > Bacillati > Actinomycetota > Actinomycetes > Kitasatosporales > Streptomycetaceae > Streptomyces > Streptomyces sp. NPDC001796. Next base: position 23,816 of record NZ_JBIAUC010000022.1, on the reverse strand, counting down.
GTGATGTCGGCGTAGACGACGCTCGGGTTCCAGCCCGAGACCTCCTCGTAGCCGAGGTGCAGCTTCTCGCGCGTGCCGTGCGGGAAGTTGGTGATCACCACGTCGGCCCACTGGACGAGCCGCTTGAGAACCTCGGTGGCCGCCGGGGACTTCAGGTCGAGCACCATGCCACGTTTGTTGCGGTTGGCGAGGTGCCAGCTGTAGTTGGCCTCGGCCCGGGGGCTGGGCGGCACGGAGCTGAGCCGCCGCTGGGGGTCCCCCTTCCCCGGTGGCTCGATCTTGATGACGTCCGCTCCGAAGTCGGAGAGCACGGTGGCCGCGGCCGGTCCCGCGATGAAGCTCGACGCGTCGAGGACCTTCAAGCCGGTGAAGACGGATTCGGTGGTCATGGTCGTCACCTCACGAAGGCGCTCAGGCCGCCGGTCACGGCACGTCCGACAATGAGGGTCTGGATCTCCCGTGTGCCCTCGTACGAGTAAATGGCCTCCGCGTCGGCGACGAAGCGACCGATCTTGTAGTCGAGGACGATTCCGTTGCCGGCCATCAACTCCCGCGCCCACCCGACGCTCTCGCGCATCCGCACGGTGCAGTGGGCCTTCGCCAGCGCGGACTGCTCGTCCCGGTACACCCCGGCGTCCTGCAACTGGGCCAGTCGCGTCACCATCCCGCAGGATGCCGTGGCGTTGCCGAGCATCTTCACCAGCAGGTCCTGCACGAGCTGGAAGCCTCCGATGGGGCGCCCGAACTGCTCGCGCTCCTTCGCGTAACTCAGGGCGATCTCGTAGGCGCCGAACATCACTCCCACCGCCTGCCACGCCACGCCGCTGCGCGTCTGGCGCAGGATCTTGGCGGTGTCCTTGAAGGAGTTCGCGTTCTGCAACCGGTTGGACTCCGGGACGCGGCAGCCGTCGAGCACGATGTCGGCGTTCTGCACGATCCGCAGCGCCATCTTTTTCTCGATCTTCGTCGCGGTGAACCCGGGGGTGTCCTTCTCCACGACGAATCCCAGCACATGCTGCGTCTCGACATCGCGGGCCCAGATGACGACCAGGTCGGCGAACGTCGCGTTGCCGATCCATCGCTTGGCTCCGTCGAGGATCCATCCGTCGCCGTCACGTCGCGCGGTCGTCCGCAGGCCACCCGCCACGTCGGATCCGCCGTGCGGCTCGGTCAGCCCGAAGGCGCCGATCTTCTCGAAGCGGCTCATCGCCGGCAGCCACCGCCGCTTCTGCTCGTCGGACCCGCAGGCGAGGATGGTGCCCATGGCCAGACCTGTGTGCACGCCGAAGAACGTCGCCAAGGACGCGTCGAAGTGTGCGAGCTCCAGCGCGGTGAAGCCCGAGAAGAGGTTGCTCGGCCTGGACTCCGGGGAGTCGGGGTCGGCCCATGCCATCAAGCCCAGCTTCCCGAAGCCCTCCACCAGCTGGAAGGGGAACTCGGCGCGGGCCCAGTAGTCGTCGACGAGCGGGGCGGCCTGAGTGCGCAGGAATTCGCGCAGGGATGCGATCTTCCCCCGATCCTTCTCCGACAGCAGTTCCTCATAGGCGTAGAAGTCGGCGGGCAGCAGCCCTGCGTCCAGGTAGGGACCAGACGGTGTCGGCAAGGTCGTCGTACCGCTCATGGCAATCTCCCTCAAACGCAGTGGGCATGGCTCGCAGGTCCGCGCTCTGGAGCCACCTCTGCGCGGCGAATCGGTTCCCTCCCTCGATTGAACGAGGAGTCGGGGCCGGTTCCCCCGCCCCTCGCCGCCACGGGGTGCCATTGCCACCGTCTATCACCCCAGTGGCCCGACGCAGCCCGGTGAGACAGAGGCGCGGGGCGCCCAGCATCAGCCCATCAGGTCTGTACAAGATCCGCCCAGGCCCCACCGCGGCGGCTTCTGGCATGGCCTCGCGAAATGCCTGCGGCAGACCCGGCCCGCGTCTCTTCCTCGGCTGCCTGGTGGGGGCCGGTGAGTCGGCCGCCGTGCCGGAGCAGGTGCTCCTCCCAGGAAGCCTGCAGAAGCGTCTCGAGGCAGTGGTCGGGATGCGCCCCGTCCCGGCAGAAGTTCCAGTGCAAGGCGCCGGCGAGCCACTCGGGCGGTTGCGGCCTCGCCCGCTGTGGCTGTCCGCCCTGCGGCACCGTCATGTGATCTGATCACCGCCTTGATGGCGATGCAACGGCTTCTTGCGCGACCCTGACCCGCCACGTCGCGGTCGGCTGCTCTCTCATCTGCCCAGGGTCAGCCGATCGCGAGCTGTCCGCCGCGTGCCTCGAGAACCGCGCCGGTGATGTAGCTGGCGCGGGACGAAACAAGGAACAGAACCGCTTCCGCGATTTCTTCAGGGTCTGCGACCCGCCCCAGTACGGTGGTTCGCCCGATCGCCTGGAGGGTTTCACCTCCCATCTCCTCCGTCCCGGGGGTATGGACAGGGCCCGGAGCCACGGCGTTCACGCGGACGCCCTGGGCGCCGAACTCGTCAGCCCATACTCGTGTGAGAAGTTCGAGTGCAGCTTTGGAGGCCCCGTAAGCGCCCGATTCCCGCACCGGCGTGGTAGCCGCCGCTGTACTCACATTCACGATGACGCCACGCCCCCGCTCAGCCATTCCCGGAGCGAGGGCACCGACCAGGAGCATCGGCGCGCGTGAGTTGACGGCCATCTGAGCGTCGAACATCTCGGCGGTGGTGTCCGGCGTACTGGCGAACCGGTAGATACCGGCGTTGTTGATCAGAACGTCCACCTCGCCTGCTTCAGCGGCAAGACGCAGGACATCTTCAGAGCTACTCAGATCCGCAGCAACGAACCGAGCCTTCCTGCCTGCGGCAGCGATCTCTTTGACAGTCTCAGCACCCCGCTGCTCGTCCCGCCCGTGGACGATGACCGAGGCCCCCGACGCGGCCAGGCGCAGGGCCACGGCCCGGCCGATGCCAGCTGTGGCGCCGGTGACAAGAGCGGTGGATCCGTCCAGTTCTGCAGCCATGGAAAACTCCTCCAAGCCGAGAGGAACGACGTGCTGCCGGTTGTTCCTCGTGTAACTGATGATCCTGATGGTTCCACGCGGTGATCACCGGCTCGATCAACGGCCACTGCTCGTCCTATAAGTCACTCGGATACGGCTTGCGTTCACTCACCCGGTCACATCACCAGATCAACAACCGCGGAACGGCAGATTCCGCCCCGCCGCCGCACCATCAGGCGACAGCAGATCAACTCGAAGACTTACGAACCGCCCACTCAGAACTCCAGCACCAGACTCTTGGCTCTGGCTCACTTCCGGTGGTGACGTTCGGCGATCGCCGTCTGTCGCCGTAATTCGCCCAGCTCGCGGCAGTGTCAGCGCCATGAGCCCTGGATGTTCGGATGCGGATGTCGCCCCCGTCCAACCGCCGCGCAGCGGGACGACCAGGTATGTGTTTGCATCACATTCCGTTACCACCGGAAGTGAGCCAGAGCCAGTGACCGTACAGTCCCGTGTTCCCTGCCATTCCCCGGTCTGGCGGGCACGGAATGGGCATACGGCTCAGTCGTTCGGGACGTACGCGTGCGAGTGAGACCGAGCAATGGCCAGCACCTCGTCGTCTGCCACGACATCGCGCTAATGGAATCTCGCAGCCTGCTGTTGGATGCGGCACCACCACGGTGTCAGGCGGTCGGCGCTGCGGAAGCCGCCCGGGCGCAGCCATGGTCACCGATCATGTGCTGACCGCACCGACGGCGCCGCGCTGCGCCCTTGGTCTGTCATGCCTGGGGCATTGCCGAGCCTGGCTCGTGCTCGCCGGGTGGAGTGCCGGGCTTGAGGATGACGGAGGTGTAGTGGTTGGCAAAGAAGTACGAATAGGACAGGCCTTCGTCGATGTTGCCGAACTGGTTGCTCATCATGGTCATCAGCGCTGTCGTGCGGGTGCCGTCGCCGGCGTAGGCGGTGAACTGCTGGTTGGGTGGCAACCCAGTGGCTCCGATGGTGACTTCGTTGATGCCTGGGAGTGCCCGGATCAGGGCCGTGCCCTCGCCGGAGCTACCGGTGACGCTCAGGGGGATGTTTTGCGTGCGCATGCCCAGACCTTGCCGGCCCAGGTTGTTGGTGCTGGTGGCCGGCGTGCTGCGCGCCACGTACACCAGCGCCATGGGCGATTGGCCGATGGGGAGGGTCTTGATCACCGAGTTCGTGTGTGTGTCGATGACGTCGACCGCGTCGGAGTTCTGCAGGGCGACGTAGATCCTGGTGTTGTCGGGGCTGGGCCAGATGCCGTGGGGACCGTGGCCGTTGTTGTGGATGGTCTTCACCAGCGTGGGCGGCGCGCCGGTTTTCGATCGGCGGTACACCAAGGTCTCGTTCAGTCCGCCCACGGTCTGGTAGGCGTAGTCGACGCCGCCGACCGTGACGAAGTTGGGGTGGTTGGTGCGCGGTCCCGTGTTCAGCACCGCCTCCACACGGAAGGTGCGTGCATTGACCACAGCGGTGGTCCGGCCGTTGGTGGGCATGCCGAGCCAGATGTCCCGGCCGTCGGGTGAGATGGCCATGTCGGAGGACCCACCCGCCTGTTCGGGGATCGGCAGGCGCTTGATGATCCGGCGGGAGGCCACATCGATCATGTCCACCCGCGAGGCGCGCAGGTGGTTGACGTAGGCGAGTTTGCCGTCGGGGCTGAAGACCACCTTCGACGGCCCGTCCTCGGTGCGGATCCGGTCGACCTCCTTGCCGGCCCGCCAGTCGAGCACCGAGATGTAGTCCTGGCCGCGCACCGCCACCCACAGTCGCGTGCCGTCCGGCGAGAAGAATCCTTCGTGCGGCGCCCGGCCGACGTACATGGTGCGCACTACTTTGTTGGTTGCGGTGTCAATGATATGGACGGCGTTGGTGGTCACGTCGATCACGTCGAGCCACTTTCCGTCCCGGGAGAAGCCCAGGCCGTGCACGTCGATCTCCCCGTCGTACATGGCCCCCAGCACGTCCGCGCTGGGGTCCAGCCGCGGCTTGCCCAGAGCGATCGTGCCCAGCACGGTGTTCGTCGCCGGATTGATGACACTCACCGTGTTGGAGGACTGGTCGGCTGTGTATACCCGGTCGTTCCCCGAGATCTGTTGCGCTCCGGGCAGCGCTGGAGCTTGGATCAGCGTGCCCTGCTCTGAGGGGCTGGCGTTCGACCTGACAGATTCCTGCGTCCCGGGCGTCGCGCAAGCGGCGATTGACGCGTACACGGCCGCCGCCACGAACGCGCGGGCAAAGCCGGGTCTTATCCCCATGTTCACTCCTTGTGGTCACGTCGCCGGCGGATCACCCGCACCACAAGCTGCCACCGGCGCTTGGCTTGTGGGGACTGTGCTGTGGGGGCTGTGCCGCGTGGCGTGAGAGGTTGCGGCAGGAACTGGTCGCTGCGCTCATCAAAGGCCGCTGGCGAGAGCAGCGCCTGTCATCGTGGCGCCGAGGGCACCACTTCAAACGCGGTCACGCATTCCCGACCACATGACCGATGACGCCTGGCGTCGGTCGCCCGAATCATCGTCGAGCCATAAGGGAATCTAACTGACACTTTCGACATGCTCACCTCGGCCGAAGGTTTTCACTCGGACGGCCCCTTGTTGGCGAACGGCGGACAAATGCACGGCCGTTCAGACATCGTGCGGTGTACGCCGAACAAATTCACGATCGTTCACGACGGGCCGACCACGACTGCGATTGCAGCCACACCAGGCAGTAGCCCGCGAGGGCGACGGAGCGGCTTTGGCCGGTGGCCTGCCCGGTCCCCGTCACGCAGCATGAAGCGAACAAGAAGCCCGGTGGCGTTGGGGTTGCCGCTACTTCTGCCGTACAGCTTGGGCGGCACGGGGAACGTAAGCGCGGTTGCTACTGGTCAGGGTCTGGGTGTGCGTGTCGCCGAGGACCTGCTCGCGCTGGGTGAGGGTGGTTCGGTGTAAGCCCCGAATGGCCCGCTAGGACTGGCTGGCGCTGGGCCTTCATGGGCGAATTAAGTGACCTTCATAGCCCTGGGACCGATGGGGACCGAGGAGACGGGGATCTTGACGTGCGGGGGCGAGTCCCCCGGATCCCGGCTCCGTGGCCAGGGGCGCACATGTCGAGCGCGGAGGATGGAGTCGTGAAAGATAGGACTGAAAAAGGCATGTCCGAAACGGAGGAATTCGCGAACCCGAGCAGGCGAAGATTTGTCACGGGAGCAACTCTGGGCGTGGCTCTAGCCTCTGCAGGCATCTATGAGCTCATCGACAAGCTGGTCACCCCACCCGAGCGGGCCGCCGTGGAGGCCGACAGACCTCTGCCACCGGAACAATATGCCATTCCCACACCGCGGCTCATCATGGACAACGGAACAGGAGTCGCAAGCAGCAACGGAACGACCCCAGTACTGATTCCTCCACTGCACAATCACGTCATCACTGCGACATTGAGGGTTTCGCCGAGCGCGAAAGATTTGCAGGAGGCGCAGCGTCACCTCGAGTCCGTCATCCACGGCTTGGAGAGACACTTCCCTCCCCCTCCCAGCGGTCTGGGCGTCGTCGTCTCCTGGGGACTTCCCTACTTCCAGCACTACATCCCCAGCCTCGGGAGGGGTTCCGGCTACTTCAAATCTGGGACGCGCTACCCGGAATATCTACCGATCGATCTGATGACGTCCAAGCAGCAGGGTCGCACGGTCTACGCGCTCCAGGCTGCCAGAACGTATCCAAGCGACCAGCCGCCTGCCGGCTTCGGGCAGGTCCGACTGGAACAGAACCACGTGGCAGTGCTCCTGCGCAGTGATTCGCTCAACAACATCATGGAAGGCACCAACGCCCTGTTCGGGACGGGAAGCCACCAGGCGGGTGACCTCTTTAAAGTAACCAGTATCCGACGAGGCTTCACAGGTGGCGGTCACACGGGGCAGCAGTCACTTGCCAGCAAGCTGGCACTGGAGGCAGACCTGCCCGGGGCAAGGTCTATTCCTGCGCATGCGCCCATCTTTCTCGGCTTCACCACCACGATCAAATCCGCGGAAAGTTCCACACCCGTTTCGAATCTGGAGACGCTTCCCGGCTGGACCGACCAATGGCCCAATGGCTACTTCAAGTACGGGACTGTCATGCCTCTCTCACATCTGTACTCGGACCTGGCTACCTGGTACGGGGAAGATCGAGAGGGATCGCAGGAATTCCCGGCCTATGCTGACCGACTCCGCGCCATGTACCGACCTGGACTCTCGGTCCCTGTGGGAACGGTGACCGTGGATCCTCCCGTCGAAAGCCAAGGCGACGTCTTTCAACGGGTCAGGGAAACAGGTAGTTACGGTCACAACGGGAGCATGCAGCCGGTGAACCGCCTACAGAAAGCGACAACCAGCAACTATGGCGTGACCTACCCGATCGGCACCCCTGTATCCAATCGTGGCGATTTCGCTACGCTGGACAATCCGTTCTACTACACCTCTGACCCGGTCGGCGACCAGTACAGTACCCAGAAGGCAGCCGGGTTGCATTTCCTGATCTTCGCGCCGACGTCCGAGACGTTTAATCGTATTCGCCTGGCGATGGACGGCTACTACCCTGATGGCAAAAGAATCGACTTCTCCCCGCGCTCACCCAAGGCCGGCCTGAATGCAGTGGTTCACACCACGCACCGCCAGAACTTTCTGATTCCACCGAGGAGTCATCGTTCGTTCCCGCTCGCTGAGTTCCTGAGCTGACCCCGGGCTGCTTTGGTTCGTTGCGCCGCTTGGCCACAGCCGTTGGCGGCGTCAGTGCTGCCTGCTGGCAGTATTCGAACGTTTTTGTTCTAATTTTCCTCAACATAGCTTCGCTGATGAACACCTGCGGTGGGGGCCTTCTACGCCTTCGATGACGTCCAGGCGGCGATCGAGACTCTGACGGCGGAGATCAACATCACGACGCCGGGGCGAGCATCAGGGGCCGTGGCGGGACTTCGACGAGGTCGAGCGGGCCGTGTTCCAGTGGGTCGCGTCCGCCATCATCGGTGGGCAGAAAACCGTCCTCGGGCCGGGTAGCCTGGGCCACCTCCTGCGGAACGTCATGCACGAGTTCAAGGTGACGGGGACGGAAGTCTGTCACTGCCTCAACTACTACACCCCGGCCGGATTCGAGCAGGCCATTCTGGGGTGCTCCCGGCCAGCGGAGCGCTGCGAGTTGCCCCCGCCCGGGCTGGATGAGCCGGACTCCACGCAGGTTGTGAGGTTCTTCAACAACTACTGGGTTGCGCCGGCCAACCTCCCGTGGGCCAAGCAGAAGTGGTCGCGCGACTGAGCGGTGTTCCAGGTTCCAGGTCGCGTCACTACCCCGCGATGGCGCTGCCGCACACGGCGCCGGTGTACCGCCGGTTGTCCTCGCGCACCCAGCGCCAGCAGCTGACCGGCTGGATCGCCGACACGGGCATCCTGGTCCTGATGGTCCGCGGCTTCGGCTCCCAGTCGTATGCCGACGTCGTCCGCGTGGCCGTCCCGCGCCGGTGTTCCCCTCAGTGGTGGATCCCCGGATCCGCCGTCCGTCGGCGCCGAGGACGGTGGCCCGCTTCCGCAGCGGTTGCGTACTCGCCGCGAATGCGCCGACCTGGGCGCTGCACCCGGCCTGGAGCGTCTCGAGCAGGCTGCGCTCGGCGGTCACCGCGGCCAGGCTGGCCTGGCAGGTCAGGGTGCCGAGCAGGGCCGCGAGCTCGGGCTCGCTCGCGCGGCACTCCACGGCGAGGGCTCCCTGGCCGTGGGCCGGGAGCATCTCGTCCGGCTCGAAGACCTGGGTGACGGCGTCGACCCGGCCGATCCTGGCCAACCCGGCGTAGGCCAGCACCACGCCGTCGAGCTCACCTTGCCCAGCCGGGTGCCTGCGTTGCCGCGTCGGGGCGCGCCGCAGGTCGCCGCGCAGGCTGAGCAGCTGTGCAGCCCGCCGCGGCGAGCCGGTGCCGATCGTGGCGCCGCGCGGCAGGTCAGCGAGCTTGGCACCGTCCCGCGCCACCAGCGCGTCGCGCGGGTCGTCCCGGGGCGGCACCGCGGCCAGTGCGATTCCCGCCGCGGGCCCGGTCGGCAGGCCCTTCAGCGAATGCACGACCAGGTCGATCTCACCGTCGAGCAGCGCCTCGCGCAGCGCGCCGACGAACACGCCAGTGCCGCTGATCCGGGCCGCATGCGCCGGGCTGACGTCGCCCGGTGTCGCCACCCCGACGATCTGCACCGGCCGGCCGATCCGCTCGGTGATCAGGCCGGCCACCCGCCGGGACTGCGCCATGGCCATCGGGCTCCTACGACTGCCGAGCCGCAGCATGTGCTGGTTCACGGAAGGTGCTCCTGCACCCGGGCGGCGCGGGTGACCGCCTGGACCGCGCGTGAATCAGCAGATCACGACGTCCGCCTCGGCCATGGCGGCGGACAGGCCGTCCAGGCCGACGACGCGGGTCACCGCCGGAGAGGGGTAAACGGCACGACACGCCGACGTGGGACGAGGGCTCCTTCGGAGTCAGGAACCGGGGAACAGGGGCCAGCCGGACATCAGGCCGCCGTCGAGCGTGAGCGTCTGGCCCGTGATGTAGCCGGCCCTGTCGGACCCGAGGTACTGCACGGCCGCCGCGATTTCCTCGGGAGTGCCCGGACGGCCCATCGGAAGTACGGAGTTGACAGCGGCGCGGACGGCGTCGGTGCCGGTCGCACGCTCGTACATCGCAGTCCGTGTGTAGCCAGGGGCCACCGCGTTGACGCGGATGCCGTGCTTGGCGCCCTCCAGGGCCGCGCTCTTGGTGATGCCGATGACGGCATGCTTGCTGCCCACGTACAGGGCGTAGTCGGGGTAGCCCATCAGGCCGTAGGTGGAGCTGACGTTGATGACGCTGCCGCCCCCATCCTGTGCCCGCATCGCTCGAAACTCGTGCTTCAGACTGAGGAGCGTGCCCTTGACATTGGTGTCGAAGGTGTTCTCGTACGCCTCGTCGGTCACCTCGGTGACCGGGGTGAGCCTGCCTTCGGTGCCAGCGTTGTTGAAGGCTACGTCGAGCCGCCCGAAGTGTTCCACCGCGCGGTCGACCAGGTTCCGGACCTCGGCGTCACGGCGCACGTCGGCCTTCACGAACAGAGCCCGCCCACCGCTATTTTCGAGTTCCTCGACGAGTGCGTCGCCGGCATCCTGATGACGTCCGCTAACCACCACGTTCGCGCCCTCACGAGCGTAGGCGAGGGCGGTTGCGCGGCCGATCCCGGTCAGCGCGCCGGTGATGAGGACGACAGGAGCCATAACGTGGTCCTTCGGTAGGGGCCCGCAAGCGTGAGGCGTGATGTCGAGAGAGACGTGACCTGTGCGGCCACCTGCCGGTGGAACCGGCCCCTGGATCCCTGTGGCGCCGGGTGTCCGCGTACACGCGGCGGCCACGTCCCAGCGGCCGCGGAAGGGATCGCGGACGGCGAGGCCGGCACCCTGGCTCGACGGCACATCCCGGTCGAGCAGGACCAGAGGCTCACACCTTGAACTTCCTCGACCTTGGCTCCAGGGGCAACGCAGGGAACGACATCAGACGGATCTGTTTTCCGCGCTGACCATCCAGGCGTACTTTTCCAGGGAGTCGATGATCGCGTGGAGCAGGTCGGCTGTGGAGGGATCCTCACTGTCGACCTGGTCATGGTGCGTCCGCAGCGTATCGGCAGTAGCGTGCAGGCGCGCAGTGACAAGATCGACAACAGTGCTCACACTCACCTCTCCTTCCGGGAACGCGGGGAGTGTGGTGGTCGCTGTCACCGTGTCGGAGCGGCCGTCGGGCCAGGCCGCGAGAGCGCGCATGCGTTCGGCAACGGTGTCGGCCGACTCCCGGGCGTCGTCGACGATTTCATCAAGTTGCAGGTGCAGGTCCCGAAAGTTGTGGCCGACCACGTTCCAGTGGGCCTGCTTCCCCTGAAGGTGCAGTTCGACGAGATCCACCAAGATCTGTTGCAACGCCTGGGCAAGCTGCGGCGAGGCCGTGAATCCGGCCCCCTCGGCGTCTGAACGCCGTGAAGCCCCAGCGGAAGCGGTCACGGGTATCTCCTTCTGCGAGCACGGCACAGCAGCCCCTGGAACAGAGGGCCGGTTTTCCTACGTGCTCAAGCCTATGCAGGTCACTCGCTGCCGCCACTGCGCCTGATCCGCTTGGCGGACATTTGAGATCAAGCCCAAACAGTCACAGCCCTACCGCGTCGGCGAGCAGGTCTACCTGTTCCAGACCGCCGCCGTGAGGGAAGAGAATGAGTTCGTCACAGCCTGCCTCAGTACTGGCGGTTACCCACCCGGACCTTTCGCCGTTCCACCACGATCGTGGTCCTGAGCACACCGTTGCGGCTCACCACCTCCGGAGGTCCTGGAGCCGCGGCCCCGTGCCCGGCGGTGTGTGCCCACCCTCAACCACGGATCCCTGCGTGGCGCCGGAGCGCTCGCTCGGTGCACTACCCGCGCAGCCGGCGAGCCACAGCGCGGCGAGGAGCAGACCGGCGACGATGCGGGACGGCGAGGAACAACCCGTGCTGGGCCGGGTCACTTCTCCTCCCCAGGAAAACGGACGCGCCCCGACCGGGAACGTTCGGCCGGAGATCCGTATGCTGCTGGTCAGTCAGCCGGAGAGTAAGGGCACAAAGATCCCATGCCACGCGGCCACGCCCGGCCGACGATGCCATCCGCCCGAATGGACCGCCCCGCGACCGCCCCCACAATGGACTTCGAGCACACCGCGGAGCTGCGAGCTGCGCAGTTGCGGATCCGGGAGGCGCCGAGCGCGAGTAGCCACCGTGCCCCGTGACGGCTCTTGATCGTTGTCATTGTCGTACGACGTCGTCATGCGGTACGCGGATGGGCGCTGACGCCCAGGGAGCAGGAGAGGCGGGAGCGGGTGCGCTTGGGGGTGGTCAGCGGTTCGCTCGTGGTGAGAAGTCGCAGTCCTCGCGGCGGTTATGGCCGTTATGGCCTTTCCTCTGTCTCAGGGTTGGATGACGACCCGGCCGCGCGACTTCTTCTCCGCCACGGCGCGATAGGCGTCCGGGCCGTGGTCGAGGTCGAAGGTCTGCGCGATGGGGGGCGGCTTGAACTGGCCGCGCTCGAAGTGGGGGCTGATCCGCTTGAGGCGCTCGGGAGAAGCGTGTGGCGGTGTCGGTGTCGACGTCGAGCGCGTTGATCATCAAGGCCAGCCCGCTCCACCGGTTGGTGATCATCAGTACTTCCAGCAGTTGCTCGTCGCCAAGCACCTCGCGTACGCGATCCAGCGTGGCGGGTGCCAGCGACGCGGTGGTGACCAGTTCGCTGGTCATCTCCAGCACCGCCGGCTCAGCCGGGCTGAACCCGCCCTCGGCGAGCCGGCCGTCAGCGGCCAGGGCGTTGCGTTGCCGGGATCCGACTCCGCAGTCTTCGGCCAGGTGCGTGTGCTGCGCGATCTCGTAGGGACACCGCATCAGGGACCCAGTGCGTAAAATGACCAGCTCACGCAGGCGCGCGGGCACGACCGTGCTGGTCAGGGCGGCGCGGCCGGCGAGTATCCACCCGGCGAAGGGCTCGCCCGCGTGGGCCAGCGCCCGGTAGATGTTCAGGTTCCCGAGCTCGGCGACCAGGTCGCGGACCTGGTCGGACATGCTGGAGCAGTACGAGATCCGGGTCACAGGGAGGTCTCCAGTCGGACGTCGTGATCGATGTCGAGATCGACAGTGTTCAACACGAGCGCGAGTCCGTAGTACAGGCTGACCAGGAGCAGCAGTTCGCTCAGCTCCGCCTCGTCGAGCACGGTCCGGGCTCCGCGAAGGTCTCCTGGGTCACGGTGCCGGTCGTACACAGCTCGCCGACGAAGGCCAGCACCGTGCTCTCCGGCTCGGCGAATCGGGACACCGATCCCTCGGTCCTCAGCGCGCTGATCTCCGCATCGCTGATCCCGGCTCTTCGGCCCACGGAGGTGTGCTGGGCGATCTGGTAGGCGCAGTGCTGGAGATGGGCGATCCGCAGGACCACCAGCTCGCGAAGCCGCGGGTCGAACGTGCGGCTGTCGAGTTGAGCGTCGACCATCACGCACCGTCGAACACCTTCGGAGCGCCCGCCAGGAGGCGGAAGACATTCAGCTCACCGCGCCGGCTCATGAAATCACGGGCGGCAGGGCTGACCGACTCGACGGGGGTCGGCGGGATGCGGGACACCCTCAGTGCTCCCTGTGGTCCAGCACGAACGTCCGCTCCACCGTCTGGAACGGCTCGCCCATGCGGGTGCCGTCCGGAGCGGTGTCCCCCGCATCGTGGTGGACGAAGTCCACCACCAGCGACCGCCTGACCCCGAAGACCGCGTCCCGCTCCACGTAGGGGTCATCGCTGCGGACCAACATGGTGATCAGCGGCTCGAAGCCTTCGGCATGCAGCCGGAAGTGCAGGTGCTCCGGGCGCATCGGCGACCGGTTCGCGGCACGCAGGATCTCCCCGCACGGCCCGTCGTTCGGGACCGGGTAATACCGCGGGGCCACCGACCGGTACCAGAAGCGCCCCTCGTCGTCAGTGGTCAGCAAGGCACGCATGGCCAGCCGACCGTGCAGCTTGTCTTGCATCTGCACGTCATAGAAGCCCTCCCCGTCGCTGTGCCAGGTGTCCACCTTGGCGCCGGCCACGGGGTTGCCGTCCGGGTCGAGGACCCGGCCGTTGAAGAACAGTGGAATCCCCTCGACCTCGCCGGAGATGTCCGATCCGTTCTGTGCCGTCGGCCGGCCTTCGACGTAGAAGGGGCCCAGCAGCGTCGAATCCGTCACCGACCCGCCACCCGGATGGTGGATAAGGTCCACCAGGACACTCAGGCCCAGAATGTCGGACAGCAGGACAAACTCCTGCCGCGTCGGCGTACAGGTCTTGCCTACACGTTCGAGGAAATCCATCGCCGTGAACCATTCCTCACCGGTCAGCCGCACCTCCCGCGTGAAGTCGTGCAGGTGCTGCACCAGGCGGATGAACAGCTCCTTGACGCGCTCGTCCTCCGCGCCTTCGAAAGTCTTCTGCACCGCCTCGGTGATCGAGGCCGCCGTCAGATCGATGGACACCGCCTCTCTCCTATCGCTCAAGGGGTCGCCCCGCGCTGGACCATCTGGCGCTGCCTGTGGAACTTGTCCAGCGCCCCGACGAGACACCTACCGTGATCTGCCCGCCAGCGATCGTGGACCTCCACCGACCGGCGTAATGCGTCCCACCGACGAAGATGGCGAGCGCCTGCTTGCGACCGAAGGGCGCAGTCCGGTGCTCCGTGAGCAAAAGGGCTGAGCGATCCGGGTACCGGATCGCTCAGCTGGGTGGTGCTGAGCCCCGCGCGCCGGGTCTTGGTGTTGGACAGGAACACTCCGAGTTTCACCGGGTGTTCCTCGCCGTCGATGGTGACGGTTTCGACGTGGGAGCGGCTGACGGGCCCGACGGTGCCTGTGCGCTGCCGGTACTGCGCGAGGGCCGCGCAGCCTCGCTCGAACGCGTCCAGGGCGCCCCTGGAGCCCTTGGCGGGTGTCTTCTGCTCTGGGAGCAGCGGGGTGATGGTGAGGTCTGTCAGCCGCTTGCGTTGCCCCGGCGCGAGCCCTTCCCAGACGACGTGCTGCCGCTGTCGCTGGAGCCACCGGCCCACGTCCGCTCCGAACGAGGTCACGCCGGGCACGATGTCGGCCGGCTCGGCGTCCAGGGCCACCAGCCGTGCCACCCCGGCGTAGTTGCGCTGCCAGTCCACCGGCCACTCAGGACGCCAGTCCGGATCGATCGCGGCCAGCTGCTCCGCCCGCCGCTGGGTGAGACCGCCGTTCTTGCGGCAGTTGGCCAGCCACTGCCCGACCGGCTTGTCCAGCGCGGTCGCGGTGACCGGAGCGGCCAGCGTGCCCGTCCGGGCGAAGTACGCGCGGGCCGCCGCGAGGTTCTCCTCCCACGCCGCTTCCGGCGGCCATCCCCAGCTCATCAAGGTCCGCCGCCCGCTCCGAGGCCAGTCCGCCTGCGTGCATGCCGCGCCACTGGTCGGCCAGCCACAGCCCCAGCGGGAAGCTGTGCCCGTTCGGCATGAGTTCGCGGTGCTCGTACGGCACGAGCAGGTGCCCCGTCCGCCGGCTTGAGGACCTCGTGCCCGGGGACGTAGGAATACCCCACGTCCTTGACCTCGACGAGGTCGTTCGTCTCCGCTGCCCAGACTTCCACCCGCACAAGGAAGACAAACGGCTCTGTTCCCGCCCGAGGCGGCCTTCTCCGCTGATAGAGATCGGACCGAATCGCCGTGACGGTCCGACACGCAAGGTCACCACATTATTAGTCTTGGTCGTCGTGTCGAGAGGTGCGGCGATGGAGCCCGATGGGGAGACTGCTGGTGGCCCGGGGCTGGTGATGCGGATTGCGGTGGTGGTGCTGGTGGCCGCCTCCGGGGCGGTGGAAGCCATCTCTTTCACCGCGTTGGATCACGTTTTCGCCGGTGTCATGACCAGCAACCTTGCCTTGCTGGGGATGGCGATCGGCCGGGCTCGCGGTGCAGACGTCACCGCGGCGCTGCTGGCGCTGGCCGGGTTCGGCGCGGGCGCGGCGGTGGTCGCCTGGGTGACCCATGGTCGGCCGGGGACCTCCACGTGCTGGTCGCGGCGTGTGGCGTTCTGTTTGGCGGGTGAGGCGGTGCTGCTCGCTGTGGGTGCGGCCTTCTGGGCTGCCTCGGGCGGCGCGCCCGGTTCCACGGCCCGGGACGTGATGCAGTGCGGGGCGGCACTCGCGATGGGTGGGCAGGCCGCGGCGATGGTGGCGGCCGGGCGGGCCGCCGCGCCCACGACCTACCTGACGGGCACGCTCGCCACCTACATCGTGCGCGGCCTGGGCGGGGCCTCAGGGCGGCCCGACCGGTGGGTGCCTCTCCGGCTCGTCGCACTGATCGCAGGTGCGGCGGCCGCCATGGCACTGCGCTGGGCCGCGCCGGCATGGGCTGGTGCGCTGCCCTTCGCACTTGTCACCGCGGCCACGCTGACAGCCTCGCGGCCCCTTGCCGTACGGCAGCCGCCGACGGACGATCCGCCCGTGGCATAGGCGGCCACGGCTGTGCCCGGATCATTCCGTGCCCGTAACGACGGCCTGCTCGGCGGCCTCCCGCAGAATTGAGGCACTTCGCGTCAGCGTCTGGCGTTTCTCGGCAGTCATGGGTGGCTCGTGCATCTGTTGGACCCGCCCTTGAAGGAACGGCGCCCTGCCCCCGGCTTCGAGCGATGTTGGCGCGTCCGGTCCGCTGAGCCGAGGCATGGCAGCGGCGCGGACGCAGCCGGGGATCGGGGGTCGGCCAGGGCGATGCCGACGAAGGCGGGCAGACCCCAGCCCAGACCACCGCTGGCCGCGTTGTAATAGCCGCCGCCCTGCCGTACGGGCAGATGCCGCCACCGCACTTCCCGGAAGGTCGGCGCCTCTTCGACGATCACGGTGTCCGGCGGTAGAACGTCCCCGAGCAGGTGCAGGACATACTCGCCGCGCATCGGTGTGGTCTGCTCGGGGGCGGGCCGCGGCGCCGGTTCGGGAAGCGAGCCGGCGGGGTGCTCGAGCAGATGGCCGAGCACCCCGCCGATCCCGTCACACAGGCTGGTGCGGATGCCGATGCCCGTGTCGGCGCCGGGCGAGGACCGCGGGGTCTTCGCTGAGCTGGAACAGCTCCGTGCCCTCCGGCACGCACGGGCCGTCACTGGGCACGTGGTAGACGAACACCGGAGCACCGAGCACCACCACCAAGTCGGCGCCCTTCAGGGCTTCGCGGATGAGTTTACGGGTGGGCTGGAGCTGTCCGCGGAAGCAGGGGTGCTCTTCGGGGAAGCCTGTCCGGCTGATGTGCGGGCTCACCCACACGGCCGCACCGGTGCGCTCCGCCAGCTCGACGGCGAGCGCGGTGGCCCTCTCGCGTTCCACCGCCGACCCCACCCCCAGCACCGGGGACCGGGCCGCCGACAGCCTCTGCGCCACACCGGCCAGCTCGCCAGCCCCGGCCGCGAACCGGTCACCGACGGTGCGCAGGGGCACCGCCGGGGCGGGGGTGTCCCAGTCGTCCATGGGCACGGAGAGAAAGACAGTGCCCGGTAGCCGCCACACCGCCTCGGGCAGTCACAGCGCGTCGAACGGACTAGGAGGCGTGTGTCGGGAGTGGACCTTGGGGTGTCTCGGCATGCTGCTGTGTGCCCCTGGCCTGCACGGACCGACGACCACCTTATGCCCGCGCCCTCAACCAGGCGGTCTGGCAGGAGCGTGACGGCGGGAACCTGGCCGAGCGCCTGGAACCGTTCAAGGCGGAGTTTCTCGCCGTCGCACGCCGCAGCCTGGCCTGACACCGCTGGTCACAGCCACTCGTCGATCGCGGCCACCAGCACGGTCGCTTCGTAGCGTACGGCCAGCTTCTCGTAATCTCGTGGCCACGGCCCTGTGCCTTTCGAGGCGGTTGATGCCGCACCGTCAGCCGAGTTTGCGCCGCAGCTGCAGGGTGTAGAGGAGGAGGAGGAGCGAA
Organism: Streptomyces sp. NPDC001796; assembly: GCF_042892355.1. NCBI lineage: Bacteria > Bacillati > Actinomycetota > Actinomycetes > Kitasatosporales > Streptomycetaceae > Streptomyces > Streptomyces sp. NPDC001796. Next base: position 6,398 of record NZ_JBIAUC010000022.1, on the reverse strand, counting down.
GGCGCGATCATGGCGGCCGCGACGCAGGAGACCCCGAGCAGTACCCACAAGGTGGGCGAGGGTGCTGCCGCGTGGTGGATGGTCAGGTGGGTGCCCAGAAGGTAGGGGTACTGGGCGACTCCCCATCCCGCGACGACGGTGGCGATCGCGAGGGCGGCCAGGGTGCGTACGACGGGAGGGCGGCCTTTGCGCAACAGGAGAAGCGCGGCGAGACCGCACAGGCCCGAGACGGCCAGGAGCGGCGCGCCCACCGTGCTCAACTGGTGGAACAGGCGCGGGGAGTCCGAGTGCAGGACGAACACGCCTGCAAGGGCCACCAGTCCCGCGACTACGCCCGCCCCGAAGGCCCGGCGGCGGAACGCCTTCTCCAGGGACGTTCTCCAGGGACGTGTCCGTGTGCAGCTGGGCCTGCCCGGTGAGGAACACGGCGGCGAGGTAGGCACAGACGGTGACCGCAAGGACCCCGCCGAGAAGGGAGGTCGGATTGAGCCAGCTGGACAGCGCGTCACCGTGCCCCGCCGAGGGCACACGGCCGGAGGCGATCCCGCCGGCGATGGTGCCGAAGAAGAACGGGGTGGATACCGACGAGCAGGCGAAGGCGACACCGCTGATCCGCTCCCCCTGCCTTTCGGCCAGCGCATGGCGGAAGGCGAAGCCCGCTCCCCTCGTGACGATACCCAGCGCCGCCAGTCCCAGGGGGAGGTACAGGGTGGTGGTGATGGCGGTGAAGGCTTGAGGAAAGCCCGTCCAGATCGTGACGAGACAGAAGATCAGCCACGTGTGGTTGGCTTCCCACACCGGGCTGAGGGAAAGGTTGATCAGCTCGCGGATGCGGTGTCCTCGCCTGGCGCCCCCGGCGGTCAGATCCCAGAAGCCGGCCCCGTAGTCGGCCCCGCCGAAGAGGGCGTAGGCGATGACGCCGACGAACAGGACCGCCGCGATCACCGTGCTCATGCCTCATCAGCTCCGCGTGTGCGCCCGTTCATGGCCGGCGCCGGCCGGGGGCCGTACGGGACCGCCACGGCGTCGGTGCCTTCTTCCGACCATCGGCGTCGCATGGTCCGGAGCACGAACCAGGCACCGGCGCCGACGCAGAAATAGATCGCGAGGACCGTGGCGAAGAGCGGCCACAGATTGCCTTGCGTGGCGACCGCGTCCTTCGTCAGCAAGAGCCCCACGACGGTCCAGGGTTGGCGCCCGACCTCGGTCACCACCCAGCCGCTCTCCAGTGACGGAAGCGCGACCAGCCCGGCGACTACCGAACCGCGCAGGAACCAGCGGTTCATCGGCACCTCGCGCCGTCGCCACCACAGCCAGCCGAACCACAGGGACAGCAGGAGCAGCAGTGTGGCGGTGCCGACCATGACGTCGAAGGCGAGATGCACGATGCTGACCACCGCGTCCGTGGGGCGTACGGCGGCCGGGATCGCGTCCAAGCCCTGGATCGTGGTGGAGGGGCGGAAACCGGCGAGGATCGAGGCGACGTCGGGAGGCGGGATGCCATAGCGCACCTGGCCGTTGACGAAGACGCCGCCGAGGGTCTCCGGGATGTGATCACCAGTGGTCGGTACGAGTTCGATGGCGGCGAACTTGGCCGGTTCCCTGTCGTAGACCTGGCGGGCGATGGTATCCCCGACGAGGAACTGCAGCGGCATGGCGACCGCGGCGACCGTGAAGGGAACGACGAACCCGAGCCGGTGGTAGCGGTCCCGACGTCCCTTGAGCAGTTCCCAGGCGTAGACCCCGGCTACCAGGAACCCCGCGACGATGTACGCCGCGAGGAGCATGTGCACCATCTCCCACCAGAACGCGCCGTTGAAGAAGACCTTGGACGGGATCACGTCCACCACGCGCCCGTTCTTCACCACGATCCCCGCGGGCTGGTTCATCCAGCTGTTGGCCGCGACGACGGAGGCCGTTCCGCCGACCCCCGCCAGGGTGACCACAACACCGGTGAAGAAGTGCGGCCACGGTGGAAGCCTCTTCCAGCCGTAGATATAGATGGCCATGAAGATGGCTTCGAGGAAGAAGAAGAGGCCTTCGATGGCGAACGGAAACCCGAACGCCGACCCGAATGCTCCCATGAGCCCGGGCCAGAGCAGCCCAACTCGAACGTCAGCACCGTGCCGGAAAGGGCCCCCACGGCGAACAGCACCGCGGCCACCTTGGACCACCGCTGCGCCAGGAGAAGCGCCTGCTGATCGGCGCGGCGCAGTGCCCTTACTGGCAGATCAGCATCATGAAGGTGAATGCGACACCGAAGGGCACCAGAATGATGTGGAAGCCCAACGTGAACGCCATCTGCTCGCGCGCGGGGAGGAGTTGTGGCGGGTCGGCAGCTCCCAGCAGGGCAGACAACACCATGAAGCCTCTTTCCGGCTCGGACGGCGGCGGACGATCCGTTTCCCATGGGCCCTTTTCTTGCCCCGTGAATCGTCCATGTCCTTTACCTTGAGGGCCTTGTACCGGATTGAAGAAGAATACCCGTGAGCGGCCAGGTCGAGTAGTTGCGGGGGCTTGCCTTTCGTGGTCGATCATAAACAGCGATGCGGCGGCTCATCGCAGAGGCATGAACGAAATCATCGTCGTGTACAAGCTCAACCCATTTGCCGCGCAGGTTGCCTCCAGGCCTCTCACCTGGCGGTTTCCGTAATGCGGGACGGAGTCACCTCGACGACCAGGTGCTTGGTGACCGGTTGGGCGCTTTGCGTGCTGACGTCGGCGAGGCCACAGAGGACGTTCAGCTCCGGCATGTATCCGGCCGCGCAGCCCGACGGGATTTCGTAGCGGATGGCTCGGTAGCCATGGACGGTTCGCTCCGTGCCGTCCTTCGAGAAGCTCTTGACGTCGACGAGGTCGAATTCCGCGAGTCCGCGGTCGCGCATGTCGTCCTCGTTCATGAAGATCACCGTGCGCAAGCCCTTCAGGCCGCGGTAGCGATCGTCGTTGGAGTAGATCGTCGTATTGAACTGGTCGTGCGAACGGATCGTTGTCAGCGTCAGACGTCCGTCACCCGGATCGACGTCGTCGGGAAGGGCTGCGAGGGAGAATTCGGCCCGGCCCGAGGGCGTCTGGAAGACACGCTCGCGCGCCAACTGACGGATTCGGAAGCCGTGCGGATGGCGGGCCCGGCGGTTGAAGTCCTCGAACCCGTCCAGAACCCGGGACATCGCGTCGCGGATGTGGTCGTAGTCAGCCACGTGGTTCTGCCAGGGAGTCGTGCTGTGGGGCAAGGTGGCCTGGGCCAGGCCGGCGAGGATCGCACACTCGGAGCGCAGATGCGGCGAAGCGGGCTCCTTCATCCCGTAGGAGATGTGCACCATCGACATCGCGTCCTCGACCGTGATCCCCTGCACGCCGCTGGCCTGACGATCAATCTCGGTCCGGGCGAGGCAGGGGAGGATGAGCGCGCCCTTTCCGTGCACGATATGGCTGCGGTTGAGCTTGGTGCTGACCTGCACGGTCAGCTCGCAGTTGCGCAGCGCCCCGAACGTGTAAGGCAGGTCGGGCGTGGCAAGGGCGAAGTTGCCGCCGAGGGAGACGAAGACCTTCACGTCGCCGCGGCGCATTGCCCGGATCGTCGCCACGACGTCGAGTCCGTGCTCGCGCGGTGGCGAGAAGCCATAGACCTCGCCGAGTCGGTCGAGGAACTCCGAGGACGGCCGGTGGTCGATGCCACAGGTGCGGTTGCCCTGCACATTGCTGTGCCCGCGGACCGGGCACGGCCCCGTCCCCTCGCGGCCGATGTTGCCGCGCAACAACAGCAGGTTGAGGATCTCGCTCACTGTGTCGACGCCATGCTCATGCTGCGTGATGCCGAGGCACCAGGCGATGATCACCCGATCGGAGGCCATGTAGGAGTCCGCGAGTCTGCGGATGTCAGGCTCCGAAATGCCCGAATCACGGACCACGGCGGACCACGGCGTGGAGGCGGCCAAGGCCCGGTACTCGTCGAAGCCGTGTGTGTAGCGCTCGATGAAGTCGCGGTCGAGCGCGGTCGGATCCTTCTCCGCGGCCTCCAGCACCGCCTTGGCGACGCCAGCGCGTGCGCTACTATGCCGCCGACTCGTTGAAGGCGGCGAGAATGCGGGGGTAGTCCGGGTGCTCGGGCAGCTCGGGCGGGGATGCGGGGAGCCGGTCGGCGAGGCCAGTGACGGTCTTGCGAGTGATCGCGAGGTGCAAGCATGCCCAGGACGAGCGCCTACGTGAGGTCGTGAACAGGGCGAATGTCGCCTGATGCGGCAGAGGCTGCACCCCGACGGAACAATGCGGTCCACAGGAACGTCATGCCGAAGAGTGCTGACTCGGGCGGCTCCTCCCGCATGCGGCGCAGTTCGACCTCCACCAGGTCAGAGAAGATCCAGCGCAGCGATTCGGGCTTGTAAGCGAGGCCGCCCTGCAACACGCGCTCACGGTAGAGATCCGAGTCGGAGAGTTCCGAACCCATTCCTCCCTCGCCGGCAGCGAAGCTGGTGAGGGCGAGATGGCCGCCGGGGGCCAGGACGCGGTCGAGGAGACTCAGGTAACTGACCCGGCGGTGCGGCGGCAAGTGGTGGAAGCATCCTGAGTCGACGACCAGGTCGTACGGGCCGCTCAACTCGGTTGCAGGGAGAGCGAAAGCGTCACCGCAGAGGAAGCGGACATCGACGCCAAACTCGCGAGCCCGGTCCTCGCCCCACGCGACGGCCACCGGGGAGAGGTCGACCGCGTCCACCTCGAAGCCGTGCGAGGCGAGGAACAGAGCATTGCGGCCCGCCCCGCAGCCCAGGTCCAGGGCCCGACCGGGAGCGATCAGGCTCTGGTCGAGATAGGCGGCCAGGTTCTCGTCGGGCTTCGCCACGAAGAACGGGACCGGCCTTGACCGGTCGGCATAGAAGCGATCCCAGAAGTCCTTGCCGTCACCGGTCGCCAGGCGGCCAGCCTCGGATTCAGATGCGAACAGTCCGTCCAAGAGCGCGAGAACGTCCTCGATGGTGCGTACGGTCCGGTCCACCGGGCCCCCCTTTCGACCGAGTGCGATCGTAGGAGCGAGGAGAATAAAAGGCCAGTTCAGACGGTATTTCACGACGCCTGGCGTGGGCTGCTGCCAGCCCCGGAGGAGACCGGACGCAACCCACTCCAGGCCCCGACCCCGCGTCCACCCAAACACCCCTACGGGGCCAGGAAAGGCCCATCCCCGGCCACGCCCAGCAGACTTTTTCGACGAGTTTCCAGCTGCGCCACAGGGCGAACGTTGTCTGATGCGGCACTAGAATCTGGACATGGGTAGGACAGACCGCGCCAGCCGGGTGATCGCGGCACCACCGGAGACCGTCTACGGCGCCCTCCTCGACCGGGAGTCCCTCGAGGTCTGGCTGCCGCCGGATGGCATGCGCGGGCGGGTCGAGCGGTGGGATCCCCGGCCTGGTGGCGGGTTCCGGATCGTCCTCACGTACCTCGACCCCGCTGACAGCCCCGGCAAGACGTCAGATGCGACCGATGTCGTCGACGTCGGGTTCGCCGCCCTGGTGCCGCCGGAGCGTGTGGTGCAGCGGGCTGTGTTCCAGGCTGACGACCCGTCGTACGCGGGCACCATGACGATGACATGGCACCTCGCTGCCACCAGTGAGGGGACCGAGGTGACCGTTACCGCCACGGACGTGCCGCCCGGCATCGACCAAGCGGTCCACGAGGCCGGGATTGCCTCCTCGCTAGACAACCTGGCGTCGTACGTCGAAGCGGTGGACTGACTTCGGGGCGGCTGTGCCCCGGGCCCGGCCACGTCGTCAGAGGAAGCGGTCGAGCACTCACACCCGTCATCGCGCGCATCCCGTCAGATGATGGCTGAGTAATTGCCAAGATCGACGGAACTGCAGGTTGTTCAGGCTGCGTGGGCTTCGGGGCGTTCGACGAGGTGGCCGCGTTCGAAGCGGGCTCCGGCGCGGACGAGAGCGACGAGGTGGGGTGCGTTCACGGCCCGCCGGCGTGCCTGGGCGGACTCGACGAGCTTGAAGACCATCGCCAAGGCCGCGGCCGCGCGGCCGGCGCCCTTGGTGACCTTCGTGCGGAGCCGGACGGTGGCGAAGGTCGACTCGCAGGTGGATCCAGTGCTCGGCGGGGAAGTCGTAGAACGCCAGCAGTTCGTCCACGTCGTCGGTGATCTTCTTGACCGCCTTGGGCCACTTTGCGCCGTAGCTCTTGTCGAACGCGGCGACGGTTTTGAGGGCGTGGGTGCGGTCCTCGGCGTTGTAGATCTCCTGCAGGGCCTTCTTCGCCCCGGGCTGCGCGGACTTCGGCAGCGCGTCGAGGGTGTTGGCGATCTTCTGAAGCCGTAAAGAATCAAGGTGCTGCTTTACAGGTGTGGGCTCGTTGTCAGGGTATGGCGGTTCCGGAGGAGATCTGTTCCCAACTCCAGTGCA
>NZ_JBIAUC010000021.1:0-117675 GCF_042892355.1 Streptomyces sp. NPDC001796 | reverse complement strand
CGGGGCGCGCGGGCGCGGGGGGCGCGCCGGGCCGCCGCCCGCGGCGGGCCGCCCGGCGGCCCCCCCCGCGGCCGGGGGGGCGCGCCCGCCCCCCCCCCCCCCCCCCCCCCCCCCCCCCCCCCCCCACGTTTCTGCTGGGACCTGGGCGGTCAGCTCTCCTCGTGGGAGGCCACCGCGCGGCGGGCGTCCGCGTCCAGGACTCCCCAGCTGATCAGCTGCTCGGTGAGGACGGAGGGCGACTGGTCGTAGATGACCGCGAGCGTGCGCAGGTCGTCCTGGCGGATCGACAGCACCTTGCCGTTGTAGTCACCGCGCTGGGACTGGATCGTCGCCGCATACCGCTGGAGGGGGCCCGCCTTCTCCGCCGGCACGTTGGCCAGGCGCTCCAGGTCCAGAACCAGCTTCGGCGGCGGCTCGGCGGCTCCACCGGGGGTGGTGCCGGGCAGCAGCTCCTGCACCGGGACCCCGTAGAAATCCGCCAGCTCGGCCAGACGCTGCACGGTGACGGCGCGGTCGCCGCGCTCGTACGAACCGACCACGACCGCCTTCCAGCGTCCCTGGGACTTCTCCTCCACACCGTGGAGGGAAAGGCCCTGCTGGGTGCGGATCGCCCGGAGCTTGGCCCCGAGCTGTTTGGCGTATTCGCTGGACATATAGCTCCCCGGACACGGTGTCGACGTGCGGCTCGGCCGCGCGGCTGGTGACTCACTGTGAGGTTACGCAGCGTGACTCTTCCCCGTCAAGCCGAATGGTCCGGACCGACCCTTCCGTGGTAGACGGCGTGCGGGACCGCCGGACGGGTGACGCAGTGCGCCAGGGGGGTGACCGGGCTCCGCTCGCGGGCTGGTACCGTGTATGGCGCAATTCCGACGTCCTTTAAGGTCCGTCCCGTGAGGCGGAGAAGGAGGTCCGTTTCGTATGGACACACGGCATTCCGATGCTCGGCCCGTCCTCGAAGGTCCTGACATCGCGCGGGTGCTGACCCGCATCGCCCACGAGATCGTCGAGCGCGCCAAGGGCGCCGACGACGTGGTGCTCCTCGGCATTCCGACCCGAGGTGTCTTCCTCGCCCGGCGGCTCGCCGACAAGCTCGAGGAGATCACCGGCCGCAAGGTCCCGGTCGGCTCCCTCGACATCACCATGTACCGCGACGACCTGCGCATGCAGCCGCCGCGTGCGCTGGCACGCACCGAGATCCCCGGTGACGGCATCGACGGCCGCCTCGTCGTCCTGGTCGACGACGTGCTCTTCTCCGGCCGCACCATCCGCGCCGCCCTCGACGCCCTGAACGACATCGGGCGCCCCCGCGCGGTCCAGCTCGCGGTCCTCGTCGACCGCGGCCACCGCGAACTGCCGATCCGCGCCGACTACGTCGGCAAGAACCTCCCCACGTCGCTGCGGGAGACGGTCAAGGTCCAGCTCGCCGAGGAGGACGGTCGCGACACCGTGCTGCTCGGTGCGAAGCAGACCGGTCACGGCGCACAGCACTAGCGCTCCGGCGAACGGCGAGCCGCCGTACGCCTCGCGAGTGCGCACCGACGCGCGCCCGTCTGTACCAAATCTCCCGAATGAACCGCCTTACGGAGCCTGAAAGATGCAGCGTCATCTCATCTCGGCCGCCGACCTCACCCGCGACGACGCCGTCCTGATCCTCGACACCGCCGAGGAGATGGCACGGGTCGCGGACCGGCCGATCAAGAAGCTGCCGACCCTGCGCGGCCGCACCGTCGTCAACCTCTTCTTCGAGGACTCCACGCGCACCCGGATCTCCTTCGAGGCCGCCGAGAAGCGTCTGTCCGCGGACGTCATCAACTTCTCCGCCAAGGGATCCAGCGTGTCCAAGGGGGAGTCCCTGAAGGACACCGCCCAGACCCTGGAGGCCATGGGCGTCGACGCCGTCGTCATCCGGCACGGCGCCTCCGGAGCCCCCTACCGCCTGGCCAACTCCGGCTGGATCGACGCCGCCGTCATCAACGCGGGCGACGGCACCCACCAGCACCCCACCCAGGCCCTGCTCGACGCCTTCACCATGCGCCGCCGCCTGGTCGGCCGGGACGCCGGTCTAGGGCGTGACCTGGCCGGCAAGCGCATCACGATCGTCGGCGACGTGCTGCACAGCCGGGTCGCCCGCTCCAACGTCGACCTGCTGCACACCCTCGGCGCCGACGTCACGCTCGTCGCCCCGCCCACCCTGCTGCCGGTCGGCGTCGGCTCCTGGCCGTGCGAGGTCTCGTTCGATCTCGACAGCACCCTCCCCAAGTCCGACGCGGTGATGATGCTCCGCGTCCAGCGGGAGCGCATGAACGCCGCCTTCTTCCCGACCGAGCGCGAGTACTCCCGGCGCTACGGCCTCGACGCCGACCGCATGGCGAAGATGCCGGAGCACGCGATCGTGATGCACCCCGGCCCGATGGTCCGCGGCATGGAGATCACCGCCGAGGTCGCCGACTCCGACCGCTGCACCGCCGTCGAGCAGGTGGCGAACGGCGTCTCCATCCGCATGGCGGTCCTGTACCTGCTGCTGGGTGGCGCCGTGTTCGACCCCAAGACCGTCACCGACGCCCGTACCGAGGAGAACCAGAACCGATGAGCAAGACCCTGATCCGTGGTGCGAAGGTGGTCGGCGGCGAGCCGCAGGACGTGCTGATCGACGGTGAGGTCGTCCAGGCGGTCGGCACCGGCCTGTCCGCCGAGGGAGCGGAGGTCGTCGAGGCCGGCGGCAAGGTGCTGCTCCCCGGCCTCGTCGACCTGCACACCCACCTGCGCGAGCCCGGCCGCGAGGACTCCGAGACCGTCCTGACCGGTACGCGGGCCGCCGCGAGCGGCGGCTACACCGCCGTGTTCGCGATGGCCAACACCTTCCCGGTCGCCGACACAGCCGGTGTCGTCGAGCAGGTCTGGCGGCTGGGGCGGGAACACGGCTACTGCGACGTGCAGCCCATCGGCGCGGTCACGGTCGGCCTGGAGGGCAAGAAGCTCGCCGAGCTGGGCGCCATGCACGAGTCGGCGGCCGGTGTCACGGTCTTCTCCGACGACGGCAAGTGCGTCGACGACGCGGTGATCATGCGCCGGGCGCTGGAGTACGTGAAGGCCTTCGGCGGCGTGGTCGCCCAGCACGCACAGGAGCCGCGGCTGACCGAGGGCGCCCAGATGAACGAGGGCGTCGTCTCCGCCGAGCTGGGCCTCGGCGGCTGGCCGGCCGTCGCCGAGGAGTCGATCATCGCGCGCGACGTCCTCCTGGCCGACCACGTCGGCTCCCGCGTCCACATCTGCCACCTGTCCACCGCCGGGTCCGTGGAGATCGTCCGCTGGGCCAAGTCCCGCGGTATCGACGTCACCGCCGAGGTCACCCCGCACCACCTCCTCCTCACCGACGAACTGGTGCGCACCTACAACCCGGTCTACAAGGTCAACCCGCCGCTGCGCACCGAGCGCGACGTGCTGGCGCTGCGCGAGGCGCTCGCCGACGGCACGATCGACATCGTCGCCACCGACCACGCCCCGCACCCGCACGAGGACAAGGACTGCGAGTGGGCCGCCGCCGCCATGGGCATGGTCGGCCTTGAGACCGCGCTGTCCGTCGTCCAGGAGACGATGGTCGACACCGGTCTGCTCGACTGGGCGGGCGTCGCCGAGCGCATGTCCTTCAAGCCGGCGAAGATCGGCCGGGCCACCGGCCACGGCCGCCCCGTCTCGGCAGGTGAGCCCGCCAACCTGACGCTCGTCGACACGGCATACCGTGGGCAGGTGGACCCCGCGGGCTTCGCCTCGCGCAGCCGCAACACCCCCTACCAGGGCCGTGAGCTGCCGGGCCGTGTCACGCACACCTGGCTGCGGGGCAAGGCCACGCTCGTCGACGGGAAGCTCACGTGACACCTGTACTCCTGTTCGCAGCCGAGAAGAAATCGGCCCAGGTCACCGACTGGACCGACCGCATCGGCTGGCTCGTCGGACTCGCCCTCTTCGTCGCGCTCGTCTACTGGCTGATGCGCGAGGGCTGGAAGTGGCGCGGCACCCTGCAGAGCGACCTGCCGGAGCTGCCCACGGCGCCCGAGGACCCCGGCACGGCGAAGCTGACGATGAGCGGCCGCTACCACGGCTCCACCACCGCCGGGCAGTGGCTCGACCGCATCGTGGCCCACGGCCTGGGCACCCGCAGCCGTGTCGAGCTCACGCTGACCGACGCGGGCCTGGACGTCGTACGCCCCGGAGCAACGGACTTCTTCATCCCGGCCGAGCGGCTGCGCGAAGTCCGGCTCGACAAGGGCATCGCCGGCAAGGTCCTCACCGAGGGCGGACTGCTGGTGGTGACCTGGGCGCACGGCGACAAGCTGATCGATTCGGGCTTCCGCTCGGACCGCGCGGCCGAGCACGGCGACTGGGTCGACACCCTGAATCAGATGATCCACAAGACGGAAGGCGCACGATGACGACCTCCACCAGGGGAGCTGACAAGGTTCCCGCCGTACTCGTCCTGGAGGACGGCCGGATCTTCCGCGGCCGCGCCTACGGGGCCGTGGGGGTGACCTTCGGCGAAGCCGTGTTCTCCACCGGCATGACCGGCTACCAGGAGACCCTCACCGACCCGTCCTACCACCGCCAGGTCGTGGTCATGACCGCCCCCCATGTCGGCAACACCGGCGTCAACGACGAGGACCCCGAGTCCAAGCGGATCTGGGTCGCCGGCTACGTCGTACGCGACCCCGCGCGCAAGCCCTCCAACTGGCGGGCCAAGCGCTCGCTCGACGACGAACTGCGCGCGCAGGGCGTCGTCGGCATCAGCGGCGTCGACACCCGCGCCCTGACCCGCCACCTGCGCGAGCGCGGAGCCATGCGCGTCGGCATCTTCTCCGGCGAGGCGCTGCCCGACGAGGGCACCATGCTCGCCGAGGTGCGTCAGGCACCGGAGATGAAGGGCGCGGACCTCTCCGCCGAGGTCGCCACCACCGAGCCGTACGTCGTCCCCGCGATCGGTGAGAAGAAGTTCACGGTCGCCGCGGTCGACCTGGGCATCAAGGGCATGACCCCGCACCGCATGGCCGAGCGCGGCATCGAGGTCCACGTGCTGCCCGCGACTGCGACCGCCGAGGACATCTACGCCGTGGGCCCGGACGGCGTGTTCTTCTCCAACGGCCCCGGCGACCCCGCCACCGCCGACCACGCCGTCTCGGTCATGCAGGCCGTCCTGGAGCGCGGCACGCCCCTGTTCGGCATCTGCTTCGGCAACCAGATCCTCGGCCGCGCCCTGGGCTTCGGCACCTACAAGCTGAAGTACGGCCACCGCGGCATCAACCAGCCGGTGCAGGACCGTACGACCGGCAAGGTCGAGGTCACCGCGCACAACCACGGGTTCGCCGTCGACGCCCCGCTCGACAAGGTCTCCGAAACCCCCTACGGCCGTGCCGAGGTCTCCCACGTCTGCCTCAACGACAACGTGGTGGAGGGCCTCCAGCTCCTCGACAAGCCGGCCTTCAGCGTCCAGTACCACCCCGAGGCGGCCGCCGGTCCCCACGACGCCGCGTACCTGTTCGACCGCTTCGTGAAGCTCATGGAGGGCCAGCGTGCCTAAGCGCACCGATATCCAGTCCGTCCTGGTCATCGGCTCCGGCCCGATCGTCATCGGCCAGGCCGCCGAGTTCGACTACTCCGGCACCCAGGCGTGCCGCGTCCTGAAGGCCGAGGGTCTCAGGGTCATCCTCGTCAACTCCAACCCGGCGACGATCATGACCGACCCGGAGATCGCCGACGCCACCTACGTCGAGCCGATCACCCCGGACTTCGTCGAGAAGATCATCGCCAAGGAGCGCCCCGACGCGCTGCTGCCCACCCTTGGCGGCCAGACGGCGCTCAACACGGCGATCTCGCTGCACGAGAACGGCGTCCTGGAGAAGTACGGCGTCGAGCTGATCGGCGCCAAGGTGGAGGCCATCCACAAGGGTGAGGACCGCGACCAGTTCAAGGAGGTCGTGGAGGAGGTCCGCAGGAAGATCGGGCACGGCGAGTCCGCCCGGTCCGTGATCTGCCACTCCATGGACGACGTCCTCGCCGGCGTCGAGGAGCTGGGCGGCTACCCGGTCGTCGTGCGCCCCTCCTTCACCATGGGCGGCGCCGGCTCCGGCTTCGCGCACGACGAGGAGGAGCTGCGCCGCATCGCGGGCACCGGTCTCGCGCTCTCCCCGACCACCGAGGTGCTCCTGGAGGAGTCCATCCTCGGCTGGAAGGAGTACGAGCTGGAGCTGATGCGCGACAAGCACGACAACGTCGTGGTCGTCTGCTCCATCGAGAACTTCGACCCGATGGGTGTGCACACCGGCGACTCCATCACCGTCGCCCCGGCGATGACCCTGACCGACCGCGAGTACCAGATCCTCCGGGACGTCGGCATCGCCGTGATCCGCGAGGTCGGCGTCGACACCGGCGGCTGCAACATCCAGTTCGCGGTGAACCCCGAGGACGGTCGTGTGATCGTCATCGAGATGAACCCGCGCGTGTCGCGGTCCTCGGCCCTGGCCTCCAAGGCGACCGGCTTCCCGATCGCGAAGATCGCGGCCAAGCTCGCCGTCGGCTACACCCTCGACGAGATCCCGAACGACATCACCCAGGAGACCCCGGCCTCCTTCGAGCCGACCCTCGACTACGTGGTCGTCAAGGCGCCGCGGTTCGCGTTCGAGAAGTTCCCGAGTGCGGACAGCACGCTGACCACCACCATGAAGTCGGTCGGCGAGGCCATGGCCATCGGCCGCAACTTCACCGAGGCCTTCCAGAAGGCGCTGCGCTCGCTGGAGAAGAAGGGCAGCCAGTTCACGTTCGTGGGTGAGCCCGGGGACAAGGACGAGCTGCTGCGTGAGGCCGCCCGCCCCACCGACGGCCGGATCAACACGGTCATGCAGGCCATCCGCGCGGGCGCCACGCCCGAGGAGGTCTTCGAGTCCACCAAGATCGACCCGTGGTTCGTCGACCAGCTCTTCCTGATCAAGGAGATCGCGGACGAGCTGGCCGCCGCCGACCGCCTGGACGCCGACCTGCTCGCCGAGGCCAAGCGGCACGGCTTCTCCGACCAGCAGATCGCCGAGATCCGCGGCCTGCGCGAGGACGTCGTCCGCGAGGTGCGGCACGCCCTCGGCGTCCGCCCGGTGTACAAGACGGTCGACACCTGCGCCGCCGAGTTCGCCGCGAAGACGCCGTACTTCTACTCCTCCTACGACGAGGAGAGCGAGGTCGCCCCCCGCGAGAAGCCCGCGGTGATCATCCTGGGCTCCGGCCCCAACCGCATCGGCCAGGGCATCGAGTTCGACTACTCGTGCGTCCACGCCTCCTTCGCGCTCAGCGATGCCGGGTACGAGACCGTGATGGTCAACTGCAACCCGGAGACGGTCTCCACGGACTACGACACCTCCGACCGCCTGTACTTCGAGCCGCTGACGCTCGAGGACGTGCTGGAGATCGTCCACGCCGAGCAGCAGGCCGGGCCGGTCGCAGGCGTCGTGGTCCAGCTGGGCGGCCAGACCCCGCTGGGTCTCGCGCAGGCGCTGAAGGACAACGGCGTGCCGATCGTGGGCACCTCGCCCGAGGCGATCCACGCCGCCGAGGACCGCGGCGCGTTCGGCCGCGTGCTCGCGGAGGCCGGTCTCCCGGCCCCCAAGCACGGCACCGCCACCACCTTCGAGGAGGCCAAGGCCATCGCGGACGAGATCGGCTATCCGGTCCTCGTCCGGCCGTCCTACGTCCTCGGCGGGCGCGGCATGGAGATCGTCTACGACGAGGCCCGCCTCGCCGCGTACATCGCCGAGTCGACCGAGATCAGCCCTTCCCGGCCGGTGCTCGTCGACCGCTTCCTCGACGACGCGATCGAGATCGACGTCGACGCCCTCTACGACGGCGAGGAGCTGTACCTCGGCGGCGTGATGGAGCACATCGAGGAGGCCGGCATCCACTCCGGCGACTCCGCGTGCGCGCTGCCCCCGATCACGCTGGGCGGCTTCGACATCAAGCGCCTGCGCGCCTCCACGGAGGCCATCGCGCGGGGCGTCGGCGTCCACGGACTGATCAACATCCAGTTCGCGATGGCTGGCGACATCCTCTACGTCCTCGAGGCCAACCCGCGCGCCTCCCGTACGGTGCCCTTCACCTCGAAGGCGACGGCGGTGCCGCTCGCGAAGGCCGCCGCCCGCATCTCACTGGGCGCGACCATCGCCGAGCTGCGCGAGGAGGGCCTGCTGCCGAAGAGCGGCGACGGCGGCGAGCTGCCGCTGGACGCGCCGATCTCCGTGAAGGAGGCCGTGATGCCGTGGTCGCGGTTCCGCGACATCCACGGCCGCGGTGTCGACACCGTCCTCGGCCCGGAGATGCGCTCCACCGGCGAGGTCATGGGCATCGACTCCGTCTTCGGCACGGCGTACGCCAAGTCGCAGGCGGGCGCCTACGGTCCGCTGCCCACCAAGGGCCGCGCGTTCATCTCGGTCGCCAACCGCGACAAGCGTTCGATGATCTTCCCGGCGCGTGAGCTGGTCGCGCACGGCTTCGAGCTGCTCGCCACCTCCGGCACCGCCGAGGTCCTCAAGCGCAACGGCATCAACGCGACGGTCGTGCGCAAGCAGTCCGACGGCCCCGGCCCGAACGGCGAGAAGACCATCGTCCAGATGATCCACGACGGCGAGGTCGACCTCATCGTCAACACCCCGTACGGCACCGGCGGCCGCCTCGACGGCTACGACATCCGTACGGCGGCGGTGGCCCGCTCCGTGCCGTGTCTGACGACGGTCCAGGCGCTGGCCGCGGCGGTCCAGGGCATCGACGCGCTCAACCACGGCGACGTGGGCGTGCGCTCGCTCCAGGAACACGCCGAATTCCTGATCGCGGCCCGCGACTAGCAGCCGACGAGGGGGACACCGGAAGCGGTGTCCCCCTCTTCATGAGGACTCCCAACCTCATGAGGACTCCTGAGGACTCCCGAGACATGTACAAGCTCTTCTTCCGTCTGGTCTTCCAGCGGATGGACCCCGAGCAGGCCCACTACCTGGCCTTCCGCTGGATCCGCCTCGCCGCCCGCATCCCCGTGCTGCGCACGTTCCTGGCGGCCGCCCTCGCGCCCCTCTACAAGGAGCTGCGCACGGAGGCCTTCGGGCTGCGCATGCACGGCCCCTTCGGGCTGGCCGCCGGCTTCGACAAGAACGCCGTCGCGATCGACGGGATGTCGATGCTGGGCTTCGACCACGTCGAGATCGGCACGGTGACGGGGGAGGCGCAGCCGGGCAACCCCAAGAAGCGGCTCTTCCGCCTCGTCCAGGACCGCGCCCTGATCAACCGCATGGGCTTCAACAACGAGGGGTCGCTCGCCGTCGCCGCGCGCCTGGCGACCCGTACACCGGCGTTCAAGACGGTGGTGGGCGTCAACATCGGCAAGACCAAGGTCGTCCCGGAGGCCGAGGCCGCCAAGGACTACGTGAAGTCGACCGAGCGGCTCGCGCCCTACGCCGACTACCTGGTCGTCAACGTCTCCTCCCCGAACACGCCCGGCCTGCGCAACCTGCAGGCCACCGAGGCGCTGCGCCCGCTGCTGACCGCCGTCCGCGAGGCCGCCGACCGTACGGTCCGCGCGCGGCGCGTACCGCTCCTCGTGAAGATCGCCCCGGATCTCGCCGACGAGGACATCGACGCCGTCGCCGACTTGGCGGTGGAGCTCGGCCTGGACGGGATCATCGCCACGAACACCACCATCGCGCGCGAGGGCCTCGGCCTGAGGTCGCAGCCCTCCCTGGTGAAGGAGACCGGCGGGCTGTCGGGCGCGCCGCTGAAAACGCGCTCCTTGGAGGTGCTGAGGCGCCTCTACGCGCGCGTGGGCGACCGCATCACCCTGGTGGGCGTCGGCGGCATCGAGAACGCCGAGGACGCCTGGCAGCGCATCCTGGCCGGTGCCACGCTGGTGCAGGGCTACAGCGCCTTCGTCTACGAGGGGCCCTTCTGGAGCCGCGCCATCCACAAGGGGCTCCTCGCCCGCCTCCGTACGAGCCCGTACGCCACCCTCGCCGACGCGGTCGGCGCCGACGTAAGGAAGGCCGCATGAGTCCTCTGGAGCCCTTCGGCGCGCGTCTGCGCCGCGCCATGGACGAGCGCGGCCCGCTGTGCGTCGGGATCGACCCGCACGCGTCGCTGCTCACCGAGTGGGGCCTGAACGACGATGTCGCCGGGCTGGAGCGGTTCAGCCGCACGGTCGTGGAGGCCATGGCCGACCGGGTCGCCGTGCTCAAGCCGCAGAGCGCGTTCTTCGAGCGGTTCGGGTCGCGCGGCGTCGCCGTCCTGGAGAAGGCGGTCGCCGAGGCGCGGGCGGCCGGGGCGCTGGTCGTCATGGACGCCAAGCGCGGCGACATCGGCTCGACCATGGCCGCGTACGCCGAGTCCTTCCTGCACAAGGACGCCCCGCTGTTCTCCGACGCGCTCACGGTCTCGCCGTACCTCGGCTACGGCTCCCTGAAGCCGGCCGTGGAGCTGGCGCGGGAGAGCGGAGCCGGGCTCTTCGTGCTCGCCCTGACCTCCAACCCGGAGGGCGGCGAGGTGCAGCACGCCCTGCGGTCCGACGGACGGAACGTCGGAGCGACGATGCTCGCCCACCTCACGGCCGAGAACGCGGGGGAGGAGCCTCTCGGCTCCTTCGGCGCGGTCGTCGGCGCCACGCTCGGCGACCTGTCGTCGTACGACCTGGACATCCACGGGCCGCTCCTCGCCCCCGGCATCGGTGCCCAGGGGGCCACTCCGGCCGATCTTCCGGCGGTGTTCGGCGCGGCGGTGCGCAATGTCGTCCCGAACGTCAGCCGGGGTGTTCTTCGTCACGGTCCCGACGTCGTCGCCCTGCGTGACGCCGCGCAACGCTTCGCCGACGAGATCCGGGGCGCCCTGAACGAGGAGTAGGGCCTCGCGGGGGCGCGTGAGCGCGCGGAAGAGTCCTTCCAGGGCCGCTCGAGGTCTGGATACATTCTCAAATCCGAGGCAATATGTCCGAAAGGTCCGTCTCAACAGAGGCTGACCAGGACTTTTCCGCTGTTCTCGCTGACTCTGGCGGACTTGCCCGCTAGTCTCCGACGAGTGAGGGCACCTCCCACGCCCTCAAGGCAGTGGGGGAGAGCGGGCAAGCGTGTTGCTCGTGGCTCCCCAGGTGTGGGGCGACTAGGTTCCTCACCGGTCCGTATCCGACAGTTCGACATCCGAGGTGACGTAGGCGTGGCTCTTCCGCCCCTTACCCCCGAACAGCGCGCAGCCGCGCTCGAAAAGGCCGCCGCGGCTCGCCGGGAGCGGGCCGAGGTCAAGAATCGACTCAAGCACTCCGGCGCCTCCCTTCACGAGGTCATCAAGCAGGGCCAGGAGAACGACGTCATCGGCAAGATGAAGGTCTCCGCCCTCCTCGAGTCCCTGCCGGGCGTGGGCAAGGTCCGCGCCAAGCAGATCATGGAGCGACTCGGCATCTCCGAGAGCCGCCGCGTGCGGGGTCTCGGTTCGAACCAGATCGCCTCACTCGAGCGCGAGTTCGGCGGCGCCGCCAGCTGAGTCCGGTGCACTCCGGGATTGCTGGAATAATCGCTGCATGAGTGAACGTCCGCGGCTGACCGTGCTCTCCGGCCCCTCGGGGGTCGGCAAGAGCACGGTCGTCGCCCATATGCGCAAGGAACACCCCGAGGTCTGGCTCTCGGTGTCGGCGACGACCCGTGCGCCCCGGCCCGGTGAACGGCACGGGGTCCACTACTTCTTCGTCACGGACGACGAGATGGACAAGCTGATCGCCAACGGCGAGCTGCTGGAGTGGGCGGAGTTCGCCGGCAACCGCTACGGGACGCCGCGGGCCGCCGTGATCGAGCACCTGGAGGCCGGGGTGCCGGTCCTGCTGGAGATCGACCTCCAGGGTGCCCGGCAGGTCCGCGAGTCCATGTCCGAGGCGCAGCTCGTGTTCCTGGCCCCTCCCTCCTGGGAGGAGCTCGTGCGCAGACTCACCGGGCGGGGCACCGAGCCGCCCGAGGTCATCGAGCGCCGCTTGGAGGCGGCCAAGACGGAGCTGGCGGCCGAGCCCGAGTTCGACGAGACCCTGGTCAACACCTCGGTCGAGGACGTGGCGCGCGAGCTGCTAGCCTTGATGAACGTTGTGTGATCAGGGTTGTGTGATCAGGTCTGATCTTTCCCATCTTTCGGAAGGTAGAGCGTGTCCTCTTCCATCACCGCGCCCGAGGGCATCATCAACCCGCCGATCGACGAGCTCCTCGAGGCCACCGACTCGAAGTACAGCCTCGTGATCTACGCGGCCAAGCGGGCCCGCCAGATCAACGCGTACTACTCGCAGCTCGGTGAGGGCCTCCTCGAGTACGTCGGTCCGCTCGTGGACACCCACGTCCACGAGAAGCCGCTCTCGATCGCTCTGCGCGAGATCAACGCGGGTCTGCTGACCTCCGAGTCCGTCGAGGGTCCGGCCCAGTGACCATGCGGTCACGATAAGTAGTATCTACTGATCGCAGTAGGCTTTTCCACAGGCCCGGCAGCGCGACTGTCGGGCCTGTGGTGTCTCATGGACGCGTACGCCGATGAGCCGCGGCGTCGAGGTGTCGAGTGCGGGGAGGCCCGGTGGGCAAGCCGAAGGTCGTTCTGGGGGTCAGTGGCGGGATCGCCGCCTACAAGGCGTGCGAGCTGCTGCGCAGACTGACCGAGTCCGGGCATGACGTCCGCGTCGTGCCGACCGCCTCCGCGCTGCACTTCGTCGGTGCCGCGACCTGGTCCGCCCTCTCCGGCAACCCGGTCTCCACGGAGGTCTGGGACGACGTCCACGAGGTCCCGCACGTCCGCATCGGCCAGAACGCCGACCTGGTGGTGGTCGCCCCGGCCACCGCGGACATGCTCGCCAAGGCCGCCCACGGCCTCGCCGACGACCTCCTCACCAACACTCTCCTGACCGCCCGCTGCCCGGTCGTCTTCGCCCCGGCCATGCACACGGAGATGTGGGAGCACCCCGCCACACAGGAGAACGTGGCGACGCTGCGCCGTCGCGGCGCCGTCGTCATCGAACCGGCGGTCGGCCGGCTGACCGGCGTCGACACCGGCAAGGGCCGACTGCCCGAACCGGCCGAGATCTTCGAGATCTGCCGCCGGGTGCTCGCCCGAGGCATCAGCGAGCCCGACCTGGCGGGTCGGCACGTCGTCGTCAGCGCCGGCGGCACCCGCGAGCCCCTCGACCCCGTCCGCTTCCTCGGCAACCGCTCCTCCGGCAAGCAGGGCTACGCCCTCGCGCGCACGGCCGCGGCCCGGGGCGCCCGCGTCACCCTGATCGCCGCGAACACGGGTCTTCCCGACCCGGCCGGAGTCGACGTCATACCGGTGGAGACCGCGGTGCAGCTGCGTGAGGCGGTCCTCAAGGCGGCCGCGGACGCCGACGCCGTCGTGATGGCGGCGGCGGTGGCGGACTTCCGCCCGGCGACCTACGCACCGGGGAAGATCAAGAAGAAGGACGGGCAGGACCCGGAACCCATCACCCTGGTCAGGAATCCCGACATCCTGGCGGAGATCTCGGCCGACCGCGCCCGCCCGGAACAGATCGTCGTCGGCTTCGCCGCGGAGACCGACGACGTGCTGGCGAACGGCCGGGCGAAGCTGGCGCGCAAGGGCTGCGACCTGCTCGTGGTGAACGAGGTGGGGGAGCGCAAGACCTTCGGCTCCGAGGAGAACGAGGCGGTCGTGCTGGGCGCCGACGGCAGCGAGACCCCGGTGCCGCACGGGCCCAAGGAAGCGCTCGCCGAGACGGTGTGGGACCTCGTCTCTCACCGCCTCACCTGAACATGTCCTGCACTTCACGGCTCGTTCAAGCCCCGGACATTGCCGCGTGGCGACCCTGGAAACAGCGCTGGGCATTCGGCAGAATGCCCGTGCCGCAGGTCACAGGACTCCCGAGAAGCGAGACACCTGGGCCGGTGGCGGAGCGCGACCGATAAACTGTTTCTCGGACGACGCCGGGCGCAGCCCCCGTCCCGTCCGCCCATGATCAGCCAGCAGCCGCTGCAACCCCAGGGAGCGTTGTGTCCCGTCGCCTGTTCACCTCGGAGTCCGTGACCGAGGGCCACCCCGACAAGATCGCTGACCAGATCAGCGACACCATTCTCGACGCGCTTCTGCGTGAGGACCCGACGTCCCGGGTCGCCGTGGAGACGCTGATCACGACCGGCTTGGTGCACGTGGCCGGTGAGGTCACGACCAAGACGTACGCGGACATCGCGACGCTGGTTCGCAACAAGATCCTCGAGATCGGCTACGACTCGTCGAAGAAGGGCTTCGACGGCGCGTCCTGTGGTGTGTCGGTGTCGATCGGCGCGCAGTCCCCGGACATCGCGCAGGGTGTGGACACGGCGTACGAGACCCGTGTCGAGGGCGACGACGACGAGCTGGACCGGCAGGGCGCCGGTGACCAGGGTCTGATGTTCGGCTACGCGTCGGACGAGACGCCGACGCTGATGCCGCTGCCGATCTTCCTGGCGCACCGTCTGTCCAAGCGCCTGTCCGACGTCCGCAAGAACGGCACGATCCCCTACCTGCGCCCGGACGGCAAGACGCAGGTCACCATCGAGTACGACGGTGACAAGGCGGTCCGTCTGGACACGGTGGTCGTCTCCTCGCAGCACGCGAGCGACATCGACCTGGACTCGCTGCTGGCCCCCGACATCCGCGAATTCGTGGTCGAGCCGGAGCTGAAGGCGCTGCTGGACGACGGCATCAAGCTCGAGACCGACGGTTACCGTCTGCTGGTCAACCCCACCGGCCGCTTCGAGATCGGCGGCCCGATGGGTGACGCGGGCCTGACCGGGCGGAAGATCATCATCGACACCTACGGCGGCATGGCCCGCCACGGCGGCGGAGCGTTCTCCGGCAAGGACCCGTCGAAGGTGGACCGCTCGGCCGCGTACGCGATGCGCTGGGTCGCCAAGAACGTGGTCGCCGCGGGCCTGGCCTCCCGCTGCGAGGTCCAGGTGGCGTACGCGATCGGCAAGGCCGAGCCGGTGGGTCTGTTCGTGGAGACCTTCGGCACGGCCAAGGTCGACGCCGAGAAGATCGAGCACGCGATCACCGAGGTCTTCGACCTCCGCCCGGCCGCGATCATCCGCGACCTCGACCTGCTCCGTCCCATCTACGCCCAGACCGCGGCGTACGGGCACTTCGGCCGCGAGCTGCCCGACTTCACCTGGGAGCGCACGGACCGGGTCGAGGCCCTCCGCAAGGCGGCGGGTCTGTAAGCCCTCCAGCACGGTTCTCACGAGGCCCGGCACCCATCGGGGTGGCCGGGCCTCGGCGCGTCGAAAAGAGCGCGTCAGAGCCGGGATGTGGCCCAGGAGCCTGTCTTCGCGGCCGACCTGACCGAAGACGGCCCTGGGCGGGCGGCGTCGTCTCGGCGTGCGCCGGTGTCAGTGGCGTTTGGTAAGAATGCAAGCGTGAGCAGCGAGAACGGGCAGCAGCGGGCGGGCGGGTCAGACGCATCGCCACCCGAGCAGCTTGCCCTGCTGCGCGACGCCGTGCGCAAGGCCAAGGCGCCCCGGGCCAAGCCGCGGACCTGGCGGGGGGCCTCGCTGGCGAAGCAACTGCCCGTCGCGCGGGTGGTGGTCGACAAGGGCGTGCTGCATCTGGACCGCTACTTCGACTACGCCGTGCCGGAGGAGCTCGACGCCGTGGCCCGGCCCGGGGTCAGGGTCCGGGTACGGTTCGGCGCCGGCGGGCGCACGGTCCGGGAGGGACGGCGCGAGGGCGGCGGGCTCATCGACGGGTTTCTGGTCGAGCGGGTGGCCGAGTCCGACTACGCGGGGCCCCTCGCGGCGCTCGCGCAGGTCGTGTCACCCGAGCCCGTCCTCTCGCCCGAGCTGCTGGGCCTCGCCCGCGCCGTCGCCGACCGTTATGCCGGCAGCCTCGCGGACGTACTCCAGCTCGCGGTCCCGCCACGGCACGCGCGCGCGGAGGCCGCTGAGGGCGGCACGCCGCCGGCCCCTCCGGCCGCGCCGGAGCCCGGATCGTGGCGGCGGTACGGACGGGGCGCGGACTTCCTGCGGTCGCTGGCCTCCGGCGGTGTGCCCCGGGCCGTGTGGACCGCCCTGCCCGGGCCCCAGTGGGCCCAGGAGATCGCCCGGGCCGTGCAGGCCACGCTCGCCTCCGGGCGGGGCGCCCTGGTCGTCGTGCCCGCCGGGCGGGCCGTGACGCGGGTCGACACCGCGCTGCGGGAGCTGATCGGTGAGGGGCATCATGCGGTGCTGACCGCCGACGCCGGACAGGAGCGGCGGTACCGGGAGTGGCTCGCCGTGCGCCGCGGGGCCGTGCGGGCCGTCGTCGGGACCCGGGCCGCCATGTTCGCGCCGGTACGGAACCTGGGGCTCGTCGTCGTGTGGGACGACGGCGACGCCAGTCACAGCGACGACCACGCCCCCTTCCCCCACGTTCGCGAAGTGCTGGAGCTGCGCGCCACCCGTGAAAGGTGCGGCTTCCTGCTGGGGAGCTGGACCTGCACCGTCGAGGCCGCCCAGCTCGTGGAGAGCGGATGGGCCGCACCGCTGGTCGCCGACCGCGAGCAGGTGCGCGCCGCCGCACCCCTCGTACGGACGGTGGGCGACGGGGACCTCGCACGCGACGAGGCGGCGCGGGCCGCACGGCTGCCCACGCTCGCCTGGGAGGTAGCACGGGAGGGACTGCGGCACGGACCGGTTCTGGTACAGGTGCCCCGGCGCGGCTATGTGCCCCGTATGGCCTGCGCCCAGTGCCGGGCCCCCGCGCGCTGCCGGCACTGCGCCGGGCCGCTGGCGGGGCAGGAGGCCGGGGAGCTCAGGTGCGGCTGGTGCGGGCGGGAGGAGAGCGCCTGGCACTGTCCGGAGTGCGGGGGGTTCCGGCTGCGGGCCCAGATAGTGGGGGCGCGGCGGACCGCCGAGGAGCTGGGACGGGCCTTCCCGGCCGTTCCGGTGCGAACCTCGGGGCGCGAGCAGGTGCTGGACACGGTGCCGGGAACACCGGCCCTGGTCGTCAGCACCCCGGGGGCCGAGCCCGTCGCCGAGGGCGGGTACGCGGCGGCGCTGCTCCTGGACGGATGGGCCATGCTGGGGCGACCCGATCTGCGCGCGGGCGAGGACGCTCTGCGGCGGTGGATCGGCGCGAGCGCGCTGGTGAGGCCGCAGTCCGTGGGCGGCACGGTCGTGATCGTCGCTGAGCCGACGCTGCGGCCCGTGCAGGCGCTCGTCCGATGGGATCCCGTCGGGCACGCGGTGCGCGAACTGGCCGAGCGGGCGGAGCTGGGGTTTCCACCGGTGTCGCGGATGGCGGCGGTGTCGGGACCGGCCGAGGCCGTCGCGGACTTCCTCGCGGGTGCCCATCTTCCGCCCGCCGCCGAGGTGCTGGGGCCCGTCCCGCTGCCGGTCACCGAGGCCGGGCGGCCCCGCAGGGTCGGGGGGCCGCCGCCGGGGGAGCGCTGGGAGCGGGCACTGGTGCGCGTACCGCCCGGGAGCGGGGCCGCACTGGCGACCGCCCTGAAGACCGCGCAGGCCACCCGGACGGCAAGGGCCGGCGGCGACGCGGTACGGATCCGGATCGATCCACCGGACATCGGGTGACGGCCGCCATCGGGCAGGGGCACCGGGGACGGAGCCGACCGGTCGTGCGGCCCGGGCGGGACTGCCTCCCGGTGCGGCCGGGAGGCAGAGCAGAAGGGGCGGCCTCAGCCGTTGCGCGGTCCGGGGAAGGCGGTCGGCCGTGCCTCGTCGCGGAGGGTGGGGCTGCCCGCCGTCGGCTGGGTCGGCATCGAGCGGGCCGCGGGCACCGTGGGGATGCCCGAGCCGACGTTGATCGTGCGGGTACCGGACGGTTCCGCCGCGCGATCGGCCTCGGCGGCCGCCTGCGCGGCGGCACGGCGGGCGCCGTAACGGCGGTGGACCGCCTGTTTGGTGACTCCGAGCGCCGAGCCCACGGCGTCCCACGAGAAGCCGAGCGAGCGGTCGAAGTCCACGGCCGCGGTGACCAGGGTCTCGACACTGTCCCGCAGCTCCTGGGCGAGACGGACGGTCGGGGCGGGAGCGCGTCCGTAGACGACGAAGCCCGTGGACGGGCCGGAGCGCCGCGGGCGGTAGACATTGCCCAACTGGGCGGTGAGGGTGCGCAGTGCGTCCACCTGCCGGCGGACCCGCTCGATGTCCCGCACCAGCAAGTGCAGGCTGGCCCGGGCCTGGGCGTCGTGGGTTGCGTGGTCGGCCATGAACAAGCCTCTCGAACCGGCGTTGAAAAGGATCGGGCCGCTGCAGCGGCCCGCTTGTGGTCAACTCTTTCTTGACCAACGCGCATTCGGTCCTGTGGTCACGCTACGGGGGCGTAAGAGCATATGCGTACGCCCCCGGCGGATGGCGTGCGCTGCGAGCCCCCGCCTGCGGCCGGGCGCGCCCCGCCACGTCCTAGACTGGTGCGCCGCCCGCAGGCCCGGTCCGGCCGGGACCTGTGGGTCCGTCAGAACTCCCGCCCGAGAGGCCGTCACCCACCCATGAAGCTCGTCTTCGCAGGTACCCCCGAGGTCGCCGTTCCCGCGCTGGACGCTCTGATCGCGTCGGACCGGCACGAGGTGGCCGCCGTCGTCACCCGGCCCGACGCACCGGCCGGGCGCGGGCGCAGGCTCGTGGCCAGTCCCGTCGCCGAGCGGGCGGAGGAGGCCGGCATCGAGGTCCTCAAGCCGAACCGGCCCCGGGACGAGGACTTCCTCGCACGACTCAGGGAGATCGCGCCCGACTGCTGCCCCGTCGTCGCCTATGGCGCGCTCCTGCCCCGTGTCGCCCTCGACATCCCCGCCCACGGCTGGGTCAACCTGCACTTCTCCCTGCTGCCCGCCTGGCGCGGCGCCGCCCCCGTGCAGCACTCCGTCATGGCGGGCGACGAGATCACCGGCGCCTCCACCTTCCTCATCGAGGAGGGCCTGGACTCCGGTCCCGTCTACGGCACCGTCACCGAGCGGATCCGGCCCACCGACACCAGCGGCGACCTGCTCACCCGGCTCGCCTTCGCCGGCGCCGGACTCCTCGAGGCCACCATGGACGGCATCGAGGACGGCACCCTCAAGGCCGTGCCGCAGCCCGCCGAGGGCGTCACGCTCGCCCCGAAGATCACTGTCGAGGACGCGCAGGTCGACTGGTCCGCGCCCGCGCTGCGCGTCGACCGCGTGGTGCGCGCCTGCACACCCGCGCCCGGCGCCTGGACCACCTTCCGCGGCGAACGGCTCAAGCTCATCCAGGTCACGCCTCGGCCCGAGGTGACGGACCTGGCACCCGGGCGGCTGTCCGTCGGCAAGAACAACGTGTACGTCGGCACCGGTTCACATGCGGTCGAACTGGTGTGGGTACAGGCCCAGGGCAAGAAGCCGATGAACGCCGCGGACTGGGCGCGCGGGGTGCGGATCGGCGCCGCGGAGACCCTGGGGGGTGTCTGACGCAACCCGTCGTGGACGCGACGCGAAGGGTCGGACACCCCCTGTCGGCAGACCCCGTCGACCTCCCCGACCGCCCGATCTTCCACGGACGTACGCTGTAAGCGCACGCCGTCCCACAACCGGAGCACCTTTTTCGTGACCGAGCAGTCCCGCCGTCCCCGCAAGCCCGGCAAGCCCTACCGCCGGCCCAAGAAGGACCCCGTCCGTATCCTCGCCTTCGACGCCTTGCGGGCGGTGGACGAACGGGACGCGTATGCCAACCTCGTCCTGCCGCCGCTGCTGCGCAAGGCGCGTGAGAAGGGCGACATCGACGGGCGGGACGCGGCGCTCGCCACCGAGCTGGTGTACGGGACACTGCGCCGCCAGGGCACGTACGACGCCATACTCTCCGCCTGCGTCGACCGGCCGCTGCGCGAAGTCGACCCGCCCGTGCTGGACGTGCTGAGCCTCGGCGTCCACCAGTTGCTCGGTACGCGGATCCCCACCCACGCCGCCGTGTCCGCGACCGTCGAACTGGCGCGTGTGGTGCTCGGCGACGGACGGGCCAAGTTCGTCAACGCCGTTCTGCGCAAGGTCGCCCAGGACGACCTCGACGCCTGGCTGGAGCGGGTGGCACCCCCGTACGACGAGGACCCCGAGGACCACCTCGCCGTCGTGCACTCGCACCCGCGCTGGGTCGTCTCCGCCCTGTGGGACTCCCTCGGCGGCGGACGCGCCGGCATCGAGGAACTCCTCGCGGCGGACAACGAACGTCCCGAGGTCACCCTCGTCGCCCGGCCGGGCCGCTCCACCACCGAGGAACTCCTGAGCGAGCCCGCCGCGCTGCCGGGCCGCTGGTCGCCGTACGCCGTCCGGCTCACCGAGGGCGGCGAGCCCGGCTCGGTGGATGCCGTGCGCGAGGGCCGTGCGGGCGTCCAGGACGAGGGCAGCCAGCTCGTCGCGCTCGCCCTCGCGGGCGCGCCCGTCGAAGGGCCCGACCGGGCCTGGCTGGACGGGTGCGCCGGGCCCGGTGGCAAGGCCGCCCTGCTCGCCGCCCTCGCCGCCGAGCGCGGAGCCGTGCTGGTGGCCTCCGAGAAGCAGCCGCACCGGGCCGGCCTGGTGGCGAAGGCGCTGGCCGGGAATCCCGGCCCGTACCAGGTGCTCGCCGCCGACGGCACCCGGCCGCCGTGGCGCCCCGGCACCTTCGACCGGGTTCTGATGGACGTGCCCTGCACGGGCCTCGGCGCGCTGCGCCGCCGCCCCGAGGCGCGCTGGCGCCGCCGGCCCGAGGACCTCGACGGGTTCGCCCCGCTGCAGCGCTCCCTGCTGCGCACGGCCCTCGAGTCCGTACGTGTGGGAGGCGTCGTCGGCTACGCCACCTGCTCGCCGCACCTGGCCGAGACCCGCGCGGTGGTCGACGACGTCCTCAAGCAGCACCGCGACGCCGAACTCATCGACGCCCGTCCGCTGCTGCCCGGCGTGCCGGACCTGGGCGACGGCCCGGACATCCAGCTCTGGCCGCATCTGCACGGCACGGACGCGATGTACCTGGCCGTCATCCGCCGCACCGGCTGAAAGCACGATGGCCCGCGGCTGAAAGCCCGATGGCCCGTGCCGCTCGCCGGGCCGGGAGCAAGCGGTTCGGCCGCGGGGACGGTGAGGTGCGGCGGGCTGCCCGGCCGGCCCGGTGATGCGGTGCGGGACCGTGCCGGCGAGTCCCCGGCGGGTGCGGCCGGACACGACGGTGGCCGCGCCGTCCGGGCACGCGGCGCCGAGCGACGAGTTCTGGCCGGGTACCGGCGCGAGCAACCGGGGCGGGGCATGGCAGGCTTGGGGCATGGCCGTGCAGATCAACCCCAGCATCCTGTCCGCCGACTTCGCCCGCCTCGCCGAGGAGGCGAAGGTCGTGGAGGGCGCCGACTGGCTCCACGTCGACGTGATGGACAACCACTTCGTCCCCAACCTCACGCTCGGCCTACCGGTCGTGGAGTCCCTGGCCCGGTCGACGGACACCCCGCTGGACTGCCATCTGATGATCGCGGACGCCGATCGGTGGGCTCCCCAGTACGTCGAAGCGGGTGCCTCGTCCGTCACCTTCCACGTCGAGGCGGCCGGCGCCCCGGTGCGGCTGGCCCGCGAGATCCGGGCCAAGGGCGCCCGAGCCTCCATGGCCCTCAAGCCCGCGACCCCCATCGAGCCGTACGAGGACCTGCTGCCCGAGCTGGACATGCTGCTGATCATGACGGTCGAGCCCGGCTTCGGCGGCCAGGCGTTCCTGGACATCATGCTGCCCAAGATCCGCCGCACCCGGGAGCTGATCAGCAAGCACGGTCTGGAGCTCTGGCTGCAGGTCGACGGCGGGGTCTCGGCCTCCACGATCGAGCAGTGCGCGGAGGCGGGAGCGGACGTCTTCGTGGCCGGCTCGGCGGTCTACGGGGCGGCCGACCCGGCCGCCGCGGTACGTGCATTGCGCACCCAGGCGGAGCGGGCGACGGCCCGGGCCTCGTGGGCGTGCGACGAGTGAGACAACGGAACCTGAACGCCGACCGTCCGGGCTGATCGACTACGCCGGATCTGCAAGGATGAACGGCGAATGCAGAGTGTGAACAGCAGTGAGGAGATGGCCGTGTCGGGTATGTCGGCGGGCCGGTCAGCCATGCGGATGGGACCCGCTGAGCTGGTGCAGGCGGCGGCCATGGCCCGTCGCTTCTATCTCGAGGGCAAGTCCAAGATCCAGATCGCGGAGGAGTTCGGCGTCAGCCGCTTCAAAGTGGCCCGGGTCCTGGAGACCGCCCTCGAACGGGATCTCGTGCGCATCGAGATCCGTGTTCCGGCCGAGCTGGACGCCGAGCGCTCCGACGCGCTGCGCGCCCGCTACGGCCTCAGGCACGCCGTCGTGGTCGAGTCCCCGGCCGAGGCCGAGGAGTCGCCCGACCCCGAGAACCTCGGCGAGGTGGCCGCCGACCTGCTCGGCGAGCTGGTGACCGAGGGGGATGTTCTGGGCCTGGCCTGGGGCCGCTCCACCATCCACATGGCGGCGGCCCTCGACCGGCTGCCGCCGTGCACGGTGGTGCAGCTGACGGGCGTGTACGACGCGGGGACCTCCGAGCGCGGCTCGGTGGAGGCGGTGCGCCGTGCCGCACAGGTCTCGGGCGGCGACGCCCACCCCATCTACGCGCCGATGCTGCTCCCGGACGCGGCGACCGCGGCGGCCCTGCGCAACCAGACGGGGATCGCCCGCGCCTTCGAGTACTTCGACAAGGTCACGGTCGCCTGTGTCTCCATCGGCTCCTGGGAGCCCGGTATCTCCACGGTGCACGACATGCTCACCGAGGAGGAACGCGCCCACTACGCCTCCCTCGGTGTCGCCGCCGAGATGGCCGCGCACCTCTTCGACAGCGAGGGCCGCCGGGTCGGGCGGGACCTGGGGGAGCGGTGCATCACCGTCAAGGCGGACCAGCTCCGCCGTATCCCCGAGGTCGTCGCGATCGCGGGCGGGCAGCGCAAGGCGGCCGCCATCGACGCGGTGCTGCGCTCCGGGCTCGTCACCAGCCTCGTGACGGACACGGCGGCGGCGGACTACCTGATGACGGCGGGTCCGACGCCGACGCCCGCGCTGCATCGGGCGGACCCGGACGGGCCCTGACAGGACCTGCGGACGGGGCGGCTGTGGCAGCATCGGGACCATGCTGTCGCGGTCCGTCCCCCGCCTCCTCGCGGGGCTCCTCGTCTGCGTGGCCGTCCTGCTCGCCGGGTGCTCGGCCACGGCCACCGGCACCCGCGCGCCCGCCCCGTCGTGGGCCGGGCACATGGCCACGGTCGAGGAGAACCGGCTCCCCGCCGAGGCCCGGCACACCCTCGCCCTCGTCGACAAGGGCGGCCCCTACCCCTACGCGCAGGACGGCACGGTCTTCGGCAACTTCGAGCACCGGCTTCCGGCGCACCCGCGCGGTTACTACCACGAGTACACGGTGCCGACCCCTGGCGCGCACGACCGCGGAGCCCGGCGCATCGTCACCGGGCAGGGCGGGGAGACCTACTACACCGACGATCACTACGACACGTTCCGGGCGGTGCTGAGATGACCGACGACCTGGCTGACCGGCTCCTGGTCACGCTCGATCTGGACGGTGTCGCCGACAAGGCGGCGTTCATGGAGCGGGTCGTCCGCGCCCTGGACCTGCCGTACTGGTTCGGCCGCAACTGGGACGCGCTCGCCGACTCGCTCACCGACGACACCGTCTGGCCCGAGCCGGCCGTCGAGCGGGGCCTGCTGCTCGTCGTACGCGGCTGGGAGGAGTACGCGAGGGCGTGCCCCGAGGAGTGGGAGACCGCCCGTGAGGTGTTCTCCCAGGCGGCGGACGAGATGCCGGGCCTGTCCGTGGCGCTGACGCTTGGATGAACCCACAAAGGCCCCTCTGACCTGCCTGGATGATTCGCCCGGGGTTCGTGGAGCGGCCGTCATGGGAGAATGAAGTACGTGCTCTTCCCCCTGGCTGACCTGTCCGGGGGCCGCCTCTGATCGACTGGGATGTGCAGCACGTGCGTTTCCTCAATGACATCCAGCCTGCCTATGACCTGACCTACGACGACGTCTTCATGGTGCCGAGCCGCTCCTCCGTCGGCTCCCGGCAGGACGTGGACCTCGCCTCCCCGGACGGCACGGGCACGACCATCCCGATCGTCGTCGCCAACATGACCGCCATCGCGGGCCGCCGCATGGCGGAGACGGTGGCCCGGCGCGGCGGTCTGGTCGTCATACCGCAGGACATCCCGATCGACGTGGTCACCGAGGTCATCGCCTGGGTCAAGGGCCGCCATCTGGTGCTGGACACCCCGATCGTGCTGGCCCCGCACCAGACCGTCGCCGACGCCCTGGCGCTGCTGCCGAAGCGCGCGCACAACGCGGGTGTGGTGGTCGACGAGGGGCACCGGCCGATAGGCGTGGTCACGGACGCCGACCTCTCCGGGGTGGACCGCTTCACCCAGCTCGAAGTGGTCATGTCCAAGGACCTGCTGCTGCTCGACGCCGGGATCGACCCGCGGGAGGCCTTCAACGTCCTGGACACCGCCAACCGCCGCTACGCGCCCGCCGTCGACGAGGACGGCAGGCTCGCCGGCATCCTCACCCGCAAGGGCGCCCTGCGGGCCACGCTCTACACGCCGGCCACGGACGCGCACGGCAGGCTGCGCATCGCCGCCGCCGTCGGCATCAACGGCGACGCGGTCGGCAAGGCCAAGCAGCTGCTCGACGCGGGCGTCGACACGCTCGTCATCGACACCGCGCACGGCCACCAGGAGTCGATGATCAGTACCCTCAGGGCCGTACGGGCGCTGGACCCGCAGGTGCCGCTCGTGGCGGGCAACATCGTCGCCGCCGAGGGCGTGCGTGACCTGATCGAGGCCGGAGCGGACATCGTCAAGGTCGGTGTGGGCCCCGGTGCCATGTGCACCACGCGCATGATGACCGGCGTCGGCCGTCCGCAGTTCTCGGCCGTCCTGGAGTGCGCCGCCGAGGCGAAGAAGTACGGCAAGCACGTGTGGGCCGACGGCGGTGTCCGCCACCCGCGCGACGTAGCGATGGCGCTGGCGGCGGGCGCGTCCAACGTGATGATCGGCTCCTGGTTCGCGGGCACCTACGAGTCGCCCGGTGACCTCCAGCAGGACGCGAACGGCCGGCTGTACAAGGAGTCGTTCGGCATGGCCTCGGCGCGCGCGGTCCGCAATCGCACGTCGGAGGAGTCCGCCTACGACCGCGCCCGCAAGGGGCTGTTCGAGGAGGGCATCTCGACGTCCCGGATGTTCCTCGACCCGGCCCGCCCGGGCGTCGAGGACCTGATCGACTCGGTCATCGCGGGCGTCCGGTCCTCCTGCACCTACGCCGGTGCCGGGTCCCTGGAGGAGTTCGCGGAGCGGGCCGTCGTCGGCATCCAGAGCGCGGCCGGCTACGCGGAGGGCAAGCCGCTGCACGCCAGCTGGAGCTGACGCAACTCCCTTGCGCCGGGCCCCTGTTGTGCCGTCGACGGGAGAGTGGGGGCCGCCGGCGTGGACGGGTGGAGAAACCGGGAGACCGCGGCGGCCGGCTCACCTACGGTCGGAAGCATGGAGATCACCGTCTGCCGGGCCGCCGACGTGGCGCTGCTCGACCGGTACATCGGTTCCGCCGGGGCCACCTCGTTCCACGCCCGGCGGTTCGCACGGCAGGGGGCGGGGCAGAGCACGTACCTCGTCGCCTGGACCGAAGGGCGGCCCGTCGGGCACGCCGAGGTCCGCTGGAACGGCTGTGCGGCGTCCGAGGTACGGGCGGCACGGGCCGGCTGCCCCGAGATCAACGGACTCGGCGTCTGGCCCGAGGAGCTGCGCTCCCGGGGCATCGGAAGCGCGCTGATCCGCGCGGCCGAAGACCTGGCGCGCGGTCGTGGCCGCTCGGCGATCGGCCTGGGTGCCGCCGCGGACAACCCGCGCGCGGCGGCCCTGTACGCACGGCTCGGCTACCGGCCCCTCACCGCCTACGTGGATCGCTGGTCGTACGAGGACACCGACGGTGTGAGGCACGAGTGCGCCGACCCGTGCACCTTCCTGATCAAGGAGCTCTAGGCGGGAGCCGAGAGCCCGGCGGGTGCAAACATCAAAAGGGCCGGCGCAACAAATCCGCGTGAGCGGTGAATGAACGCAATGATCTTGCGGAGATGCGCAAGGTTGCTGCATTACGCCCGTGAAGGCGCGGCTCATAGGGTCTGCGCTGTACGTGGCGTGGCAGGGACCCCGCTCGGCGGTCCCCGCCCCCGGGGTGCCGCCGGTCCCGCACGCCCCCTTGACCGGCAGCGATAAAGGAGCCGACGCGTGCTCGACCAAGGCGCACCCCCGCAGTCCCGCAGTCATCCAGCCCCCGCCGTCCCCGGCCTCGGCGCGCGTCTGATGCGCCGCAAGCCGGTGGAACGCCTGGTCGCCGAGGGTGGCCAGGGCGAGGGAGGGTCCCTGCGGCGGTCCCTCGGGCTGTGGCAGCTCACCATGATCAGCATCGGTGCCACGCTCGGCACCGGCATCTTCGTGGTCCTCGGCGAAGCCGTGCCGAAGGCCGGGCCCGCCGTCACCCTCTCCTTCGCGATCGCCGGTCTCACCGCCCTCTTCTCCGCTCTGTCGTACGCCGAGCTGGCGGGCACGATCCCGGTCTCCGGTTCCTCGTACTCGTACGCATACGCAACGATGGGCGAGCTGATCGCCTGGATCTGCGGCTGGTGCCTGGTCCTCGAGTACGGCGTGTCGGTGGCCGCCGTCGCCGTCGGCTGGGGCCAGTACCTCAACGAGCTGCTGGACGGCACCATCGGCGTCACCATCCCCGCGGCGCTGTCCGCCCCGCCCGGGGACGGCGGGGTGTTCAACCTGCCGGCACTGATCGTCGTCCTGCTCGCCATGGCGTTCCTGCTCGGCGGCGCCAAGGAGTCCGCGCGCGCCAACACGATCATGGTCGTCGTGAAGATCGCCGCGCTGCTCCTCTTCTGCCTGATCGGCATCCAGGGCTTCCGCTCCGGCAACTACGCGAACTTCATGCCGCTCGGCATGGCCGGCGTCAGTGCCGCGGGCGCCACCCTCTTCTTCTCCTACATCGGCTTCGACGCCGCCTCCACGGCCGGTGAGGAGGCGAAGAACGCGCAGCGCGACCTGCCGCGCGCCATCATGCTGTCGCTGGTCATCGTCACGGCGCTGTACGTCGTCGTCGCGGCCGTCGCCGTGGGCGCGAAGCCTTGGCGACGGTTCAACGACTCCGAGGCCGCGCTCGCCCAGATCATGAAGGACGTCACCGGGCAGACCTTCTGGGGCACCCTCCTCGCGGCCTGCGCGGTCATCGCCATCGCGAGCGTCGTCCTGACCGTGCTCTACGGCCAGACCCGCATCCTCTTCGCGATGTCCCGCGACGGCCTGGTGCCCAAGGTGTTCTCACGGGTCCACCCGAAGACCGGCACGCCCCGCGCCAACACGCTCATCGTTTCCGTCTTCTGCGGTGTGCTCGCGGCCGCGATCCCGCTCGGCCAGCTCGCCGACGCCACCAGCATCGGCACCCTGTTCGCCTTCGCGCTGGTCAATATCGCGGTCGTGGTGCTGCGCCGGACGCGTCCGCACATGACCCGCACCTTCCGGGTGCCGCTGTCGCCGGTGCTGCCCGCGCTCGGCTTCGCCTTCTGCGTGTGGATGATGGGCAGCCTCTCGGCCGTCACCTGGGTGGTCTTCGGCGTCTGGATGGCCGTCGGGCTCGTGTTCTACTTCCTGTATGGCCACCGGCGGTCCCGGCTGGCCACCGCGGATCCCGCGGGAACCGAAGTCGTCACAGAGAAGTGAACCACCTGCCTTGCTGAACGATCTCGACGAACGCATCGTGCACGCCCTCGCCGAGGACGCCCGCCGCTCCTACGCGGACATCGGGCAGCTGGTCGGCCTGTCCGCGCCCGCCGTGAAGCGGCGCGTGGACCGGCTTCGCGCGACCGGCGCCATCACCGGGTTCACTGTCCGGGTGGACCCGGGGGCGCTCGGCTGGGAGACCGAGGGGTTCGTCGAGATCTACTGCCGGCGCAACACCTCGCCGGAGACCATCCAGCGAGGCCTGGAGCGCTACCAGGAGGTCGTGGCCGCCTCCACCGTCACCGGTGAGGCGGACGCGATCGCCCAGGTCTTCGCCTCCGACATGCGCCACTTCGAGCGCGTGCTGGAGCGCATCGCGGGCGAGCCGTTCGTCGAACGGACGAAGTCGGTCCTGGTCCTGTCCCCGCTGCTGCGCCGCTTCTCCTCGGGCTCGCCCACCTGATCCGGGCCGGCGGTCACTCGGCCGTCTTGCGCGCCAGGGCGTTGTTGCCGATCGAGTTGTGCACGCTGAAGCTCACGGCGTCCGAGCGGTAACGGTCGTCGGACCACTCCACCGGGCGGCCCTCACGGGTGGTTGTGACCCGGCGGACCCGCAGCAGCGGGCTGGTGCGGCGGATGCCGAGCAGGTCGGCGTCCAGGGCGCCCGCAGCGACCGCGTCGATGACGTGCTCGCCGTATGCGAACACCAGGCCCCTGTCGTCGAAGAGCCGCTGGGTGACGGAGGGGCAGTCCGGTTCGATGGCCTCGACCGCCGGGGCGATCCAGTCCGCGTACACGGTACGCTCCAGCAGCACCGGCTCGCCGTCCAGACCGCGCACCCGCAGGACATGCAGCACGGGCGTTCCGGCGCGCAGTTGCAGGCGTACGGCGTCCTCCTTCGTCGCCGGGCGGTGCTCCTGCGCCACGACGTGTCCCGTCGCCTCCCGGCCCATCGCCCGCGCCCATTGCGCGAAGCTGCGCAGCTCCTCGAAGCTCTGGCTGCGGCGGCTGGCCAGGACCACCCTGCGGGCGCCCTGACGGGAGCCGATGAGCCCCTCGGCGGTGAGGGCCGCGACGGCCTGGCGGACGGTGCCGCGCGAGACGCCGTAGCGCGCAGCCAGCTCCGTCTCCGAGGGCAGCCGACTGCCGACTGTGTACTCCTCGCCGTCGATCGCCCTCCGCAGCTCGTCGGCGATCTCCTCGTGTCGCGCAGCCATGCTTCCTCTCCGGGTCGGTCGCTGTGCACAGCGTGACCAGCCTAATCGAGACCTGAGCGTGATCTGTGACGGTCTGGATTGTGCATGCAACCAGGGCTCAAAGTTTCGCCACGGTTTACGGACAGGACACCGGCAGCGGGCGTACTGTGACCGCGACTTGTTCAGACAAGTTGCCCTCGTCTCGCCCCCCGCCTGTGCGTACCCCTGGAGTGACAGTGACAGTGTTCCCGCCGAGAACCGCCGTGCTCACCGGTGGCCTCGCCGTAGCCGCCGCACTCGCCCTGAGCGCCTGCGGCGCCGCCCCCGACAACGCGTCGACCACCTCCAACGGCAAGAGCGCGGCCACCGCGACCTCGGCCGCGGACTTCGGCGGCCTCGACGCCCTGGTCAAGGCCGCCAAGAAGGAGGGCACGCTGCACGCGATCGCCCTGCCCCGCGACTGGGCCAACTACGGCGCCCTGATCGACGGCTTCCAGAAGAAGTACGGCATCAAGGTGGAGGTCGAGAACCCGGACGGGTCCAGCCAGGACGAGATCAGCGCCGTCACTGCGCGCAAGGGCCAGGACCGCGCGCCCGACGTCCTCGACCTCGGCAGCTCCTTCGCGCTCAGCGCCGCCCAGCAGGGACTGCTCGCCCCGTACAAGGTGGCCTCCTACGCCGGCATCCCGACCGGCCAGAAGGACCCGCAGGCCCGCTGGTACAACGACTACGGCGGCTACATCTCCATCGGCTGCGACGCCAAGCGCGTGAAGACCTGTCCGACGACCTTCGCCGACCTGCTCAAGCCGCAGTACAAGGGCCAGGTCGCGCTCAACGGCAACCCCACCAAGTCGGGTTCGGCCTTCGCCGGCGTGTACGCGGCGGCGCTCGCGAGCGGCGGTTCGTTCGACGACATCCAGCCCGGCCTCGACTTCTTCACCAAGCTGAAGAAGAACGGCAACTACACGCCCGTCGAGTCGACCCCGGCCACCGTCGAGAAGGGCGAGACCCCGATCAGCATCGACTGGGACTATCTGAACGCCGGGTACGCCGACGAGTTCAAGTCCAAGGGCCTCGACTGGAAGGTCGCCGTCCCCACCGACGGCAAGTTCTCCCAGTACTACTCGCAGGCGATCAACAAGGACGCCCCGCACCCGGCGGCCGCCCGCCTGTGGCAGGAGTACCTCTACAGCGCCGAGGGCCAGAACCTCTGGCTGAAGGGCTATGCCCGCCCGGCCCTGATGGCCGCGATGGAGAAGGCCGGCACCCTGGACAAGACCGCGGCGGCCAAGCTTCCCGAGGTCTCGGGCACCCCGTCCTTCCCGACCGAGACCCAGCAGAGCAAGGCCAAGACGGCCATCGCGCAGGGCTGGGGGAAGGCCGTCTCCGGATGACCGCCGTCCTCACCGAGGCCGAGGTCGCGACCGCCGCTGCTCCTCGGCAGCGGCGGCGCCCCGCCTCCGGCGCGCTCGCCGTGCTCCCGCTGCTCGCCTTCACGGCGATCGCCTTCGGGATCCCCGCCCTGGCCATGCTGAACGGCGCCTTCACCGTCAAGGACCAGACGACCGGCGCCACTTCGTACAGCACGGCCAACCTCACCGCCTCACTGCACGGCGCCTACCTCACGGCCCTGCTCGGCAGCGTCAAGCTCTCCGCCGTCTCCGCCGCCATCGGCACCGTGCTCGGGCTGCTGTTCGCCCAGGCCGTGGTGACCTCCCGCTTCCCTGTGCTGCGTGAGGCCGTACTCACCGCGTCCGGGGTCCTCGCCAACTTCGGCGGCGTCCCGCTGGCGTTCGCCTTCGTCGCCACGCTCGGCAACTCCGGTGTGCTCACCCGCCATCTGGACCTGACCGCCAAGGGCTGGAGCCTCTACAGCTTCTCGGGTCTGGTGATCGTCTATCTGTACTTCCTGATCCCGCTGATGGTCCTGACCATCACACCGGCCCTCGACGGACTGCGCGTCCAGTGGCGCGAGGCGGCGCAGAACAACGGCGCCACCACCGTCCAGTACTGGCGCCATGTGGCCCTGCCCGTCCTGCTGCCCTCACTGCTCGGCGGATTCGTGCTGCTCTTCGGCAGCGCCTTCGCCGCGTACGCCACCGCGGCGGCCATGGTGGGCAGCGCCGTCCCACTGGTCACCCTGCAGATCGCCGACGCCATCTCCGGCAACGTCCTGGTCGGCCAGGAGAACGTGGCGCTCGCCCTCAGCCTCGACATGGTCCTGGTCGCGGGCCTGGTCATGGCCGTGTACCTGCCTCTGCAACGACGGAGTGCGCGATGGCTCGCCTGAACCTCTGGCGCTGGGCCGTACTGACCGGCGCCGGCCTGTACTTCCTGGTCCCGCTCGCCGCGTCCGTGTTCTTCACGGTCGAGGTGCCGCACCGGGGCGTCACCTTCGACGCCTACACCCAGATCGTCTCCACCGCCGGTTTCGGCTCCAGCCTGCTGCTGTCGCTGGAGCTGGCCGCCGCCACGATCGCCCTGGTCCTGCTGCTGATGGTGCCCGCCATGGTGGCGCTGCGGCTCGGTGCGCCCCGGCTGCGGCCCGTCGTCGAGACGGTGTGCTCGCTGCCGCTGGTCGTGCCGCCGATCGCGTTCGTCGCGGGGATCGCCACGGTGCTCAAGTGGGGGCCCGACCACCTTTCGCGCACGCCGCTCTTCCAGACGTTCGTGGCGATCCAGAACCCGGGCTTCCCGTTCGTGCTCGTCCTCGCCTACGTCGTGATGGCGCTGCCCTTCGTGTACCGGGCCCTGGACGCGGGTCTGCGCGCCATCGACGTGCGCACCCTCGTCGAGGCAGCGCGCAGCTGCGGGGCGAGCCGGCCGCAGGCCCTGGTCCACGCCGTGCTGCCCAATCTGCGCGGCGCGCTGTTGAACGCTTCCTTCCTCACGCTGGCGCTGGTCCTCGGCGAGTTCACCGTCGCCCAGCTGCTGGGCTTCACGCCGTTCGCCGTGTGGATCTACAGCGTCGGTGGCTCGCAGGCCCAACTGTCCGTCGCCGTCTCCGTGCTCAGCCTGCTCGTGACCTGGGCCCTCCTGCTCTCGCTCGCCGTCTTCGGCGGGCGCTCCCGTACCGCCGCCAAGGGATGAACCACATGACGCTCGACATGGCCGCAACCCGCGCAAAGGCAGCGACGGTCGAATTCCGGGGACTGCGCCGGGAGTTCGGCCCGACCGTCGCGCTGGACGGACTCGACCTGACCGTACGGCCCGGCGAACTCCTCGCCCTGCTCGGCCCGTCCGGCTGCGGCAAGACCACCGCGCTGCGCATGCTCGCCGGGTTCGAGCACCCCGACTCCGGTGCCGTCCTCGTCGACGGGGAGGACGTCACCCGTATTCCGGCCCACCGCCGGGACGCCGGGATGGTCTTCCAGTCCTACAGCCTCTTCCCGCACCTGACCGCACTCGACAACGTGGCCTTCGGGCTGCGCATGCGCAAGGTGCGCACCAGCGACCGGCGTGCCCGCGCGGCCGAACTGATCGACCTCGTCGGCCTCGGCGACAAGGGGGAGCGCTTTCCGCACCAGCTCTCCGGCGGCCAGCAGCAGCGCGTCGCACTGGCCCGCGCGCTCGCCCTGCGCCCGCGCGTCCTGCTGCTCGACGAGCCGCTGTCCGCCCTTGACGCCAAGGTGCGGCTCACACTGCGCGAGGAGATCCGCCGCCTCCAGCAGGAACTCGGCATCACCACCCTCTTCGTCACGCACGACCAGGAGGAAGCGCTGTCCATGGCGGACCGGGTCGCGGTGATGCGGGCCGGGAAGCTCGAACAGTGCGCACCTCCCGCCGAGTTGTACGGCCGCCCGGCCACCGCCTTCGTCGCCGAGTTCGTCGGCACGATGAGCCGGATCCCCGGGCGGCTCTCCTCGGACGTCGTCGAGGTGCTCGGGCAGCGGCTGCCCGTCGACGGCGACGCGCCCGCCGCGACCGAGGTGGACGTGCTGGTGCGGCCGGAGGCGGTACGGGTGACCGCGGACGACGAGGGGGACGCGCGGGTGATCGCAACCACTTTCCTCGGGGCTGCGGTCCGGCTGACCGTACGCCTCGCCGACGGCACCGAGGCGAAGGCCGACCTGCCGGCGCACGAGGCCGCCGCCCTCGGCGCCGGTGCCGCGGTCACGGTGACCCTGCCGAACCGCCCGGTACTGGTCGCCGAGCGCGCCCACTGACCCCTGAGCACCGAACCCCCACAAACCCCCACAGGAAAGAGAGAACCGTGACCCGACTCCCGCTCCAGGCCGTCCTGTTCGACATGGACGGCACGCTCGTCGACACCGAGCGGCTGTGGTGGGAGGCGGTGGAGCGGGTCGCAGCCGGACTCGGTCGCCCCCTCGGCGGCGACGACCGACCGGACGTGCTCGGCCGTCCCGTGGAACACACGGCCGACTGGCTGGCCGGGCTCACCGGCGCCCCGGCGGCGGACGTGGCCGCCGACCTGCACCGAGAGTTCGCCGACCGGGTCCGCGGCGGCGTCGTGCCCCGCCCGGGCGCGCTCGACCTGCTCGACGCCCTTGCCCGCGACGGCATCCCCACCGCGCTGGTCACCGCCTCCCCGCGGGCCGTCGCCGACACCGTCCTCGACGTGCTGGGTCCCGCCCGGTTCGCGGTCTCCGTCACCGCCGACGACACCGAGCGCACCAAGCCCGCGCCCGACCCGTACCTGGCAGCGTGCCGTGCGCTCGGAGTCGAACCCGGCGGCTGCGTGGCCGTCGAGGACACCCCCACGGGGGTCGCCTCCGCCGAGGCGGCCGGGTGCGCGGTGCTCGCCGTACCGTCGCTCGCGCCGATCGAGGCGGCGCCCGGACGGACCGTGCTGGCCAGCCTGGAGGAGGTCACGCCCGAGCGGCTGAGGTCCCTGCCGACGTACCAACTGCGCGTGCTGACGTGGAACCTCTGGCTCGGCGGGAGCATGGTCGACGATCACCGGGCCAAGCAGCTCAAGGCCGTCCTGGAGACCGGGGCGGACGTGGTGGGTCTGCAGGAGACGGGCGGCACCGCGGCCCAGGAGCTGGCCGAGGCGCTCGGCTGGTACCACCACCGGGCGGGCGAGAACCTCGGCGTCATCAGCCGCCACCCGATCACGGCCCGCTTCGGGGATCCCGACGTGGGCTTCTACGGGGCGGCGGGCGTCCGTATCCGCCTCGGCCAGGGGTGCGAGGTGGACGTCTGGACGGCCCACCTGGACTACACGCCGTACGGGCCGTACGAGTCAGCCTTCGACGGTCTTGCGGCGGCCGGGCTGATCGCCCACGAGGGGGTACGGCTGGCTCAGATGCGGGACACCCTGCGGCGGATCGAGGAGTCGGCGGACAGCGGCGTTCCGGTGGTGCTCGTCGGCGACTTCAACTGCCCCTCGCACCTGGACTGGCCCGACGTCGCCTGGCCGGTGACCAAGGCGGCCGAGGAGGCGGGCCTGCGCGACTCCTACCGCGAGGCGCACCCCGACCCGGTCCGCGATCCCGGCCACACGTGGTCCCCGATCCACCCCGTGCACGAGGACGGCAGCGGACGCCCCGAACCGCAGGACCGCATCGACTACGTGCTGCACCGGGGGCT
Organism: Streptomyces sp. NPDC001796; assembly: GCF_042892355.1. NCBI lineage: Bacteria > Bacillati > Actinomycetota > Actinomycetes > Kitasatosporales > Streptomycetaceae > Streptomyces > Streptomyces sp. NPDC001796. The sequence continues at coordinate 83,160 of NZ_JBIAUC010000021.1, read as the reverse complement.
CACGGTCCTGGGCTCCCACACGGTCGTCACCGGCACTCCGCGCCCGTGGCCGGACGTCGCCGGCAACGACTGGCCCTCGGACCACGCGGCGGTGCTCACCACCTTCGCCGTGCCGCGGACCGCCTGACCCAAGCGGAGCCGGGCCGCCGTCACCGCCCCCGCACGCCACCTCCTGCCGGTCGCCGCTGCCGGGTCTAGGCTGGAAGAGGACCACCGGACCAGGGAGGTTGGGACCGTGCCCTGGAACCTGAACGGGACCTACCTGGAGAGCTGCAACTGCGACGTGGTGTGCCCGTGCACCACGTCGGGCCTGACGGCGCCCGCCGACCACGAGCGGTGCCAGGTGACGTTCGCCTTCCACGTCGAGCGCGGGCAGGTCGACGGAGTGGACGTGTCCGGCCGCAGCGTCGCCGTCTTCGTCGACGCGCCCCGGGTGATGGCCGACGGCGGCTGGCAGGTGGCGCTGTATGTCGACGAGTCGGCCGACGACGGCCAAGCCGAGGCTCTGGGCAGGGTGTTCTCCGGACAGGCGGGCGGGCCGATGGCGGCACTCGTCCCCCTCATCGGCGAGGTTCTCGGCATCGAGCGTGTCCCCGTCGCCTTCCGTGACGACGGCCGGCGCCACTCGGCGCGGGTGGCCGATGCGATCGACATCGAAGTCGAGGACCAGGTCGCCCCGCAGTTCGGCGAGGACGGACCGGTGATGCGGCTGACCGGCATGTTCCACCCGGCGAACAGCACGCTGACGATCGCCCGCTCCACCCGGGCGGTCGGCGAGGGCGTGTACGGCCGGTCATGGGACTTCACCGGCGGCAACGGGCACGCCGCACCCTTCACATGGTCCGCGTGACGGACGTCGCAACCGCTCAGCGGCGCAGGCTGCGCCCTGCCGGGCTGCTGCTGCTCGCGGCGGCCGGCGCCTGGGCATGGATCGTGGGGCGCTGGCGCGGCATGGGGGCCATGCCCGGCACGATGGGACTGGATCCGGTCGCCTTCCTGCCCGTGTGGACGGTGATGACGGCCGCGATGATGCTGCCCGCCACCGCCCCCGTCGCCGCCCTGTACGGGCGCACCATCCGCGCGCACCGGACTCCGCGCGTGATCACGTTCACTGCGGGCTATCTGCTGGTGTGGGCTCTCGCCGGGTTGCCCGCCTACGCACTGGCGGCCGTCACCGCCCGGGCGGCGGGCGCGCATGCGTCCACCGCCACCGCGGTCGCCGCCGCCGTCTTCGCGGTCAACGGCGTCTACCAGCTGACCCCCGTGAAGGAGCGCTGCCTGGCCAGATGCCGCTCGCCGATCGGGCTCGTGCTTCGCTACACGTCACACCCGGGGGCGGCCCGCGATCTGCGCGCCGGAGCGCACCACGGCGCCTTCTGCCTGGGCTGCTGCTGGTCGCTCATGGCGCTGCTGGCGGCGTTCGGCATGATGAACCTCTGGGCCATGGTGGGCCTGGCGGCGGTCCTGACCACCGAGAAACTCGCTCCGGCAGGTCTCCGGACGGCCAGGGTCGTGGGGATGACCTCCATCGCCCTGGCCATCGCCGTCGTGTGGGTCCCGGATCTGGCGCCCGCACTGGTCGGCAGCCGCATGGGAGCGGGCTGATCCGGCCCCGAGACGCCCGCGCGAGCGGGTCGCAGCCGGCCGTCGTGAGTCGCGGACAGCAGGCCGGGTGGTGATGCGCAACGAATCGCCGCCCCACCCCTGCCGGACGCAACGATTCGCTCATCGGCGCGCAACGGCTCCTTCTTGTCGGGCCCAAGGCGCCGACCGTACCGTCTAATCGACCCCCGAACCCCTTTCCGCACCGGTGGAGAACACGCATGCGCACCGCCCTGCTCCAGAGCTCCGGACGTCCCGGATCGGTCGGCGAGAACCTCAAGGTCCTCGACCAGGCCGCGGGGCGCGCCGCCGTCGCGGGCGCCGGGCTGCTGGTCGCACCGGAGATGTTCCTCACCGGGTACGCGATCGGCGGTGACATCGCCCGCCTCGCCGAGCCCGCCGACGGCGACTCGGCGGACGCGATCGCGGAGATCTCCTCCCGGCACGGTCTCGCGGTCGCCTACGGCTACCCGGAGCGGGACGGCGAGACGGTCTTCAACTCCGCCCAGTTGATCTCCGCCGACGGCACCCGCCTCGCGAACTACCGCAAGACCCACCTGTTCGGCTGCTTCGAACGCGACCACTTCACCCCGGGCGACCAGCCCGTCGTCCAGGCGGAACTCGACGGTCTGCGCGTCGGCATCATGATCTGCTACGACGTCGAGTTCCCGGAGAACGTCCGCGCCCACGCCCTGGCCGGCACCGACCTCCTGGTCGTGCCCACGGCGCAGATGCATCCGTTCCAGTTCGTCGCCGAGTCCCTCGTGCCGGTGCGGGCCTTCGAGAACCAGATGTACGTCGCCTACGTCAACCGCGTCGGCCAGGAAGGCGAGTTCGAGTTCGTCGGGCTCTCCACCCTGGCCGGTCCGGACGGGATCGCGCGGGCCAGGGCCGGCCGTGTCGAGGAGCTGCTCCTCGCCGACGTGGACCCCGTCCACCTCGCCGCCTCCCGCGAGGCGAACCCGTACCTGAAGGACCGCCGCCCCGGCCTCTACGGGGCCCTGGTCTGATCCCTCAGCCTTCCGAGCCTCCCCCCAGTTCTTTCCGTGCAAGGAGTCCGTACCCCATGACGTCCACGGTGCCCAACGCCGTCGAGCACGCAGACGAGCAGCAGCCGCCGATCACCATGTTCGGCCCGGACTTCCCGTACGCGTACGACGACTTCCTCGCCCACCCGGCGGGCCTCGGCCAGATACCCGCGACCGAGCACGGCACCGAGGTCGCCGTCATCGGCGGCGGCCTGTCCGGCATCGTCGCCGCGTACGAGCTGATGAAGATGGGCCTCAAGCCCGTCGTGTACGAGGCCGACCAGATCGGCGGCCGGCTGCGGACGGTCGGCTTCGACGGGTGCGACCCGTCGCTGACCGCCGAGATGGGCGCCATGCGCTTTCCGCCGTCCTCCACGGCCCTGCAGCACTACATCGACCTGGTGGGCCTGGAGACGAGGCCGTTCCCCAACCCGCTCGCCGAGGCGACCCCGTCGACCGTCGTCGACCTCAAGGGCGAGTCGCACTACGCCGAGACGATCGACGACCTCCCGCAGGTCTACCGCGACGTCGCGAGCGCCTGGAACCGGTGCCTGGAGGAGGGCGCGGACTTCTCCGACATGAACCGCGCCATGCGCGAGCGCGATGTCGAGCGCATCCGTGAGATCTGGTCGAAGCTGGTCGAGAAGCTCGACAACCAGACCTTCTACGGCTTCCTCTGCGAATCCGAGGCCTTCAGGTCCTTCCGGCACCGCGAGATCTTCGGCCAGGTCGGCTTCGGCACCGGCGGCTGGGACACCGACTTCCCGAACTCCATCCTGGAGATCCTGCGGGTCGTCTACACCGAGGCCGACGACCACCACCGCGGCATCGTCGGCGGTTCCCAGCAGCTGCCGCTGCGTCTGTGGGAACGCGAGCCGGAGAAGATCGTGCACTGGCCGCACGGGACCTCCCTGAAGTCCCTTCACGTGAACGGCGAGCCCCGCCCCGCCGTGACGCGGCTGCACCGCACCGCGGGCAACCGGATCACGGTGACGGACGCGAACGGCGACATCCGCACCTACCGGGCGGCGATCTTCACCGCGCAGTCCTGGATGCTGCTGTCCAAGATCCAGTGTGACGACGCACTGTTCCCGATCGACCACTGGACGGCCATCGAGCGCACCCACTACATGGAGTCCAGCAAGCTCTTCGTGCCCGTCGACCGGCCGTTCTGGCTCGACAAGGACGAGGAGACCGGCCGTGACGTCATGTCGATGACGCTGACCGACCGGATGACCCGCGGGACGTATCTGCTCGACAACGGACCGGACAAGCCCGCCGTCATCTGCCTGTCGTACACCTGGTGCGACGACAGCCTGAAGTGGCTGCCGCTGTCCGCGAACGAGCGGATGGAGGTCATGCTGAAGTCGCTCGGCGAGATCTACCCGAAGGTCGACATCAGGAAGCACATCATCGGCAACCCGGTCACCGTCTCCTGGGAGAACGAGCCCTACTTCATGGGCGCGTTCAAGGCCAACCTGCCCGGCCACTACCGCTACCAGCGGCGCCTGTTCACGCACTTCATGCAGGACCGGCTGCCCGCCGACAAGCGGGGCATCTTCCTCGCCGGCGACGACATCTCCTGGACGGCCGGCTGGGCCGAGGGCGCCGTGCAGACCGCGCTCAACGCCGTGTGGGGCGTCATGCACCACCTCGGCGGCGCGACCGACCCGGCCAACCCCGGCCCCGGTGACGTCTACGACGAGATCGCACCCGTCGAACTCCCCGAGGACTGAGCCCTCCCGGGGCGGTCACACCCCGGCCGCCCGCGCCTTCTCGTACACCTCCGCGGCGACGTCCTTGAGCTCCTGGGCGTCCCGCGGGGTGCCCTGGAGGTCGACGAGGATCTCCTCCAGACCGATCGACGCGTGCGCGACCAGGTCTTCGACGATCTGGTCGGCGCTGCCCTGGAAGGGGCGGCGGTCGGCGCCGTCGTAGGCCTTGGCCCGGTACTCGGCATTCACGCGCAGGACCGTCTGGATGGGCTCAGGACGGCCGCGCTCGGCCGCCAGGTCCTGCAGTTCCTGCCACTGGGTGGCGATCTGCTCGACGCCCATGCCCACCGGCAGCCAGCCGTCGGCGTGGTCGACGAGCCGGGTCAGGGCCTTCCTGCTGCTCGCGGCGAGCAGGATCGGGATCGGCCGTGCGGGCTTGGGGCCGACCACGGCGGACGTGATCTTAGTGATACGGCCGTCGTAGCGCACCGGGTCCGGGCCCCACACGGCGCGGCACACATCGATCACCTCGTCCAGCACCTGGCCGCGCTCATTGATCGGGCGGATGCCCGCGGCCGCGTACTCGTCCAGGGACCAGCCGGTGCCGAAGCCGGCGATCACCCGGCCGCCGCTCGCCGCGTCCAGCGAGGCCAGGGCCTTGGCCAGCTGGAACGGCTGGTGCAGCGGGGCGACCAGCACGCTCGAGCCGAGCCGGGCCCGCTCGGTGGCCGACGCGGCCAGGGTGAGGGTGACCAGGGGATCGGCCACGTTGCGATACGAGTCCGGCCAGGGGAGGCCCTCGATGCCGTACAGGCCCTGACCGGCGGGCTCCGGGTACAGGGCCCGCTCGTACACCCACAGGCTCTCATAGCCGATCTGCTCGGCGGTGCGGGCCACGTCGGGCACGTCCTTGCCGATGTGGTACTGCCGGTTCTGCGGAAGGCCGAGTCCGAGCCGGGTCGCCATGCCTGTGCTCCTTTGCAAAGGGGTCTGCGCGGGTCAACCTACAGTGATCTCAAGGGAGTTCCCGGTACGACAGGCGGGGGCGGCCGGATCGGCGCGGCAGTGGCGTGAGCAGCATCCGGCTCGCGAACCCCACCGCGGCGTCAAGGCGCCGTGCGAACTCCTCGGCCACGTTCGCCAGTTCCCGCAGCGCCCACAGGGCACTCGCCGCCGACCAGGCCGCCTCGCGTGCGCGCTCCAGGCTCCAGGCGCCGATCAGATGGGTGAGCGGGTCGGCGAGCTCGAGCAGGTCGGGACCGGGCATGAGGTCTTCCCGGATGCGCTCCTCCAGCGCGACGAGGACGTCGCCCACGCGCTCGAACTCGTCCTCGAGGTCGGCCGGTTCGCAGCGGAGCGTACGACAGGCGTCCACGACGGCGAGCGCCAGGTCATGCCCGATGTGCGCATTGATGCCCGCGAGCGCGAACTGCACCGGCCGTACGCCGGGATGGCGCCGGAACTGGAACAGCGGCCGCCAGCAGGCCGGGACCGGTGCCCCCTCGGCCACGGACAGGTACCGCTCGGCGAACCGGACGTCCAGCGTGACCGCCTGCCGTCGGTCGGCGAAGTACCCCTTGTCCAGGCGCCGGTCGATCTCCTCGGTGACGGCGAGGTAGACCCGGTTGAAGACCGCGACGCCGTCGTCTTCCGGCCAGGTCCCGCCGAGCGCGCGCATGCGTGTGACGACCGTGTCCACTTCCGTCGTGAACTGCTCCAACCGCACCATGAGGGCAGAGTTCCAGCCCTGCGCCGACCGCAGCACCACCGGCCCGCGGGCTTCCCCGGAACGGGGGATGGCACCGATGGGCCATGAGGGGGACAGGGGGATCGGTAGGTGTCCGGCTTACGCATCCGGCGGCCGGCCGAGCGGCGGGCCGCCCGCAGGCGCGCCGCGCGCGGGCGCGGGCGCGGCCATGGTGGGGATGGCGTGGGTGGTGGTCGCGGTGGGCACCGCGGCGGGGATGATGTCCGCGGTCGACGACGGCCGCCGGACCGACCGGGCCCGGCCCGCCGTGACAGGCATCGTCAGGAACGTGTCCGACTCCCGGCGCACCCACCGACCGACGCTGCTGCGTACGGGACAGGCCCGGATCGAGGCCTGTCTGTGCGTGGATCTGCCGGGCGAGTCGGACGGCTGCGCGGAACGCCCGGGACGCTCTCGCCGGCGTACGCCTACGACTTGGCGCGGTGAGCCTTCGCGTCGGCTTCCTTGTCGGCTTCCTCGTCGTAGGCGGAGGTGCCCGAGTCCAGTAGCGGCTCCTGTGCCTTGAGGTGGGCGGGGGCGAACGCCCGCAGCGCGTGGTAGCCGGTGATGACGACCAGGGTGCCCAGTGCGATGCCGCTCAGCGAGAAGTGGTCGGTGAACTTCATGGTGACGTTGCCGACACCGATGATGATGCCCGCAGCGGCCGGGACCAGGTTCAGCGGGTTGCGCAGGTCCACCTTGGCGTGGAGCCAGATCTGCGCGCCGAGCAGGCCGATCATGCCGTAGAGGATGACGGTGATGCCGCCGAGCACCCCGCCGGGGATGGCGGCCACGACCGCGCCGAACTTGGGGCAGATCCCGAACAGCAGGGCGAAGCCGGCCGCGGCCCAGTAGGCGGCGGTCGAGTAGACGCGGGTGGCGGCCATCACGCCGATGTTCTCGGAGTACGTCGTGTTGGGCGGGCCGCCGACCGCGGTCGAGAGCATGGAGGCGACGCCGTCGGCGGAGATCGCCGTGCCCAGCCTGTCGTCCAGCGGATCGCCGGTCATCTCGCCGACCGCCTTGACGTGCCCCGCGTTCTCCGCGACCAGCGCGATCACCACGGGCAGGGCGACCAGGATCGCGGACCACTGGAAGGACGGTCCGTGGAAGTGGGGCAGGCCGATCCAGTCCGCCTTGCCGACGCCGGACAGGTCCAGGCGCCAGTGGTCGGTGGGCTTTCCGCTCGCGTCCACCGAGTGGATCTTCCCGAAGACGCGGTCGAACAGCCAGGAGATCCCGTACCCGAACACGAGCCCGAGGAAGATGGCGATCCGGGACCAGAAGCCGCGCAGGCACACCACGGCCAGCCCGGTGAACAGCATCACCAGCAGTGCGGTCCACTGGTCCTGCGGCCAGTACGTCGACGCGGTCACCGGCGCCAGGTTGAAGCCGATCAGCATCACGACCGCGCCGGTCACGATCGGCGGCATCGCCGCATGGATGATCCGCGCCCCGAACCGCTGGACCGCGAGGCCGACGAGGAACAGCACGATGCCCACGACGAACACCGCGCCGGTCACGGTGGCGCTGGTGCCGCCCTGCGCCCGGATCACCGCGGCGACACCCACGAAGGACAGTGAACAGCCGAGGTAGCTCGGTATCCGGCCGCGCGTCGCCAGCAGGAAGATCGCGGTGGCGACGCCGGACATCATGATCGCCAGGTTGGGGTCCAGGCCCATGAGCACGGGCGCCACGAACGACGCACCGAACATGGCCACGACGTGCTGGGCGCCGAGCCCGCTCGTGCGGGGCCAGGAGAGGCGTTCGTCGGGACGGACGACCGCTCCGGGCGCGGGCGTGCGCCCGTCACCGTGCAGCTTCCAGCGCACGCCGAGGTCCATGGTGCAGCTTCTCTTTCTCTGTACATGAAGAACTGTCCGAACCATTGTCACCGGCACCAGGCGGTCCTACGCTCGCATGGTTCCACTCATGAACTGCGTTCACATGGATGATCGGAGCCTTGATGAGTGCACGCCCCCGCCTGGCCGCCCTGCTGGCCGCTGCGACCGTCTTCGCGGCCGTCCTGACTCCCGCCGCGTCCGCCCACGCGGCACCGAAGGTCCCCGGAACCGCCGTCCTCGACGGCACCCGGCTCCAGCAGAACAGAATCCGGCTCGACCACGGAGACGCCGGGCTGCGCGGCGCGGTCAAGGACCTGACCGCGCGAGCCGACGCCTGGCTCGACCAGGGCCCCTGGACGGTCGTCGACAAGCCGAAGCCCGCACCCGGCGGGGACGTCCACGACTACCTCAGCCAGGCCCCCTACTGGTGGCCCACCCGGCCGAGGACCGCCGACAACCCCTGGGGCTGCCCCTACGAGCAGCGGGACGGACAGCGCAACCCCGAGGTCGACACCGGCACCGACCGCCAGGACGTGGAGAAGGTCTTCGACTCGACCTACGACCTCTCGCTCGCCTGGTACTACACGGGCCGGAGGAGTTACGCCGAAAAGGCCGCCCGGATCCTGCGCACCTGGTTCCTCGACCCGGCCACGAAGATGAACCCCAACCTGAATCACGGGCAGTTCATCCCCTGCAAGTACGACGGCCGAGCCATCGGCATCATCGACTTCTCGCAGTCCTACACCAGCGTCCTCGACGCGATCGCCATTCTGAACACCGGTGCCCCCGGCTGGACCAAGGGGGACCGGAGCCGCATGCACGACTGGAACGTCGCCTACCGCGACTGGCTGACGGACAGCGCCTTCGGCAAGGAGGAAGGCGCGGCCAAGAACAATCACGGCACCTTCTACGACATGCAGCTCGCCGCCCTCGCCTACGCGACCGGCGACGAACGGCTCGCCCGGGCGACCGTCCTGGACGCCCGTGCCAAGCGCATCGACGCGCAGATCGCCGGTGACGGCGGCCAGCCCCAGGAACTCGCCCGCACGCGCAGCTGGCACTATTCGACCTTCGACCTGGTGGCCTACACACGGCTTGCGGCCATCGGACGCCATGTCGGCGTGAACCTGTGGGCCTATCAGGGGCCCCAAGGACAGAGCCTGTTCAAGGCGGTCGACTACCTGCTGCCCGCCGCGACCGGCGCCGCGCCCTGGACGCATCCGGAGCTGGAGTTCCACCGGTACGCGGCGACCGACGTGGTGCACGCGGCGGCGGACGCGGGGGACGCACAGGCCCAGGAAGCGGTACGCCTGCTTCAGGCACCGCCCGGCGGTGACCTGTGGGCGCTGAGGCCGGCCGCCGAGCAGCTGGACTCGATCGCCGGCTGACCCGTGGGCGGGGCGTCCTGAGCGAGCGCTTACCATGGCTGGGATCAAGCGCCGCAGCGTCGCGAGCGCCTCACCGGGTCAGATCGAGGAGCCCCGCCCGTGACCGTCGAAGCCGATCCCGCGTCCGTGACCGCCGAGACCCGGCCCGCGCCCCTCGTGTCGTATGGCCGGCTGATCCCCGTCACCGTCCACTTCGACGACCTGGACGCCCTCGGACTGCTCCACAACGCCCGCTACCCGGTCATGGTCGAGCGCGCCTGGTCCACCCTGTGGCAGGAGCGCGGCTTCCGCTTCGAGGGCGACTGGGAGGCCGCGGGCGACTTCTGCAACGCCGTCAAGGAGCTGCGGATCAGCTACGAGGCCCCGGTCACCAAGCCGGGCGCGTACGCCGTGCACCTGTGGCTGGAGCGGCTCGGGAACACCGGGCTCACGTACGGGTTCCGGTTCTGCTCGGCCGACGGCACGGTGACGTACGCGCACGGCACCCGGGTCCTGGTCCGGCTGGACGCGGCGACCCTGCGGCCGACGTCGTGGAGCGAGAAGTTCAGGGCCGCGGGCCGGGAACTGCTGCGCTCGGCGGACTGACCTTCGGGCGGTCACGGTCGCCCGCCCGAAGGACGCCCGCGAACCCCGCGAGCCCGCAGGCCAGCACGGTCACCAGGCCGAACGACGCCACCAGGCTCGTTGCCTGGGCCAGCGCGCCGATCGCGCCCGGCGCGACCAGGCCCGAGGTGTACGTGATGGTGGCCACGCCCGCGATGGCCTGGCTCGGGTTGGGGCCGCTGCGGCCGGCTGCCGCGAAGCACAGCGGGACGACGACCGCGATGCCCAGACCCATCAGCGCGAAGCCGCCCATGGCGAGAGCCGGATGGTCGGCGACGACGATGAGCAGCCCGCCGAGCGCGGCGAGGACGCCGCCCACCCGGACGGTGCGCACCGCCCCGTAGCGGTCCACCACCTTGTCGCCCGCGATCCTCGCGAGTGCCATGGTGAGCGTGAAGCCGGTGGTGCAGGCGGCGGCCAATCCGGCGGAACTGTCCAGTTGGTCGCGCAGATAGACCGCCGACCAGTCGAGACTCGCGCCCTCCGCGAACACCGCGCAGAAACCGACCGCACCGATGAGCAGCGCCGACTTGGGCGGCAGCGCGAACCGGGGCGGCGGCTCCTCGTCCTCGGCGGGCTGCAGGTCGAGGACCCAGGTGCAGGCGACGAGACCCAGAACGGTCAGCACCGCGGCGGCCAGGGCGTGGTGCAACCGGGCGTCCGAGCCGAGGTGGGCGGCGAGCGTGCCGGCCGCCGACCCGATCAGGGCGCCGGCGCTCCACAGGCCGTGCAGTCCGGACATGATCGACCTGCCGAGCCGGTTCTCCACCTCCACGCCGAGCGCGTTCATCGCGACGTCCGCCATGCCGGCCGAGGCGCCGTAGACGAACAGGGCCGCGCACAGGGTGAGCAGATCGGGGGAGAGGGAGGGCAGGATCAGGGACAGCGTCCACAGGGAGAGCAGTCCGCGCAGCGCCGTCCGGGCGCCGAACCGGTGGCTGATCCGGCCCGCGAGCGGCATCGCCAGGGACGCGCCGAGCGCGGGGAACGCCAAGGCGATGCCCAGCTGGCCGGCGCTGACGTGCGCGTGGTCCTGGATCCAGGGCACGCGGGTGGCGAACGAGCCGGTGACGGCGCCGTGCACGGCGAACACCGCCGCCACGGCGTACCGGGCGCGCCTCACCTCTTGTCGGCTCGCTTCGCTCATCTCGCTCATTCTCGGGCCCCTCCCGGCGTTGTCCTCCCTGCGCGCCGACGTAAACTATCAGGAACCCTGCCTGATAGATAGGGACCAGAGGCCGTGCCGGAGCGGCGCGGTGGCCGATCTGGAAGGATCCCGGCATGCCCGCATCCCCGAGCACCGCCCGGGCCATCAACGACCGGCTCGCCCTGCGTCTGCTGCAGCAGGAAGGCCCCTTGACGGCAGGGCAGTTGAAGCAGCTGACCGGACTGTCCCGGCCCACGGTCGCCGACCTCGTCGAACGGCTCACGACCGCCGGGCTGATCGCGGTGGTGGGGGAGTCGGGCGAGCAGCGACGCGGCCCGAACGCGCGGCTGTACGGGATCGTCGCCGACCGCGCCCATCTCGCTGCCCTGGACGTGCGCACCGAGAGCGTTTCCGTCCTGGTGTCCGATCTGCTGGGCGGGGTGCTCGCGGAGGCGTCCGTGCCGATCGGCGGCGACACCGGCACCGGGCCGGCGGTCGAGCAGGCGGTGCTGCTGGTGGAGCGTGCCGCGAAGGAGGCCGGCGCCGACAGACTGCACACGGTCGGGATCGGGGCGCCCGGGCTCATCGAGCCGACCACCGGTGAACTCCGCGACTCCGCCGGCCTGCCGGAGTGGCACCGCCGCCTGGTCGCCGCGCTCCAGGAGCGGCTGCCCGCCCGGGTGATCGTCGAGAACGAGACCAACCTGGCGGCGCTGGCCGAGCAGCGCGAGGGCGTGGCGCGGGACCGCGACACCTTCGTCCTGCTGTGGCTGGGTCATGGCACCGGCGCGGCGGTGGTCCTGGACGGCGCACTGCGCCGCGGCGCTTCGGGCGGCACGGGCGAGATCGGCTTCCTGCCGGTCCCGGGCACCGCCACCCTGCCGTCGGCGACGGACTGCGAGGGCGGATTCCACTCCTTGGCGGGGGCAGCGGCGATCGTGGAACTCGCGGGAGAGCACGGGTTGACGGCGGGGCGGGCTGTGCGCGAGCTGCCGGCGGCGGCCCTGGTGCGGGGCGCGGTCGCGGCGGTCGCGGCGGGCGGCGGCAGCGGGGTGGGGGACGTGCCCCCGGCCGAGCGGGCTGACCGCTTCCTCGACGCCCTCGCCGACCGGCTCGCCATCGGTGCCGCCTCCGTCGCCGCCATTCTCGACCCCGGCTGTGTCGTGCTCGGGGGTGAGGTCGGGCAGGCGGGCGGGGACGTCCTCGCCGCGCGGGTCGCGGAGCGTCTGGTCCGCGTGTCACCGCTGGCCACCGAGGTGCGCGCGAGCACGCTGGGTGGCGGCGCGGTCCTGCGGGGAGCGCTGCTGACGGCACGGGACGGAGCCCAGGAGGAGCTGTTCACGCCGCCCGAGCGATAGGTGCCCGTACTGCGAGAGGCGGCCCGTACTGCCGTGCCCATGCCATCCCCAGGCCCGGCGGCGGGCAAGGGCCTTCGTCACCGCCGCCGGGCCGTTCGGGGGCGACGCACCGCGCCGCGAGGGCCGACCCTAGGCGAGCTGGATCATGCGGGTCAATAGGTATGGACCAATCTCAAGTTGCTTTTGTGGTGCGCCTGTTGCCGCCGTGGCGACAAGGGCGGGTGGGCGCCTGCCGTCGGAGATGTCCAGCATGTGAACATGTGAGGCACCACACAGCAGTTCACCCGGTTGACCGGCGATCAGTCGTGGCACACTGAGGCTGTACCAGAAGCAGCGCACTCCGGGGTCGGTGAAAGTCCGAACCGGCGGTTACAGTCCGCGACCCGGTCGCTTCCAGCGGCCGGTTGACCAGGTGAAATTCCTGGACCGACGGTTAAAGTCCGGATGGGAGGCAGTGCGCGGCGGGCGGGCATTCGTGCGCGCCGCCGTCTCGGCTCGTCCATGCGGACGAGGCCCGTCCGGCGTCGCCCCCGGTGTCCTCGCTCGTGTCTGCTGTCGTCATCGACAGGCCCCGGAGTCCGTGCCCCATCGAGGCAGGAGGACCCGGGAAGTGTTCACCGGAATCGTCGAAGAGCTGGGTGAGGTCACCGCCGTCGAGAATCTCGGCGACTCCTCCCGCTTCCGGCTCCGTGGCCCCGTCGTCACCGAAGGCGCCCGCCACGGCGACTCCATCGCGGTCAACGGCGTCTGTCTCACCGTCGTGGAGCACGAGGGCGACGAGTTCACCGCCGACGTCATGGCCGAGACCCTGAACCGATCCAGCCTCGGTGCCCTCACGGTCGGCTCCCGAGTCAACCTCGAACGCCCCACCGCCGTCGGTACCCGTCTCGGCGGCCACATCGTGCAGGGCCATGTCGACGGCACCGGCACGGTCCTGGAGCGCCGGCCCTCCGAGCACTGGGAGATCGTGAAGATCTCGCTCCCGGCGGACCTGTCGCGCTACGTCGTGGAGAAGGGCTCCATCACGGTCGACGGCATCAGCCTCACGGTCGTCGAGGCCGGAGGCGACCACTTCTCCGTGAGCCTGATCCCGACCACCCTCGAGCTGACCACCCTCGGCCTCAAGCAGCCCGGCGACCCGGTCAACCTCGAGGTCGACATCATCGCCAAGTACGTCGAGAGCCTTCTCGCCGGCCAGGGGGCCACCAAGTGAACTGGCTGAACTCCGAGGCGTTCACGCTGCTCGGCCAGCACATCAAGTGGTCCGACATGATCGGCAACGTGATCGGTCTGCTCGGCCTCGCCTTCGGCTGGCGGCGCTCCATATGGAGCTGGCCGGTGCAGTTCCTGTCCGGCCTGATCCTCTTCGCCGCCTTCGCCACGGCCCACCTCTCCGGCAGCGCCGGCAAGCAGGTCGTCGTCATGGTCGTCGCCGTCTACGGCTGGTGGCAGTGGAACCGCGGCAAGGGTCAGGCGGAGGACGGCCACATCGCACCGCGCTTCGCCACCTGGCGGGAGCGCGGCATCCTGGTCGGCGCCGCGGCCGTGGGCACCCTCGCCGTGGCCGGCCTGTTCACCGCCTTCCCGACACTGTCGTGGGACCCGTGGCCGGACGCGTACATCTTCGTCGGCACGATCGTCGCCATGTACGCCCAGGCCCGCGGCATGGTCGAGTTCTGGTTCGCCTGGCTGCTCGTCGACGCCGTCGGCGTCCCGCTCAACTTCGCCAACGGCTTCGCCTTCTCCGGATTCGTCTACGTCATCTACGGCGCACTCGTCCTGTGGGGCATGCGCGACTGGTGGCTGCGCTCCCGCAGGGCCGCGCGGCCCGTCCTGGAAGGAGCCGCCGTATGAGCACGGCGCCGATTCTGTACAGCACGGACACCATCGAGGACTTCGCGCTCGACCCGGTCGAGCAGGCCATCGCGGACATCGCGGCCGGCCGCCCGGTCGTGGTCGTCGACGACGAGGACCGCGAGAACGAGGGCGACCTCGTGATCGCCGCCGAGAAGGTCACCCCCGAGGTCGTCGCCTTCATGATGAGCGAGTGCCGCGGCCTGATCTGCGCCCCCATGGAGGGCGAGGAGCTGGACCGGCTCGGGCTCCCGCAGATGGTCGACGAGAACAACGAGTCGATGAAGACCGCCTTCACGGTCTCCGTCGACGCCTCCGCCGCCCACGGCGTGACCACCGGTATCTCCGCCTCCGACCGCGCCACCACACTCCAGCTGCTGGCGAGCGGCACGGCGGAGCCCTCGGACTTCGTGCGCCCCGGCCATGTCTTCCCGCTGCGCGCCAAGCCCGGCGGCGTCCTGGTCCGCAACGGCCACACCGAGGCCGCCGTCGACCTCGCCCGGCTCGCGGGACTGCGCCCGGCCGGCGCCATCGTTGAGATCGCCGGCGAGGACGGCCACATGTTGCGGCTGCCCGAGCTGATCCCGTTCGCCCGCAAGCACGGCCTGACGATCATCTCCATCGAGGACCTGATCGCCTACCGCCGCACCTCGGACGAACCGACCGTCCGCCGCGAGGCAGAGGTGCGGCTGCCCACCGCCCACGGCACCTTCACGGCGTACGGCTACCGGTCCACCGTCGACGGCGTCGAGCACGTCGCCCTCGTCCACGGCGAGATCGGCGACGGCGAGGACGTTCTGGTCCGGGTCCACTCCGAGTGCCTCACCGGAGACGTCTTCGGCTCCGCCCGCTGCGACTGCGGTCCCCAGCTGGAGGCGTCCCTGCGACGCATCCAGGCCGAGGGCCGGGGCGTGGTCGTCTATCTGCGCGGCCACGAGGGACGCGGTATCGGACTGATGTCCAAGCTGCGCGCGTACGAACTCCAGGAGCGCGGCCGTGACACCCTGGACGCCAACCTGGAGCTGGGCCTGCCCGCCGACGCCCGGGACTACGCCGCCGGCGCCCAGATCCTCAAGGACCTCGGCGTGCGCAGCGTGCGCCTGATGACCAACAACCCGGAGAAGACCGACGCCCTGCTGCGCCACGGCCTCGAGGTCACCGCCCGGGAACCGATGCCCGTCCAGGCGGGTGAACACAACCTCCGCTACCTGCGCACCAAGCGGGACCGGATGGGGCACGACCTGCCCTGGCTGGACACGACCGCCGTGTCCGCCTGCGGCACCCAGTAACAGAGCACTGAGGAGAGACGTGAGCGGCAAGGGTGCACCGGAGCTGTCCGTACGCAACGTGAGCGACCTGCGGGTCGCCGTCATCGCGGCACAGTGGCACGACAAGGTGATGGACGGTCTGGTCGACGGCGCCCTGCGCGCCCTGCGGGAGCTGGGGATCGACGAGCCGACCCTGCTCAGGGTCCCCGGCAGCTTCGAGCTTCCGGTCGCGGCGAAGGTCCTCGCGGGCCGGGGGTACGACGCGATCGTCGCCCTCGGTGTCGTCATCCGCGGCGGCACCCCCCACTTCGACTACGTGTGCCAGGGTGTGACCCAGGGTCTGACCCAGGTCTCCGTGGAGACCGGCGTCCCCGTCGGGTTCGGGGTGCTGACCTGCGACACGGAGGAGCAGGCCCTGGACCGCGCGGGCCTCGAGGGCTCCAACGAGGACAAGGGGCACGAGGCGGTGACGGCGGCGGTGGCGACGGCCGCCACGCTCCGCTCAGTATCTGAACCCTGGCACTGAGGTACGGCCCTCAGCGCGTAGGGTTAGGACCACCATGTCCAAGAAGACGTTCGAGGAGCTCTTCACCGAGCTCCAGCACAAGGCCGCCCACGGCGATCCCGCCACCTCCCGTACCGCCGAGCTGGTCGGCAAGGGCGTCCATGCCATCGGCAAGAAGGTCGTCGAAGAGGCCGCCGAGGTCTGGATGGCCGCCGAGTACGAGGGCAAGGAGGCGGCCGCCGAGGAGATCTCCCAGCTTCTGTACCACGTCCAGGTGATGATGGTGGCGCGCGGGATCTCCCTGGACGACGTCTACGCCCACCTCTGAGCCGTAAACCGAATATCCGTACACCCATACGCACGAACGAAGGAAGCCGACCTCATGCTGCGCATCGCCGTCCCCAACAAGGGTTCACTGTCCGGCCCTGCGGCGGAGATGCTGCATGAGGCCGGCTACCAGCAGCGCCGGGAGTCCAAGGAGCTGAGGATCGTCGACCCGGAGAACGAGGTCGAGTTCTTCTACCTCCGCCCCCGCGACATCGCGATCTACGTCTCCTCCGGCCGCCTCGACATCGGCATCACCGGCCGTGACCTGCTCATCGACTCCGGCGCCAACGCCGAGGAGATCCTCCCGCTCGGCTTCGCCCGCTCCACCTTCCGCTACGCCACCAAGCCCGGCACGGCGAAGGGCGTGGAGGACCTCAACGGCATGACGATCGCCACCTCCTACGAGGGCATCGTCGCCAAGCACCTCGCCGACAACGGCATCGACGCCGCCGTCGTCCACCTGGACGGCGCGGTGGAGACCGCCATCCAGCTCGGCGTCGCCGAGGTCATCGCGGACGTCGTCGAGACCGGCACCTCGCTGCGCAACGCAGGCCTGGAGGTCATCGGCGAGCCGATCATGAAGTCCGAGGCGATCGTCGTCCGCCGTACCGGCGCCGACGCCGAAGAGCCCAAGGTCCAGCAGTTCCTGCGCCGCCTCCAGGGCGTCCTGGTGGCCCGGACGTACGTGATGATGGACTACGACTGCCGCGTCGAGCAGCTCGAGAAGGCCGTCGCCCTCACCCCGGGCCTGGAGTCCCCGACCGTGTCGCCGCTGCACAACGAGGGCTGGGTCGCCGTGCGGGCCATGGTCCCGGCCAAGGAGGCCCAGCGGATCATGGACGACCTGTACGACATCGGCGCCCGGGCCATCCTCACCACGGCCATCCACGCCTGCCGCCTCTGAGGAACCGCGCACCGATGTCGGACCTGCCCACCCTTCCCGTCACCTTCAGGCCGGGCCGTACCCGCGCCGTGCTGCTGACCGCGGGCGTCGCGATACTCGTCGTGATCACCACGGTCGCGCTGCTGCTGGACCAGCTCACCACCGGGGAACGCCTCAGCTTCATCCTCACGGCGGCCCTTCTCTTCGGAGTGCTGCTCCTGCTCGCCCGGCCCAAGGTCGTCGCAGAGGAGAGAGGGGTCACCGTCGTCAACATCGCCAGCCGCCGTCAGCTGGACTGGGCGGAGATCGTGCAGGTCAACCTGCGTCCCGGCGATCCCTGGGTGTTCCTGAACCTCAGCGACGGCACCAGCCTGCCCGCCCTCGGCATCCAGCCGGGCATCGCCAAGAAACGCGCGATCGAGGACGCACACACCCTCCGGGCGCTCGCCGAGGCCCGCTCCACGGCCCATCCCGAGCGACATCAGGGCTGACTCGGGGACGTCCACCCTGCCGCACAGGGCGGAGTCTTGATTAATCTGGTGGCAGAGGCGCTTGCGTGGCGCCTCCGCCCCTGAGGTTCCACCCGGTGCTCAGGGGTTCCTGCTACCCGAGGAGTGACTCCCTCCGGCGATGGACGGATCGTCCTGTAGTACCTGCGCCGCCCCCTGCCGACATAGCGCGGACCGTGTCCGTGTGAACGCGGAGGCGGCGGCATCATGACCATCCCCTTGCTGCTCCTCGGGGCGGCGTTCCTGCTGATTCTCGCCAACGGTTTCTTCGTGGCGGCCGAGTTCGGGCTCGTCACGGTCGAGCGCCCGGACGCCGAGCGGGCCGCGGCCGAGGGCGACCGGCGTGCCCGTACGGTCGTCGAGTCGCTCAGGGAGCTGTCCTTCCAGCTCTCCGGCACCCAGCTCGGCATCACCATCACCTCGCTCGTCGTCGGCATGCTCGCCGAACCGGCGCTCGCCGAGCTGCTGCACGCCCCGTTCGCGCTGATCGGGCTCCCCGAGGGCGCCGCGAGCGGTGTCGCGGTCGTCGTCGGCATGCTGCTCGCCTCGGCCGCGCAGATGGTGATCGGTGAACTCGTCCCCAAGAACTGGGCGGTGTCCCGGCCCCTCCAGGTCGCCCGCTTCGTCGCGGGCCCGCAGCACCTGTTCTCCCGGCTGTTCCGGCCGGTCATCGCGGCTCTGAACGCGGTCGCGAACCGCCTGGTGCGGGCCTTGGGCGTGGAACCCGCCGAGGAGCTGGCCTCCGCCCGCACCCCGGGTGAACTGGTTTCGCTGGCCCGCCACTCCGCGCAGGCCGGCGCACTGGAACAGGACACGGCCGACCTGTTCGTCCGCACGCTGTCCCTGGGCGAGCTGACCGCCCAGCACGTCATGACCCCGCGAGTGCGGGTGAGCGCGCTGCAGTCCTCCGCCACCGCGCAGGACGTGGTCAACCTGACCCGGGCCACCGGCCTGTCCCGCTTCCCCGTCTACCACGACAAGATCGACGAGATCGTCGGCATGGTCCACCTCAAGGACGCCCTCGCGGTGCCCTCCCACGAACGGCTGCGCACCCCCGTCACCCGGATCGCCCAGGCACCGCTGCTGGTCCCGGAGACGCTGCCCGTGCAGCCCCTCCTGGAGCTGCTGCGCAGCCAGCAGCCCATCGCCGTCGTCGTCGACGAGTACGGCGGCACGGCCGGCGTCGTCACCCTGGAGGACATCGTCGAGGAACTGGTCGGCGAGGTGCGCGACGAGCACGACGGCCTCTACCTGCCGGAACTCGCCGTCGCGCTGCCCGAGGACGGGCGCCCCGCGTGGGACGCCGACGGAAGCTGCCGCGTCGACGTCCTGAAGCGGATAGGCCTGGACGTGCCCGAGGGGCCGTACGAGACCGTGGCCGGACTGGTCGCCGACCTGCTGGGCCGGATCCCCGCCCCCGGTGACCGGGCGGAGCTGCCGGGCTGGCGGCTCACCGTCCGCCAGGTCGGCCACTACCGCGCCGAGCGCGTCAGGCTCGTGAAGCTCGCGGACGCTCCCGCGCCGGCCGCGGAGGCGGTGCGATGAGCCTGCTCCAACTCCTGTTCGCGGCGCTTCTGGTGCTCGTCAACGGGTTCTTCGTCGGCGCCGAGTTCGCGCTCGTGTCCGTGCGCCGCAGCCAGATCGAGCCGCTGGGGACCGCCCGTGCGCGGCAGGTGCTGTACGGCCTCGAACGGCTGCCGCAGATGATGGCCGCGGCCCAGTTCGGGATCACCGTGTGCTCCCTGACCCTGGGCGCCGTCGCCGAGCCGACCGTGGCGCATCTGCTCGAACCGGTGTTCACTGCGGCGCGCATCCCCGACGACTTGGTCCACCCGCTCGGCTATGTGATCGCACTCGCGGCGGTCGTCTTCTTCCACCTGGTGATCGGCGAGATGGTGCCGAAGAACCTGGCGATGGCGGCCCCGGAGAAGGCCGCGCTGTGGCTGAGCCCGGGCCTGGTGGCGTTCGCGCGGCTGTGCCGCCCGGTCACGGTCGCGCTGAGCGCGTGCGCCCGGGTGATCCTCAAGCTGTTCCGCGTCGAACCGAAGGACGAGGTCGAGGCCGCCTTCACCAGTGAGCAGCTCAACCAGCTCGTGGAGGACTCCGGCCAGGCCGGCCTGCTCGACCCCGAGGAGGCGGAGCGCCTCGAGGACGCCCTGGAGCTGGGCTCGCGCCCGGTCACGGACGTGCTCCTGGACCCGGACCTGCTGGTGACGGTCGAGCCGACGGTGACCCCGGGCGAGGTCGTGGCGCTCACCGCGCGCACGGGCTACTCACGCTTCCCCGTGGTCGCGGGGAGCGGTGCCTTCATGGGGTATCTGCACGTCAAGGACGTCCTCGACCTGGAGGAATCCGAACGGGCGGTGCCGCAGCAGCTGTGGCGGCCCATGACGACGCTCGCGGCGGAGCTCCCGCTGGACGACGCGCTCACGGTGATGCGCCGGGCGGCCACCCATCTGGCCCAGGTGGCGGACACCTCCGGCCGCGTCCTGGGTCTGGTCGCGCTGGAGGACGTACTGGAACTCCTGGTCGGTGAGGTCAGGGACCCGGCGCACCGGGAGGCTCCCCCTCAGCCGCGCATGGCGGAACCGAAGGAAGCGGTACCGAGCTGAGGAGGGCCCCGCGCCTCGTCCAGGGGCGCGGGGCCCTGTCGGCAGGCGGCCCTGTCGACAAGCCGCTCTGCCGCGATGAGGGTCCGCCTGTTCGAGTGAAGCCGAGAACTCGGGGGAGCGACGAGCCACGACGAAACCGCAGCCGCAGAGGCGCGGGCTCGAACGAATTGCGGGCGGCGCTACAACCCCGAAGGATCCTGCGGCCCTCGGCCGGACAGGACCTCCCCATAGGCCTGCATCAGATCCGGCAATCTTAATGTCGACAAGTCGTCCCGCGACGGCATCCCCGGGTAGCCGCTCAGCCGCAGATCCCGATAAGCGCAACTCTTCTCGTACAGCGTCCGCAGGAACCGCCCGTTCCCGAGCTCGTCGATCCACCCCTGGTCCACCACATGCCCGGCGATCGACCGAAGCTCCTCCAGGGCCTCCTCGTCCCAGACGTCCCCGTTCTCGGCGGCCAGCACCTCGCCGATCGCCGTCAGTTCCAAGGGACGGTACGAGGGGAAATCGACCCGCGTGGTGAAGCGTGAGGACAGTCCAGGGTTCGCCGCCAGCAGCCGGTCCATCCCCTCGGGATACCCCGCGAGGATCACCACCAGGTGGTCCCGGTTGTCCTCCGCCCGCTTCAGCAGCACCTGAAGCGCCTCGTCCCCGTAGGCGTCCCCCTTGCCGTACCCGGAGTTGGACAGCGAGTACGCCTCGTCCACGAACAGGACGCCGCCGATCGCCGAGTCGATCAGCTCGTTCGCCTTCACCGCCGTCTGGCCCAGGTACTCGCCCACCAGGTCCGCCCGCTGCGCCTCCACCAGGTGGTCGCCGCCGAGCAGGCCGAGCGCGTAGAAGACCCGGCCCAGGATCCTCGCCACGGTCGTCTTGCCGGTGCCGGAGGGCCCCGAGAACACGAAGTGCCGTTTCGGCGGCTGCACGGGTAAGCCCTGGCCGGCCCGCAGCCGGGCCATGTTCAACTGCGCCGACAGCGCCTTGACCTGGCGCTTGACCGGTTCCAGACCGACCATCCGCTCCAGCTCGGCCAGCGCCTCCTCCAGCAGTGCCGGATCCGTGGGTCCGGCCGGCCACGACTGCGCCGGTACCGAGGCGGCCTTCTCGCGCACGAGGTCGCCCTGTGCCGGCAGCGGACCCGTCGGCGGCGGTTCGGGATCGGACAGCTTCACGTCCCTGCCCTCGGCGCCGAAGAGCGGATCCAGACCGTCCGGTGCCTCCAGCGTGTCGCCGCCTCCGGCGAGCGCCATCGCCGTCAGGTCGGTCGGGTCGTCGTACCCGTCCCCCTCGGCGATCGCGGCGAGCCGGGCCGAGGTGTCCATGAACGCCGGGTCCACCCGGTGCACGGCCCGGTAGAGGGGGAGCGCGGCGGCCGAGCGTCCCGTGCCCTCGTGCGCCCGGGCCAGCCAGTACCGCAGCTCCTTGCGCTGCGGCTGCTCGCTGCGGCAGCGCATCAGGGCGGTGGCGAGCAGCGGCTCGGCCTGTCGGTACATCTCCAGACGGACCCGGGCCATACCGCCGAACAGTCCGGCCTCTATACCGAGCATGGGATCGTCGATCAGCGGATCGGTGTGGCGGACCAACTGCTCCCAGTCCTTGACCAGGTAGGCCCGGCAGGCGTGCAGAAAGCGCACCTGGGGGTCGGTGTCGACCGGCGGCAGACCGGCCAGCGCGCGGTCCAGCTCCGGGACGTGGCGGCCGTCCAGCCAGTGCGAGGCGTGCGCGAGCAGCAGGTCGCGCGGGCTCTCCAGGACCGGCTGCACCCACCAGCCGAGCCAGTACCAGGAGTTGAGGCCGCGCCGGTGCCGCGCCCGCTGCTCTCCGAAGCGGTCGCGGTGGCGGTACATCCTCAGCAGCGCGGTCGTCGTGTCGACCCGCAGCGCGTGCAGCCCGAGCCAGCCGTCGGCCATCCCGGGATCCATCCGGACCGCGGCGCGGAACTCCTCCTCCGCCTGCGGATAGGCGCCCATCGTGTAGGCGTCGACCCCTCGCAGCCAGGCGAGGTCGGCCGGGGCTTGAGGGCCCTGCGTGCCGAAGTCCATCACGTCCCCCACAAACCGTGCCCCCGTTGGTTCACCGCCGGGCCCGTGCCCGTCGGCCGCCTTGCTCGAACCGCTGTGCTGCGGACCGGAGTTGCCACGGTGCGCAGAGCAGCGTCCGAACGTCGCACCGAGAGGCATCGTACCTGCGGGGGAGGGGCGTACGAAGGGTGCCGCACGGGCCGTTCGGCGAGGTGGGAGCAGAGGAGTCGCCCGGCGCGTCGTGACCGAGGGTGAGCGGATCACGCCTCTTGGCGCCCTGACAAGGTGCTCAGAGCAGAACGAAGCCCCCGATCACGGGGGAACAACCGGGGGCTTCGCGTCTGGGTGCGACTGCGAAAGCCGCACATTGAGAACGTAAGACCTGTACGGCTCCCCGGTCAAGCCGACTTGGGGCACTCGGGGAAGTTGCCCGGCGAGGGTCTTCACCAGTTCAGCACACTGCCGATGGGTCGTCACTGTGGGTGAGATCCTGGTCCGGATCAGGAAGCCCGGCCGGCCCGGAAAACACCTCATATCCCTCAGGCTTCTGATGCACCAGGAGGTTGGCGTGGGGTCGCGAGGGATCCTCGGCGAAGTGCCGGCGCTCCGCTTCGACCCAGCCGTCCCAGAACGCGCGTTGTTCCTCGCCGTCCCGGGCCCGCCCGCGCGTCCACGCCTCCTCGTGCGCCAGGTCCATCCACAGCAGCCGGGCGAGATGCGGGCGCAGCACCCGGCGGCCGGCGCCCACCCCCTCGATCAGGATCACTGGGGCGGGCGGCAGCGCACGGGCGGGACCGAAGCGCCGTGCGCGCCAGTCGTAGGGCCGGTAGTGCGCGGTCCGGCCGTGGCCGAGCGGCTCGATCACCTCCCGCAGCAGCCTGTCCGTCCAGGAGAACAGCTCCTCATGGGTGGCGATGTCGTCCAGGTGCAGCACGGGCGCTCTGCCGAGTGCGGCCGCCAGGTGCGCGGCGAACGTGGATTTCCCCGACCCGGCGTGCCCGTCGACGCCGACGAGGCGGACGGGGCCGCAGGAGGGCGGTAGGTGCTGAAGGCGGGACGCGAGTGCGTGAATGGCGATTCCCGGGCGAGAAGGTGTGTCGGCATGTTTCGGCATGTTCTCGAGGGGACAGCTTACTCGGGCAAACAGGCTGTCCCTCTTCGGGGAGAAAGCGACCTCTCTCCGGAATTTCCTCTATTTCTGGTTCGGTGTGAACGCGGGTGATTCGCCTCCCCGAATTCCCGTCTCCCATTCCCAGGAGACCGCCACAGGTCGGGACCAATATTGGTGGGCGCGTCGGCGGCCGAAGTGCTGGCAGAAGTCTGTGCGTGGCGGCCATAGTTGGCGCACACCGTGCGTCCGAACCGCTGCTTGAAGGACTCCTGGGGGTCACCCACCGATGACCAGAGCTTCAGAGCCGTCCCGCAGAACCATCCTCGCCGCGGCGGCCGCCGCGGCCACGGCGGCCGGCACCGCGGGCCCGGCGGCCGCGGCCACGCCGACCGCCCGGTCGACGAAAGCATCCCCGAGCCCCGTGGACCACCACGCCTGGACCTCGTACCCCGACTGGCGAAGCGGCACCGCGCAGGGCGTCCGCGCCGTCGCCGGCGTCCGCCCCGGCCTGGTGATCACCACGCCCGCCGGTCGTACCGACTACACCGACCCGCACACCGGAAAGTCAGCCACCTGGGAGTACGCCACCTGGACCTCCCCGGGGCACCGCCTCGCCGTTCCGGCCACCGAACTCGTCGCCTCCTGGAACGCGCAGACCCCGGCCGGCACATGGCTCCAGGTCGAGGTGAAGGGCACCTACTCCGACGGCACGGACACCCCCTGGTACGTGATGGGCCGCTGGGCGGCCGGCGACCAGGACATCCGCCGCACCTCCGTGGACGGCCAGAGCGATGGCAGGAGCAACATCTGGACCGACACCTTCGCCATCGCCGATCCCGCCTCGGGCCTGCGCCTGGCGTCGTACCGCCTGCGCCTGACCCTGTACCGCACACCGGGCACACGGATCACGCCGACTGTGTGGCGGCTCGGAGCCATGGGCTCCGACATCCCCGACCGGTTCACCGTCCCGGCCTCCACACCCGGGCTCGCCGAGGAACTGCTCGTCCCGCGCTACTCGCAGGAGATCCACAAGGGCCAGTACCCGGAGTACGACAACGGCGGCGAGGCCTGGTGCAGCCCCACCTCCTCCCAAATGATCATCGAGTACTGGGGACGGAGGCTCACCCCCGAACAACTGTCCTGGGTCGATCCGTCCTACGCGGACCCGCAGGTCTGCCACGCGGCCCGGTTCACCTACGACCACCAGTACCAGGGCTGCGGCAACTGGCCCTTCAACGCGGCCTACGCGGCGACGTTCGAGGACCTGCAGGCAGTGGTCACCCGGTTGACCTCGCTCACCGACCTGGAGACGCTGATCGCTGCGGGCATCCCGGTCATCACCTCGCAGTCGTTCCTGAAGGAGGAGCTGACCGGGGCGGGGTACGGGACAGCGGGGCATCTGATGACCGTGATCGGGTTCACCGCCGACGGCGACGTGATCGCGAACGACCCGGCGTCGCCGAGCGACGAGGCGGTGCGGCGCGTGTACCGGCGGCGGGAGTTCGAGAACATCTGGTTGCGCACCAAGCGGTACAACGCCTCCGGCAAGGTCACCTCCGGCACCGGCGGCGTCTGCTACCTGTACTTCCCGGCCCGTCCCACCTCCGGCCAGCGCAGGGCGCTGGCGGCGGTGGGTGTCCGCTGACGCGCCCACCGGCAACCCGGCGGCACATATCCCGACAGCGCCCGACTCCGCGATCCACTCCGCCGATCAGAGTCGAACATGCTGGTGGTGTCATTCTGCAATACTGCCGATGTCCCGCCGGTAGTTGGAGACTTGGGCCGAAATTGAAGAGCAGTCAACAGCGAGGTGCCGTGCGCCCCCAGGTGCGCGGCACCGATCGCTCCCTGGCGCGCCGCGCCGAACTCATCGCCATCGGACGGAAGTTATTCGCCGACACGTCCTACGACACGCTGTCGATGGACGACATCGCGCGCCACGCCCAGGTGGCGAAAGGGCTCATCTACTACTACTTCAAATCGAAACGCGGCTATTACCTCGCCATTGTCGAGGATTCGGTGGCCGACCTGGTGACCTCCGCGGCCACCGGCCTGGACCTGCCGCCGGTGGAACGGGTGCACCGCACCATCGACCGCTATCTGCACTACGCCGAGCACAACCAGGCCGCCTACCGCACGATCGTCAGCGGCGGTGTGGGCTTCGACGCACAGGTCCATGCCATCCGGGACGGGGTGCGCGAGGCCATCCTCACCACGATCGCCGAGGGGGCGTACGGGCGGCGCGACATCGCTCCGCTGGTGCGCACGGGACTGCTCGGCTGGGTGTGCGGCGTGGAGGGCGTGACCCTGGACTGGATCGACCGCCCGGTAGTGTCCCGCGACACGATGTGCGACCTGCTCGCCAAGACGCTGGGAGGCACCCTGCGGGCGATCGAGGAACTGGAACCCGCGTACACGGCCCCGCCTCCGGCCCGCAGGCCGACCTGACCGCACCGGGAGGACTGACCGATCTCCGAGCGGTCCCGTCCGGGTGCCGGCCAGGCCGTCACGGGCAGGTCCACGGGGAGGCCGTCACGGACAGGTCTGCGGCAGGCGGGGACGGCCTCGGCACGAGGCCCCTCCGTCGCATGTCGATCACGCCTCGGCACGGCATCCGCTTTCTTGAAGTAAGCGGTCGTTAACCGGTGACGCCATGCCTCCGATCGGGCATACTCCAAGCGCCACAGCCGCTGGTCAGCCGCCTCCGCGACCCGGAGCGACGAGCATCGGCCAGGCTCAGTGAGACCCGGCGGCGCCGCCCCACCCAAGGCGCATGTCCGCCGAAGTGCCCAAGAGGGAGGAGAGCGTCGCCATGCCCGACCGCGCCCCGCAGCCGGTGGACCGACAACTGCCCACGGACGAGGCCCGGGATCTGATCTCGCTCGTCCGCGACATCGCGCGGCAGGAGATCGCCCCGAAGGCGGCCGAGGAGGAACACTCCGGGCACTTCCCGCGCGAGACCTTCCGCCTGCTCTCCGACTCCGGACTGCTCGGCCTGCCGTACGACTCCGAGTACGGCGGTGGTGACCAGCCCTACGAGGTCTACCTGCAGGTCCTCGAGGAGCTGGCCGCGGCCCGCCTCACCGTCGGCCTCGGCGTCAGCGTCCACACCCTGTCCTGCCATGCCCTCGCGCACTACGGCACCAAGGAACAACAGCTGGAACACCTGCCCGCGATGCTCGGCGGGGGCCTTCTGGGCGCCTACTGCCTCTCCGAGCCGTCGTCCGGGTCGGATGCCGCGTCCCTGCGGACCAAGGCGGTCCGGGACGGCGACCACTGGGTGATCAACGGCACCAAGGCATGGATCACTCACGGAGGCATCGCCGACTTCTACACGGTGATGGCGCGCACCGGTGAGGAGGGCCCCCGCGGGATCACTGCGTTCCTGGTCCCCGGCGACGCCGAGGGACTGAGTGCCGCGGCGCCCGAGAAGAAGATGGGCATGAAGGGGTCGCCCACCGCACAGGTCCACTTCGACGGGGTGCGCGTGCCCGAAGCACGGCGCATCGGCGACGAGGGACAGGGCTTCGCGATCGCGCTGTCCGCGCTCGACTCCGGGCGGCTCGGCATCGCGGCCTGCGCCATCGGCCTGGCCCAGGCGGCGCTGGACGAGGCCGTCGCGTACGCCACCGAGCGCCGGCAGTTCGGACGGCCGATCTCGGACTTCGAGGGGCTGCGCTTCCTGCTCGCCGACATGGCGACGCAGATCGAGGCGGGCCGGGCGCTGTACCTGGCGGCGGCACGGCTGCGCGACGCCGGGCGGCCGTTCGCCAAGCAGGCGGCCATGGCGAAGCTGCACTGCACCGACACGGCGATGAAGGTCACCACCGACGCCGTCCAGGTGCTCGGCGGGTACGGCTACACCCTGGACTTCCCGGTCGAGCGCTATATGCGGGAGGCCAAGGCGCTGCAGATCGTCGAGGGCACGAACCAGATCCAGCGCATGGTCATCGCCCGTCACCTCGCTGGTCCCGAGTCCCGCTGAACGACTCCTGGCCCGCCGTGAGCCGGCGCGGGCCGGCCGGGGGCGCCGCGAGCCGCACCCACTCCGGGTCGTGACGCCCGGGGAGCGTGCGCCCGCGGTCGGCCCAGGTGCGCATCAGTGCGCGGTAGATGGGCGGATCCTGCGGCTGCGGCGGCGGCAGTGTCGCCGCCGGTACCGGAATGAACACCGGCCGCCGGGGTCCGGTCGCCGAATAACTGGGGCTCATACAGGGAGCAACGCCCCGAAGCCCGCCGAGGTCACCGGCCCCGCTAATCGAGCGTGAGTTCCGTGGCGGACCGCCTGGAACCGCCGCTGCTCGCGGTGTGTCAGGCGGCCTGGCGGCGCAGTGTCGCCGTCCGGAGCGGGCGGGAACCCGGGCCGCCGACGTGCGAGAACGGCTGCGTGCGCCAGTCGAGCCCCTGAGGGAGGGTCAGCAGCAGGGCGGTGTCCTGCTGCTGGGGCTCCACGGACTCGTCCGCCGGGCGGGCGTCGGCCGCCGCGCGGCCCGTCCCGGAGCAGACCGTGAGACCGAAGGGGTTCCACGGCGAGGCGCACAGCGCGTGCTCGGGCAGGACCTCCTCGTCCGCCAGGAGCGCGATGGGCTGCGCGCAGTCCGGGCAGATCACCCGGTACATCTCGAAGGTGTCGTACGCGTCGAACTCCTCGCCGTCGAGGGCGTCGGGTTCGACGCCCTCCGGCTCGGGCTCGATGACCGGCTGCTGCCGCTTGGGCACGGTACGACCAGGGCGCTTGGAATTCTGCATGGGTTTCTCCCCCTCGGGCTGGGCCGACAAGGCGCTGCGGCCTCGACCACAGCAAGCACTTCCCGTCCCGTCTCCGGGGTAATCACGAGAGCATCGCGAAGCCGGGCCGGGCACTGTGGCGTTCGTCACATGCCAATCGCAGGTGCCCCGCGCGGCCAGCCGTCACCCGGGCGGCTCACCGACCGCTCTCACCAACATCACAAACCGGGTATGACCTGCGCTGCTGAGGTATCCGCGGAGTCAGGGCGCACTGTAGGTTCTAGCGCCATGGAGGAGCTGGACCGACAGATCGTGCAGCTGCTCGTCAAGGACGGGCGGATGAGCTACACCGACCTGGGCAAGGCCACGGGCCTGTCCACATCGGCCGTGCACCAGCGGGTGCGCCGGCTCGAGCAGCGGGGCGTCATCCGTGGGTATGCCGCCGTCGTCGACCCCGAGGCCGTCGGCCTGCCGATGACCGCCTTCATCTCGGTGAAGCCGTTCGACCCCAGCGCCCCCGACGACATCGCCGAACGCCTCGCGGGCGTCCCGGAGATCGAGGCCTGCCACAGCGTCGCGGGCGACGAGAACTACATCCTCAAGGTCCGCGTGGCCACGCCGCACGAACTGGAGGAGCTGCTCGCCCGGCTGCGGACCCTCGCGGGGGTGTCGACGCGCACCACCGTGGTCCTGTCCACCCCGTACGAGGCACGGCCGCCCCGGATCTGAGCGACCTGCCTGCGGAGCGTCCCCCGCCAGGGGCGACACTGTTGCCCATGAGTGAGCGCACCGCCGAGCCCAAGACCGTCCTCCTGCGCCGTGGAGAGGTCCACAGCCCCGCCGATCCCTTCGCCACCGCGATGGTCGTGGAGGCCGGACATGTCGCCTGGGTCGGTTCCGAGGGCGCGGCCGACGCCTTCGCGGACGGCGTCGACGAGGTGATCGACCTCGACGGCGCCCTCGTCACTCCCGCGTTCACCGACGCCCACGTGCACACCACCGCCACCGGCCTCGCGCTCACCGGCCTCGACCTGTCCGGCGCCCCGTCCCTGGGGGGCGCCCTCGCCCTCGTACGGGACTTCGCCGCCGCCCGGCCGGACGACCGGGTGCTGCTCGGCCACGGCTGGGACGCCGCACGCTGGCCCGAACGTCGGGCGCCCCGCCGCGAAGAGCTCGACGAGGCCACCGGCGGGCGTCCCCTGTATCTCAGTCGCATCGACGTCCACTCGGCCGTCGTCACCACCGCCCTGCTGGACCTCACCCCGGGCGTGCGTGACAAGTCCGGCTTCACGGACGGCGAGCCGCTGACCCGCGACGCCCACCACGCCGTACGGGCCGCCGCGTTCGCCGCGGTCACCCCCGCCCAGCGCACCGAGGCCCAGCGCACCGCCCTCGCCCACGCCGCCTCCCTCGGCATCGGCTCGCTCCACGAGTGCGCCGGCCCGGAGATCTCCTCCGAGGACGACTTCACCGGGCTGCTGCGCCTCGCCGCCGAGGAGCCCGGGCCGCGCGTCGTCGGCTACTGGGCCGAGCAGGACGTCACCAAGGCCCGGGAACTGGGTGCACTCGGCGCCGCGGGCGACCTCTTCGTCGACGGCGCTCTCGGCTCGCACACCGCGTGTCTGCACCAGCCGTACGCGGACGCCGCCCACACCGGCACCGCCTACCTGGACGCCGCCGCGGTCGCCGCGCATGTCGTCGCGTGCACCGAGGCCGGACTCCAGGCGGGGTTCCACGCCATCGGCGACGCCGCCGTCACGGCCGTGGTGGAAGGAGTGCGGGCCGCCGCCGAGAAGGTGGGCCTGGCCCGGATCCGCGCCGCCCGCCACCGCGTCGAGCACGTCGAGATGCTCACGCCCGAGACCGTCGCGGCCTTCGCCGAACTGGGCCTGACCGCCTCCGTCCAGCCCGCCTTCGACGCGCTGTGGGGCGGCGAGGACGGCATGTACGCCGAGCGCCTCGGCATCGAACGGGCCCGCACGCTGAACCCGTTCGCGGCCCTGCTGCGCGCAGGCGTCCCGCTGGCGTTCGGATCCGACAGCCCGGTGACCCCCCTCGACCCCTGGGGCACGGTCCGCGCGGCGGCGTTCCACCGCACCCCCGACCACCGGGTCTCCGTACGCGCCGGATTCACCGCGCACACGCGCGGCGGCTGGCGGGCGATCGGACGGGACGACGCAGGGGTGCTGGTGCCGGGCGCCCCCGCGGACTACGCCGTGTGGCGCACCGACGCACTCGTCGTCCAGGCCCCCGACGACCGGGTGGCCCGCTGGTCCACCGACCCCCGCTCCGGCACCCCCGGACTGCCCGATCTCACCCCCGGGACCGACCTTCCCGTCTGCCTGCGCACCGTGGTCGGAGGC
This sequence comes from Streptomyces sp. NPDC001796, assembly GCF_042892355.1. Lineage (NCBI taxonomy): Bacteria > Bacillati > Actinomycetota > Actinomycetes > Kitasatosporales > Streptomycetaceae > Streptomyces > Streptomyces sp. NPDC001796. Next base: position 52,547 of record NZ_JBIAUC010000021.1, on the reverse strand, counting down.
AGGGCCGTGTTCGTAGGGCCGGGCGAGTGATCTCCCGGGGTGGCGCGGCGGCGACGGGCCTTCAGAACTCCGTCGCGCGACCTGCGTATCCTCCGCTGCGACCAGGCTCTTCGCCGAAGACCCGCAGGTGGGGCGGCTATTGACAGTAAGGCGCGGAGGGCCGGTAGGTTCGGCCGGGTCCACCACAGAATCGTCCGACCGGGGAAACCTTCGCGCAGTCGCCCGAGCGCCGCTGGGTCAGGGATGGTGTGCCGCGTCGGCGCATCGCCACTGGGAGCCAGGCTCAGCGCCCGCGCCACGGCGAGGGCGCCGTTCCCTGGTCGGCAGGGTGCGACCCGGGTGGGGCCCGGACGTCCAGTAGACAACGGCTTTCGGTCGATCCGCAGCCAGCGGGTCCCAGGTCGGCCCGAAGGGCGCCGGGCCCCGATCCGCAGCCGCCCGGGGCGTGGCAAGCCCTGGACCCGCTGTCGAAACCCCGTGGGCATTCGGTACGACCGGCCGGTCGACGCCATCGGTGCGCCGGGCATTCTTACCCGAACCTTATGGAATCGACACCTCCAAACGAACCCGCTGTGGCGGAGGCACGTGCCGCGACCACTATGGTGGACCTCTGCGTACGGATGTGAAGGGGCAGCAGTGAACCACGGCGACGGGACCCTCGGGGCATCGGCCCAGGGCAAGCAGTTCGGTCCGCTCGGCACCGCCTTGGTGATCATTCCGACCTACAACGAGGCGGAGAACATCAAGACGATCGTCGGCCGAGTGCGGTCGGCGGTGCCCGAGGCGCATGTCCTCGTGGCCGACGACAACAGCCCCGACGGCACCGGCAAACTCGCGGACGAACTCGCGGCGGAGGACGATCACGTCCACGTCATGCACCGCAAGGGCAAGGAAGGGCTGGGCGCCGCGTACCTCGCCGGCTTCCGCTGGGGTCTGGAGCGCGACTACGGCGTCCTCGTCGAGATGGACGCCGACGGCTCCCACCAGCCGGAGGAACTGCCGCGCCTGCTGACCGCGCTCAAGAGCGCGGACCTGGTGCTCGGCTCCCGGTGGGTGCCGGGCGGACGGGTCGTGAACTGGCCCAAGTCCCGCGAGTTCCTCTCCCGCGGCGGCAGCACCTACTCGCGTCTGGCCCTCGGCCTGTCGCTGCGCGACATCACCGGCGGCTACCGCGCCTTCCGCCGTGAGACTCTCGAGGGCCTCGGCCTCGACCAGGTGGCCTCGCAGGGCTACTGCTTCCAGGTCGACCTGGCGCGCCGCGCGGTCAAGGCCGGGTTCCACGTCGTCGAGGTGCCGATCACGTTCGTGGAGCGCGAGCTCGGCGACTCGAAGATGAGCCGGAACATCGTCGTGGAGGCGCTGTGGCGCGTCACGGCGTGGGGGGCGGAGGAGCGCTTCGGCAAGGTCCTGGGCCGGGGCGACAAGAAGCGCCGGTAGGACAGGGGCGGCGTCACGGGCGCCGCTGACGCCCCTTATCCCGCACTGAGCCGGGTCCGGGCACACTGGGAGCATGACGACTGGCGCTTCGACCTCTCCCCACACCACGACCCGGCCCCGGCGCTCCCGGTTGCGCACCGTTCTGCCGCTGGGCGTCGCCGCGTGGCTGGTGCTGGAGATCTGGCTGTTGACCGTGGTCGCCGGTGCGACCGGCGGGTTCACGGTCTTCCTGCTGCTGGTCGCAGGCCTGGTTCTCGGCTCGGTGGTCATCAAGCGGGCGGGCCGTCGCGCCTTCCGGAACCTGAACGAGGCGCTGCAGAGGGGCGGCTCCCCCTCGAAGACCGGCGGCAACGGCCTGATGATGCTCGGCGGCCTGCTGCTGATGCTGCCGGGCCTGATCTCCGACGCGGCGGGCCTGCTCCTGCTGCTTCCGCCGGTCCAGACGGCGGTCGGCCGATACGCGGAGCGCACGATCGACCGCAAACTCCGCCAGTCCCCGTACGGCAGCTTCGGTGACGCCTTCCAGCAGGCTCGGATGCACCGCCCCGACGGGAAGATCGTTCAGGGTGAGGTCATCAGGGACGACCCCGCGGACACGCAGGGGGAGCCCCGCCCGCCCCTGCCCCGCTGAATTCTCCGGGGCACCGGAAACCGACCAGCGGCCACCGTGAACAAAGCAGTGGGCGCCGTACGTCACGAAGACGTACGGCGCCCGTCGATATCTGGCGCGCGGTGTCCCGCCCGCCCCCGGAGGGACTACGCGGACTTGCGGCTGTCCCGCGGATGCACCGCGATGTTCATCGCCCCGGACCGCAGAACCGCGAGACGCTCCTCGAGGACCTCTTCGAGCTCCTCACGGGTGCGCCGCTCCATCAGCATGTCCCAGTGCGTACGCGCGGGCTTCGCCTTCTTCTCCTCCGGACCTTCGCCGTCCACAAGGAGCGCCTGGGCACCGCAGACCTTGCACTCCCACTCCGGCGGGATCTCCGCCTCGACCGAGAAGGGCATCTCGAACCGGTGCCCCTTCTCGCATGCGTACTCCACGGCCTGGCGCGGAGCCAGGTCGATGCCGCGGTCCGTCTCGTAGCTGGTCACCACGAGGCGCGTGCCGCGAAGAGCTCGCTCACTCATGAATCGTGCCTCCCGGGCTTGTCGCCCACAGGACAGGTGTCGCTGTCGTCGTCATCCGGTCAACGTCCGGTCGGCGGTAAAGATTCCCGTTCCGAGTCCCGTTCCGGGTCATGCGTCGCCGTCGTAGCCGCCCCTTGTTGTACCCACCGGCGCCCGGTTTGTCACATCTGCTAGCAGATGTCACCCAGCGTTTCGGCTCCTTTGACGCGCAGTAACGGTACGCCTGGCAGGCCAAACGCGTACACTACCGCCCTTTGTGCTCGGACGCTAAATCCTCTCGGGTACCGGATTGCCCGCGTCGCGCACCGCCTCGCGCACCGGAACCCGGGCCAGCAGCACGAACCCGAGGGCGAAGAACCCCACGAGCGAGATGATCGCGTCCCGGTAGCTTCCCGTCAGCTGGTACGTGATCCCGAACAGGAGGGGGCCCAGCCAGCTCATGCCGCGGTCGCTCATCTCGTAAGCGGAGAAGTACTCGGCCTCCTTGCCGGGCGGGACCAGGTGTGAGAAAAGCGACCGGGACAGTGCCTGGCTTCCACCGAGGACCAGCCCGATGCAGGCCGCCAGTGCGAAGAACCCGGCCGGCGCGCCCGCGGGCAGGAAATAACCGGCGGCGAGCGTCGCCGTCCAGGCCACCAGCGAGCCGAGGACGGTCCGCTTGGCGCCGTACGTCCGGGCCAGTCGACCCATGCCCAGCGCGCCGCCCACCGCCAGCACCTGCACCAGCAGCACGGCGGTGATCAGCGTCGACTGGCCGAGGCCCAGCTCCTGGGAGCCGTAGACCGACGCCTGTGAGATCACCGTCTGGATGCCGTCGTTGTAGATGAGGTACGCCAGCAGAAAGGAGAGGGTGAGGGGGGTGCGGCGCATGTCCCGGACCGTGGCGGCCAGTTGCCGCCAGCCGTGCACCGGCGCACCCGGGGACGTCGTACGGCGGTCGCGCAGGCGCCTGAGCGGGATCAGCGTGAAGGCGCCCCACCACAGGCCCGCCGAGGCCAGGCAGATGCGGACCGCCGTCGACTCCGAGACGCCGAAGGAGTCGTGGGCCGTGAACAGGACCAGGTTCGCGATCAGGACCAGCGAACCGGCCGCGTAGCCGAAGGCCCAGCCGCGCGAGGAGACCGCGTCACGCTCCTCGGGTGGGGCGATCAGCGGCAGATACGAGTTGTAGACCACCATCGAGACGGCCACCGACGCGTTCGCGACGATCAGCAGCAGGCCGCCGAGCAGATACCGGTCACCGTCCAGGAAGAACAGGCCCGCCGTGGCCGAGGCGCCCAGGTACGCGCACAGAGCGAGCAGCGGCTTCTTGCGGCCGGTGCGGTCGGCCGCCGCGCCCGCGAGCGGCATCACGAGAATCGCCACGACGACCGAGGCCGAGACGCAGTAGGCGAAGAACGAGCCGGCGCGCACCGGAACGCCCAGTGGGTGGACGTATCCGTCCGCGTCCGCCGCCGACTTGGCCACCGAGGTGAGATAGGGGCCGAGGAACACGGTCAGCACGCTCGTCGAATAGACCGAGCACGCCCAGTCGTAGAAGTACCAGCCGCGTTGTTCGCGCCGCCGCTCGGCGGCCTCGTCGCCGGCCTGTGCCCGCACGGTGTCGGTGCCCACCCGTGCCCTCGCTTCCCCGTGGAACGTGATCGCGCGCGGGGCGTTCAGACCCAGGTGCCCCGTTCTTCGAGGACCTTGCGCAGTGTGTCGATGTGATCGGTCATGATGCCATCCACTCCCAGGTCCAGGAGCCGGTGCATGCGATCGGGTTCGTTGATCGTCCACACGTGCACCTGCAGTCCGAGCGCGTGGGCGGTGCGCACGAAGCGGTGGTCGACCACGGGGACGCCCGACTGGGACTCCGGCACCTGGGCGGCGACCGCCGAGCGGCGCACCGCCGTCGGAATGCCCCAGGAGCGCAGGCGCAGGTTGAGGACGCCGCGGGTGCCGTAGGACGTCGCCAGGCGCGGTCCGGCCAGGCGCTGGGCGCGCACCACGCGTGCCTCGGAGAACGATCCGACGCAGATCCGGTCCCAGGAGTCGGTGCGCTCGACGAGGTCCAGCAGGGGTCGCAGCGCGGGCTCCGTCTTGACGTCCACGTTCCAGCGCACCTCCGGGAACTCCTCCAGCGCGTCCTCGAAGAGGGGCACCGGCTCGCTGCCCGCCACGCGCGCGTGCCGCACGTCCTCCCAGGGCAGGTCCGCTATCCGGCCCGCGCCGTCGGTCACCCGGTCCAGGGTCGCGTCGTGGAAGGCCACCAGCTTTCCGTCGGCCGTGGCGTGCACGTCCGTCTCGATGTAGCGGTAGCCCGCCGCCACCGCGCGCCGGAACTGCGCCATGGTGTTCTCCAGGCCGTGGGCCGCCCCGCCCCGGTGGGCGAAGGCGATCGGGCCCGGATGGTCGAGGTACGGGTGGCGTATGAGGGTGGTCACTGACGCAGTATCGCGCGCTCCGGTTGCCCGGCGGCAACGACCGTGCTGCGCCCCGATGCCGCGGGGGCGGCGAACACGCGCAGGAAGAACTGGGCGAGCGGTCCGATGGACAGCGCGTACACGACGGTGCCGACCCCGACGGTGCCGCCGAGGGCGAAGCCGGTCGCGACGACGGTGATCTCCACGGCCGTGCGGATGAGCCGGATCGAGCGGCCCGTGCGCCGGTGCAGTCCGGTCATCAGGCCGTCACGCGGGCCGGGACCGAAGTCGGCGGCGATGTAGAGGCCGGTCGCCACGCCGTTCAGCGCCACGCCCGCGACCAGGAGGGGCACGCGGACGGCCAGGGAGTGCACTTCGGGGAGCACGGCCAGGGTGGCGTCCATGGCGAAACCGATCACCAGGACGTTGGAGACGGTGCCGAGTCCCGGACGCTGCCTCAGCGGGATCCACAGCAGCAGGACGGTCGCTCCCACGATCGTCAGTACGACACCCATGCTGAGACCGGTGAGCTCGGACAGACCCTGGTGCAGGACGTTCCACGGCTCCAGGCCGAGGCCCGCCTTGACCAGGAGGGCGGAGCTCGCGCCGTAGAGTGCGAGACCGGCGTAGAGCTGGAGGAGCCGCCGCCCGGGACGACTCCTCATGGACTTGTCAATGGACGGTTCGCTCGGCGAGTCGGCAGACAAAACGTGCCCCCCTGTGGTGGTAGTGGCCTGGCGCATGTCACTCTGTGGCTTGGAATGCGAAGCCATCCATGGCCAATTCCGGGAAGGTGGACTGGGAATCATGGCGCATTGGACCTCGGCGGTGGGCGCGGCACAGCTGGCCCGGCTGCTCACCTCCCAGCAGGACCGTCCCGCGGGCCCCGGCAGCCGGCGTCCGCCCGCCTATCGGGCGCTCGCGGACGGCATCCGGTTGCTCGTGCTGGAGGGCCGGGTACCGGTCGCCGCCCGGCTGCCCGCCGAGCGGGAGCTGGCGCTCGCCCTGTCGGTGAGCCGTACCACGGTCGCGGCCGCGTACGAGGCGCTGCGCACCGAGGGGTTCCTGGAGTCCCGCCGCGGAGCGGGCAGCTGGACCGCCGTTCCGGCCGGGAATCCGCTGCCGGCGCGCGGCCTGGAACCCCTCCCGCCCGAGGCGCTCGGCTCGATGATCGACCTGGGCTGTGCGGCACTGCCCGCGCCCGAGCCCTGGCTCACCCGTGCCGTGCAGGGTGCTCTGGAGGAACTGCCGCCGTACGCGCACACGCACGGCGACTACCCGGCAGGCCTGCCCGCGCTGCGGTCCATGCTCGCCGACCGCTACACGGCGCGCGGCATCCCGACCATGCCCGAGCAGATCATGGTGACCACCGGCGCCATGGGTGCGATCGACGCGATCTGCCACCTGTTCGCCGGGCGCGGTGAGCGCATCGCCGTCGAGTCGCCGTCGTACGCCAACATCCTCCAGCTGATGCGGGAGGCGGGCGCCCGGCTCGTCCCCGTCGCCATGGCCGACGGGCTCCGCGGCTGGGACCTGGACCGCTGGCGCCAGGTGCTGCGCGAGGCCGCACCGCGGCTCGCCTACGTCGTCGCCGACTTCCACAACCCGACGGGCGCGCTCGCCGACGAGGACCAGCGCCGCCGCCTGGTGGAGGCGGCCCGCTCCGCCGGGACGGTCCTGGTCGTCGACGAGACGATGAGCGAGCTGCACCTGGAGGAGGGGCTCGAGATGCCGCGCCCGGTGAGCACCTTCGACCCGGCGGGCTCGACCGTCATCACCGTCGGCTCGGCGAGCAAGGCGTTCTGGGCGGGCATGCGCATCGGGTGGGTGCGGGCCGCCCCCGATGTCATCCGCAGCCTGGTCGCGGCCCGCGCCTACGCCGACCTGGGCACTCCGGTCCTCGAGCAGCTGGCCGTGAACTGGCTGCTGAGCACGGGCGGCTGGGAGCAGGCGGTGGACCTGCGGCGCGGCCAGGCCCGGGAGAACCGGGACGCCCTGGTCGCCGCGGTGCGCAAGGAGCTGCCGACGTGGGAGTTCTCGGTGCCCCGGGGCGGCCTGACGCTGTGGGTGCGCACAGGCGGCCTGTCGGGCTCCCGTCTCGCGGAGGCCGGGGAACGGGTCGGTGTCCGCGTTCCGTCTGGGCCGCGCTTCGGCGTGGACGGGGCGTTCGAGGGCTATGTGCGACTGCCCTTCACGGTGGGCGGCGCGGTGGCGGAGGAGGCGGCGGTGCGTCTGGCGGCCGCGGCCCGCCTGGTCCAGACGGGCGCGTCCGGGCCGGCGGAGGCACCGCGGACGTTCGTGGCCTGATCAGAGGTCCGGTACGCGCTGCGGTCAGCCCTCCACGGCCAGCGCCTCCGTCGGGACCGACTCGACCGGTGCGCTGCGGTCGGCCGACTTGTCGAGGTCGATGGCAGCGCTGGGGGCGATCGGTGCGCCCGGCTCGATCGGTGGGCTGGGAGCGATCGGTTCGCTGCGGCGGGGCAGCAGGGCGAGGACCGCCTGTCGATGCTGTTCGGCGGCGGTGTCGTCGTACGGGTCCGGGGTGGCCGGTACCTGGAGGCGGTGGACCGGACCCGAGCCCAGGCGGGCGTAACCGCGGCCGGGCGGCACATCCTCGACCGGGGTGGTGTGCGGCGGCGCGCCGAGTACCGCTTCCAGCTCGGCGGGGGTCGCCGGGCCGAGCGCCACGCGGGCGCGGGTGTGCTGCAGGACCGTCTCGGTCAGGCCGTCCAGGGCGTCCACCTGCTCGGCGACCACGACCGTGACGTTCGCCGGCCGGCCGTGCCGCAGCGGCACCTGGAGCAGGCCCTGGGGATCGGCGCGTCCGTCGGCGGCGGCGAGAGGCCCGAGGACGGTCGGCCGGTCCAGCAGAATCCACAGCGGGCGCCTGACGTCGTCCGGCGGGGGGTGCCCGGCCTGCCGGGCGCGGTTGGCGGCGATCAGCCGCCGCTCCGTCTCGTGGGTCGCCCACTCCAGGCTCGCCGCCGCCCCCGCGAGCCCGGACTCCACCGCCAGCACCCCGTCCCGCCCCGTCAGGAACGCGTACTCCCCGGTGCCGCAGCCCTCGACGATCAGCACGTCCCCGTGCTGCAGCGCCTGCAGGGCGATGGAGCGCACCAGCGTCGTCGTGCCGCCGCCGGGTGTGCCCGCGATCAGTAGGTGCGGCTCGGTGCACCGCGGGCCGGTGCGCCACAGCACCGGAGGCACGTCGCGTCGCTCCTCGCCGTGGGTGAGGGGGAGCGTGCGCTGGACGCCGGTGGGGTCGGTGAAGCCGAGGACCGTCTCTCCCGGGGCGGTCACGAACCGCTGCGCGGCGATGTCGGTGGGCAGGGGAGGCAGCACGGTGACCGTCAGTTCGTTGCCCTCTTCGTCCCAGGCGAAGTGGTATTCGCGCTCCCGGCCCGACTTGGCGCGCAGGACCCGCTCGATCCGGGCCCGTGATGCGGGCTCACCGTCGGTGAAGTAAGCGGGGTACCGGATGCGGAGGCGGGAGATGCGGCCGGTGCCGTCGAACTCGCAGGAGGAGAACGCCCGGGTGAAGTCCCCACCGTGCGCGTACAGCGGAGCCGGGTCCTCGGCGGCCGAGAAGTACGGCACCAGAGCCTCGTACAGAGCGCCCAGCCGCTTGGTCTGCTCGGGGTCCGGGCCCGGGGGCGTCGGCGACCCGCTTTCCCGGCCCTTCCAGGCCGACGCCGCCATCAACGTGATGGCGGCGAGCAGCGGCCCGTACGGCACCAGCGCCACGACCAGGATCACCGAGGCCACCAGGAAGAGCAGTGGTCCGCGCCCGTCCTTCGGCGTGTCCGCCCACCTGCGCCGCCCGGCCGCGGCCAGCCGGCGCAGGCCGCGCGTGATGGTGATCAGCGGGTGGAGGACGTCGGTGGCGCCGCCGGCCGCCGCCCGCGCCAGCTCCCGGCTGCGGGCGATCCGGTCGCCGCCGTTGCTCAGAATGCGGGGGAGGGGACGCCGAGCCACGTCGTTCTCCTGGGGGTGTGTGCGGATGGGGGCCGGTTCAGAAATTGATCCCGCCCAGGAGGCCCGCGAGACTCGCACCGCCGGCCTTGATGCTCGGCGCGATGGCGGTGCTCGAGAGGTAGAACCCGAAGAGCCCGCAGGTCATCGCGTGCCGGCCCTTGAGGCCGTCCTTGCGGCAGAACAGGAAGACGATGGTGCCGAGCAGCAGGACACCCGAGATGTTCAGAATCATTTGCTCTCTCCTGGTTCACGGGGACAGTCACCATGAGTCCTTCCAGGTTCACAGAATGTATCCATACGATAAAAGGTGCAACTGGGTGAAATTCGCCGGATTTCCTTCGGTCGGCGGAGTCGCCCTGATCCCTTGACCAGCCCCGGCGCCTGCCGCGGGCCTCGTCGTGATCTTTGCCGCATACGGTGCCGGTCATGTGACGCGGAAGCCAGTACGCTGGCGATTCACCCGTACGGGGCACCAGCCCAGGCACCCTTGGTGCATCAGTACCAGAAGTCGTAGTGGAGAGGCGGTCCGGCCGATGAGTGAAGCCCCCGACCCCGAGGTCGTGGAGCTCGCGACCAAGATCTTCGATCTGGCGCGCCGAGGCGAGACCGAGACGCTCGCGGCATACGTCGACGCGGGCGTTCCGGCCAACCTCACCAACGACCGCGGCGACACCCTGGTGATGCTCGCCGCCTACCACGGCCACGCCGACGCCGTCCGGGCCCTGCTCGAGCGCGGCGCGGAGGCCGACCGGGCCAACGACCGAGGCCAGACACCGCTCGCCGGAGCCGTCTTCAAGGGTGAGGCCGAGGTCATCCGGGCACTGCTGGACGGCGGCGCCGACCCGGCCGCGGGGACGCCCTCGGCGATCGACACCGCCAAGATGTTCGGCAAGACGGATTTGCTCGAACTGTTCGGCGCACACTGATCCGAACACACTGACCAGCGGAAACGACGAAAACGGGGGAGGCGGTACCGGACCGCCCGAAATAAGGTCGCGGCAGCGCGAGAGCCCGGGTCATCATGACGTCGTGATTCACGGACGCGACGGCCGGGCAGGTGATGCCGCACCGCGCGGACCGTGATCGGTCCCCACGGGCCACCAACGAGAGGCAGAGGAAGATGGTCTTCAGCAAGCAAGAGACGGCGGGCGCCCCGACGTGTTGTCACGCGGCCAGGTGATGCGTGTCCCCCGGTTGCGTCGACGCTTGATGTGAGGCTGTTTCCCATGTTCGAACCGGTCATAGCGCCCAGCGGTACGCTGCTCGGCCTGCTCCAGAGGGGCCGCGGCGACGGCACACTGCACGCGCTCACCGCCCCCCGCGCCGAGGCGCTCGCGGCCCTCGACCACTGTGTGCTGCGCGACCCCCGCCACGACTGGCAGGTGGAGAACCGCTCCCTGTACTACGCCCGGCTCTACCTCGACCTGGGCGGCGAGTTGGACGCCATCGAGGCGCACCTGTTCAGCGCCGAGGACGTCCTTGACGCGGACGAGTGCCGCACCGGACTCGCGCTCGCCGTCCTCGGGCACCTCGCCTCGTACGGCAGGCGCGACGCGCTCCAACTGCTGCGCAGGTACGCCGCCTCGGGCTCCAACTGGGCCTGGGCCCTGGACGAGCTCGCCCTGCGCGACGACGACGCGGGCCTGCGCGCCCTGGCCGCTCCCGTCCTGGCCCGCTTCCCTGCCGACCCCGAGGGCGAGGCCGAACTCGCCGCCGTCGTCAGGGACGCCTTCGAACCACGGCCCTGGCGGCTGTGGGCCGACGACCCCCGCGAATCCATCGCCTCACGCGTGCGTGCCGCACAGGAGGCCGGCTGTTTCGACCGCTGGCAGCGGCAACTGCGGCCCCAGGGGCCTCGCCCGGGGTGGAGCGTGCAGGCCGTCTTCGACTGGGCGCAGCAGGGCATCGAACGCGGTGCCGCGCTGCACGTGCCCGCCGCGCGCTGCCTCACCGCCGTAGCCGGTCCCGAGGACCGCGCCGAGATCGTCGAGGCCGCCCGCTCAGGCGGTGACGGAGCCCGCTCGACGGCCCTGCGGTACCTCGCCGACAGCAACGATCCGGACGCCCTCGAGCTCATCGAGGATGCCGTGATCACGGGTTCCGTGTTCGTCGTCGACGCGGCCGTGGACGCCTTCGAACGCATGCGCAGTATCGCCGCCGTGGACCGGGCCCGGGGCTGGGCCCGCCGGCCCGACGCCCTGGGGGCCGCAGCCGGGCGCATGCTCGCCTGCCGTGGTGGTGCCCAGGACAGCGACCTGGTCCTCGAGGCGCTCCGGGAGGCGGTTCGGGGCGAGGGCCCCGACGCGCCGACGCTGTGGACCCTCGTCGACGGCGCCGGACGGCTCGGCATCGCCTGCGCCGCACCCGTCCTGCGCCATGTCTACCGCGAGACCGCGTCCTCCCATCTCCGAGGGCGAGCCGCCCGCGCGCTGGCCGCAACCGACCCCTCCTTCGCCTCGGGGTTCGCCGTCGAATGCCTCTGGGACTGCGAGGAGTCCACCCGCGAGATCGCCGCACGGCACGCCGAGACGGGAGACGCCCGCGTCGTGGAGCGGCTGCGCCGGCTCGCCGCGGATCCCGCCGAGGAGGCCGAGGTGCAGACCGCCGTACGCAGCCGGATCGGGCCCGACATGCCGGCCGTGTGAACATCCGGTGACCCGCATGTCAGGAGTGCGTGGACACGGGAGGACCTGCCCGGCTGTGCAGCTCAACGCTCATGGGACGTTCCCCGGCCGGAAAGATCGACGTTGACGCGGCCACGTCCGGCGCGGCGAGAACACGGGTATGCGTGTCGTCATCGTGACCGAATCCTTTCCCCCCGATGTGAACGGCGTGGCCCACTGCGCGCTGCAGACCGCCCGGCACCTCGTCGATCGCGGTCATGCTCCCCTCGTCGTCGCTCCGGCCACAGCAGCCGGCACCGGGCCCGACGCCCTGGCGCCGTGCCCCGTCGTCCGTGTCCCCTCCCTACCGCTCCCCGGCTACCCCCAGGTGCGCGTGGCACTCCCCAGCCGACGCGTCGCCGCGGCCATCACCGAACACCGCGCCGACATCGTCCACCTGGCCAGTCCCTTCATCCTCGGCGTCCGCGGCATGGCGGCCGCCGCCCGGCTCGGCATCCCCGCCGTCGCCATCTACCAGACCGACCTCGCCGGCTACGCCCGCACCTACATGGGCGCCGGCGAGGCAGCGGCCTGGCGGCGCATCCGCTCCGTGCACGCCGCCGCGGACCGGACCCTCGCGCCCTCCAGCGCGGCCCTGCACGACCTGGAGGCACACGGGGTGCCCCGGGTGCAGCTGTGGCCGCGCGGCGTCGACACAGTCCGTTTCCGGCCAGACCTGCGGGACGAGGCGATCCGCCGGGAACTCGCCCCGAACGGTGAGCTGATCGTCGGCTACGTCGGCCGGCTCGCCCCCGAGAAGCACGTCGAACTGCTCGCCGGCGCCTGTGGTCTTGACGGCGTACGCGTCGTCGTCGTGGGCGACGGGCCGAGCGAGACCACGCTGCGCGCCGCCCTGCCCGGCGCTGCCTTCCTGGGCCGCCGAACCGGCGACGAACTCGCCCGGATCTTCGCCTCGCTGGACGTCTTCGTGCACACCGGCCCCTTCGAGACGTTCTGCCAGACCGTGCAGGAGGCCATGGCGAGCGGCGTGCCGGTCGTCGCGCCCGCCGCGGGCGGCCCGCTCGACCTGGTGGCCCAAGGCCGCACGGGACTGCTCGTGCCGCCCGGGGACGCGGCCGCCTTCCGGGACGCCGTGTGGTCCCTGGTCGCCGACCCGGCGCTGCGGGCCGCCTACGGGGCCGCCGCGCGCACCCTCGTCGAGGGCCGCACCTGGGCTGCCGTCGGCGACCAGCTCATCGGCCACTACGCGGACGTGCTCGCGGCGCGCAGGACGGTGGTGGCGGCATGAGCTTCGCCACCGAGCGGACCGGCGCCGGGCTGCGTATCGTGCGGCTCGCCAACTTCGTCGCCCCGGCGTCCGGCGGTCTGCGCACCGCGCTGCGCGAGCTGGGCAAGGGCTTCAAGGAGGCCGGGCACGAGCCGGTGCTCATCGTGCCCGGCGAGCGCCACACCGACGAGACGACCGAGCAGGGCCGGGTGATCACTCTGCCCGGGCCGCTGCTGCCCGGCACCGGCGGCTACCGCGTTCTCGTGGACAAGCGCCGAGTCGCCGCCCTCCTGGAGGAACTGGACCCCGACCGTCTCGAGGTCTCCGACCGCACGACCCTGCGCTGGACCGGCAAGTGGGCCCGGCGCGCCCGGATCCCCGCCGTGATGGTCTCCCACGAGACCGCCGACGGAGTCCTGCGCACCTGGGGCCTGTCCGAGACCATGTCCCGACGCGCCGCCGACGCCCTCAACATCCGTACGGCGCACACCTACGCGCGCGTGGTGTGCACCACCGAGTTCGCCGAGCGGGAGTTCGTGCGGATCGGCGCCCGCAACGTCGTACGGGCACCGCTGGGCGTCGACCTCGATCAGCGGCACCCGGCGCTGCGGGACGCGGGGCTGCGCGCACGGTACGCGCGCGGGGACGAGACGCTGCTCGTCCTGTGCTCCCGGCTGTCCGTGGAGAAGAAGCCCGGCACGGCCCTGGACGCCCTGGAGGCCCTGCTGCACCGCGGACGGCGCGTGGTGCTGGTGGTCGCCGGGGACGGCCCGCTGCGCGCCCGGCTCGAACAGCGGGCCGGGGAGCGGCGCCTGCCCGTCACCTTCCTCGGCCACGTCGCCGACCGGGACCTGCTCGGCGCGCTGCAGGCCACGGCCGACGTGTGCCTGGCCCCGGGACCCGCCGAGACCTTCGGGCTCGCCGCCCTGGAGGCGATGGCGTGCGGCACGCCCGTGGTGGCCAGCGCCCTCTCCGCGCTGCCCGAGGTGATCGGCTCGGCCGGGGCGACCGCCGTGAACACCGGTGAGGCCTTCGCCGACGCGGTGGAGCTGCTCATGGAGCGGTCCGAGTGCGAGCGCCGGGAGACGGCACGCGCGCGTGCCGAGTGCTTCGGCTGGAAGACGGCGGTCGACGCGTTCCTCGCGGCCCACGACGCCCTGCCGTTCGACGCCCCGGCGGCGGCCGGTGACGCCCGCCCGCGGGAGGCGGCCCCGGAGGGCGCGCGATGAGACCCCTGGGGTTCGTCGCGCTCGGCGACTCGCTGACGGAAGGCGTGGGCGACCCCGTCGGGGACACCTGGCGGGGGTGGGCCGCGCTCCTCGCCGACGGGCTCGCCCCGGCGGACAGCCCCGCGGAGTTCACCAACCTCGCCGTCAGCGGCGCCCAGACGCGGGACGTCCTGGAGCGTCAGACCCCGGCCGCGCTCGACCTGCGCCCCGACGTCGTCTCCGTCGTCATAGGCGTCAACGACACCCTGCGCTGCACCTTCGACATCCACGCCGTGGCATCCCGCCTCGACCAGGTGTACGCCGCGTTCCGCGCTCAGGGCACAGTGCTGCTCACGGCCTGCCTGCCCGACCCGGGCACGATGCTGCGGCTGCCCGGGGCACTGGCGCGCCCCCTGGCGCGGCGGCAGCGGGCCGTCAACACGGTCGTGCACGCGCTGTCCGAACGGCACGGGGCGGTGCATCTGCACGCGGCGGACGGGGACTGGATCAGCGACCGCGCGATGTGGAGCGCGGACCGGCTGCATCCGGGGGAGCGCGGGCACCGGCAGCTCGCCCAGCGCTTCCACGCGCTGCTCGCCGAGGCTGGCCTCGCCACCGGTGCCGTGCCCTCGGTGGAACCCGAGTTTCCGGCGCCGAGCCGCTCGGCGAGCCTGTGGTGGCTGGCCACCGCCGGGACGGGCTGGGTGGCCAGGCGGTGCACCGATCTGCTGCCGCAGCTGATCACGCTGGCCGCCGCCGAGATCCGTCACAAGGCCAGGGGGACCAGCGCCCGGCTGGACCTGACCGCCTCGCACGCGGTGGCCTCCGCGCTGGCCGCGCTGTCGGTCGCGGAGCAGCCGGACGCGGCGTGAGCGGCCCGCCTACCGGCGGCTCACGGCCGTGAACCGCACGGGGGTGCCCGGGGCCGCCTGGGCGGCGGCCGCGAGGTCGGCGGTGCGGACGACCGCGATCACCGGGTACCCCCCGGTGGTCGGATGGTCGGCCAGGAAGACGACCGGACGGCCGTCGGGCGGCACCTGCACCGCGCCCAGCACCATGCCCTCACTGGGCAGTTCACCGGTCCGGGCACGCTCCAGGGCGGGGCCTTCCGTGCGCAGCCCGATGCGGTTGCTCGCGGCGGACACCCGGTACCCGCCCGTGACGAGCGTGCGGAGCGCGTCCCGGGTGAACCAGTCGGCGCGCGGCCCCAGCGTCACACGCAGTACCAGCTCGGCCGGCGGACCCGGCTGGGGAACGGCGTCCACGCGCGCGTGAGGGCCGACCGGCACCCCCAGGGGCAGTACGGCACCGTCCGTGAGCGGCGGCGGGCCGAGCCCGGAGAGCAGGTCGGTGGAGCGGCTGCCGAGCACCGGCTCCACGGCCACCCCGCCCGCGATACCGACGTAGCCGCGTACTCCGGCCCGTGCGGGCCCCACCTCCAGCAGCGCCCCGCCCGGCACGCGGACCGGCGCTCCCCACGGGGCGGGGCGGCCGTCCACGGCGACCGCGCAGGGCGCGCCGCCGACCGCCACGGTGACCGCGGAACGCGGGCGCAGCGCACAGCCGTTGAGCGTGGTCTCCAGGACGGCGGCTTCCGGTGGGTTGCCGACCAGCCGGTTGACGAGCGCGGCCGCGGGCGGGTCGAGCGCCCCGGAACGCGGCACCCCGAGATGGGCGTGGCCGGGCCGGCCCCGGTCCTGCACGGTGGTCAGCAGCCCGGCGCGTACGACGACGAGAGCACGGTCCGCCATCAGGACCCCACCGGGACGAAGCGGACGCTGACGCCCGGGGTGAGCAGCGCGGCCGGCACGCGCGCGTGGTCCCACAGCACCGCGTCGGTCGTGCCGATGAGCTGCCAGCCCCCCGGCGACGAGCGTGGGTAGACCCCGGTGTACGGGCCCGCGAGCGCCACCGAGCCCGCCGGGACGGCCGTGCGCGGGGTGGCCCGGCGCGGCACGCGATACCGGTCCGGCAGGCCGGTGAGATAGCCGAACCCCGGCGCGAACCCGCAGAAGGCGACCCGGAATTCGGCCGTCGCGTGGATCCGCGCCACCTCTTGCCGCGATACGCCCCACGCCGCGGCCACCTCCGGGAGATCGGGACCGTCGTACCGTACGGGGATCTCGACCGGCTCCTCCGCGCGCGTGGCGACCGGCGGGATGTCCCACTCGGCGATCCGGGCCGCGAGCCGGGCGGGCTCGGCGACGCCGTCGAGGAGGACGGTGCGGGCCGCGGGGACGACCTCACGCGCCCTCAGCTCACCACAGGCCCGACGGCGCAGCAGCTCGGCGTGCAGGGCCTGTGCCTCGTCGCCGCTGGAGAGCTCGACCAGCAGCGCCTCGTCCCCGACGGGCAGCACCCTCATGCGAAGGCCTCCACACGCACGCCCCAGGCCTCCAGCTCGGCGCGCACCCGGCGCGCCAGGTCGACCGCGCCCGGCGTGTCGCCGTGCAGGCACAGGGAGCGTGCGCGCACCGGGATCTCGCGCCCCGAGTGGGCGGCCACGGTCCCGGCACGGGCGAGGCCCACCGAGCGCGCGACGACCGTGTCGGGGTCGGTGATCACCGCCCCGTCCCGGCCGCGCGGCACCAGCGTGCCCTCCTCGGTGTAGGCGCGGTCCGCGAACGCCTCGGTGACGACCGGGAGCCCGGCCTTGCCGGCCACCTCCAGGAAACGCGACCCGGGCAGCCCCAGTACCGGCAGCGTGGCGTCGGCGAGCAGCACACCGTCGACGACCGCCTGGGCCTGCCGCTCGTCGTGGACCACCCGGTTGTAGAGCGCGCCGTGAGGCTTCACATAGGAGACGCGGGAGCCGGCCGCACGCGCGAAGACCTCCAACGCGCCGATCTGGTACGCCACTTCGGCGGCCAGTTCGTCGGGCGGCACATCCATCGAGCGCCGCCCGAAACCGGCCAGGTCGCGGTAGGAAACCTGGGCGCCGATCCGTACGCCGCGCTCGGCCGCCAGTTCGCACACCCGGCGCATGGTGGCCGCGTCCCCCGCGTGGAACCCGCAGGCCACGTTGGCGCTCGTGACGACCGACAGGAGCCGCTCGTCGTCGGTGAGCTGCCAGCGGCCGAAGCCCTCGCCGAGATCGGCGTTCAGATCGATCATGGTCCCTCCTGGTCGGGCGCCATCGGGCGACGCGGTATCGGGCGCCGTCGGGCGACGCGGTGCCGGTCGTCGTCAGACCACGCGGTACTGGTCGTCGCGGGCGTCGGTGATGAACATCTGCCCCGGTGCGTGGGTGATGGCGAACGGCGGGCGCGAGGCCATCACCGCGGCCTGCGGGGTCACCCCGCAGGCCCAGAACACCGGGATGTCGTCGGGTTCGGCGTCCACCGGGTCGCCGAAATCGGGCCGGCCGAGGTCCTCGATGCCGAGGGCCGACGGATCGCCGCAGTGTACGGGGGCGCCGTGCACCGCGGGGAGCAGACTGCTCTCCCGAATCGCGGCGGGCAGGTGCCGTGGCGGGACCGGGCGCATGGACACCACCATGGGGCCGTGCAGCCGCCCTGCCGGACGGCAGGGGCGGGTGGTGATGTACATCGGGACGTTGCGGCCCTGCTCGATGTGGCGCAGGGGCACGCCCGCCTCGTCGAGCGCCCATTCGAAGGTGAAGCTGCACCCGATGAGGAACGACACCAGGTCGTCCCGCCAGTGGGCGCGCACGTCGGTCGGCTCGTCCACCAGTTCCCCGTCCCGCCACACCCGGTAGCGCGGCAGATCGGTCCGCAGGTCGGCGCCCTCAGCGAGGACCGTCGTGGGGGAGCCCGCGTCGGTGACGTCCAGGACCGGACAGGGCTTGGGGTTGCGGTGGCAGAACAGCAGGGTGTCGTACGCCCAGTCGGCCGGCACCGAGATCAGGTTGACCTGGGTGTGGCCCGCGGCGACCCCGGCGGTGGGGCCGCTCAGGCCCTCCCGTACACGGGCCCGGGCGTCCTTCGCGCTCCACGCGTGCGCGTGCTCGTCGACGAGGATCAGCGGTCGGTCTTCCGTGCCGGTCGGCGAGTGGCTTTCCGTGAGGGTGAGGGAGTGGTCTTCCGTGCGGCTCACCGCAGCTCCTTCCCGCGCGTCTCCGGCAGGCCCAGCAGCGCCAGAGCCGCGATCCCGTACCCGATCGCCCCGAAGACGAGCGCACCGCCCACGCCCCAGCTGTCGGCCAGGAAGCCCACCAGGGTCGGGAAGGCGGCGCCCACCGCCCGACCGGAGTTGTAGGTGAAGCCCTGTCCCGTGCCGCGCACCGCCGTCGGGTACAGCTCGCTCAGGTACGACCCGAAGCCGCTGAAGATGGCCGACATGCAGAACCCGAGCGGGAAACCGAGCACCAGGAGCAGGGTGTTGGCGCCGCTCGGGATGTTCGCGTACGCCAGGATGCAGATCGCCGACAGCAGGGCGAAGAGCCAGATGTTGCGCCTGCGGCCGAGCCGGTCGGTGAGGTGGCCGCCGGTGAGGTAACCGAGGAAGGCCCCTGAGATCAGGAACGTCAGGTAGGAGCCGGTGCCGACGACCGACAGGCCCCGCTCCGACTTCAGGTACGTCGGCACCCAGGTCGCCAGTGTGTAGTAGCCGCCCTGGACACCGGTGGAGAGCAGCCCGGCGAAGACCGTCGTGCGCAGCAGGCCGGGCCGCCCGTCCCTGCCCGGCTTGAAGATCGCGGTGAACGAGCCCTTGTCGGCGCTCCGTTCGCGCTGGGCCGTCGCCTCCGGGGCGTCGTGCACCCGGCGGCGCATCCAGATCACCAGCAGCGCGGGCAGCGCACCGGTCCAGAACATCACCCGCCAGGCCAGGTCGTCGCCCAGGAACGAGAAGACCAGGGTGTAGACGACCGCGGCCAGCGCCCAGCCGACGGCCCAGGAGCTCTGGATCGCGCCGAGCGTACGGCCCCGGTGCCGGGCGCTCGCGTACTCGGCGACCAGGATCGCGCCGACCGCCCACTCGCCGCCGAAGCCGAGGCCCTGGAGGGCACGGAAGACCAGCAGAGTCTCGTAGGTCGGAGCGAAGCCGCAGGCGACCGTGAAGACGGCGTACGTCACCACGGTGATCATCAGGGCCTTCACCCGTCCGACGCGGTCGGCGACCACACCCGCGACGGCCCCGCCGACCGCCGAGACGACCAGGGTGACCGTGGTGAACAGGCCGGTCTGGCCGCTGTTCAGACCGAAGTGGGCGGCCAGCGCGACCATGCTCAGCGGCAGCGTGAAGTAGTCGTACGAGTCAAGGGCATAGCCGCCGAAGGCGCCCGCGAAGGCACGGCGGCCACGCGGGCCGAGGGCGCGCAGCCAGCCCAACGCGCCGTCGTCAGCGTCGCGTTCACCGGGGCCGGAGCGGGCGTCGGCGGTCGGGGCAGGGGAGGGGGGAGTCGTGCTCATGGGCACCTCGCAGTGAGGGACGGAGGGTGCTTGCGGAATGAGCCGTGCGGTGCGGAGGCCGCGGCGCCACGGTGAGCGGAGCGGTGCCGTGCCCAGCAAGGTAGAGGATCGTTGAACGATCCTTCAATACCCATGTTGTCTCGTCCTTGTCTCTGCGCTTGAATTCCGGGCATGGCAGAGGAGCTGACGGGACTGGCCGACGACCGCGCGCTGCTCGGGCGCACCAGCACCGCCGAGCGGGTGTCGGACGTCCTCAGGAGCCGTATCGCCGAGGGCTACTTCCCGCCCGGCACCCGGCTGTCGGAGGACGGCATCGGCGGTGCGCTCGGCGTCTCGCGCAACACGCTGCGCGAGGCCTTCCGGCTGCTCACGCACGAGAGGCTGCTCGTCCACGAGTTGAACCGGGGCGTCTTCGTACGGGTCCTGACGGTGGACGACGTCGAGGACATCTACCGCACCCGCACGCTCGTCGAGTGCGCCGTCGTACGGGGCCTGGGGCAGCCGCCGTACGCCCTGGAGGGCCTCGCGGCGGCGGTCGCGGAGGGGCAGCGGTCGGCGCGTGAAGGTGACTGGAAAGGCGTCTCGACGGCCAACATCCACTTCCACCGTGAACTGGTGGCGCTCGCCGGAAGCGAACGCACGGACGAACTGATGCGCAGCGTCTTCGCCGAACTGCGCCTGGCGTTCCACGTGGTGGCGGACCCGCGGCGACTGCACGAGCCCTACCTGGCTCGCAACGAACAGATTCTCCGGACCCTGCAGGCGGGGCAGCGCGAGAGCGCCGAGCAGCTCCTGGCGGTCTACCTCGACGACTCAAGAGCGGGCCTGGTCGAGGTGTACGGGCGCCGGGTGGCCGCCACCACCCAGAGACGCGGGGCTTGACAGCGGCGGCCTCGCCGCCGGGCGCGGCCGCCGGAGCACACCCGGCGATTTGGGTCGTTGTCAGACCCAGGACCTAATCTGTGCACCGTGACTTCGCCTGCATCGACGGATCGTGTTCCGCCCCAGTTCAGCACGGGGCCGCGCCCCGCTTCGGGGCCGGCCGCCGACGAAGGGCTGGCCCGGCGGCTGCGCGCGCTCGCCTGCACCGCGCCGCTGCACGACCTGGACGCGCGCAAGGCCAACCTCGCGGGTGAGTACTCGGTGTACGGCATGGCGGAGATCGCACTCGCCGCCATCGACCTGGTCACGCTGAACATGGACTTCGACACGGGCGCGGACCACGACCAGATAGTCGCCCGCCTCATCCCGCGCATCGCCGCCCAGGCCCCGCAGCGTCCGCCCGCCGAACACGAGCGCGTGGCCCGCTGGGTCCTGGAGAACCTGATCAACGTCGGCAGCGTCGACCGCGGCTTCCGGGCCGTCTACGGCACGTTCGCCCCGGACGGCACATATGTCCGCCGCGACTACGACTTCAAGCTGATCGAGGAGGTCCCGGGCTACGGCGGAGGCGTCTACCTGCGGACGACGGACGAGGCGGTCAACGTCCTCGTGGGCGCCCTGGACACCGATGTCACCAGCGCCCAGATCGCCGCCGAGGTCAAGCTGGAGGTGCTGATCAGCCGGGGCCGCCTCGCCGACGCCCAGCTCGCCGCCGAGCAGGCGCGCTACCGGACCGTGCAGTACTCGGAGTCCCTGCGCAAGGCCCTGGACGCCACCCGGCGCAACGTCCGCGCGGTGGACTGGCTGAACGCGGTCCCCGACATGATCACCGAGGCCCTGGACCACGTCGCCGAGCGCTACCGCCACGAGAACGCGATCCTCACCAACATCCGCAAGGCCCGTGACGAGTCCGAGGACCCCGAGCAGAAGCGGCGCGCCGCCGAACTGGTCGACATCGTCAAGGACTGCATCCGCCGGCACACCCAGCTGCAGTCCCGGCTCCTGGAAGCGGGCCCGCTGTTCCGCGCCGAGCAGGACCGGCAGGCGTTCGCCACGCCCGTGGCGACATCGGGGATCGACCTGTACGGGCATCTCGTCGCGCCGGTGCTGCCCCTGGCGCTGGAGCGGGCGACCCGTGTCACGGACGCCTTCTTCGCGCACGGTACGGGGCTGCGTACGCCCTTCTCCGTGCGGGTCGGGGACCTGGTCGACCTGCTGCTGACGCCTCCGGTGGAGCGCGAGCACCTGGGCGCAGAAATGCCCGAGCCGGACCTGATCGCCACACCGGACGACAGCAGGTTCACCGAGGAACAGATGGCTGCCGCCATGGAACTGCTCGACCTGCCGGCGGACGCGCCACGGAGGCTGTCGGGGCTGCTGGCCGAGGCGCGCCGCAAGGACCCCGACCTGCCCTATCTCGTCGCCCTGCTGGCCGTGCACGCGGCGAGCCCGCCGGTCGGCACGGCGTACCGGCAGGGAGAGGAGAAGCTGCTGTTCGCGGTGGACGACGGCACGGAGCTGGACGACCCGGAGTTCGGCGGGGCCGACCTGATCGTGGGCACGGCCCTGCTGGACGCGGCGGGCATGGCGGCGGACCGGACGGAAGCGGCGTGACGCCGATGACCACGAGCAAGCACCAGCGCACCAAGGAGCCCCAACCGTGACCGAGCACGTCGAGTGGAGTGAGCCGGACGCCGCCGCCACGCCGGTGAGCGGCGCCGTCACCCCCGCCGACGCCGCCGACGCGGCGCGGCTGGTCGCCTTCGGCCTGCAGCCCAAGCTGCAGCCCGCACGCGACCAGGAGTACGCGGACCTGCTGCGCCGCTACCGCGAGGACCCGCCTTTCGCGCGGCTCGCCGACGCCGTCGCCACCGGGCTCGGCCTGATCGTCCTGGAAGTGTCCCCGCGCGCGGGCATGGCCGTGACCGCGGCCGAGGACTCGGTGTTCGCGGTCCGCATGGGCGACTACGCGCGTCGCACGTCGGCCGACTCCGCCGACCGCTTCCTGCACGGGCTCGCCCATCTGGCCGTCGCCGCCCTGGCGTTCCCGCGCCCGGAGGACCTCGCCGACGACGGCTACATCGGGCGCGTCACGGTCAACGGCGTCGACGCCTTCGTCCGCCAGGCCTGCCGCCGCCTGGAGGAGCAGGCCGAGGAGCAGGGGGAGAACACCGACCCGGCCACCGACGCGCCCGGACTGGAGGCCGCCTGGCGGGTCTGGGCCAGACGCAGCGCGACCGGGGCCACCAAGGACGCGCGCCGCCCCGCAGCCTCGACCACCGGCATCGTGGCGAAGGCCGTCGCGTTCCTCACCGACTCCGGATTCCTCCAGCGCACGGGCGACGAGAACGGCGGCACGTACCGCACGACGGCCCGCTACCAGCTGCAGGTGCGCGACATGGCCGGCAGCGCCGCCATGGCCGAACTACTGGAGCTGGGCATCGTCCCGGTCACCGACGGCACGGCGACCCTGCTGCCCGCGGAGGACACCGACGACCTGGAGCTCGTGGCCGACGCCGCACTGCCCTTCCACTCCTGAAGACCCCGCACTTTTCCGCACACCAGCAAGACTTACGACGAGAGTCCGCCGCCATGTACGAGCTGTCCCGGGTCCGCCTCTACTCCATCGGCCCGGCCGGTGCGCGCTACGCCGACACCGTGCTGGACCTGCGGGGTGTGGGTGATCCGGTGCCCGAACCCGCGCCCACCCAGGCGGAGTTCTTCGAGGAGGAGCCCGCCGGGCCGCCGCGCAGGCCCGCCCCGGCGGGCGTGCTCTTCCTGGAGAACGGCGGCGGCAAGTCCGTCCTGCTGAAGCTGATCTTCTCCGTGATGCTGCCGGGCCACCGCAACACGCTCGGCGGCGCCAGCTCCGGAGTGCTGCGCAAGTTCCTGCTGGCCGACGACTGCGGACACGTGGCCCTGGAGTGGCAGCACGTGCAGACCGGCGAGTGCGTCGTCGTCGGCAAGGTCAGCGAGTGGCGTGGGCGCCAGGTGTCCAACGATCCGCGGAAGTTCGCCGAGGCCTGGTACTCCTTCCGCCCGGGCCCCGGACTCACCCTGGACAACCTGCCCGTCGCCGAGTCCACCGCCGTACGGCCGCCCGTCGAGGGCACCTCCGGGGCGCGGGGGCGGCGCCGCACCATGAAGGGCTTCCGGGACGCCCTCATGGAGGCGGGCAAGGTCTACCCGCACCTGGAGGTGCACTGGGAGGAGATCCACGACCGCTGGAACGAGCACCTGACGGACCTCGGTCTGGACCCCGAACTCTTCCGCTACCAGCGGGAGATGAACGCGGACGAAGGTGAGGCCGCCGGTCTCTTCGCGGTCAAGAAGGACTCCGACTTCACGGACCTGCTGCTGCGCGCCGTCACCGACACCCGGGACACCGACGGACTCGCGGACCTGGTCGGCGGTTTCGGCAACAAGCTGGGCCGACGGGCCGAGCTGATCGCCGAACGGGACTTCACCGCCGGGTCCGTGGACCTGCTCGGGCGTATCGTCGACGCCGCCGAGGCCCGCTCGCGGGCGCGCGACATCCACGCGGGCGCCGAGCGGCGGACACGCACGCTGGCGCGGCGCCTGTCCGCGCGCGGGGTGCAGGAGCGGATGCGCACCGCCGACCTCGCCGAGCAGGTCACCGCGGCCGCGCACGCCGTCACCCAGGCCGAGACCGCCCGCGAGCGCAGCGCGCTCATCGCGGCCGAACTCGCCTACCGCCACGCCTCACTGGCGCTCGCCGGTGCCGAGAAGGCCGCCGCCGCGCAGAAGCGCGAACTGGCCGACGCCCGCCAGCTCTACTCCGCGTGGCAGGCCGCCGAGGCCGTCCTGCGGCACCGTGCCGCCGCCGACCGGGTGGCGCGCGTGTCGGCCGCCATCCAGGAGGCCGAACGGGACGCCGCGCCCGCGCTCGCCGCCCGCGCCAAGGCCGCCGTCGACCTCGTACGGGCGTTGCACGCGGCCGCTGAGAGCGCCGAGTCCCTCGCCAACGAGGAGGAGGAGCGGTCCGCCGCCCTGCAGGAGGTGAGCGAGTCCGCCTACCGGGACTCGACCTCCGCCGCCACCGAGGCGCAGCGCGCCCGCAGCGAGGCCGGGCATCTGCGCCAGCGGCTCACCGAGGTGGAGCAGGAGACCGCCGAGGCCGTGCGCGCGGGCTGGCTGGACGACAGCGCCCCCGATGCCGACCCGGCGCGGGCGGCGCTCGCCGCGAGCGACGCCGAGAAGAGCGCCGTCGCCGCCTGGGACATCGCACGTGAGGCCTCCCGGCGGGCCTCCGAGCACGCGCGGGAGGCGGCCTCCGCCGAGTCGCGGGCCGAGCTGACGGCGGCCCGCGCCGCGGACGCGGCCACGGCCGCCGAGCGGGCCTACGAGGCCGAGCGACGCACCGCCGAGGCGCTGGCGGCCGAGGAGCGTCTGGCGGAGCTGCTGAGCCTGTCCGGCACCGGCGCACGTCCCCGGGTCCCCGGGCCCCGGCGCGACGAGGACACCGGCGAGGCCGACGCCCCGACGGCACCGGACGGCGCGCTCACCGCCGAGGAACTGGACCGCTTCGCCGACGAACTGCGAGAACTGGTCGACGACTCCGTCTCCTCCGCCGAGCGGCAGCTCTTCGAACTGCGGACAGCGGCGGCCGACGACGCGCGCATCCTCGGCGCCCTCGGCGACGGCGGGCTGCTGCCCCCAGGCCCGGACGTGCTCGCCACCGTCGAGTACCTCGGCGAGCACGGCATTCCCGCGCTGCCCGGCTGGCGCTACCTGGCGCAGGCCGTCGACCCGGCAGACCACGCACGCGTGCTGACGGCCCGGCCCGAGCTGGTCGACGGCGTGATCATCACCGACCCCGAGTCACACGTCAGGGCCCGTCAGGCGCTCAGCGACGCCGCACTGCTGCCCCGCTCCGCCGTCGCCGTCGGCACCGCTGCCGCACTGCTCGCCCCGACCCCGCCCGTCGACGGGCGCGACAACAGCGGTGAGGTGTTCCTCGTCCCGCCGAACCCGGCCATGCACGACGAGCACGCCGCCGACGAGGAGCGGCAGGCGCTGCGCGCCCGCGCCACCGAGCGGGACGAGGAGATCCGGACGCTCGCGGCCCGGCTCGGCAAGGACCGTGAGCTCGCGGCCCGGCTCGCCTCCTGGCGCACAGGATGCCCGGCGGGCCGGCTCACCGAACTGGCGCAAGCCGCCCGGGACGCCCGCGCGTTCGCAGAGGAGGCCGAGGCCGAACTGGCCGAGGCACGCACGGCCCGAGTCGAGACCGAAGAGACGGCCGCCGAGGCCGCCCAGGTGCGCGACGAGCGCCAGGAGGCCGCGCAGAAGGCCCGTCGCGCCGCCGACGCCCTCGCCGGACTCGCGTTCCGGCTGCGTGAACGCGCCGGCTGGCAGGTCAAGCTGCGTGAACTCGCCGACGAGGCGGTCGAGGCCGAGGCCCGCGCCCAGGCCTGCCTGGAGCGGGCCCGCGCCGCCGACGAGGACCGGCGCGCCGCCCAGCGCGCCGCCGACGACGCCCGCCGCACGGCGCGCGCGCTGCGCGCCGAGCGCTCGGAGATCGCGGGAGCCCCCGACGACGTACCGGAGGACGACACGGACGCGCCGAAGGCGTCCCTGCCCGCCCTCCGCGAGGCCTACCGGGCCGCCTCCCAGGTCTACGAGAAGGTCGGTGTCGGTGCCGACCTGCGCGCCGAGCAGGCGCGGGCCGAGAGCGACGAGTCCGCCGCACGCGCCGAGCTGGACCGGCTCAGCAACAAGGTGCGCACCCGCGCCGAACAGCTCCTCGCCTCCCCGGACGGCTCCGACGGCCCCTCCCGGCAGGCCGCCGCCGCCCGCGCCGAGGAACTGGTGCAGCTCCTGGAGACCCGGATGTCCTCCGCCAGCGAGCAACTCGGCCGACTGCGCGGCGAGGCCGAGCGGCACGCACCCGAGAACGGCGAGGCCCACACAGAACTCCCCGAGGAGCTGGTGCCGCGCGACACCGAGCACGCCCAGGCCCTGCTGCGCACCGCGACGGCCGAACTCGCCTCCCGCACCGAGGCGCTGAACCAGGCCCGCGACGCCCATGCCGAACTCCTGGAGGCCCACAGGGCCGCCGAGGACGCGGCGAGCGGCTTCGACGAGATCGCCGCGATGCTCCGCGACCTGCTGCGCGAACACGCCTCGGAGGAGGAACACGAGGAGCCGGAGCCCTACCCGGGCACCCTGGAGGAGGCCCGGAAGACCGCCGCCGAGGCCCGCCGCTCCCTGCGTGGCTGCGCCGCCGACCTGTCCGCCGCAGAGGCCGCCGTACGCGAGGCGAGCGATGTGCTCGTACGGCACGCCAACTCCACACGGTACGAGCAGGTCCGTACACCCGCTCGCCAGCAGATCCGCGAACTGCCCGCATCCGCGCTGCCGGAGCACGCGCAGCGCTGGGCGGAGGCCTTCGCGCCCCGACTCCGGGTCCTGACGGACGAGTTGGCGCAACTGGAGCGCAACCGGGACTCCATCGTGGACCGGCTGCGCGGCCTCGTGGAGTCGGCGCTGGCGACCCTGCGCTCTGCCCAGCGCCTGTCCCGGCTGCCCGAGGGGCTCGGCGAGTGGTCGGGGCAGGAGTTCCTGCGGATCCGCTTCGAGGAGCCCGACCAGGCAACGCTCATCGAACGGCTGGGCGAGGTCATCGACGAGGCGACCCGTGCGGCCGTCAAGAAGAACTCCGACCTGCGCCGCGACGGCATGTCCCTTCTCCTGCGCGGCGTCAGCGCGGCACTCCAGCCCAAGGGCGTCGCCGTCGAGATCCTCAAGCCGGACGCGGTGCTGCGTGCCGAGCGGGTGCCGGTCGGGCAGATGGGAGACGTCTTCTCGGGCGGCCAGCTGCTCACCGCCGCCATCGCGCTGTACTGCACGATGGCCGCCCTGCGCTCGAACGACCGGGGCCGCGACAAGCACCGTCACGCCGGCACGCTGTTCCTTGACAACCCCATCGGACGGGCCAACGCCACGTACCTGCTGGAGCTGCAGCGGGCCGTCTCGGACGCCCTCGGAGTGCAACTCCTCTACACCACCGGCCTGTTCGACACGACCGCCCTCGCCGAGTTCCCGCTGGTCATCCGGCTGCGCAACGACGCCGACCTGCGAGCGGGCCTGAAGTACATCCGGGTGGAGGAACACCTCCGGCCGGGACTGCCGCAGCAGCCCCAGGCCGGGGAGACGGTGCACAGCGAGATCACGGCGACCCGGATGTTCAAGCGGCCCGCGTGACTGCCCGCGTGGCTGCCCGCGTGACCGTGGGGCGGACCCAGTCGCGGCCCGCCCCACCGCACGTCCTGCCCTGCGCGCCCTCCTGGGAGCGAGACGCCCTCATCCCGTCACGGATGCGACAACTGCCCGGTCCCGCCCCGTCGGCGCAGGCGCTCCTGCGCCCGCTCCGCCACCCGTGCCCGGCGGCGGGCCGCGCGGCGTTCACGGCGCAGGGCGCGGGCCGTGCTGCTCGGGGCCGAGACCACTCCGTAGCGTTGGTTCCACACCTGGCGCGTCACCCAGACGTCCAGCGCGCCCCACGTCGCCACCACCGTGCTCGCCACGGTGCTCAGCACCATGGGGAACGCCAGCCAGGAGTCGGCCAGCGTGCACAGCACGGCGACCACCGCCTGGATCAGGGTCACGGCGATGATGAGGACCGCCCGCACCGCCGCCGTCCGCACGGGGTCCGGCAGCCGCCGCCGACGCGCGGGCTCCTCCACCCACAACGGCCGGTACGACGGCGTGTCCTGCTGCTCCGCGCCCGCCGCGATGTCGCTATCCGGTGCCTGGGGGCCCCGTCGCGCCCCTGTGGGCGCCGCGGCGCCCGTCCCGGACGTCCCGCGCCGCTCCGCCGTGTCCATCAACCCGTCACTCCCCACCGCCCGCAGACCACTCGTCCCGGTGTCACCCGACACCGACTCCCCAGTGGCTGCCCGGCTTGCGCTGTTTTACGCCGCCCGAGCGCGGCATGCGGCGCCTTGTGGCCGATTCCGCCCCCAATTCCCATACAGGAAGACGATCGTCGTTCCGCGAAGATTCCCAGCGAACGAAAAATTCCGGCCAAGGAGCCCCCAATTCCCGGCCGGATGCCCCGCCCCGCCGCGCGCCGGTTGCGGGAAGGCGATGTGCCGTAATGGCAGGACAACTGCCCACCTGCCGCCGGCCTTCCGCGGTCGGCGCGCCCGCTCGCTCCTTCGAGACACCCCTGGGTCGGTAGTAGGCTCACGCCGTTTGTTGACGCACATGTGTACCCCCGGGACGGAGGGGGTCGAGCTGGGGGAGGCCATGCGCTTTCGCGGGAAGTCCATCCGCCGGAAGATCGTGGCGCTGCTTCTCGTGCCGCTGATGTCCCTGACCGCCATCTGGGCCTTCGCCACGGTCCTCACCGGCCGTGAGGCCCAGTCGCTGTTCAACGTGTCCCACATCGTCGAAGAGGTCGGCTACCCCACCGAGGACACCGTCCGCGTCCTGCAGCAGGAGCGCCGCCAGACCCTCGTGTATCTCGCCGACCCACGTGCCTCCGACTCCCTCGCCGCGCTCCGCCGCAGCCGCGCCGCCACCGACGAGACGGTGGCCAAGCTCCGTCGCAACAGCAAGGACGAGGACCTGCACGAGGACATGGGGCAGGGCACCGCCGAGCGCCTCAGCTCCATCCTCGATGCCCTGGACGGCATGGCGTCGCTGCGCCGCAGCGTCGAGGACGGCACCGTCAACCGCTCCCAGGCCCTCGACCTCTACAACCGGCTTGTCGACCCCTGCTTCACGCTGCTGGCCAATCTCCACCTCCTGGACAACGTGGAGATGGACAAACAGAGCCGCGCTCTGGTCGACGTCTTCCGCGCCCGCGAACTGCTCTCCCGCGAGGACGCCCTCCTCGGTTCCGCACTCGTCGCCGGCCGGCTCACCCGCGACGACATCCGCGACGTCTCCGTCCTCGTCACCCAGCGCTCCGTGATGTACGACGTCAGCCTGCCGCTGCTGCCGTCCTCGGAGAGCCAACGCTTCCAGCGCTACTGGAAGAACGCCGGCACCGCGCCCCTGCGCGTGGCCGAGCGGGCCGTCGTCGACGCGGCTCCCGGCACCCCGCACGGCGTCACCGCCAAGAGCTGGGACGAGGCCGCCGGCCAGGTCCTGGACCGGCTGGACCGGATGAGCACGCAGGCCGACGACCGCTACCAGGACCGCGTCCGCCCCCTTGCCGTCAACGTCGTCGTCAAAGCGGCCATCCCCGGCGTCCTGGGCCTCATCGCCCTGCTGGTGTCCCTGATCATGTCCGTCCGGGTCGGCCGCACCCTCATCCGCGACCTGCGCCGGCTGCGCCTGGAGGCCCACGAGGCGTCCGGGGTGCGGCTGCCCAGTGTCATGCGCCGCCTCTCGGCGGGCGAACAGGTCGACGTCGAGACCGAGGTGCCCCGCCTGGAGTACGACAAGAACGAGATCGGCGAGGTCGGCCAGGCCCTGAACACCCTGCAGCGCGCCGCCGTGGAGGCCGCCGTCAAGCAGGCCGAGCTGCGCGCCGGGGTCTCCGAGGTCTTCGTCAACCTCGCCCGCCGCAGCCAGGTCCTGCTGCACAAGCAGCTCACCCTGCTCGACGCCATGGAGCGCAGGACGGACGACACCGAGGAACTCGCCGATCTGTTCCGCCTGGACCACCTCACCACGCGCATGCGCCGCCACGCCGAGGGCCTCGTCATCCTCTCCGGCGCCGCCCCCTCCCGGCAGTGGCGCAAACCCGTCCAACTCATGGACGTCGTCCGCGCCGCCGTCGCCGAGGTCGAGGACTACGAACGCATCGAGGTGCGCCGGCTGCCCCGCGTCGCCGTCACCGGGCCCGCCGTCGCCGACCTCACCCACCTGGTGGCCGAGCTTCTGGAGAACGCCACGGTGTTCTCGCCTCCGCACACCGCCGTGCAGGTCATCGGTGAGCGCGTCGCCAACGGCTTCACCCTGGAGATCCACGACCGCGGTCTCGGCATGACCGCGGAGGCGCTCATGGACGCCAACCTGAGGCTGGCCGAAACACCGGAGTTCGAGCTCTCCGACACCGACCGGCTGGGCCTCTTCGTGGTCAGCCGGCTGGCCCGGCGGCAGAGCGTCCGCGTCTCCCTCCAGCCGTCCCCGTACGGGGGCACCACGGCCGTCGTCTTCATTCCCGACACCCTCCTCACCGACGACGTCCCGGACACCAACGGCATCGGCTTCCGTCTCGACCGCCCCCTGCCCGACACGGCGTCCGGCACCCCCAAGGACCGAGCCTCGGCACTGTCCCACGCCCCCGTCGGACTCCCGAGTGTGCCCGCGTCGATCCTGGGCGGCCCCGTCGAGCTCGAAGCCCCCATCGACCTGGACGCGCTCGACGACTTCGCCGGCGTCCTCGACGAGCAGGACGACGAACCTGGCGTCTTCGGGCCCCGCCGCTCCCTCGCGGACCCCCCGGGCGAGCTGGGCCGGCAGGCACGCGACACACGGCGCGAGGCCGCCCGCCCCGGCGACACCGACCACCCGGGCGCCCCGGTCCCGTTGCCCCGCCGCCGCGCCCCCAAGCTGGTCAGCTCCCATGGCCGCCCGGTGACCGGTAAGGGACCGCGGCAGTCCGCGGCCGACGAGGAGCAGAGCCCACCCGACCGCGGCGTGACGGGGCTCCAGGAAGACCGTCGGCCGTCCGGCCGCTCCGGGGAACCCAAGGCCGGGGCCGTACGTTCGTACGATGATCGGATCGAGGTTCCTGTCCTGCCCCAGCGGCGTCGCACCCGGCCCCCGTCCGGCCCGGACGGGACCATGGCCGACCGGGACGCGGCGACCGGAGGGACGGACGCGGGGGCGGGCCCGCTGCCGCGCCGGGTCCGGCAGGCCAGCCTCGCCCCGCAGTTGAAGGACGGGCCCGGCCGGCGCGCCGAACGCGAGCAGTCGGGCACCGCCGACCGGACGGGGCGCGCCGAGCGGGACGCCGACGAGGTACGCAGCCGTTTCGCCTCGCTCCAGAGGGGCTGGCAGCGCGGCCGCGAGGAGAACGCCGCGGGCGACGAGGCCCAGGACGGCTCAGCACGAGGAACGACAAAGGGGGACGGTCGATGACCGCACCGAAGGCCGCAGGGCCCACCGCGACCAGCAAGGCGTCGGGGGAGTTGAACTGGCTCCTCGACGACCTGGTGGAGCGCGTCGCCAGCATCCGCAGGGCGCTGGTGCTCTCCAGCGACGGTCTGCCGACAGGGGTCTCCAAGGAGCTGAGCCGGGAGGACAGCGAACACCTGGCCGCGGTCGCCTCCGGATTCCACAGCCTCGCCAAGGGCGTCGGCCGCCACTTCGACGCCGGCGGAGTCCGACAGACCATCGTCGAACTCGACGAGGCCTTCCTGTTCGTCACCGCCGCCGGCGACGGGAGCTGCCTCGCCGTCCTGTCGGACGCCGACTCCGACATCGGGCAGGTGGCCTACGAGATGACCCTTCTCGTCAAACGGGTCGGTACACATCTGGGGTCCGCTCCGCGCACCGATCTGCCCGCGGGCGGGTAGTGGGACGGCATGAGCCGAGACGGTCAGGGAAGCAGCCACTGGTTCGACGACGAGGCCGGACCGGTCGTCCGTCCGTACGCCATGACGCGCGGCCGCACCAGCCACGAGGTGCAGCACCGCCTCGACCTGATCGCGGTGGTCGTCACCGAGCCGCATGTGAACGATCCCGAGGGGGACCCGTCGCTGTCCCCGGAGCACGTGGACATCGTCGAACGGTGCCGTGACACTCCCCAGTCGGTCGCCGAGCTCGCCGCCGAGCTCGATCTGCCCGTCGGCGTGGTGCGGGTGCTCGTCGGGGACCTGGTGGACGAGGAACTGGTCCACGTAAGCCGTCCCGTACCGCCCGCCGAGCTCGTGGACGAGAGCATCCTGCGCGATGTGATCAACGGCCTGCGAGCCCTGTGAGCCGGGGGTGCCGCGCGCTCCGGCCGAGTGCGCGGACGCCCCCGAGCGCGGCGCCGGCGTGCCCTCCCGCGCGCGGACCGGCGCCGCAACTCCCGTCCCGATATGATCCAAGTGATCGTCGGCCACCCACCGCAGCGTGCCGTTAACCGACCTGCGGGCAGGGTTCCGAGCAGCGCGATCGGAGAGACGGACGTGACCACGGGCTGGCAGTTCTGGGTCGACCGCGGCGGTACCTTCACCGACGTCGTCGCGCGCCGCCCGGACGGCCGGCTGCTCACCCACAAGCTGCTGTCCGACAACCCCCGCCGGTACGCGGACGCCGCCGTGGCGGGCGTGCGCACACTCCTCGAGGACGGCGGCCCCGTCGACGCCGTCCGCATGGGCACCACCGTCGCCACCAATGCCCTGCTGGAACGCAAAGGCGAACGCACCCTCCTCGTCATCACCCGCGGCTTCCGCGACGCCCTGCGTATCGCCTACCAGAACCGTCCGCACATCTTCGCCCGCGCGATCGAGTTGCCCGAGCTGCTGTACGAGCGGGTCGTCGAGGTCGACGAACGCATCACCGCCGACGGCACCGTCCTGCGCGCCCCCGACCTGGACGCCCTCGCCGGACCGCTGCGGGAGGCGTACGGCGAAGGGATCCGCGCGATCGCCGTGGTCTGCGTGCACAGCCATCTGCACCCCGCCCACGAACAGGCCATCGGCGAGCTGGCCGCCCGCACCGGCTTCCCGCAGATCTCGCTGTCCAGTGAGGTCAGCCCCCTGATGAAACTGGTGCCGCGCGGCGACACGACCGTCGTGGACGCCTACCTCTCGCCCGTCCTGCGCCGCTACGTCCAGCACGTCGCCGACGAACTGCCGGGCGTACGGCTGATGTTCATGCAGTCCAACGGCGGGCTGGCGGAGGCCGGACAGTTCCGCGGCAAGGACGCCATCCTGTCCGGGCCCGCGGGCGGCATCGTCGGCATGGCCCGGATGTCGCAGCTCGCCGGTCACGACCGTGTCATCGGATTCGACATGGGCGGCACCTCCACGGACGTCTCGCACTTCGCCGGCCAGTACGAACGCGTCTTCACCACGAGGATCGCCGGAGTGCGGCTGCGGGCCCCCATGCTCGACATCCACACGGTCGCGGCGGGCGGCGGCTCGATCCTCCACTTCGACGGCTCCCGCTACCGTGTAGGGCCGGACTCGGCGGGTGCGGACCCGGGACCCGTCTGCTACCGCGGCGGCGGCCCGCTGACCGTCACCGACGCCAACGTGATGCTCGGGCGCATCCAGCCCGCGCACTTCCCGCGCGTGTTCGGCCCCGACGGCGACCAGCCCCTGGACGACGCGCTCGTCCGCGAGCACTTCGCCGCCCTCGCCCGCGACATCCGTGAGCGGACCGGGGACGACCGCACCCCCGAGCAGGTCGCCGAGGGCTACCTGCAGATCGCCGTCGCCAACATCGCGGGCGCCGTCAAGCGGATCTCGGTCCAGAAGGGCCACGACGTCACCCGCTACGCGCTCACCACCTTCGGCGGGGCGGGCGGCCAGCACGCGTGCCTGGTCGCCGACTCCCTGGGCATCCGTACCGTCCTCGTACCGCCCATGGCGGGTGTGCTCTCCGCGCTCGGCATCGGGCTCGCCGACACCACCGCCATGCGTGAACAGTCCGTCGAGGCGCCCCTGGAGCCCGCCTCGATGCCCGGCGTCCTGAAGACCGCCGACGACCTCCAGAGCGCCGCCCGCGCCGAACTCCTCGCCGAGAACGTACCCGAGGACCGCATCAGGATCACCCGCCGCGCCCAGCTGCGCTACGACGGCACAGACACCGCGCTCACCGTCGAGCTGACCGAGCCCGACACGATGCGGCACGCCTTCGAAGAACGTCATCGCGCCACGTACTCCTTCACGCTCGACCGCCCGATCGTCGTCGAAGCCCTCTCCGTGGAAGCCACCGGCGTCACCGAACCCCCCGATCTCTCCGCCCTCGCCCCGTACGAAGGCCACTGCGCCGCGCCCGAGACCGTCCGCCTCCACACGGGCGGCGCCTGGCGCGACGTACCTCTCCACCGCCGGGAGCATCTGCCTCCCGATGAAACCGTCACCGGCCCGGCGATCATCACCGAGGCCAGTGCGACGACCGTCGTCGACGACGGCTGGCGAGCCGTGGCCCGAGACGACGGGCATCTGGTCATGGAACGTGTGGCGATTACGGAGAGTTCCCGCCCGGACACAGAAGTCGATCCGGTCCTGCTCGAGGTCTTCAACAACCTCTTCATGTCGATCGCCGAACAGATGGGCGCCCGCCTCGAGTCCACCGCCCAGTCCGTCAACATCAAGGAACGCCTGGACTTCTCGTGCGCCCTCTTCGACCCTGAGGGCAACCTGGTCGCCAACGCCCCGCACATCCCGGTCCACCTGGGCTCGATGGGCACCAGCGTCAAGGAGGTCATCCGCCGCCGCGGCGAGAGCATGCGCCCCGGCGAGGCCTACGCCGTCAACGATCCCTACCACGGCGGCACCCACCTGCCCGACATCACCGTCATCACGCCCGTCTTCGACACGGACGGTGACCGGCTCCTCTTCCACGTCGCCTCCCGCGGTCACCACGCGGAGATCGGCGGGATCGCGCCCGGCTCCATGCCCGCGCTCAGCCGCACCATCGAGGAGGAAGGCGTCCTCTTCGACAACTGGCTGCTCGTCGAGGGCGGCCGCTTCCTGGAAGAGGAGACGCTCCGTCTGCTGACCGAGGCGCGCCACCCGTCACGCAACCCGAGGACCAACCTCGCCGACCTGCGCGCCCAGATCGCCGCCAACCGCAAAGGCGTCGACGAAGTCGGCCGTATGATCGAGGACTTCGGGCTCGACGTGGTGCAGGCGTACATGAAGCACGTCCAGGACAATGCCGAGGAGGCCGTGCGCCGCGTGATCGACGCGCTGGACGACGGCGAGTACGCCTACGAAACCGACTCCGGCGCCGTGATCCGCGTCCGGATCCGCGTGGACCGCGAGAACCGCTGCGCGGCCATCGATTTCACCGGCACGTCCGCGCAGCTCCCGACCAACTTCAACGCGCCCTCGTCGGTGGTGAACGCCGCCGTCCTGTACGTCTTCCGGACTCTGATCGCCGACGACATCCCCCTCAACGACGGCTGTCTGCGGCCCCTCGAGATCATCGTCCCGCCCGGCTGCCTGCTGGCCCCCCAGTACCCGGCCGCCGTCGTCGCCGGGAACGTCGAGACCTCCCAGGCCATCACCGGTGCCCTGTACGCCGCGCTGGGGGTACAGGCCGAGGGCTCCGGCACCATGAACAACGTCTCCTTCGGCAACGACCGGTACCAGTACTACGAGACGGTGGCGTCCGGATCCGGCGCAGGCGACGGCTTCCCGGGCGCGCCCGTGGTGCAGACCCACATGACCAACTCGCGCCTGACGGACCCGGAGGTCCTCGAGTGGCGACTGCCGGTCCTGCTCGAGGAGTTCGCCGTGCGCCGCGGCAGCGGCGGCGCCGGACGGTGGCGCGGCGGGGACGGTGCCGTGCGCCGCATCCGCTTCCAGGAGTCCATGACCGTCTCCATGCTTTCCCAGCACCGCAGGATCCCGCCCTACGGCATGGCGGGCGGCGGGCCCGGAGCACTCGGCGCCAACCGGGTGGAGCGCGCGGACGGGGCCGTGGTGCGCCTCGCGGGCAGTGATGCGGCAGACGTCGGGCCGGGCGACGTACTCGTCGTCGAAACCCCCGGCGGCGGAGGTTACGGACCGCCGCCGTCCGATCCACGTCGAGCAGGAGAAGAGAACGATGATCGTCGGGCGCAGTGAGCGCGGCAAGCCTCCGGTCGAACCCGTCACGCTCAAGATCCTCGTGGCCGGCGGCTTCGGCGTGGGCAAGACGACCCTCGTCGGCGCGGTCAGCGAGATCAGGCCGTTGCGCACCGAGGAGGTGCTCACGGAGGCGGGCCGCCCGGTGGACGACACCCGTGGTGTGGAGGGCAAGCACACCACCACCGTCGCCATGGACTTCGGCCGCATCACCCTCCGCGAGGACCTGGTGCTCTACCTCTTCGGGACGCCCGGCCAGGACCGCTTCTGGTTCCTGTGGGACGAACTGGCCACTGGTGCCCTGGGCGCCGTCGTCCTCGCCGACACCCGCCGTCTGGAGGACTGCTTCGCCGCGGTCGACTACTTCGAGCGCCGCTCCATCCCGTTCGTCATCGGCGTCAACTGCTTCGACGGCGCGGTCCGCCACCCCGCCGAGGCCATACGGCAGGCCCTCGACCTGGACGACGACGTACCGGTCGTCCTCTGTGACGCCCGCGAGCGGGAGTCCGTCAAGGAGGTGCTGATCGAGGTCGTCCGGCACGCCGGGACGCAGGCGGCCGACCGCCGTGCGAGCGTTGCCACCTGATCCCGCGGACACGCAGGGGCGGCTCGTACCCCCGCCGACCGGGGTACGAGCCGCCGTGGTGCACGCCCGCGTGGCTCATGCGAGACGCACGCACGCGTGGCTCATTCGAGAGCGTGCGCTGACGTGCGGGTCAGTCCGCCTCGTCCTCCTGCCAGCCGAAGCTCTTCTCCACGGCCTTGCGCCAGTTGCGGTACTCCCGGTCGCGGACCGACGCCTCCATGGCGGGCGCCCACTCGACGTCCTTCTGCCAGTGCGACTTCAGCTCGTCGAGGCCGTCCCACACCCCGGTCGCGAGGCCGGCCGCGTACGCGGCGCCCAGGCAGGTCGTCTCGGACACCTTCGGCCGGATCACCGGCACGCCGAGCACGTCCGCCTGGTGCTGCATCAGCAGGTTGTTGTTCGTCATGCCGCCGTCGACCTTCAGGGTGGTGATCGGCACCCCGGAGTCCTGGTACATGGCGTCCACGACCTCACGCGTCTGCCAGCTCGTCGCCTCCAGCACCGCCCGCGCCAGGTGTGCCTTGGTGACGTAGCGGGTGAGCCCGGTGACCACCCCGCGCGCGTCGGAGCGCCAGTAGGGTGCGAACAGTCCGGAGAAGGCGGGCACGATGTACGCCCCGCCGTTGTCGTCGACGCTCGCCGCCAGCGTCTCGATCTCGTCCGCGGTGCGGATGATGCCGAGCTGGTCGCGGAACCACTGCACCAGCGCGCCGGTGATCGCGATCGACCCCTCCAGGCAGTAGACCGGCGCTTCGTCACCGATCTTGTATCCCATGGTCGTCAGCAGCCCGTTCTTCGACGGCACCGGCCGGTTGCCGGTGTTGAGCAGCAGGAAGCTGCCCGTGCCGTAGGTGTTCTTCGCCGTCCCCACGTCGTAGCAGGCCTGCCCGAAAACCGCCGCCTGCTGGTCGCCGAGCGCGGAGGCGACGGGGACGCCCGCGAGTTGGCCGACAGCGGTTCCGTACACCTCGGAGGAGGACCTGATCTCCGGAAGAATCGCCTCCGGGACGTTCATGGCGGACAGGATGGATGTATCCCACTGGAGCGTCTGGAGGTTCATCAGCATTGTGCGCCCCGCGTTGGTGACATCGGTGACGTGCCGTCCGCCGTCCGTTCCGCCGGTCAGGTTCCAGATCAGCCAGGAGTCGATGGTGCCGAACGCTATCTCGCCGCGCTCGGCTCGCGCCCTGAGCCCGGGCACGTTGTCCAGCAGCCAGGCCGCCTTGGGACCGGAGAAGTAACTCGCGAGCGGTAGCCCGGTCTGCTCGCGGAAACGGTCCTGCCCGTCGGGGCCTCCGAGTTCGTTGCACAGCGCGGCAGTCCGGGTGTCCTGCCAGACGATCGCGTTGTGCACGGGCTTGCCCGTGGCGCGGTCCCACAGGACCGTGGTCTCGCGCTGGTTGGTGATGCCGAGCGCGGCTATCTGGTCGGCGCGCAGCCCGGCCTTGGCGATCGCGCCCGCGACCACCGCCTGCACCTTGGACCAGATCTCCGTGGCGTCGTGCTCCACCCAGCCCGGCTTGGGGAAGATCTGGCGGTGTTCGCGCTGGTCCACGGCGACGATCCCGCCACTGTGGTCGAAGACGATGCAGCGGCTGGATGTGGTGCCCTGGTCGATAGCGGCGACGTACTTGCGGTCGTGGTCCGTCATGACGTCCCCTTCGTCAAAGGGTCAGAAGGCTGCTTTGTACACAAGGGCCGACAGCGCACCGCCGACCAGCGGTCCCACCACCGGGATCCAGGCGTAGCCCCAGTCCGACCCGCCCTTGTTGGGGATCGGCAGCAGGGCGTGGGTGATGCGCGGGCCGAGGTCCCGGGCGGGGTTGATCGCGTAACCGGTGGGCCCGCCGAGGGAGAGGCCGATGCCGACGACGAGCAGGGAGACGAGCAGGATGCCGATGCCCGAGCCGTACGCCGTCGTGCCGGGGATGATGCCGATGCCGGTGCCGAGGTTCTTGCCGAAGAACAGGATGGGCAGCACCAGACCCATGGTCGCGATGATCTCGGTGATCAGGTTGGCGACGGGATTGCGGATCTCCGGGGCGGTGGAGAAGATCCCGAGCGTGGGCTGGGCCCTGTCCTCCTCGGCGTTCGCCTGGAACTGGGCGAAGTAGACGAGCCAGGTCAGCACGGCGCCGAGGATCGCGCCCGCCATCTGGCCCAGCAGATAGTACGGGACGTCTTTCCACTTGGTGATGCCGGCGATGGCGAGGCCGATGGTCACCGCCGGGTTGAGGTGTCCTCCCGACTTGGGGGCGGCGGTGTAGGCGCCCGCGAGGACGCCGAAGCCCCAGCCGAAGGCGATGACGACCCAGCCCGCGCCTTTCGCCTTGGAGTAGTGCAGGGTGACGGCGGCGCAGACTCCCGCGCCGAACAGGATGAGTATGGCCGTGCCGATCAACTCGCCGACGAAGATGCTTGCATGCGTCATGGCGGCTCCTAGGCCCTCGCCCGGGGTCCGTCCGGCCCCGTGTCGGTCCTCCGTGCAGGGTTGCGTTTCCCTTGGCGACTTCAGCCGAAGGCAGGGAGGGTCCCGAACCCCGCCCGGCGTCCGCGACGAGCGTGCCTGTGCAGCGGAACCGCCCGTGGGGGACAACCCGTTGGTGCTCGTGTGGGCCTCGGATCGCATGACCGAATACGCCCGAATGCGGCGATGCCGACTGACATCCGGAAGTGTTCTCCCGCACCCACGGAGCGTCAAGGCGGGCGACGTAAACGGTGGGCAGGCATCCGCAGGAGCGGGGAGAGCGGGCGGGCGTGGCGTGGCGTCAGCGGCCCCCCGGCACGCCCGCCGGAGCCGGGAGCGAGCCGCGGCGGATCTCGTGGCCCGGCAGACCGGCCCGGCCCAGGACCCAACTCGCGCCGCTCAGCGCCTTCGCCGCCTGTTTGAGGGGGGCCAGGCACGCCGCCGCCTGACGGTGGTCGGTCACACTGCCGGGTGCGCACACGACCGTGGCCAGCGACAGCGTGACCGTGCGCCCGCCCGCCGACCAAGGTGAGTCGAGCACCGACGCGGCCAGCGGATCGAGCCTCTCGGGATCGGCCAGCACCAGGAAGTCGTCCCCACCGATGTGCCCCACCCGGGTGCTCCCCGACGCCGCGCCCTGCAACGCCCGCCCGACCGCACGGATGAGCTCGTCACCGGCGGCGAACCCCGCACCGTCGTTGACCTGCTTGAAGTGGTCGACGTCCAGCCAGCTCAGCGCGAACAGCCGTCCGTCCGCGATCCGCCGGTCCACCTCACCGGTGATCGCGTCCGACCCGGGCAGCCTGGTCAGCGGATTGAGCCCCGCTGCCTCCTCGACCCGGCTCTCGGCCAGCGCCCGTACGAGGTCCGCGAGCCGTACGACGCCCACACACCTTCCCTGGCGGTCGACCACCGCCACGTCGTCCGAGGTGCGGTCCCGCTCGCCGTCCGCGACCACGTCGAGCACCTCCCAGGCCGTGGCTCCGACGCCGACCGTGCGCGGCGGATCACCCAGCTTCGCGGCGGGCCGGTCGGCGTACAGCGCATGGCCGTACCGCCCCGACATCGACAGCAGGAACCGCGAACGGTGCACCGATCGGACCGGCACCCCGGCCCGGTCCACCAGCAGCACACCGGACACCTCCGGTGACCCGGTGAGCAGTGCCCGCACCTGACCCGCCGAGGCCGTCGCGGGCAGCAGCGCAGCAGGTCGCAGGAACTGCCGCACCGACGGCCCGGTACGCGGGGTCGCCGGCACGGAAGGGGCCGTCACCGGAAGGTATACGTCCACGGCAGGCCGCCGGGACGGTGGCGCGAACAGATCACCCTGGGCCAACTGCGCGCCCGCCGCCCGTACCGCCGCACACTGCGTCTCGGTCTCCACGCCTTCGACCGACAGCAACGCGCCCAACTGCTCGCACAGCGTCCGCATGGCCCGCACGGCGGCCGGCCGGGTCAGCAGGGACGCGTCGAGCTTCATCAGATCCGGCGCCATGTCCGCCAGCAGGCGCAGCGGTACGTCGCCGTCGCCGACTCCGTCCGCGCAGATCCGGAAACCCTCGCCGCGCAGCACGCCCACGGCGTCCAACAGGCTTTGGTGCGGTACGTGCGTGTACGGCGGACCCACGTCGACCGTCACCTCCCACGGCAGCCGCCCCGCCTGGCGCACGGCCTGCCGCAGGGCGGTGAGGCCGCCGAGATCGGCGAGCGTCGCCGCGAACACGTTGACGTGCAGTGGCAGGAGGGTCTCGTTCCGCGCCGCCGCGCCGACCGCCAAGGCGGCCAGACTGCCGTCGAGTTCAGGGTCCCGGCGGGCCTGCGCGAGGACGTCGCCGGTCTCCGGGCGCGCGAGGATCTCCAGTGCCGCCACCCCTCCGGTGGTCAGATTGACCACCGGCTGGAAGGCGAAACGGATGCTGTCCGTCCAGGAGGGCACGGCAGCATGATGGCGTCGTCGGTGCCCGCCGAGGCCCAGTTCATGACCTGTTCACACAGCATTCCCAGGTGATCACAGAGCGTACGGGTGTCGCCGGGTCACCGCACTGCGATCACTGCGGACCCATGTCCGAACAACCCCTGGTTCGCGGTGATCCCGATCCGTGCCCCCGCCACCTGGCGGTCGCCCGCCTCACCCCGCAACTGCCAGGTCAGCTCGCACACCTGGGCGATCGCCTGCGCCGGGACGGCCTCACCGAAGGACGCCAGGCCGCCGCTCACGTTGACGGGTATGTGTCCGCCGAGCGCCGTGGCGCCCTCTCTCAGCAGCTTGACCCCCTCGCCCTGCGCGCACAGCCCCAGGTCCTCGTACCACTGCGGCTCCAGGGCGGTGGACAGGTCGTAGACCTCGGCGAGGGAGAGGTCCTCGGGCCCGATGCCCGCCTCCTCGTAGGCGGCTCGGGCGATCGACGCGCGGAACGTCTCGGATGCCGGCTCGACCGCCACAGCCGAGTCCGTCGCGATGTCGGGCAGGTCCAGCACGGTATTGGGATAGCACGGCGTCACCGTGGACACCGCCCGGATCCGCACCGGCCGCGCCGCTCCGTGCCGGTGCGCGAACTCCATGCTCGACAGAACGAGGGCCGCCCCGCCGTCCGAGGTCGCGCAGATGTCGAGGAGTCTCAGCGGGTCGGCCACCACCGCCGAGGCGGCGACCTCGTCGGCGGTGACCCGTCTGCGGTACCGGGCGTTGGGATTGAGTGCTCCCATGGCCGCGTTCTTCACCTTGACCTGCGCGAAGTCGTCGACCGTGTCCCCGTGGACGGCCATCCGGCGGCGGGCGTTCAGACCGAAGTACGCCGGGTTGGTCGCCCCGAGGATCCGGAACCGCAGCCAGTCCGGATCGTCGGGCCGGTCACCGCCCGCGGGGCGGAAGAACCCCTTGGGGGCCGAGTCGGCGCCGACCACCAGCACCACGTCCGCGAGCCCCGAAAGGATCTGAGCGCGTGCGGTGTCGACCGCCTGAGCCCCCGAGGCGCACGCCGCGTACACGCTCGTCACCCGCGCCCCCTGCCAGCCGAGCGCCTTGGCGAACGTCGCCCCCGCCACGTACCCGGGATACCCGCCCCGCACGGTGTCCGCGCCCACGATCGAGCCGACGTCCCGCCAGTCGACCCCTGCGTCGGCGAGCGCCGCTTGCGCGGCCACCACCCCGTACGCGACGAAGCCGCTTCCCTCTTTGCCCCACGGGTGCAGGCCCGCGCCGAGCACCGCCACGTCGTCCGTCATCCCGCCACCCCCGTCGGCCGCCAGTGCCATGTCGTCCAGGTCGTCTGCGCGTCCTCGTGCAGCACACCGGGGACGACCTCCGCCTCCATGCCCACTGCCAGATCGGCGACGGCCACCCCCGGAACCGCCTGCCCGAGCACCACGATCCGCTCCGCTTCGAGTTCCACCGCGATCAACGCGTAAGGCCTCCAAGGAAGTTCCGGATTCGTCACATAGGGTGACGGTGGCCGATAGTGAGTGTCGGTGTACGACCAGATTCGCCCCCGTTTGGACAGTGACAGTTCGACGAGGTCACCGCCCTGACAGCCGGGGTTGCGGCAGAAGGCGTCCTCGCGCGGAAAGAACACCGACCGGCAGGCCGAGCACCTTGTGCCGACAAGACGGAAGTCTTCTCCCTCACCCGTGAACCATCCGGCCACCACAGGGGTGCGGACGTGCGACATGACCCCTCCCCAGCATGTTTCTGACGGGACGTCAGGAGTGTGCCACGTGCTCCGGGAATTCGGCAGACGCGCCGCAGAACGGCCCAGGCGTTCTTCCCCCGCCGAAGCCCGACTGATAAATGCAAAGGGCATGACACGTCTCTCGGTCGTCGTACGTAGCCTGGTCACCGCGCTCGCCGCGCTCCTCGCCGTCGTCTCCGCATCGGCCACCGCCCCGGCCGCGCCGCAGCCCAAGGCGCCCTCGGACTTCGTCGCGCTGAGATCCGTGGACCCGACGATCCTCGAGGAGATCCGGTACTTCACCCCGCACAACTTCGTCGGCGAGCGAATCGACGGCTACCGACAGCCCCTGTGCATCCTCACCCGCCCGGCCGCCGAAGCGCTCCACAAGGCACAGACCAAGCTGGTGCGCGAGGGCTACACGCTCAAGGTCTACGACTGCTACCGGCCGCAACGCGCCGTCGACCACTTCGTGCGCTGGGCGAAGGACCTCGACGACGAGAAGATGAAGGGCGAGTTCTATCCGCGGGTCGACAAGACCCGCCTGTTCGTTGACGGTTACATCGCGGAGAAGTCCGGGCACAGCCGAGGATCCACCATGGACCTGACGATCGTCCGACTGCCCGCGAGGCCGACCCGTCCCTACGTGCCCGGTCGGCCGCTCGTGCCGTGCTACGCGCCCAGGGCCGAGCGCTTTCCCGACAACTCCGTCGACATGGGCACCGGATTCGACTGCTTCGACACACTGGCCCACACGGACGACCCCCGGATCGTCGGCGAGCAGCGTGCCAACCGGCTGCTCCTGAAGCGCACCCTCGAGGGCCTCGGCTTCGTCAACCTCGCCGAGGAGTGGTGGCACTACACCTTCAAGTCGGAGCCCTACCCGGACACCTACTTCGACTTCCCCGTGTCCATGAAGTCGCTGACGTCCGCCCCTTGAGCCGCCCCCGGAGGACGCCGCACAGGTGATCGGATACAGTCCGCCACGTGTCCGAATCCCCGATCCCGTCCGCCGTCGGCTCCGTGCCGGACTCCCACTGTTCGAGCTGCGGAGCGCCCTACGGAGAGGGCATCTCCGGCTGGCCCCGCACCTGCGCCGCCTGCGGCACGGCGGCATACCGCAACCCGCTGCCCGTCGCGGTCGCCCTCCAGCCCGTGTACGACACCAAGGGCACGTCCCTCGTGGTCATCACCCGGACCATCCCGCCCGCGCGTGGGGGTGTCGCCCTGCCCGGGGGGTTCATCGACCACCGGGAGGACTGGCGGCACGCCGTCGTCCGGGAGCTGAAGGAGGAGACCGGCATCGGCGCGGCCGCCCGCGATGTGCGGCTCGTCGACGCGATGAGCTCGCCCGACGGCCACCTGCTGCTGTTCGGGCTTCTCCCGGAGCGTCCGGTCGGGGACCTGCCCCCGTCCACCGGCACGGACGAGACGGAGGGCTGGCAGCTCCTGCGCCGGCCCGCCGAACTCGCCTTCCCCCTGCACACCCTGGCGGTGCGGGGATGGTTCGAGGGCCGCTACGTGTGAGCCCGCGGTACGCGCGCAGCACAGCCTCGCGCGCGTCCCGCCCGGGTCACGCGTGGTCCAGGCCCCGTAGCCGCACCGGATACGCGGGATCGCTGCGGCCTTCGTCCGTCTCCCGCCGGACCACCACCCGGCGTCCCTTCCACCGCGTCACGTAGCGCTCGACCTCCGGCTCCTCCCAGCCGTCGCCCGGGTCCGGCACCACCGTCCCGCCCCCGGACCGCCCCCGCGCGGGCGCCCAGACCTCCAGCTCCAGGTCCCCGCCGGCACCCCGTACCGGCAGGAC
Organism: Streptomyces sp. NPDC001796; assembly: GCF_042892355.1. Lineage (NCBI taxonomy): Bacteria > Bacillati > Actinomycetota > Actinomycetes > Kitasatosporales > Streptomycetaceae > Streptomyces > Streptomyces sp. NPDC001796. Next base: position 7,999 of record NZ_JBIAUC010000021.1, on the reverse strand, counting down.
GGCGCCCGCACGCGCCAACACCGGAATCCGCCCCAGTGGTGCGTCGACCACCACGTGGCCCGGCCCTTCGTGCACCGCCTCGGTCACCGTGTCGTACCAGCGGCCCGGCGGCAGCAGTACCGTCCGTCGGACCGCGCCGGCCTCCAGGACCGGTGCCACCAGGAGGCTCTCGCCGAGCAGGAAGGCGTCCTCGCAGTCCCTCAGCGCCCTGTCCTCGGGCGCGCCCCACCACAGGGGCCGCACATAGGGCGCACCCGTGCGGCGAGCCAGGTGCGCCAGGGTGACGAAGTACGGCAGCAACCGCCGCCGCTCGGCGAGCGCCCCGCGCGCGTGCTCCAGAACGTCGTCGCCGAACTCCCAGGGCTCCCGTCGCCCGGCACGGGTACTGGCGTGTGTCCGGAACAGGGGAAAGTAGGAGGCGAGCTGGAACCAGCGCAGATACAGCTCCGGCGACGGACTCCCGTCGAAGCCGCCGACGTCCGGCCCGGAGTACGGCACACCGCACAGCCCGAGTCCCATCACCAGCGACAGCGAGGCGCGCAGCCCCGGCCAGCCCGTGGCCACGTCCCCTGACCAGGTCCCGCCGTAGCGCTGCATGCCGGCCCACCCGGAGCGCGAGAAGAGGAACGGCCGCTGATCCGGGACGAGGCCACGCAGCCCCTCGTACGCGGCCTTGGCCATGCACAGGGCGTACACGTTGTGGGCCTCCCGGTGGTCACCGCCACGGCCCTCCAGCGCGTGCCGGGCCGAGCGCGGGAGGGTGTTCTCGCCGAAGGCCGTGAACGACACCGGTTCGTTCATGTCGTGCCAGAACCCCGCGAAGCCCTGGGCGAGGCGCTCCTGGTAGAGCCCGCCCCACCACTCACGCACGCGCGCGTGCGTGAAGTCGGGGTACACGGTCTCACCGGGCCACGCGACCCCTTCCACCGGTCGCCCCGAGGCGTCCCGCACGAACGCGTCCTTCGCGCGCCCGCTGTCGTACACGGGATCGCCCGGCTCGGCCTTGACCGCGGGGTCGACGATCGACACCAGGCGGATCCCGTCCCGGCGCAGATCCTCGGCGAGGACCGGCAGCTTCGGGAAGCGGTCCCGGTCGACCGAGAACACCCGGTGGCCGTGGAGGTGATCGATGTCGAGATGGACGGCATCAAGCGGAAGGCCGTGCTCCGCGTAGCCGGCGGCGATCCGGCGCACCTCCTGCTCACTGCCGAAACCCCACCGCGCGTGATGGTGCCCCAGCGCCCAGGCCGGCGGCACCGCCGGCACCCCGGTCAGCGACGCCCAGACGCGCAGCACGCGCGCGGGGGTGCCCACCATCACCCAGCAGCGCAGCGGCCCGCCGTCCATCCGCACCTCACAGGCTCCCGGCCGGTCGTGCCCGGAGCCCGCACCCTCCTCACCCTCCCGCAGCGTCACCGTGCCGTCCCACGAGGTGTCATGGAAGACCAGATGCGTGCCCGCGTCCGCCACCACCATCTGGACCGGCATGGTGATGTACAGAGGGTCGTCGCCGGGCCCGAACGGCCGCCCCGGGTCCGTGTTCCACAGCCGGTAGGTCCCGTCGCGCAGTCGCGGCCCCCCGACCCGCCCCCCGAGCCCGAAGAACCGGGCGTCGGGCGCCACTTCGGCCCGCTGCATCCAGCGCGCGCCGCCCCCGTCCGCCGGCTCCCACCACCGGGGCGGCAGATCCCGGCGCAGGGTCACACCACCGGGCGTACACACCTCGATCGCTCCGTACCGCGACACCACGACCGTGACGCGCTCCGCCACGACACGCCAGCCGCCGTCCTTGTCCGGCTCCAGCACCGCCCGCGGATCCGGCTCGGGACAGCGGCCCGCGAGGGCGTAGGACGGCTCCGGCGCCACCCCGTCCCAGCCCCAGAACACGGCCCCGTTCACGGCGACCATGACCCGCAGCTCGGTACGCGCGAACCGTACGACACCCCCGCCCGGCCCGGGCTCCGCGTCCCGCACCGGCCCGGGTACCCGCGCCCGCTCCGCGCCCCGCCGCGGCAACCCGGTGGCATCGGCACGCCGTCTGCGCCAGGCGGCCCGCACGGTGCGCAGGCCCCCCGCCGCACCTCCCGAACCGACCGCTTTCACCGAACGCACCAGGTCACGACCGTCCATGCTGCTCACCTTGCCACTGACGCCCTCGCACAGGGGTACCGTTCAACTGCCGTTCACCTGTGTTCTGAGCACAGCTTCGCGATGCCGACTATGTGGGGCACACCCTGGTGCAGAAGTCGATCACGTGGCATCGTCCGTGTCAGCCGCGTGACGCGCACACCCCAGCACGTGCGCGGACCACGCACACGACGCGCACAGTCCGGGAGCCGCCCCATGACCTCAGCGAACCCCACGCCTCTCTGGCAGCCCGACGCCGACCGCATCGCCCGGGCACAGATCACCCGGTTCCAGGCCTGGGCGGCCGAACGCCACGGAGCACCCGCCGAGGGCGGCTACCCGGCGCTGCACCGCTGGTCGGTGGCCGAGCTGGAGACCTTCTGGAAGGCCGTCACGGAGTGGTTCGACGTACGATTCTCCACGCCCTACGCGCGCGTGCTCGGCAACCGCTCCATGCCGGGCGCCGAATGGTTCCCCGGAGCCACCCTGAACTACGCCGAACACGCCCTGCGTGCGGCAGCCACCCGAGCCGACGACCCCGCCCTGCTGGCCGTCGACGAGACCCACGAGCCCCGCCCGGTCACCTGGTCCGAACTGCGCCGCCAGGTCGGCTCGCTCGCCGCCGAACTGCGCGCCCTCGGCGTACGCCCCGGAGACCGCGTCAGCGGCTACCTGCCCAACATCCCCGAGGCCGTCGTCGCCCTCCTCGCCACGGCCGCCGTCGGTGGCGTGTGGACCTCCTGCGCACCCGACTTCGGAGCCCGCAGCGTCCTGGACCGCTTCCAGCAGGTCGAACCGGTCGTCCTGATCACGGTCGACGGCTACCGCTACGGCGGCAAGGAGCACGACCGCCGCGAGACCGTCACCGAACTCCGCCGCGAACTGCCCACCCTGCGGGCCGTCGTCCACATCCCGCTCCTCGGCACCGACGCCCCTGAGGGCGCCCTGGAGTGGTCGGCCCTGACCTCGGCGGACGTCGAGCCCGTCTTCGAGCAGGTGCCCTTCGACCACCCGTTGTGGGTGCTGTACTCCTCGGGCACCACCGGCCTGCCCAAGGCCATCGTCCAGTCCCAGGGCGGCATCCTGATCGAGCACCTCAAGCAGCTCGGCCTGCACTGCGACCTCGGTCCCGAGAGCCGCCTCTTCTGGTACACGTCCACCGGCTGGATGATGTGGAACTTCCTCGTCTCCGGCCTACTGACGGGCACCACGATCGTCCTGTACGACGGCAGCCCCGGCCACCCCGGCACCGGCGCCCAGTGGCGCGTCGCCGAACGCACCGGGGCCACACTCTTCGGCACGTCCGCCGCGTACGTCATGGCCTGCCGCAAGGCGGGCGTGCACCCGGCCCGCGACCACGACCTGACGAGGGTGCAGTGCGTGGCCACCACCGGCTCGCCGCTGCCACCGGACGGCTTCGCCTGGCTGCACGACGAGGTCCGCGACGACCTGTGGATCGCCTCCGTCAGCGGCGGCACCGACGTGTGCTCCTGCTTCGCCGGGGCCGTACCGACTCTCCCCGTGTACATCGGGGAACTCCAGGCGCCAGGCCTCGGCACCGACCTGCAGTCGTGGGATCCCAGCGGCAAGCTCCTGATCGACGAGGTCGGCGAGCTGGTCGTCACCAACCCGATGCCCTCCATGCCGATCCGGTTCTGGAACGACCCCGACGGCAGCCGCTACCACGAAAGCTACTTCGCCATGTATCCGGGAGTGTGGCGCCACGGCGACTGGATCACCGTCACCTCCCGCGGTTCGGTGATCATCCACGGCCGCTCGGACTCCACACTCAACCGCCAGGGCGTCCGCATGGGGTCGGCCGACATCTACGAAGCCGTCGAACGCCTCCCCGAGATCAAGGAGTCCCTCGTCATCGGCATCGAACAGCCCGACGGCGGCTACTGGATGCCCCTGTTCGTCCACCTGGCCCCCGGGGCCGTCCTGGACGACGCCCTGCTGAACCGCATCAGGCAGACCATCCGCGAACAGCTCTCACCACGCCACGTCCCCGACGAGATCATCGAAGTTCCGGGCGTTCCGCACACCCTCACGGGCAAGCGCATCGAAGTCCCGGTCAAACGTCTCCTGCAGGGCGCCCCGTTGGAAAAGGCCGTCAACCCGGGCTCCATCGACAACCTCGACCTGCTCCATTTCTACGAGGACCTGGCCCGCAAGCGCGCCTGACGCACCCCGTCCCGCCCCCGTGACGGCCTGCCGGCCACCTCGACCGGCAGGCCGTTGTCAGTGCCGCCCGTTACGTTGAGTGAGTACAGATCACTGCACGTAGGGGGAACCATGCCGCACACCGAGCAGCGGACCATGCGACGCGTCCTGCGCCGCGAGATCGCCGGCACCATCGGCTTGTTGACCGACGAACACGACTTCACCGCGATGCGGCGCTACCGCACCTTCACTTTCGACGACCACACGACCTACCTGCAGCAGGTGGAAGCCCTGCTCAGGACCCTCGCCGCGCAGGGCAGCCACACGACCGTCGCCCTCTTCGACCCCGAGGAGTACGCGGAGTTCTGCGCCCGCAACGGCCTGGAACCGGACGCCCCGTCCAGCCGCACCCGCTTCACCGCGGAACTGGCCGCCACCGGACCAGCCCTCCCGTACGAAGGACAGCCGCTGGCCGAACTCGTCCCCGACCTGATCGACGAGGCAGTACGGCGGGCCACCTGGGAGTACGCGACCAATGTGCTGGCCCGGCTGGGCGCGTGCGCCTCTTGCGGCGAGGACATCGGGCGCTCGGCCTTCGCTCGGGCCTCCCACCTCGTCGCCCGCATCCTCGACACCGCGAGCCCCGGGCACCGACACCTCGTGTGCAGCGTCTCGGCCGCACCCGAGACACTCGTCGCCGTGCTCCACGCGGACAAGGACCCCGACGGCACGGCCCACCTCGACGAGACCGAGGCACTGGAATTCACCAGCGTCCTCGCCCTCGGCATCGCCACCCACAGCGCCGGCGGCCTCGTCATGCGCACCGCAGCGCCCGGCACCCACGACCGTGTCTACGGGTGGCGCCTGCGCGGCGAACGACTGGAGCCACTCACCGCCGCGGAGGTCTTCGACGCCTACTGCACCGACATCGAGTCCGGTGACCTGGTCTCGCCCGAATCCGGTGTCGACTACTGCACCCCACCCGACCTCGGAGAAGACGGCCGCACACCCGGCCACGCCCATTGAACGGGCGAGGGGCGCCCCACCAGAAGGCGGAGCGCCCCTCGCCGCACGACGCCGGAGCGACGACGCGCGCCGACTACTCGCCGGACAGCACCGCCTGAGCCGCCCTGCGTGCCTCGTCGGCGGTGTCCGTGGCACGCGCCGCAGCCGCGGCACGCTCGCACTGCGCAAGCGTGTACTTCGCGAGCGTCGCCCGGACATAGGGAATCGACGCAGCACCCATGGACAAGGAGGTGACGCCCAGACCGGTCAGCACACACGCCAGCAGCGGATCCGACGCGGCCTCACCGCAGACACCGCAGCTCTTGCCCTCGGCCTTCGCCGCCTCCGCGGACAGCGCGACCAGGTCGAGCAACGCCGGCTGCCACGGATCCTGCAGACGCGACACCGCACCCACCTGGCGGTCCGCGGCGAACGTGTACTGCGCGAGGTCGTTGGTTCCCAGCGACAGGAACTCGACCTCCTGCAGGATCGCGCGCGCCCGCAGCGCGGCCGACGGGATCTCCACCATGGCACCGAACTTCGCGTGCAGCCCGGCCTCACGGCACGCGTCTGCGAACGCCTTGGCGTCGGTGCGGTCGGCGACCATCGGCGCCATGACCTCGAGATAGACCGGCAGCCCCTCCGCGGCCTTCGCGAGCGCCGTCAGCTGAGTGCGCAGCACCTCCGGATGGTCGAGCAGCGTCCGCAGACCGCGCACACCCAGCGCCGGGTTCGGCTCGTCCGCCGGGGTCAGGAAGTCCAGCGGTTTGTCCGCACCCGCGTCCAGCACCCGGACGACGACTCGGCCCTCGGGGAACGCTTCGAGGACCTGCCGGTAGGCCTCGACCTGCTTCTCCTCGGACGGCGCCTTCTTGTTGTCGTCGAGGAACAGGAACTCCGTACGGAACAGACCGACGCCCTCGGCGCCCGCCTCGACAGCGGCCGGCACGTCCGCCGGACCACCGATGTTCGCCAGCAGCGGGACCTTGTGACCGTCGGCCGTGGCGCCCGGCCCGGTCGAGGCCGCCAGCGCCGCCTTGCGCTCCGCCGCCGCGGCCTCCAGCTGTGCCTTCTTCTCGTCGCTCGGGTTCACGAATATCTCGCCCGTGCTGCCGTCGACGGCGATCATCGTGCCTTCGGCGAGCTCACCCGCACCCGGCAGTGCCACCACGGCGGGAACGCCGAGTGCCCGCGCCAGGATGGCGCTGTGGCTGGTCGGCCCGCCCTCCTCGGTGACGAAGCCGAGCACCAGGGACGGATCCAGCAGGGCGGTGTCCGCCGGCGCGAGATCCCGGGCGACCAGTACGTACGGCTCGTCGCTGTCCGGCACACCAGGCATGGGAACGCCGAGCAGACGGGCGACGATGCGGTTCCGCACGTCATCGAGGTCGGCCACACGCCCGGCGAGGTACTCCCCGGCCCCCGCCAGCAGCTCCCGGTACGCGGCGAAGGCGTCGTACACCGCCCGCTCCGCCGTGCTGCCGACGGCTATGCGACGCTCCACGTCGGCCATCAGCTCGGGGTCCTGGGCCATCATGGCCTGGGCCTCCAGCACCGCCTGCGCCTCGCCGCCCGCGAGATTGCCGCGCGCGATCAGATCGGCTGCCACAGCCTCCACGGCCTGGCGTGCGCGCCCCTGTTCGCGCTCCGCCTCCTCCGCCGGGATCTGCTTCGCCGGGGGTTCGAGCACCGCCGTCCCCATGTGCCGGACCTCGCCGATCGCCACACCGTGGCTCACACCGACGCCTCGCAGCGTTGTCTCCATCTCACCCGTCTCCGAATCATGCGGGGGTCCCGCCACCGCGATGGTTGTCTGTTGTGCCGTTCAGTCACGGCGCCGGCATCACTGCCAGGAGAAGAGCTGGTCGCCCGCCTTCACGTCGCCGTCCTCACGCAGACCGGACAGCGAGTCGGCCGTGGCCTCGAGAGCCACCACCGGGCACACCGGGGACTTGCCGGCCTGCTCGACGGCGGCCGGGTTCCAGCGCACGACGGCCTGACCACGCGTGACGGTGTCGCCCTTGTTGACGAGAAGCTCGAAGCCCTCACCGTTCAGCTGCACGGTGTCGATGCCCAGGTGGGTCAGGACGCCGTGTCCCTCTCCGTCAACCACGACGAATGCGTGCGGATGAAGGGACACGATGACGCCGTCCACGGGGGAGACGGCCTCCACGGGCTCACGTACGGGGTCGATCGCCATGCCGGGCCCGACCATAGCTCCGGAGAACACGGGGTCGGGCACTGCGGCCAGTCCGATCGCACGTCCGGCGAGAGGGGACGTCACGGTGGTCATGGAAAGCCTCCCAGGGGTGGAGATCCGAGCGGGCCGTCACTGCCTGTCCCGGACGGCGCACTGCGCAGCAGCGTATGTCATATGAACTGCCGGTTCCGCATGAGACGTACGGGTTGGCGGCCCTTGGAACGCGGCATGAGCGATTTGCACCCGCTCCCGGGCCGGTGTACAGTCGTACCCCTGCCTGGGGCGGAGCGATGCGACCGAGCGTCGTTGGCCGGGCAGCACCCAAACTTGTCAGATCCTATCTCGGGGTCCGTTTTGCATGTCTGCAGGGCGGTGGTCAGAGAGACGGAAAAACACTGATAGAGTTTGGAACACCGAAGGGAAGCGCCCGGAGGAAAGCCGAGAGAGTGAGTCTCTCCGGTGAGTACGAAGGAAGCGTCCGTTCCTTGAGAACTCAACAGCGTG